>JBBQHI010000010.1:0-89242 GCA_038323835.1 Solirubrobacterales bacterium
ACACGCGCATCTACGGCAGCTCACCAGAACGCGAGCAACAGTTGCCGGTCTTCCTCGAGCGCTACAACTACCGACGACCACACGGCTCCATCGGAAAGCGACCACCCGCCTCACGACTGACAAAGGCCATTAGGAACTACACCTAGGCTTCTTGTGGCGAGGGCTCGCGCAGGCGCGTGCGCAGCCGCCGCCGGCGTGCCAGGAGCTCTTCCTCCAGCCGGTCAAGCTCGTTGCGTCGGCGCCGGATCAGCTCGAGCTGGCGCTTGATCAGCCCGAGGCCCTCCTCGAGGATCTCGCGCCGGCGCGCGGGATCGTCCACGCCGGAGTACCACTCCTGGCGCAGCGCGGACCGGGCGCTCTCGGCGGCGGCCAGCTCGCGCAGCTCGTCGAGCGAGACCCCGAGCAGGTCGCGCAGGCGCAGAAGCTCCCGCAGGCGCTCGACGTCGCCCTCGTCGTAGAGGCGGTGAGTGCCGCGGACGCGGCCGGCGGCGGACGGCAGGAGGCCGATCTCCTCGTAGTAACGGATGGTGCGGGGGGTGGTGCCGGTGAGCTCCGCCACCTGCCCGATGCGCAGCTCGCTGCTCACGCGGCCCGCTCCAGAACGGGCGTGACCGCACCCCTGGACTCGCTGTGCGAGGGCCGGAGGAGCGAAACCGCCGCGCCCACCACGGAGGTGATCGCGAGCACGCCCAGCGCGGTGTGCATGTTGTGGATGAAGGGCTCGAGCTGGGCCGGGGACAGGCCGCTCGAGATGCCGGAGAAGATCTTGAAGAGCACGCGCTGCGGCACGGCCGCGGTGATCACCGCCATCACGAAGGCGATCGAGATCACGGCGCCGGTGTTCTGGAGCATCATGCGCGCCCCGGCGGCGATACCCCGGCGCTGCGCGGGCACCGCGCCCATCATCGCCGCGGTGTTGGGCGAGTTGAACATGCCGGACCCGATCCCCACTACGAGCAGGCCGAGCGAGCTCTGGAGGTACGAGCTCCCGGGCTGGAGGGTGGTCATGAACGCGAGACCGGCCGCGCTCACCAGCATGCCCAGCGCGGCCAGCACGCGCGAGCCGTGGCGGTCGGCCCAGATTCCGGCGAGAGGCGAGGCCACGAGCATCCCGGCGGCCAGCGGCGCGAGCTTGATCCCGGCCGTGATCGGGTCATCTCCCTGGGCGCCCTGGAAGTAGAAGACGAAGATGAACATCAGCGCGAATCGCGAGAGGCCGTTGATGAACGCGGCCCCGCTGGCGGCGGCGAACATGCGGTCGCGGAAGATCGAGAGGTCGAGCATCGGTGCGCGGCCGCGGCTCTCGATGAGCAGGAAGAGGGGCAGCAGAACGGCGCCGGCGGCGAGGCCCACGAGCACCAGCGTGTCGTCCCATCCCGAGAGGCCGCCCCGCGAGACGCCGAATACGAGCCCGGTCAGCCCGGCCACGAAGGTGGCCGTTCCCAGAAGGTCGAGCCCGCGCGCGGTGTCCGGCTTGGACAGCTCACGCAGCACCAGGGAGCCCCAGACCGCGCCCGCCAGGCCGAGGGGCACGTTGAACCAGAAGACCCAGTGCCACGACAGCTCCACGAGTGCGCCGCCCAGGACCGGCCCGAGCACGAGTCCCACGGCGGCGATCATCGTGTTGGTGCCCATGGCCAGCCCGAGCTGGCGCTGGGGGAAGGCGTCCGTGACGAGCGCGGCGGCGTTGGCGAAGAGGAAGGCGCCGCCCATGCCCTGGACGATGCGCCAGAGGATGAGCTGGGTGCCGTCACCGGCGAAGCCCGCTCCGAGCGACGCCAGCGAGAAGATCAGGAAGCCGCTCACGTAGGCCTTCTTGCGGCCGAAGAGGTCCGACAGCCGGCCGGCGGTGAGCACCAGCACGGTGGAGGCGATCATGTAGGCGAGGATCACCCACACGAGCTGGAGCAGGGACGTTCCGAGGCTGCGCTCGAGCTGTGGCAGGGCGATGATCAGGGTGCCCGAGTTGATCGTGGCCATCAGCATTCCCAGGCTGGTGCAGGAGAGGGCCCACCACTTGTAGTTCTCGTGCTCGGCGTGCACCCCGAAGGTGCGGCGGCGGGCGGGCTGGACGTTCTCGGCTAACCTGACGCTCACGTAAGGATCAGTTTAGCGAAAACCGTTCGAAGAGCGCCGCGCCGGCGTCCGGTCGCTCTGTAAAGAAAACTTCGCTTTTTGCGGGATTAGCCGTGCAAAACCTGTGCACCACTCAGATCGGCGGTGGTACTTTTTCCGCCTGGCGGAACCCACCGGGCTCGCAGCACTAGGAGCCGCGTTGGGGGTCTTGGACCCTCGTTAGTCGTGGCGACAGGTAGAAAGCTCTTACCCGGCCCGTCAAATTCGCGAAAAGATCTAGATCTCGGCGAGGCCCCGCACGATCGGCGGGGCCTCGTGCGTTTCCGGGCCGTTTTCGCTCGTCGCGGGGGGTGCGCCCTCCAGCGAGTACTCCGCCTCGTCGAAGCGGCGAGTCCGCTGCCGGAAGGGCCAGGTGAAGGTCGGCCAGAGCGTGGAGTTGTGGCCGTTGCGGTCGATGTAGTAGCTCGAGCAGCCGCCGGTGACCCACACGGTGCCCTGCGTCATCTGGTTCAGCTCCTCGTTGTACGAGCGCTGCACGTCCGGGCGCACCTCGGCAACGCGGGCGCCGCGGCGCCGCATCGCCTTCAGGGCGGTGGCCACGTGGTTGATCTGCGACTCGATCATGAAGATGATCGAGGTGTGCCCGAGGGCGGTGTTGGGGCCCACGAGCAGGAACAGGTTCGGGTAGCCCGTGACGGTCGAGCCGAGGTAGGCCTCGGGACTTCCGTTCCACACCTCGGCCAGGCTGCGCCCGTCGCGCCCGCGGATCATGTGGGCGATGGGGAGGTCGGTCACGTGAAAGCCCGTTCCGAACACGATCGTGTCCACCTCGCGCTCGATTCCGTCGTCCGTGACGACCGAGTGGGGGCGCACCTCGCTGATCGCCCCCTGCACGACCTCCACATTCGGCTTCGTGAGCGCGGGGTACCACTCGTTGCTGGGCAGGATCCGCTTGCATCCGATCGCGAAGTTCGGCTTCAGCTTGCGGCGCAGCGCCGGGTCCTTCACCTGGGAGTTGAGATGCCGCAGCGCGATCCGCTCCACCCGCTTCCCGAACCGCGGATGGCGGAAGAGCACCACGAACCCCTCCCGCCCCCAGTAGATGCCCGCGCGCATGGCTCGCTGCAATGCCGGCAGGCGGCGGTACAGGCGACGCTCGCCGTCGCTCAGGCGGCGGGCCCGGTGGGGCATGACCCAGGGCGCGGTGCGCTGGAACAAATGGAGCTTCCCGACCTTGGGCTGGATCTCCGGGACGAACTGGATCGCCGAGGCGCCGGTGCCGATCACGCCCACGCGCTCGCCGGTCAGATCGTGCTCGTGGTTCCAGCGCGCTGAGTGGAACATGGTCCCTTCGAAGCTCTCGATGCCGGGTACGTTCGGCAGCTGCGGCTCGCTCAGCCCGCCCTGTCCGGAGATGAGGATCTCGGCGGTGATCTCGCCCTGGCTGGTGGAGATCCGCCAGAGGCCCGAGTCCGCGTCCCAGGACGCCCCGGTCAGCTCGGTGTGGAAGCGCACGTGCGGGAGCACGCCGTAGCGCTCGGCGCAGCCCTGGAGGTAGGCGAGGATCTCGGCTTGCCCGGAGAAGGTGCTCGACCATTCGGGGTTGGGGGCGAAGGAGAAGGAGTAGAGGTGCGAGGGCACGTCGCAGCGGCAGCCCGGGTACGTGTTCACGTTCCAGGTGCCGCCGATCTCACCGTCGCGCTCCAGCAGGACGAAGTCCTGCTCGCCCTCCTTCTTCAGCCGGATGGCCATGCCGACCCCGGAGAATCCGGTGCCGATGATGGCGATGCGGTGATGGGTCATGTGAAGCTCCGTAGGCCGGGGGCGAGAAGGGAGACGAGCCAGTCGGCGAGCGTCTCGAGCGGAACGTCGGGCTGGTCCGACGCCCAGTGGCCGAGGGCCTCGTAGGCGCCGTTGATGGCATGGGCGAAGGCGTCCAGCTGGCGGGGGTCGATGTCGCCGGCCGCCGTCTCCGCGAGCAGCTCGCGCAGCAGCGCCGCCTGACCCTCGCGAATGGCGTCCGCCTCGCCCGCGAAGCGGCCCTCGCGTGAGGAGAACAGGACCTCCCAGGCCACCCGGTGGTCGGCCGCGAAGCGGAGGAACGCCTCCCCGCCGGCGCGCAGCTTGGCCTCCGGCTCGGGCTGGGAGCGCACGGCCTCGGTCACGACGCGGGCGAGGTGGGCGGCGGAGCCCTCGAGGCACGCGCGGAAGAGACCGTCCTTGCTTCCGAACAGCTCGTAGACCACGGGCTTGGTAACGCCCGCACGCCGGCAGAGCTCATCCATCGAGGCGCCCAGGTAGCCGCGCTCGGCGAATAGGCCCTCGGCCAGCTCGAGCAGCTGCCTCTCGCGCACCGCGCGGGGTACTCGGCCGTGGGCAAAATCCGTGACCTGGAGGGCGCTCTCGGGCATTGTTACCGCCGGTAACCTACCACCGGTAGGTGAAGTTGCCAACCGCCCAGGGAGGAGCGGAGCCCGATCGCCGATCGGGCGAGCACCGGACCATGCCTATGGCTGGTCCACGGGGCACCACCACGTGGTGCGCCCGCCCACGGTGTCGCGCACCAGGGCGGTGCCGCAGCGCGGGCAGTGCCCACCCGGGCCGCGGTGGGGGATGAGGTCCCCGGTGTGCGCGCCCCCGCGCCTCACGGCGCGCCGCGTGGCCGCGCGCAGCGAGCGCCGCAGCCGGTCCAGCTCCTCGGCGGACAGCGAGCCGGCCTCCCGCAGCGGGGAGAGCCCGGCGCGCCACAGGACCTCGTCGGCCAGCAGGTTGCCCACGCCCGCGATCACCGACTGGTTCATCAGCCGCGCCTTCAGCGGTGCATGCCCGCGGCCCACGCGCGCGGCGAAGCCGGCCCGTGTGATCTCCTCCGCGTCCGGCCCCACGCGAGAGAGGTCCGGGTCCAGCACCACGCGCCCGAGCCTGCGCTTGTCCCTGAGCGCCAGCGAGCCACCGTCCTCGAACCGGAGCGTGAAACGGTCCCAGCCGCGCTCCGAGACGGCCCCGTTCACCACCATGTGGCCCGACATGCCGAGGTGGACGCCGAGCACCGGCCCGCGGTCGGTGTCCACCCACATCGCCTTGCCGCGCCGGTGTGCCCGCTTCAGTGTCGCCCCCCTCAGGGCGGCCGCGATCTCCCCGGGCGCGTGTGGGCGGCAGACCCAGGTGTCGGCATCGTCCACGTCCGCGATCCGGCGCCCGAGCGCGCCGTGCTCGATCACCTGGCGTGCTCGCTCTACCTCGGGAAGCTCGGGCATATCCGCCTCACCCGCCCGTGGCGGGGACTCCCTCCCTCACGCCCGACACCGCGTCCGCGTGCTCGACGCCCGCCGCGCGCATCACGTCCACCGCGATCGAGCGCAGCTGGCCCACCATGTGGACGGCCGACATGTTCCCGGTCTGCTGGAGAACGGCGTTCGCATCGCGGGCCGCGCTGAGCGCCGCCTCGCGCACCGCGTCCCGGTCTCCCTCACCGAGTGACCGGACGGCCCGCGCGAGACTCCGCAGCGCCGAGATCAGCTGGGGCGGCATGGAGTCCCCGAGCGCCAGGGCGCGCGTTCCTCCGCGAGCCACCACGCGCACGTTGTTCACCCCCAGCTCGAGCGCCGAGATGATGTCGGCGAAGCGCTCCACCTCACGCCGGTGGTGCGCTTGGCGGAGCGTGAGCCGCGTGCTGTCACGGGCCGCCGCCAGGGCCTCGCGCGGCCGGGCGAGCACGATCGCGCGGGCGTGCAGCACCGCCTCCTCGGCGAGGTCGGGATCGCGCCGCTCCACGGCGTCGGCCAGGATGTCGAGGGCCAGGGAGAGCTCGTCGAGCACCGGCTCCACCGCACGGCGCACGAGATCCACGGGGTTCACCGGAAGCAGGAGCGTGGCCACCACCAGCGCGGAGGCCCCTCCGGCGAGCGCGTCGAGGAATCGAGCCAGGGAGATGCCGCCGTCGGGGGGCTGGAGGGTGGCCACGAGCACGGCCGAGGTGGCCGCCTGCGATACCACCAGCGGACCGCCGCCGAGGAGCAGCGCCGTGCTCATCGCGAGCGCGACGACCACGGCGATCTGCCAGGTGCCCGTGCCGATCACGAAGACCAGCAGGTCGGCCACGAGGATCCCGAGCGCCACGCCCAGCGCCACCTCCACCGCCCGTCGCCCACGCCGGCCGAGGCTCAGGCCCAGGGTGACCACCGCCGCCACCGGGGCGAAGAAGGGGCGGCCGTGCCCGAGGAGCTCGGTGGCCACCACCCACGCGAGCGCGGCGGCCACGGCCGTGTGCAGGATCGGCCGCGCGCTCACGAGGATCGACTCGCGTCGCCGCTGCAGCCCGGCGCGGGAGCGTGCCGCGGCCTCGGCGCGCAGCTCCTCTCCGGTGAACCCGGGCGACTGGAACCGGCCGCGGATCACGATGGCCGCTCCACGGCCGAGCTCGCGATGGCGATGACGGCTGCGGCGCGCGATCCGGGCGGCACCAGCGGAGGGTACCCGGGGGGCGCCGCGGGGGAATACGCTCCCGGCGTGTCCGACGTTCCCATGGCCCGCGAACGAGAGCAGCTGGCCGCCGCAGCCCGGGCGCTGGCGGCCGAGGGTCTCGTGCTGGGCACGTCCGGGAACCTGAGCGCCCGCGACGGCGACCTGATCGCGGTGTCGCCCACCGGCGCGGTGCTGGCCGAGCTTCGGGCCGAGCAGGTGAGCGTGGTGGATCTCGACGGCGCGCTGGTGGGAGGCGAGCTCGAGCCCACCTCCGAGCTCGGCCTGCACCTGAGCGTGTACGACCGCTTCGGCAGCGGCGCGGTGGTGCACACGCACTCGCCCGTGGCCACCGCGCTCTCGTGCGTGATCGACGAGCTGCCGAGCGTGCACTACGGGATGCTGGCGCTGGGCGGGTCGGTCCGGGTCGCGCCCTACGCGACCTTCGGCACCCCCGAGCTGGCCGCCCTCGTTGTGGAGGCGCTGGAGGGCAAGACCGCTGCCCTGATGGCGAACCACGGGGCGCTGGTGCACGGCGCCGACGTGCCCTCCGCGCTGGACCTGGCGCGCCTGCTGGAGTGGGCCTGCACGGTCTACTGGCGCGCGGCCACGCTGGGCACGCCGCGGACGCTCAGCGACGACGATCTCGCGGCCGTGATGTCCACAGTGATGGAACGCGGATACGGCGCCGTGCGGAGTGCGGACGGGGAGACGCGGGCGTGAGGGCCATCGCCATGGGAGTGCACGTGCTCGACGTGCTCGCGCGCCCCGTGGACGAGATCCCCGAAGGCCAGGGCGGCCAGCTCGTGGACGAGATCCGCATGACGGCCGCCGGAGCGGCGGGCGGGACGGCGCTGGTCCTGGCCAAGCTCGGCGCCGAGGTGCGTTCCGCGGGAGCGGTGGGCGCCGATGCGCTCGGGGACATGCTGCTCGCGCTCCTGGAGCGCGACGGGGTGGACACCTCGCTGCTGGTGCGCCGGACCGACGTCCAGACCTCCGCCAGCGTGCTTCCGATCAGGCCGAACGGAGACCGCCCGGCCTTCCACGTGATCGGAGCCAACGGGACCTACGGCGCCGACGACGCTCCGCTGGACGAGGTCGAGCGGGCCACGCACCTGCACCTCGGCGGGCCGGAGTTCATGGGCGGCGAGGCGGCCGCCAAGATCCTCGCGCACGCGCGCGCCCACAGGGTGGTCACCTCGGCCGACATCCTGGCGCCGGGAGAGCCGGCCCTGCTCGACTGGATCGCCCCGGCGCTGCCGGGCCTCGACTACCTGCTGCCCAACGAGGAGCAGGTCCTGGGCTTCACCGGAGCCGAGGACCTGGAGGCCGGATGCCGGCGGCTACTGGAGCTGGGGGTGGGTTGCGTGGCCGCGACGCGCGGTGCACAGGGAGCGCTGGTGGTGGACGCGGAGGGCGCGCTGGCCGTGCCCGCGTTCCCGGTCGAGGTGGTGGACACCACCGGTTGCGGCGACGCCTTCTCGGCCGGATTCCTGCGCGCCACCGCGCTCGGGCGCAACCGGAGCGACGCCGCTCGCATGGGCTGCGCCACCGCCGCCCTGGTGGCCCGGGGCCTGGGCACGGACCACGGGCAGTTCACACTCGGGCAGGTGGAAGCGATGTGTGCCGGCGGGATGACGTAGGCTCGCGTCGTCGTGTCGAAGTCGCAAGTCACCAGAAGGCAGGTTCTCGGCGCCGGCGCAGCGGGCGCCGTGGTGGCCGGATTGCCCGCGGCGGCCGAGGCCAAGCGCGCCCGGCACCGCGTACGCACCCGCCGGGCGGACGTGGTGGTCGTGGGCGCGGGCATCGCCGGACTCACCGCCGCCCGGGCGCTGAGGCGCCAGGGACGGTCGGTGATCGTGATGGAGGCCCGCGAGCGCGTGGGCGGCCGCACATGGAACAAGAGCATCGGTGGCGGTGAGGTGTCCGATCTCGGCGCGGCCTTCGTGGGTCCGACCCAGGACCGCGTGCTGGCTTTGATCAAGTCGCTCGGGATCAAGATCTTCCCCACTTACAACGAGGGCCAGAACGTCCAGTTCCTCAGGGGAGTGCGCACGCTGTACCCGGCCGACGGGCTTCCGCCCGACCCGGACGTGACCGGTGACCTCATCGGCGCGCTGGCGCTTGACAAGCTGGCCGCGCAGGTGGGCGTCGACGCGCCCTGGAGCTCGCCGCGCGCGGCCGAGTTCGACTCGCAGACGCTCGAGACCTGGGCCCAGGCCAACCTCAAGACCGAGATCGGCAGGAAGGTCTTCGAGACGGCGGTGCAGCCGAACTGGGGCGCGGAGCCGCGCGACCTGTCGCTCCTCTACGTGCTCTTCTACATCGCCGCCGCGGGCAACGAGAAGAACCCGGGCTCGATCATCCGGCTCATCTCCACCCCCGGCGGCGCGCAGGAGAGCCGGGTCGAGGGCGGCACGCAGCTGATCTCGCTCCGCATGGCCAAGGCCCTCGGCAAGAAGCGGGTGGAGCTGGGCGTGCCCGTGAAGTCGATCCGCCAGCACAACGGGCGCGTGACCGTGGAGGCCGACGGCCTGGTGGTGCACGCTCGCCGGGCGATCGTGGCCATCCCGCCCACGCTCACCAACGAGATCGAGTTCCACCCGAAGCTGCCCGCGAAGCGGGCCCAGCTGATCCAGCGCATTCCCCAGGGCACGCTGATCAAGGCCGAGGCCGTGTACGACAAGGCCTTCTGGCGGGCCGCGGGTCTCTCCGGCCAGGCCGTGGCTGACGTGGGCCCGGCGCGCACCACCTTCGACTCCAGCCCGCGCGGAGCCACGCCGGGCGTGATGCTCGGGTTCGTGGGCGGGCACGACGCGCGGCTCTGGTCCGGCCGCTCCGCCGCCGCTCGCCGCGCCGCGGTGCTCAAGAACTTCGCGGACTACTACGGCGCCGCGGCCCTGAAGCCGAAGAAGTACTTCGAGCAGGACTGGACTCAGGAGGTCTGGACGCGAGGCTGCCCCGTCGGGTACACCGCTCCCGGGGTCCTCTACGAGTATGGGCCGGCATTGCGGCGGCCCGTCGGGAACGTCCACTGGGCCGGGACGGAGACCTCGACCTATTGGATCGGGTACATGGACGGTGCGGTCCGCTCCGGAGAGCGGGCGGCCCGCGAGGTACTTCGGGCGTAGCACGCCGGTACCTCAGCATCGTGCTGACCCTGGCGGGGGCGGTGCTGACCCTGGCCGGTGGGGTGGCGCTGTACCTCGGCCAGCAGGTCGTGGACGAGAACGCCTTCGCCGACAACGCCGTGAAGAGCCTGAACGACGACGGCGTTCGCCAGGCCGTGTCGCGCGAGGTGGCCTCGCAGGTGGCCGGGCCCTTTGCCGTGCAGCCCCGGCTGGAGACCGCCGTGGCCCGCGCGCTCCGCACGCGGGCCTTCCGGCTCGCCCTGCACGACGCCGCAATAGAGAGCTCCCGGCTGGCGTTCGGCGACAAGCAACAGCAGGTCGTTCTCGAGCTCGGGCGGCCGCTCGAGATCGTGCGTCCGCAGCTGGACCGGATCGCGCCCGGCCTTGCCGAGCGGCTGCCGGCGTCCACCACCATTCGCCTGGTGGACCTCGAGCCGCGGAGCTCGGCTGTGGACGTGCTGCGGGCGGCCGACGATCTCGACGACTGGGCGCCCTACCTGCTGGCGCTCGGCCTGCTGGCTCTGGCCGGCTCCATCGTGCTGGCGTCCGACCGCATCGCCGCCGCAGGACGCGTGGGGCTCGCGCTGGTGGTGGCCGCTGCCGTGGTGATCGCCGCGGTGATCTCCCTCGAGGAGGTGGCCGCCTCGAACGCCCACGGCGGTGGGATCCTGTCGGGGGCCGACGTGGGCCTGGTGGTGCGCGGGATCTGGGAGGCCTACCTCCGAGACCTGGTGCTCTGGGCGGTCGCCGTCGGCGGTATCGGGCTTATGGTGGCCGCCGGGTCGTTCGTGGCGCGCCGGATCGTCTGACTAGTCTCTCGCGCGTGGAGCCCGACGCGGTGGAGATGCGGGTGCTCGGCTGCCTCATCGAGAAGCAGCGGACAACCCCCGACGCCTACCCGCTCACACTCAACTCCCTCCGCGTCGCGTGCAACCAGTCCACCAACCGCGACCCGGTGGCGGACTACTCGGAGAGCGATGTCCGCGGGGCGCTCGAACGGCTCGGGCAGCGGCGTTGGACCCGGCTCGCAAGCTGGTCGAGCGGCAGGTCCATGAAGTACCGGCACCTGGTGGGGGAGACCCTCGGCCTGGGGGACCCCGCGCTGGCCCTGCTCGCGGTGCTGATGCTCAGAGGCCCGCAGACGCCGGGGGAGCTGCGAGCGCGCACCGAGCGGCTGCACCGCTTCGGCGACGGGGAGCTCGAGCCCCTGCTCGGCGGGCTGGAGGAACGCGGCCTCGTCCGGCTCCAGCCGCGCCGGCCGGGCCAGCGCGAGCAGCGCTACGAGCAGCTTCTCGGCGGCGTGGACGGCGCGCCGCCCGCTCCTGTGCCGGAGCCGGCCGCGGCGCCCGAGGAGCCCGGTCCCGCCGATCTGACCGAGCGTGTGGAGCAGCTCGAGTCCGCGCTGGCGGCGGTCCGCGACGAGCTCAGGTCCCTGCGCGAGCAGCTGGGCGCGTGAGCACACGTCCCGGCATCCTGGCTCGCGGCCCCTGGGAGCCCGGACAGGTGAACGTGAACTGGATCGAGGCCCCCTATGAGCCGCCGAGCGAGCTGGACCGGCTGGCTGACGAGGCGGTGAGCGCGCTGCGCGAGCGCGGCTCGCCCGCCCACGACGGCATGGCCACCAGGCTCGCGTCGTTCGACGAGCACGAGGGCGGGCTGGCCCTGGAGCTTCAGCCCTCGCGCTGGGCGCTGCGCCTGGTGGAGGGCGACGCCTCGGCCAGCCTCACCGCACTGTGCGTGGTGCGCACCGAGGACGGCCGCTGGCTCGCGGGGCGCCGGGCCGAGTGGGTGTCGACCTGGGCGGGCCGCTGGGCGCTGGGCGCGGGCGGCGCGGTGGACCTGGGGGAGAGCCCGGCCGAGACGCTGCCCCGGGAGCTCATGGAGGAATGGAAGCTCGAGCCGCTGAGCCTGAGCGTCGAGGCGCTGGTGGTGCTGCCGAGCAGCATGACGATGGTGGTGGGGCTGGCCACCGTGGGCGAGGGCTCGGTGCCCGTCCCGGACGCGGAGCACGACGAATGGGAGTGGTGGGATCCCGATCCCGACCGCTGGCCCGGCCACGCGGACGACCGCGTGCGCCTGATGGGCCACTTCCTGGCCGGGCGCTGAGCGCCGCTCAGATCGCGTAGCTCAGAAGCAGGCGGGCGCCGCCGTCGTCGTGCTCGAAGCTCGCATCGCCGCGGAGGCCGGCGAGGTCGCCGGTGCCGGAGCCGGGCACCACGTGCCCGAAGCTGCGGCTCTCGTCGGCGCCCATCGCGGCGCCGTGCTGGATCACGAAAGTGCCCGTGCGCCCCTCGAGTGAGGCCTCCACCCGCTCGGAGCCGACGTAGGACTGCCCGCCGTCACCCTGGACCGTGAGCAGCTCGGCCACGCTGTCCCCGTGAAGCGCTCCCGTGAAGTGCTTGCGCACCGTCACGCGGGAGAGCTTCGGCCCGTCATCGGGCTCGAGATACGGATCCTCGTCCCAGCCGGTGATCTCGAAGGGCGCGACGAGCTCGGGCATTCAACGCGATCCGGCGTGTCAGACGCCCGCGACGCCCACCGGGCAGGACACCCCGGTGCCGCCGATCCCGCAGTACCCACCAGGGTTCTTCGCGAGGTACTGCTGGTGGTAGTCCTCGGCGTAGTAGAACTCGCCCGCGGGCTCGATCTCGGTGGTGATGGCGCCATGGCCGGCGGCGGCTAGACGCTCGCCGTACATATCCCGAGAGGCGATTGCGGTCTCGCGCTGAGCCTCGATGGTGGTGTAGATCCCGGACCGGTACTGGGTGCCGATGTCGTTGCCCTGGCGCATGCCCTGGGTGGGGTCGTGACCCTCCCAGAAGCGGCGAAGCAGCTCCTCGTAGGAGATGTCTGAGGGCCGGTAGACCACCAGCACCGCCTCGTTGTGCCCGGTGCGCCCCGAGCACGCCTCCTCGTAGGTCGGGTTGGGGGTGAAGCCGCCCGAGTAGCCCACGGCCGTGGTGTACACGCCGTCGGCCTCCCAGAAGTCGCGCTCCGCGCCCCAGAAGCAGCCCATGCCGAAGATCACGCGCTCGGTCCCCTCGGGGAACGGCGGCTCCAGCGGAGTGCCGAGCACGAAGTGGCTCGATGGCACCGCGACTCGCTGCTCGCGGCCGGGAAGGGCGTCCTCCTTCGTGGGCATGGCGGTCTTTCTCCTCAGCAGGAAGCTCATGGTCCTGTCGAGGGTAGCGCCACGGCGTTACGGTTCAGGGATGGCTTCGGTCGCCGAGCTTCCGCTCCCCGAGTTCGACTACCTCGACACCGAGCTGAGGGGCGAGCGCTTCCACCGCACGATGATCGACCTGGCGCGGCGCTCGTGGCTCGTGAAGTCCGAGCTCGGCTACTTCGTGCTCGACCGCGAATCGGCGGCGTTCTTCCTGCGCACGAAGAGCGCGACCTTCCCGGGCATGAAGATCGCCGAGCTGTTCCAGGTGGAGGACGGGCCGCTGTACGAGGAGATGCGCCGCAACATCCTCCACATCAACGGCGACGCCCACCGGCGCCTGCGGAACCTGGTGAATCCGGCGTTCACGCCGAGGTCGGCCGACCGCTGGCGCCCCGCGATGCGCGGGTTCCTGGAGCAGCTCTGGGAGGGCGTTCGGGAGGCCGAGGGTTGTGAGTTCGTGGCCGACTTCGCCAAGCCCTATCCCTCGCTGACGATCGCCACCGTGATGGGCGCGCCGCTGGAGGACGCGCCCCGCCTGCACGATTGGTCGAACTGGATCCAGCGGCAGTTCGATCCCCCCAGCCTGGTCGCCGACCGTGAGCGGATCGAGCGGGCGGTGAGCGAGTTCTACGAGTGGTGCGAGGGCATGCTGGCGGCCCGCCGCGGCGACCCGCGCGAGGACCTGGTGTCCACCCTCCTGGCCGCGGAGGCCGAGGGCGACACGCTCTCCGACGTGGAGTGCATGAACCTCGTGCTGAACGTGCTCGTCGGCGGGGTGGACACCACGCAGTCCCAGCTGACCCACGCCATGCGCCTGTTCGCCGACCATCCCGACCAGTGGCGCCTCCTGGCCGAGCGTCCCGAGCTGGCCCCGCAGGCGGTGGAGGAGGTGCTGCGCTTCGAGCCCATCACGCCCTTCACGGCGCGCATCATGGTCGAGGACGTGGAGTACCGGGACGTGACCTTCCCCGAGGGCACTGTGGTGATGATCTGCGCCTTCACCGGGAACCGCGACGGGGACGATGACCTGCTCGATTTCGACATCAGCGCGGAGCGCGACGCGGGCCGGCCGCTCACCTTCGGCGCCGGCGTGCACTACTGCCTGGGCGCGAACATCGCCCGCGCCGAGCTTCAGGAGGCGCTCGCCTTCCTTCCCTCGCGCATGACCGGCCTCGCCCTGGACGGCGATCCCGAGCTCGACACCATCACCGGGATCTACGGGCTGAACCGCCTTCCCGTGCGCTGGGACGGCGCCTGATGGAGGTGGGGCTGTGCAGCTTCGCCACCGACTGGTCGATCACGCCGGCGGAGCTGGGACGCATGGCCGAGGAGCGCGGATTCGAGTCGCTCTTCCTTCCCGAGCACACCCACATCCCGGTGAGCCGGGAGACGCCCTACCCGGCGGGAGGGACACTCCCGGACGAGTACAGCCACATCCTCGACCCGTTCGTGGGCCTCGCGTCGGTGGCGGCGGTGACGGAGCGGCTGAAGCTCGGCTTCGGCGTGCTGCTGGTGATCGAGCGCGATCCGATCGTCACGGCAAAGGAGGTAGCCACCCTCGACGTGATCTCGAACGGGCGCGTGCTGTTCGGGGTGGGCGCGGGCTGGAACCTCGAGGAGATGCGCAACCACGGCACCGACCCGGACACCCGCTTCGGGCTGATGCGCGAGCGGGTGGAGGCGATGAAGGCGATCTGGACCGAGGACGAGGCGGAGTACCACGGGCGGCACGTGAACTTCGACCCGATCTGGTCGTGGCCGAAGCCGGTGACCAAGCCGCACCCGCCGGTGCTGGTGGGGGGCATGAGTGACGGCGCCCTCAACCGGGTGGTGCGCTACGGGGACGAGTGGATGCCGAACGTGGTGGGCTCGCCCGACATCCTGGCCGGCCGGATCGCGGACCTCCAGAGCCGCGCCGCCGACGCGGGACGCGGGCGGATCCCCGTGACCCTCTTCGCGGCGAAGCCCGAGGCACGCGCGCTCAACCGGCTGCGCAACGCCGGGGTGGACCGCGCCCTGATCCTCGTGCGCTCGGCGGATGCCGCGAGCACCGAGACCCGGCTGGACGAGCTGGCCGCGATCGTGGCCGAGGCGGGAGCGGGCTGAGCCGTGGGCCGCCTCGACGAGCTGGACCTGTCGCTCGACCTGGGCAAGGAGGAGGCGAGGACCCGTCTGAAGACTGCGCAGGAGCGACTGCTCGCCGTGCGGCTCGCCCTCGGTGGGAAGCTCGAGGGCGAGGACGACCCCCTGGGGCCGCCGGTGGTCGTGATGTTCGAGGGCTGGGACGCTTCGGGGAAGGGCGGTGCACTCAAGCGCCTGGTTGCCCCGCTCGACCCCCGCCACGTGCGCGTGGCCCAGTTCGCGGCTCCCACTCCTGACGAGAAGCGCCATCACTTCCTCTGGCGCTTCTGGCCCGCGTGTCCGGGCTGGGGAGGGATGACCGTGTTCGACCGCTCCTGGTACGGGCGGGTGCTGGTGGAGCGGGTGGAGGGCTTCGCCTCCCCGGAGGAGTGGGAGCGCGCCTACGACGAGATCGTCGGTCTGGAGCGCTCCCTCACCGACGAGGGGAGCATTC
This sequence comes from Solirubrobacterales bacterium, assembly GCA_038323835.1. Taxonomy (GTDB): domain Bacteria; phylum Actinomycetota; class Thermoleophilia; order Solirubrobacterales; family Thermoleophilaceae; genus JACVRW01. Next base: position 15,410 of record JBBQHI010000010.1, read on the forward strand.
TCATCAAGTTCTGGCTGCACGTCTCGGACGAGGAGCAGCTGAAGCGGTTCAAGGAGCGCGAGAAGGATCCGCTCAAGCGCTGGAAGCTCACCCCGGACGACTGGCGCAACCGGGAGAAGCGGGCGGAGTACACCCTGGCCGTGGAGGACATGCTCGCGCGCACGAGCCCGGCGTTCGCCCGCTGGCAGCTGGTGGAGGCGGACTCGAAGCGCTGGGCGCGCGTGAAGGTGCTGGAGACAGTGGTCGCGGAGATCGAAAAGGGCTGCGAGGCGCGGGGGTTCGAGCTTCCGCCGCTACCCGTCTAGCCGCCGAACAGGGTGAGGTCCGGCTCACGCTCGCCGCGGAGGACGTCGACGTCCACCTCCACGCAGTCGATTCCGCGAGCCTCGGCCAGCACGCGCGCCTGTGGCTTGATCACCTGCGCGGCGAGGATCCCGCGGCAGCGGCCGAAGCTCGGCTCCTTGCAGATCCGCTCCAGATAGCGCGTGAGCTGCTCCACGGCGTCGATGGTGGCGACGCGCTTGATCTCCACGGCCACGAACTCGTCCTCCGGATCGCGGCACATGAGGTCCACAGGACCGATGTCCGTGGGCCACTCGCGGCGGACGAGCCGCAACCCCTCGGCGCAGCGCTCGGGCTGGTCCGCGAGAAGTTCCTGAAGCTCACGCTCCACGCCCTCCTTCTCCAGCGCCGCGGCCTCGCCCATGTCGTGGGTCACGTCCGAGATCACCTCGGCGATGCGGATCTCCAGCCGGTCCTCGGACACCCCGGCGCGCTTGCGCACCATCATCAGGCCGTCCTCCTCCTCGATGACCGTCGGCGGGGTCATCCAGTTCTGCGGCTTGAAGCCGCCGGAATCGGCGTGGACCATCACCGAACCGTCCTGCTTCAGCATCAGCAGCCGCAGGGCCTCGGGCAGCACGGCGTTCAGCCGGCCTGTATACACGACCTCGCAGCGGGCGACGATCAGGCGCATTGGAGCAACCTAGCCCCGCCCGCGGATGCTCCCGCGCTACCGCGTCAGGCGGCGCAGACCGCGTAGACCGAGAACTCGCGGTTGGTGCTCGCGGACACGTTCTTGCCGTCGGCCGAAAAGCTCGTGCCGCCGTTGATGATGGCGGTACGGAAGACCGTGACGCTGGGGCTAATGCCGTCCTGCTGGCTGAAGCTGCCGCTGAGGACGAGCTCACCGGGCGGGCAGGTCACCGTCGCCGTGTTGTAGCCGTTGACCGCCGCGATCGTGACCGGAGTGCCGCCGACGACGTGCGCCCCGGACGTTCCGGAGGGACCGGGGTCGCCGGCCGCCCCGGGTGCCCCGGACGCGCCGGGTGCCCCGGACGCGCCGCGCAATCCCTGGGTGCCCGGCAGGCCCTGCAGGCCCCGCGCGCCGGCGGGAAGCTGGCCGTTCTTGAAATCGCGCGCCATGAGGCTTCCGTCCTTCACCTTGGCGGCGCCGATGGCGTTCTTCTTGATCTGTTTGGAGCCGACGCTGTTCTTCGGCAACGTGGCGGCGGCGTAACTCACGCCGCCGAGGGCGAGGAAGAGCGCGCTGGAGGAAACGACGTTGGCGTATGTGAGTCGCAGGCGGAGCTGTCGAAGCATGATTCTCCCGGCGTTTGGCCGCGAAGGTCTGGGCTCCACAGCGAGTGTGGAGCTGCCGCGCGCAGTGCATGGCGGACAGCTCTGTGCCCATGTATCGGCACGTTAGGCCGATCACGCGAGCGCGGCCGGTGTGCGGGGCACTGCCCGGCTGCCCCTAATCCTGGGCCAACGCCACCCTGATCGCCTCGTCCAGGTCCGTGCAGATGTAGTTCCAGACGATCTTCCCGTCGCGCACAGCGAAGGCGTGCACCATCTCCGTGATCATGCTCTCGTCCGTGATCCCGGTATGGCGCAGGCGCCCCTTCAGGTGGACCGGGACCACCACCTGCCGGCCCGCGGCAATGAACTCGCGCGCGTCCGTGTGCGGCGCCTCCACCACCTCGAAGAACTGCTCGAACGATCTCCGGATCGCGACGTGGCCGAGGTTGACCTCCCCGAGCGCAGCGATGTTCATCTCGGCATCCGGGGAGAAGTGGTCGATCAGCGTGTCGAGATCGCCCCGGTTGTAGGCGTCATACGCGCTCTGTATGACGTCGATGCTCTCCTGGGAGACCATCAGCGCTTCCAGGGGAGCTTCGACTTCTTGCGCCGCCTGAGCACGCCGCGCCGCTGGGCCAGCACGCCGCCGCCCACGCCGAGCGCGGTGAGCGTCGCGGCGATGATCGTGGGGCGGGCGCGCAGGCGCCGGAACTCGTCCTCCACCTCGGGCCAGAGCATGCCCTCCACCACCTCGGTGGCGCCCTCCGGCGTCACCGCCAGCTCCGACACCTCGATGGGCGGGGCGAACGCCACCTGAACCCGCCGGGGCTTGGGCAGCGGGCCGAGCCAGAGCTTCTCCGTCCCCGTGATTGCCGTGGGCACGATCGGCGCACCCTCTTCTAGCGCGAGTCGTCCCGCCCCACGCTTGGGATGCCCGAGCTGGTCGGGATCGCGGATCCGGGTGCCCTCGGGGAACAGAGCGAGCAGGCCGCCCTGGCGCAGCACCGTCCTCGCGGTCTCGAGCGCCGCCTCGTCCGCCTCGCCGCGCCGGACCGGGAACGCCCCCAGGCGCACCAGCAGCCGGCCGTAGCGCGCCTCGATCAGCTCCGTCTTGGCCATGAAGCGGAGGTGGCGGCGCGTGCACACCCCGATGAAGAACGAGTCCAGGAAGCTCTTGTGGTTCGGGGCCACGATCGCTGCGCCCTCGGCGGGCACGTGCTCCCGGCCGGACACGTGCATCCGGAAGTAGGTGCGAAGCGCGGGCTTCACGATCGCCCGGACGACTGCGTAGAGGGGCCGTGAAACTCCCTTCTCACGCGCGAGGCGATGCGCCTCGTCGTTCGTCATGCGGGCAAGCTACACGCGTTCCCGGCGGGGCGCTGCTGTTTCCCCCTGCTCCAGAGGGGTACGAATAGAACGACCCGAACTAGGAGCACTCCACAGTGAGCATCATCGACAAGATCACAGGCCGCGCCAAGAAGGCCGCCGGAGACGTGGCGGGCGACTCGTCGCTGCGGCGCGAGGGCGCACGCGAGGAGCGCAAGGGCGAGGCCAAGGACAAGCTGAACGACGCGCAGGACAAGGTCGCGGACAAGGCCGCAGAGGTCTCGGACCTCGAGCGCAAGACCTGATCGACCCCCTATCCCGGGCGGGCGCTGAGCGCAGCGCCTGCCCGGCGTGCAGGTAACCTCGAAGGCGGCCGATGAACGGCGAAGGCACAGCTCCCAGCGTGGCCTATCGCGCCGTGCTTCTGGCCGCGGGCCTGCTGCTGCTGGGCCTGCTGTTCCGCCAGCTCGCCACCCTGCTGCTGGCCGTGCTGATGACGATCGTGATCGCCATCCCGCTCTCCGCGGCTGCCACGCGGCTCGAGCGCTGGCACATCCCCCGTCCGCTCGGCGTGCTCGTGGCCCTGCTGGGCAGCCTCTCGGTCTTCGCTCTCATCGTCTACCTCCTGATCCCGCCGTTCGTGGATCAGACGAACCAGTTCGTGGACGACGTGCCCGGGATCGTGAAGGACCTCGAGAGCCGCGTGGGCGACGTGGTGGGCAGCGAGCCGAGCGAGGTGGGGGACCGGGTGCAGGACTGGTTCCAGAAGTACACCGACGACCCCGGCAAGCTGATCGGCCCGATCACCTCCATCGGCCTGAGCGTGGCCGGCGTCTTCGGCGCTCTGGTGCTGATCCTGATCACGGCCTATTACATGGCGGTCCGTCCCGACCCGCTCGTGAACGGGCTGGTGAGTCTCGCCCCGCCGGGGCGGCGCGACCACATGCGCCACGTCCTCGCCCGCGTTCGTCAGTCGTGGATCGGGTGGATGGAGGGAGTGGCCATCGACATGTTGATCACCGGTCTGTTCACCTACGTCGGCCTGACGATCGCCGGGCTCGACTTCGCGATCTTTTTCGCGGTGCTCTCGTCGCTACTCGTGGTGGTGCCCTACTTCGGCGCGATCGCCGGTGCGGTGCCTCCGGTGCTCTTCGCCCTCACCGACTCACCGGGCAAGGCGCTGCTCGTTCTCGGCGTCTACGTCATCGTCCAGCAGCTCGAGAGCAACGTGACCATGCCGGTGATCATGTCCCAGCGGGTACGGCTGCACCCGGCGATGATCGCCATCGGCGTGGTGGTGGTCGGCCAGCTATTCGGCTTCGTGGGCCTCTTCGTGGCCGTGCCGATCCTGTCCCTGATCACGATCTGCGTGCAGGAGTTCTGGGTGAAGGAGATCGACGAGATCGAGGCCGACCGCCGGCATCCGGAGATCGCGCTCCCCGACGCGCTGAGCGACGACGAGCCCGTGGTCAGATCAGCTTCGTAAGCGCGATCACCATGCCGATGAGCACGAAGATGACGATCAGGACCTGAACGACGATCCAGAAGCGTGGCAGCTCGCTCACTCGATGAGAGCCCGGCGGATCGCGATCGCCACCGCGTGCACCCGGGTGTCCGCGCCGAGCTTCTGGATCGCGCGCTTGGTGTCCGACTTCACGGTCTCGGCGCTCAACCCGATCCGGTTGCCCACCTCCTGGGTGTGCAGCCCGCCCGCGAGGAGCTGGAGAATCTCCCGTTCGCGCTCGGACAGCGAGGCGTCTCCGCCGGCGGTGGACACCAGTAGCGCGGGAGACAGGGTCGGGTCCACGAAGGGCTTGCCCGAGCGCACGGCCCGCACGGCCCGGAGGAGATCCTCGGGCGGCGAGCCCTTCATCACGTACCCGCGCGCCCCCGCAGTGATCGCGTCCCCGAGCAGGCGCTTGTCGCCGTAGGCCGAGAACATCACCATCTGCACATCGGGCGCCGCCTGAGCCACGCGCTTCACCGCCGAGATGCCGTCGATGCCGGGCAGGCGCACGTCCATGATCAGCACATCGGGCTTGAGCCGGGCCACCGCGTCCACGACCTGCTCGCCCGTCTCCACGCTTCCGACGAGCTCCAGATCGTCCGCCTGGCCGAACATGAGGTCGAGTCCTTGCCTAACGGTGGGATGGTCATCCGCTGCGAGACACCTCGTGGGTGCGGTCATCTGCGCACAGGCTAATCGGGTGGCGTCCACACTGCCAAAGGTAAACCGACATATGATGCGCCCGCACCGCGAAGGGAGAGGACTTGTTCGCATCTCTGGTCGTAGGAACCGATGGGTCGGAAACCGCCAACGAGGCGGTCAAGCAAGCCAGCGAGCTGGCTCAGCACCTGGACGCCACGGTTCATCTCGTGAGCGCCTATGAGCCCGTTCCCGAGGGCCGCCTGCGCGAGGAGCGCCAGGAGATCCCGGAGGACCTTCAGTGGATGGTGAGCCCGCGCGAGGACGTGGACGCGACCCTGGAGGAGGCGGCCAAGAGCCTGCACGCGGCGGGCGTGAAGGTCGAGATCCACGCCCGTGAGGGCGATCCGGCCGACGCCATCCTCGATGTGGCCGAGGAGGAGGGAGCCGACCTGATCGTGGTCGGCAACAAGGGCATGACCGGCGCCAAGCGCTTCCTCCTGGGCAGCGTGCCCAACAAGGTCTCCCATCACGCTCCCTGCAGCGTGATGATTATCCGCACTACCTAGCTGCCGGTGCTCGCCCGATCGACGATCGGGCTGCGCTCCTCGCTCGGGCCGTTACGGGGTTATCGGAGCGCGTTCGCCGCGTTCACGATGCCCCAGCCGTAACGGTCGTCGAAGCCGGGTGGCCCGGCGTCCGTGGCCGTGGACTCCAGGTGGGCCTCCACCGCGGCGGGGGTGGGGTGGGCTCCGAGGCGCTTGGTGGCGATCAGCAGGGCCACGATCCCTGCCACGTGGGGGCTCGCCATCGAGGTGCCCTCGTAACCGCCGGGGAGCCCGAAGCGACGGATGCCGCGTGTGAAGGTCTCCTGGAGGATGGACCGGCCGCGCAATTCGGGGCGGCAGTGCTCTGCGTCCCAGGGGTCGTCGGTGTTGGGGGCGTCCACGCCTCCGCCCGGAGCCACCACGTCGAGGTCCGTGCCGGCGTTCGAGTACTCGGCCTCGCAGCCGGTGGCGGTGGTGGCCCCCACGGCGATCACGCTCGACGCGCGGGCGGGGTAGGCCACCGCCGCGTCCGCCTGGTTCCCCGCGGCGGCCACCACGATCACACCTTTGTCCCGTGCGTAGCGCAGGGCCGAGAGCACATCGGGGATCTCGGCCGCCCGGACGCCCGACGGGAACTCGAGGCTGAGGTTGATCACGTCCACGCGGCGCCGGGCCGCGTACCGGATTCCGCGGGAGATGGCCACCGAGTCGCCCGAGCCCTCCGAGTCCAGCACGCGGAGAGGCATGATCCGGGCGCGGTAGGCGATTCCCGCCGTGGCCATCCGGTTGTTGGTGGCCTGGGCGATCGTGCCGGCCACGTGGGTGCCGTGGCCGAAAACGTCGTTGGGGTGCTTGTCATGGCCCACGAAGTCGTATCCGCGGAGGAAGGTGCTCCTGTGAAAGTCGGGAGCGCGCAGGAAGCGACCCCGGTTCTCGTACGCCACCCCGCTGTCGAGCACCGCCACCGTGGCGCCCTTGGCGCCCGGGGCGCCGCGATCGATCGCGATCTGCCAGGCCTCGGGCATGCCGAGGCCGAAGGGGCCGATCAGGTTCCACTGGCGGTTCAGGCTGGGATCGCTGGGTACGTAAACGGACGCGTGGGCCCGGTAGTTCGGCACCGCGTAGGCCACGTTCGGGTCGGAGCGAAGCTCGTCCACGGTGCGGCTCACGGAGGCGCCGTCGTCGATCTGGAGCTGCTGCGAGCCGCCGGGGAGCCGGCGCTCCACCGCGGTGCCCGAGGACCGCTGGAGGTTGCTGCGCTCGGCGGGCGCGGTGCCCTCGCGGAACTTCACGATCACCTGCCCGGGCACGTAGTCCCGCGCCTGCGCGGATACCGGCAGGGCCAGGAGCGTCAGGGCCAGGACGGCCGGTAGGAGCAGGCGTGTGGGCATTGGTTACGGTGCGTCTTGAGTGTACGAAGGCAAGAACAGGGCAGGACCGGCGAAGTTGTGACCGTTTGCGTCACGGGTGCCACAGGGTTCATCGGCTCGCACCTGGCACAACTTGCGTCGGAGACGCTCGGACCGGTACGGGTGACCTACCGGGACGAGAGGCGCCTGGAGCGCCTCGGCCACGCGGAGGTCGAGCCGATCCGGGCCGACGTCCTCGATCGCGGCGCCCTCCGGCGGGCCTTTCGGGGGTGCGAGATCGTGTTCCACGCCGCAGGCTACGTGGGATCCCGGCCGGCAAGCCGGGTCTGGGAGGTCAACGCCCTGTCTCCCCGGGTGGCCGTGGAGGCGGCCGCGGCCGAGGACGTGAGGCGCGTTGTGGTCACTTCCAGCGTGGCCGGGATCGGCCCCGCCCCACCCGACCGCCCCGGGACGGAGGACGATCCCTATCGCGGCGGCGGCCTCGGGCTCACCTACCCGGACTCCAAGCACGAGGGGGAGTCGGAGGCCCTGGCGGCGGGCGCGCGCCTGGGGGTGGAGGTGGTGATCGTGAACCCCTCCTACGTCTTCGGCCCCGCCGTGGACCGCACCCATCCCGGCGAGACGTCCAACCGGCTGATCGGCAACTACCTGCTCGGCCGCCTCCCGGCGGTGGTGGACGCCGAGACCAACGCCGTGGACGTCCGCGACGTGGCCGCCGGCCATCTGCTGGCCGCCACCGGCGGGGCTCCGGGCGAGCGCTACGTGCTCGGCGGGCACGACCTCCAGTGGGTGGAGCTGATCGAGCGGGTGGCGCGGCTGTCCGGCGTACACCACCCGCTCGTGGTCCTCCCGCGCGAGGCGGGTGCGCTGGCCCGGCGCGCAGAGGAGCTCGGCCTGCCGTCGCCGGTGGCGGGCGAGGGCGTGTTGCTGATGGCGCAGAGCTGGAGGTACTCGTCCCGGAAGGCGCGCCGGGACCTCGGCTACCGGGCGCGTCCGCTCGACCGGACCCTGCGCGACACGATCGCCTGGTACCTCGAGCTGATCGAGGCCGGAGCCCTGGGCCGCCACGTCTCCCCGCTGTCCCTCACGGCCGCCGGCGTACGGGTGGCGGGCCGGCTCGGTCTGCTCAGCGGGCTGCGGCTGGCGGAGCGCTATACCGGGCGCCGCCTGGTGATCCGGGGATGAGCTTCTTCCCGCGGGACGAGTACTTCATGCGCCTGGCCCTGCGCGAGGCCGAGCGGTCCCTCGATCACGACGACGTGCCGATCGGCGCGGTGCTGGTGCAGGAGGGGGAGGTGGTGGCCGCCGCCCCTAACGAGCGTGAGCTGCGCGGGGACCCCACCGCCCACGCGGAGATGCTCGTGCTGCGGGAGGGGTCGGAGAAGCTCGGGGGCTGGCGCCTGCTCGAGACCGTGCTGTACGTGACGCTGGAGCCCTGCGCGATGTGCGCGGGCGCGATCGTGCTGGCCCGGGTGCCGCGCGTGGTCTACGCCACCCACGACCCGAAGGCCGGCGCCGCCGGGAGCGTGCTCGACGTGCTGGCCGAGCCACGCCTGAACCACCGTCCGGAGGTGGCCGGCGGGCTCCTGGCCGGGGACGCGGCGGACCTGTTGCGGGCTTTCTTCGCGGGGCGGCGCGGGTAGGGGAGCCTCGCTCAGCAGTGGGGCCTTCGCGGCCAACCAGATCGCCGGCGCAGCGGGTGACCTACATGTTGTACGTCACCGAGGACGCGAGCGCCGTCCGCGCTCTATCCCGAGGACGAGCTCGTGGTTCAGGACGGCCCGGACGAGCCGGTGCCGTTCACGCCGCGCGCCGCGTAAGCGGCGCACGGCGAGCAAGCCTCATGTTGGATGGAGCGCATGAAACGACTTCGCCTGCCCTCCCCCGCCGTCGCTCTCGCCTTCCTCGCCCTGTTCGCCGCCTTCACGGGCGGCGCCGTGGCCGCCGGCAAGATCACCGGGAAACAGATCAAGGACGGGTCGATCACCGGCAAGGACATCAAGAACAACTCCCTAACCGGCACGGACATCAAGGGTCAGGTCAAGGGCGACACGGGGGCCAGGGGCGCGACCGGAGCCCGGGGCGCCACCGGACCCGCCGGAAGCACGGGCCCCGTGACCTACCGCTCCGCGAACAAGCCCGTGCCCCCCGGCGGCGGGACCGCGTCGGTGGCCTGCCCGGATCGCCTCGTGCCCACGGGCGGCGGCGCCATCTCCCTTGTCCCCGACGTGGTCGTGGACTGGGGGCGGCCGGCCGCAATCCTGGCCGGCCACGAGGTACCGGATTCGTGGGAGGTCCGCGCCTTCAATCCCGGTAACCAGGACGCCCTCATCACGGTGACCGTGATCTGCGTCGCGGCCGCGGGCGTGGTGACACCCGACAGCCCGCTCTGACATCGGGATAGCCGGAGGGCCGCGGGTCGCTCGATTCCAATGATCGCCCGTCGCCTTCCCGGCATTACGCCTGAAAGCTGGCGCAGCGCGCGGGGCTCCAATAGGCCGCCGTCCCGCACGATGATTGGTCCTCCCCAGGGCTGAGGGCAGAAGAACCGACCGCGCACCCGTCCGCCGCGCGCGTTTACTTCAACGAGCTTGACGAGGATCGCCTCGGTTTCGGGCTCAAGCTGTACCGACGGCTCTTCCGGCACGGCGCCAGCGTACTGTCACGCGGATTGTCACTTTGGCCCGGCGATGCGCCACAATCTCGCCTCGGAGGGGTGCCGGAGTGGTTGAACGGGGCGGTCTCGAAAACCGTTGTGGGCGGCAACGTCCACCGAGGGTTCGAATCCCTCCCCCTCCGCTACACAGACAGGCTGACCGGGAAGGTGGCGATCCAGATCACGCTGGCGGTGAAGAGGGCATAGCCCAGCCCGAGGACGACCATCCGTGTCGTGGGCGCTCGGAGCCGGGTGCTGATGCCGGCGAAGAAGAGCGACGCGGCGAACAGCACCACGGCGAGCGAGTAGTTGTCGGCCCGCTGGATGAAGCGTCCCACCTGCTGGGAGGACGCCGCGGCCTGCGTCTCGAGGCGGTCGGCCTGCGTCGTGGCCTCGAGCTTGTACTGGGCCAGGGCGAACGGGGACAGCGGCGCATGCGGATTGGTTCGCGGCCGTGTGGCCACCCATGCCTCGAAGGCTGGGCGGAACTCGGGGCGAAAGCGCTTGCGGTAGAAGTCGGCCAGCTCGGTCTCGTCGCGCGCGTAGGCGTCCACCCACTGTGTGAAGAGTGCGACGTCGATCTGCGTCTGGCGGTTCGCCACGTTCGCCGCTCGAGTCGACTCCACGCGAGCGGCGATCGACGCGCTCTGGGACTTGGCCTGCTGCCCGTGCCAGCGCGCCGACTGATAGGCCGCCCAGGCGGTTGCCACCGCCGCCATCGCGAGCAGCACGGTTGCCGCGAGCTCCAGACGGCGGTCCGCGCGGCTCGGTCCGTCGTCCTTCATGAGGACGAGACCGGATCGCCCCGGGCGTTGCATGGAAGCGGAGCCCGCTCGTTCACCACGGCGCGCGCGGTCTTCAGGATCCTGAGCGATCGCTCCATCGCGACTGGTTTGATCTGCCCAATGCCGCCGCGGTATGGGTTGTCGAGCGCGTTGATCGCCAGCAGCGTCAGCACGATCACCGTGGTCGCCGATCCCATCAGCATCGCCTGAGCGCCAACGCCCTCCCCGCGGTCGGCAAAGAACAGCATGTAGGCGAAGACGACGCCCGCGATCAGGAAGAGCACGAGCCAGATCGTGCCCGGGATGATGCCCTCCGCGCCGTGAAGCCGATCGCTCCGCGCTTGCTCCCGATCCGAGGTCTGATCGAGCCACTTGTCGAAGGCGGACTGCTCGCTGTTGCTTCTGGGGCTGGTGAGCCGCAGGCTCCGGAAGAGCGCGATCGCCCAGGGGTTGATCGTGTCGCCGCCGCGCCCGGCCGCCATTTCCGGCCACTCGTGGTGGACCACCGACCGTCCGTAACAGACGACCTGTCCCGCCAGGCGATCGTGCGTGGCGGGCGGTAGGAACTGGGCGGTCTCGAACTGCTGGATCACCGTGAGCGCCTCGGTCTCCGCGCCGCTGCGCGACTGGTCGTAGGTCGTGAACGCGAGGAAGATGATGAAGCCGGCGAAGATGGCGAAGCCACCCGCAAGCACGCCGAACACCCCCGACGCGCGATCGCCGTCCGTGAAGTAGCTGCCCTCCGGCGCACCGCGCCGGACCAGGAGCATCGCCCCTACCGTCACGACGTTGGTGGCGACGAGGATTACGACAGCCCAGGCAAGATTCATTGACGAGCTACGTCACCAGGCCCGCCCGTAGGGCACATCATCCGATTGGGGTGAGCCGACCGTGCGCGGTGACCTGATCCGGGTCTAGGCTCGGGGGCTCGTGCCCGACGGGACAGCCACGGACATCGGGACCAGCCCGCTGTACGCGCTGCAAACGGTCTTCAAGGCGCACGACCATGCGGTGAAGCCGACCGAGGCCGGAGTCTACGGTGTGATCTCACCGGTCTTCTGGTCGATCACAACCATCGTCTCGGTGAAGTACGTGACCTTCATGGGCTCCTACATCGAGCTCTAGGCCACCGCCTGAGGCCACCTCACGTCCGGTGCCACACCATCCGGGCGTCGGGCTCGCGTTCCTCGTTGTCTGAGCCGTCGCCGGTCTCGGCGATCGCGAAGCCGTGAGCCTCGTAGAACGCGATCGCCGCACGGTTGCGCTGGAACACCCACAGGTCGAGGCCGCCCGGATGCAGCACCTGGACGTGGCAGAGCAGAAGGCTGCCCAGCCCGGTCCGCTGCGCGCCGGGCTCCACGTACAGGTGCTCGACACGCGTCTCGCCGGCCACGATGAAGCCGAGCACCCTCTCGCCCTCCGTCGCCACGGTGGTCGCGCCGCTCGCGATGTGCCCGCCGAAGAAGTCGCGATCCTCCGCGCCCGAGTGCAGCACCGGGAGGTGGGGACGCGCGGCCGCTCGCGCCGACTGGAAGACGTTGACGATCCCGTCCCGGTCGCCGGCGTGTGCTGCGCGCAGTCGATTCCTCATTGGATTCCGGCGAGCTCGAGCGCCGGGTGGCGCGCACGCCGGAAGCGAGGAATAGATCCACGGCCTCCTGCGACATCGCCCGTGAAGTATCGCTGGCGCACGCTCAGTCGATATATTCCCATATAGGTATATAATGTTCCGGCATGGCACGAGCAGCGACCACCACCGACGCGTTCAACGCCGTGGCCGAGCCGCGGCGGCGAGAGATTCTGGACGTGCTGGCGGGCGGCGAACGCCCCGTGAACGACCTGGTGGACGCACTCGGGCTGGCTCAGCCGCAGGTGTCCAAGCACCTGCGGGTGCTTCGAGAGGTGGGAGCGGTTGACGTGCGTGAAGACGGGCGGCGGCGGCTGTACCGGCTGAACGGCGAGGCACTCAGGCCCATCCACGACTGGGTGAAGGGCTACGAGCGCACGTGGTCGGAGCGGTTCGAGCAGCTGGATGTCGTGTTGGACGAACTCAAGGAGAAGGAGCAAGGAGATGGACGCAATGACGAGTAGCGGAACGGCCACGGTGACGCTTCCCACGGAGAGGCAGATCCTCATCACGCGTGAATTCGATGCGCCGAGGCACCTGGTCTACGAGGCGTGGACCACGCCGGAGCTGGTCAAGCGCTGGTGGAACGCCAAGCGCGGCGAGGTCACGATCGCCGAGATCGACCTGCGGGTCGGCGGCACGTGGCGCTGGGTGATGATCGCGCGCGGCGACCTCGAGGTGGGCTTCCACGGCGAGTACCGCGAGATCGCCCCGAACGAGCGCATCGTCTCCACCGAGGTGTTCGAAGGCATGCCGGACGCGGAGTCGCTTAACACCCTGACGCTCACCGAGGAGGACGGGCGCACGACGCTCAAGATCCTCGTGGAGCACGCGACCCAGGAGCATCGCGACGGACACATCAACTCCGGCATGGAGGCGGGCATGAACGACGCGATGGACCTGCTCGAGGAGGTTGCGGTCTCGCTTCGCTGAGCACGCGCACGACTCACGGACCGCCAGGACCTCGGCTACTAGGAGGTCCCGGCGTCCGTCGCGGCGATGGCCTGCAGCACCAGATCGGCGACCCGCGCCGGCTGTTGGTTGAGGGCGAAGTGCCCGGCGTCTGAGATCTCGGACAGGCTTACGTGAGGGCATGCCTCCAGGCCGCGGCGCTCCTCGTCCTGAAGACTCACGTCGTCGTCCTCGCCGAACGCCACCCATGAGCTCGCTCCCCAATCGCACAGACGGGACACCAGCGACCCGTGGCGGTCGAGGTACTCGAGGTAGGGACGCACCAGCCGCCGGATGACGCGCGGGTCGTTGTTCTTCAGCTCCGCCACCAGGACTTCGCGGCGGTCCGGGGGCAGCTCGCCCTTCATCGCGGGGCCCATCACCCTGAACATCGCGGCGAAGGGCAGGTACCCGAGCACCCGGCCGAGGCGGTCGATGACGCGGAGAGCCATCGACTCGTCTTGACGGGAGAAGCTCGGAGAGAGCAGAACCATCGGCCCGTGGAAGTGCCCGGCGGCCGCCATCTCGATGGCCACGTTCGCGCCGAGGCTGTGGCCGACCACCACGTCGCAGCCGTGGTTCGCGGCGAGCCGGCCCGCGAGACCCGCGTAGCTCTCGATGGCCGGGTCGTCCGGAGGCCGCGTCCGCCCGTAGCCGGGCAGGGTGGCGGCCACGAATCGGATCGGCGCCCCGCTGAGCCTGGTGTCCGCCAGCAGGTCGTCGTAGAACAGCGTGCTGCAGAGCGCCCCGGGAAGCAGCAGCACGGTGTGTTCCGCCTCGGGGGGACCGGACTCGTGCGGCGCCCAGAGATCCATGTCGGGGTCAGGCGAAGGTGTATGCATGGGGAGACGCTACATCGCCCCGCTTGCCCGCAGCCCCGCGCGGTGGGAGGCTCCAAGCGTCCACCGACAGGAGGCCGGCAATGAGCGGAGAGTACGACGCGATCGTGGTGGGAGCGCGGTGTGGCGGATCGCCCACGGCGATGTTGCTGGCCCGGGCCGGCCACCGGGTGCTTCTGGTGGACAAGGCCACGTTCCCGAGCGACACGATGTCCACGCATCTGGCTCATCCGCCTACGGTGGCCGCCCTCGCCCGGTGGGGGATCCTCGACCGGCTCGAGGCCACCAACTGCCCGCCGATCACGCGCTACTCCTTCGACTTCGGGCCGGTGACCGTGGCGGGGACCCCGCGGCCGGCGGACGGCGCCGCCCAGGCCTACTGCCCGCGCCGGATCGTGCTCGACGCGCTGCTGGTGGAAGCGGCCGTGGAGGCGGGCGCCGAGCTGCGCGAGGACTTCACAGTGGACGAGATCGTGACCGGCGACGGACGCGTCGCGGGCATCCGCGGCCACGCCAAGGACGGCGCCACGGTGACCGAGCGGGCACGGGTGGTGGTGGGGGCGGACGGCAAGCACTCGCTGGTGGCCAAGTCCGTGGCGCCCGAGCGTTACAACGAGACGCCCCCGCTGGCACCCGCGTACTACGCCTACTGGAGCGGCCTGCCCGCCGGCGGATTCGAGACGTTCGTCCGCGGCGAGGGTCACCGCGGCTGGGCGGCCCTGCCGACACACGACGACCTCACCTGCGTGGTTCAGGGCTGGCCCCAGTCGGAGTTCAAGGACAACCGCAAGGACGTGGAGGGCACCTACATGAGGTCCTTCGAGCTCGTGCCCGAGTTCGCCGAGCGCATCCACGCCGCCACCCGGGAGACCCGCTTCGTGGGAACCGCCGACATGGCCGGCTTCTTTCTCAAGCCGTACGGCCCCGGGTGGGCGCTGGTCGGGGACGCCGGCTACCACAAGCACCCCATCACGGCGTTCGGGATCACGGACGCGTTCCGCGACGCCGAGGCGCTGGCCGGCGCCCTCGACGACGCGTTCGCCCGGCGGCGCCCGTACGACGACGCGATGGCCGGCTACCAGCAGGCCCGCGACGCCGAGGCGCTGCCCGTGTACGGGTTCACCAACGAGTTCGCGAAGGTCGAACCCCCTCCGCCCGAGATGCAGCAGCTGATCGGCGCGATGCAGGGCAACCAGGAGGCCATGGACGGCTTCGTGAGCGTCATGGCGGGCACGCTCCCGGCGCCCGAGTTCTTCGGGCCCGAGAACGCGGGCCGGATCATGGCCCAGGCGCGCTAGCGGGTCGCGGGCTCCAGTCAGTCCGCCGGCGGGACGACCAGCACCGGCAGGTGGCTGTGGTGCGCCACGCCGTGGGAGACGCTGCCGAGGGCGGCCGAGATGCCGGTCGTGCCCCGGGAGCCCATGACCAGCGCCGCCGCGCCGAGCTCGTCGGAGGCGTCGATCAGGCCTCGCCAGATCGGGCCCGTGATCATTTTCGACGACACGGGCTCGGACACGAGGCCGGCCTCGTCCGCGGCGGCAAGTCCCTCGGCTGCGCTCCGCTGGGCCTGTCCGGCGCCGATCTCGTCGAGCTCGGCCTCCATCCCGGAGCTGAACCCGCCGGGACCGGCCAGCGCGGCGGTGCGCGCGGCCAGTGACTCCCAGACGGTGAGCACCACCGCACGGCGTCCGGGGAACAGCTCGCCCGCGACCTGGATCGCCCGCACGGAGGCCTCCGAGCCGTCATGGCAGAGGACGATCGGACCGTCCGGCAATGTGTCCGGGGTGGAGTCGGGCACCACCAGCACGGGCGAGTGGGAGTGGGTGAGCACAGAGCTGGACACGCTCCCCAGCAGCGCTCGACCCACGCCGGACCCGCCGTGCGCCCCGACCACTGTCAGGCGAGACCGGTGGCGGTCGGCGGTCTCCACGATCGTGCGCCACGTCTTGCGCTCCTCCTTGACCGGCAGCGGCAGGGCGTCGAAGCCCGCGGCTCGCGCCAGCTCGGCACCCTCCTCGGCCCGCTCCTCGGCGGCCTCGGCGTCGAGCTGGTCGATCTCCTTCACGGCCCCGGCCAGTGGAGCCGGCCCCGGCCCCACCGTCCCGCGGAACACGAACTGGGACATGCCCGACCAGGAGTGGCAGACGAGGGCGCGACCTCGGAGCGAAAGCGCCGATGCCGCGGCGATTGCGCGCGCCGAGCTCTCCGAGCCGTCGTAGCAGAGCAGGATGGGACGCACGTCCGGGTGATCGCTCATGACGCCGATCCGGCGTGCGCGCGCACCGCGCGGTAGGGGATCACGATCACCGGCCGCTCCGCGTCGTGCAGGAGGTCGTGCGACACCGAGCCCAGAGCGGAGCGCAGCTTGCCGAACCCGTGGGAGCCCACCACGATCTCGTCGGCGTCGTGCTCCTCCGCGACGTTCACGATCTCCTTCGCGGGATTGCCGCCCACGAGCACCAGTTCGTAGTCCACGTCCATGAGCGCATTTCCGCCCTCGAGCAGGAGGGCATCGAGGACCGCCTTGCCGCGCTTTGGATGATCGTCGGGCACGTGGCCGGCGTTGAGGGGGTCGTACCAGTCCACCGCCCCGCTGAAGGAGTGAACGACGTAGACGGTGCCGGAGCGGCCGGCGCGCTCGGCCGCCCAGGCCACGGCCGCTCGCGCAGTTTCCGAGCCGTCGTAGCCGACGACGATGCGAGGTCGTCGCTGGCGTGCGTTCACAGAACAACCTCGCTCCGGGCCGCCTTCTCCATGAGGCTCCTCTCGGCCTCTGCGCTGCGGGGATGGACAATCAGCGGGCACGGGACGGAGCGCATCAGATCGCGAGAGACCGACCCGAGCAGGACGCTTCGAAGCGGTCCGTACGAGCGAGACCCGACGACCAGGATCCCCCCGTCCGTCACTGCGACCCGTGCGAGCTCCTCGGCGGGGTCGCCCGTGATGAGAACGCCCTCGGCGCGCACGTCGTCCGGAAGATCGGCGAGAGCCTCCTCCATGCGCGTGCGCATCATTCCCTCGATCTCGTCCTTGAGCTCGTGCCAGCCCTGGTTGGCGCCGCCGCCCTTGCCGTAGACCACCGGGGGTGGCTCGGCCACTGTCACCACCTTGATTGAAGCGCGGGCCCCGCGTGCGAGGGCCGCAGCGTCGTGCAGTGCGGCCGTGGCCTCCGGGGTCCCGTCGAAGGCCACCACCACCTCGCCGAGGCTGTCCGGCGTGGCGTCCGCAAAGCCGCGCGGCGCGACGGCCACCGAGCACGGAGAGCCGTGAAGCAGGCTGAGCCCAGCGTTCCCCGCGAGCACCCGGCCGATCGGGCCGTGGCTCGCCGAGCCCACGACTATCAGGTCCGCACCGTTCATCTCGGCCAGCTCCTGCAAGCCCCGCGCCGCAGAGGTGCTCGGCACGGTCACGGCCTCGGCGCCGGCCGAGGCAGCCGCGGCCTCGAACTGCTCGGTCCTGTCCGGGGCCCAATCCTCTACCGCAGCATTGGGTACGTCCCAGACCGGCACGAGCCGGAACACTCCGGCGACCACCAGGTGCGCGCCCGTGGCGCCGGCGAGGAGCCTGCCGAGGGCGAGAGCGTCGTAGGACGCCTCGCTGCAGTCGAATCCGACGATGATCTTGCTGTCCATCGAGACCTCCTTGGTAGCCGGTCAGCGCCCCGCCGCCGCGGCGAGGTCGAAGTCGGTGAGCACGCCCTCGGGCAGCTGCTGAGACCTCCGGCGGACGAGGAGCCGCGTGGTGCCGGCCGTCGAGAGGGCGTAGAGCGCCATGCGCACGCGCTCGTCCGGGTCGATGGCGGTGATCTGCTCGGTGATCGCATCCCGCGCCCTCGCGCGGCTGCGGTCCCGGCCGAGCCAGCCGAGCAGCCCCCGGGAGGTGATCCAGCCGAGCGGTGTCCCGTTGCGGGCCCCGAGAACGAGTATCCCGTGAACTCGTTGAAGCCTGAGCGCCCTGGCGGCCTCGGCCACACTGGCGCACTCGGAGATCGTGAGACAGCCGGGGGTCATGAAGTCGCGCACCTCGGACTCCAAGATCGAATCGTCGTGGGTGGCGTCTGGCGTGTCTGCGGGTCGCGGCGAGGACAGCGCTGTGCTCATATGCAGAAGCGTCGCGCGAAACGGAGTGCGCGTCATCGGCGTGCGTCCCCGGGACGTCTCCGTAATTCTCCGCGAATCGGATTGTGTGTTTGCCGGGCTCCGCCCCCCGACGCGCAAGCATGGGACCTGCGATGACCCCTGAGCGCGAGCAGGATCTCGATCTGC
Organism: Solirubrobacterales bacterium; assembly: GCA_038323835.1. GTDB lineage: Bacteria > Actinomycetota > Thermoleophilia > Solirubrobacterales > Thermoleophilaceae > JACVRW01. The sequence continues at coordinate 33,504 of JBBQHI010000010.1, forward strand.
TGAACGCCTACTGGCGGGCGGCGAACTACCTGTCCGTTGGTCAGATCTATCTCATGGACAACCCGCTGCTGCGCCGGCCTCTCGAGCCGGAGCACATCAAGCCGCGGCTGCTCGGGCACTGGGGCACCACCCCGGGGCTGAACTTCGTCTACGCGCACATGAACCGCGCGATCCGCCGTCACGACCTGAACGCGATCTACGTGGCGGGCCCCGGGCACGGCGGGCCCGGACTCGTGGCCAACACCTACCTGGAGGGCACCTACACCGAGGTGTACCCCACCATCGGCCATGACGAGGAGGGGCTGCGCCGCCTCTTTCGCCAGTTCTCCTTTCCCGGCGGGATTCCCAGCCACGTGGCTCCCGAGACGCCGGGATCGATCCACGAGGGAGGCGAGCTCGGGTACGCCCTCGTGCACGCCTACGGTGCCGCCTTCGACAACCCGGACCTGCTCGTCTGTTGCGTGGTGGGGGACGGCGAGGCCGAGACTGGCCCGCTGGCCACGAGCTGGCACTCCAACAAGTTCGTGAACCCCGCCCGCGACGGGGCGGTGCTGCCCGTCCTTCACCTGAACGGCTACAAGATCGCCAACCCCACCGTGCTCGCCCGCATCCCCCACGGCGAGCTCGAGGCGCTGCTCACCGGCTACGGCCACCGGCCGCTGTTCGTGGAGGGCAGCGATCCGGTGGAGATGCACCGCCGTATGTCGGACGCGCTCGACGAGGCGGTGAGCGAGATCCGCGAGATCCAGGACGCCGCGCGAGCGGGGGAGACCGAGCCGCCGCGCTGGCCGATGATCGTCCTGCGCACACCGAAGGGCTGGACGGGCCCGAAGGTGGTGGACGGTCGCCCGGCGGAGGGATCGTTCCGCTCCCACCAGGTGCCGCTGAAGGACATGCGCACCAACCCGGAGCACCTCGCTCAGCTCGAGGAGTGGATGCGCAGCTACCGGCCCGAGGACCTGTTCGACGAGGGCGGGGCACTGCTGCCGGAGCTGGCCGCGCTACCGCCGGAGGGGGAGCGCCGGATGGGAGCGAACCCGCACACGAACGGCGGCCTGCTGCTCCGCGAGCTGGAACTTCCCGACTTCCGCGACTACGCGGTCGAGGTGAGGTCGCCGGGCTCGACCTCCAGCGAGGCCACTCGCGTGCTCGGCGGGTACCTCCGCGACGTGATGCGGCGGAACGAGTCGAGCGCCAACTTCCGGCTCTTCGGCCCGGACGAGACCGCCTCCAACCGCCTGGACACCGTGTTCGAGGCCACCGACCGGGCCTGGTCGGCCCGGATCGAGGCGGGCGACGATCACCTCTCACCCGACGGCCGCGTCATGGAGGTGCTCAGCGAGCACATGTGCCAGGGGTGGCTCGAGGGCTACCTGCTCACCGGCCGGCACGGACTCTTCAACTGCTACGAGGCGTTCATCCACATCGTCGACTCGATGTTCAACCAGCACGCCAAGTGGCTGAAGGTCACCCGCACGATCCCGTGGCGGAGGCCGATCGCGTCGCTCAACTACCTGCTCTCGTCGCACGTGTGGCGCCAGGACAACAACGGCTTCTCGCACCAGGACCCCGGGTTCATCGACCACGTGATGAACAAGAAGGCCTCGATCATCCGCGTGTACCTGCCGCCCGACGCCAACTGCCTGCTGTCGGTGGCCGACCACTGCCTCCGGAGCAAGCATTACGTGAACGTGATCGTGGCCGGCAAGCAGCCCGCGCTCGACTACCTGACGATGGATGAGGCGGCCGCGCACTGCACCCGCGGCATCGGCACGTGGGACTGGGCGAGCAACGACGACGGGGACACCGAGCCCGACGTGGTGATGGCCTGCGCGGGGGACATCCCCACGCTCGAGACGGTGGCGGCCGTGAGCCTCCTGCGCCGGCATCTTCCCGAGCTGCGCGTGCGCATGGTGAACGTGGTGGACCTGATGCGACTCCAGACCGAGAGCGAGCACCCGCACGGACTGCCCGATGCCGAGTTCGATGCGCTCTTCACGCGCGACCGCCCGGTGATCTTCGCCTACCACGGCTACCCCTGGATGATTCACCGGCTCACCTACCGGCGGGCCAACCACGGCGGAATGCACGTGCGCGGCTACAAGGAGGAGGGCACCACCACCACACCCTTCGACATGGTGATGCTCAACGACATGGACCGCTTCCACCTGGTCATGGACGTGATCGATCGGGTGCCCGGCCTCGGCCCCCGGGCCGCCCACCTGCGCCAGGCGATGGAGGACGAGCGGCTGCGCCACCGGGCGTACACACGTGAGACCGGCGACGACATGCCCGAGCTGCGGGAGTGGGCCTGGGAGGGCTAGCGGGCGAGCACGGAGTGCACCGCGCGGGCGATCTCCAGGTCCTCGCGGCTCTCCACGACCAGAACCCGGACGGATGCTCCGGCGCCGGAGATCTCCCGGTCGCCGGTCTCCTGCGATTCGTTGGCGTCCTGGTCGAGGCCGACGCCGAGGAAGGACAGGCCCGCGCACGCCTCCGCTCGCACGAGGGGCGCGTGCTCCCCCACCCCTCCGGTGAACACCAGCGCGTCGAGGCCGTCCATCGCGGCGCCCATTGCGGCGATGCCCGCACGCAGGCGGTGCAGGTAGACGCCGAGCGCGGTACGGGCCGGGCCATCCGCGGCCGAGGCCTCGATCACCTCCCGCATGTCGCCCGAGGTACCCGAGAGTCCGCGCAGCCCCGACTCGTGCTCCAGGCGGTGCTCGAGCTCGTCCGCGTCGATACCCGCGTGCCGGATCAGCCAAAGGAGCATCCCCGGGTCGGCCGAGCCCGAGCGGGTGGCCATCACGAGTCCCTCGTTGGGGGTGAAGCCCATGGTGGTGTCCACCGAGGCCCCGTCCCGCACCGCCGCGAGGGAGGCGCCGGCGCCGAGGTGGCAGGTCACGAGCCGCAGGCCGGCCTGCGCGTACCCGAGCAGCTCCAGGGCGCGGCGGGAGGCCCAGGCGTGGCTGATGCCGTGGAAGCCGAAGCGCCTCAGCCCGAAGGCCTCGGTCCAGTCCGCGGGCAGCGCGTACAGGGCCGCCTCGTCCGGGATCCCCGCGTGGAACGCGGTGTCGAAGCAGGCCACGTGGCGCACGTCGGGGCAGAGTCGGCGGAGGGCATCGAGAACCCGGAGGGCCGGACCATTGTGGAGCGGCGCCAGGTCGCCGAGCGCACCCAGCCGCTCGATGCCGGCGCGGTCGAGGAGCAGCGGTTGAAGGAACTCGCGGCCGCCGTGCACCACGCGGTGCCCCACGGCCTCGACGTCCTCCGCCGTGGCGAGGAAGTCCCGTATCGGTTCGAGGTCCACGGGATCGCCGGGCGCGGGCAGGTCGCACGCCGCGGCGATCTCGCCGGCGGGGCCGACCAACCGCAGCTTGAGGCTGCTCGAGCCGGTGTTCGCGACGAGGATGCTCATGCGGAACCCGGGAAACTACGTGCACGGGGGTAGGGTCGGTTCCGTGATGGAGACCGGGGAGGACGCTGAGCGCATCACGATCGTGCTCGCCGACGACCACGCGGTGGTGCGCTCGGGGCTGCGGATGCTGCTCGAGGCCGAGGAGGACATCGAGGTGCTGGCCGAGGCGGGAACTGTCGACGCCGCTCAGCGCTACGTGCTCGGCCACAAGCCGACGGTGCTCGTACTCGACCTGAACATGCCCGGGGGATCCAGCCTCGCCGCGATCCCCGACGTGGCCGACGCGTCGCCCGGCACCTCGGTGGTGGTCCTCACCATGCAGGAGGATCCGGCCTTCGCCCGCGAGGCCCTTCAGGCCGGGGCCCGGGGCTACGTGCTGAAGCAGTCGGCCGGCACGGAGCTGGTGCAGGCCATTCGCGCCGCGGCGAGCGGGGGAACCTGGCTCAACCCGGAGCTCGGCGCCCGGATGGCCGCCACCCCCACGGTGCCGAGCGGGCCGCCCGGTGACCTCACCGAGCGCGAGGTCGACGTGCTCGGCCTGATCGCACTCGGCCACACCAACAACGAGATCGCCGAGCACCTCTACCTGAGCGTGCGGACCGTGGAGACCCACAGAGCGCACATCCAGCAGAAGCTCGGGCTCTCGACCCGCGCCGAGCTCGTGCGCTACGCGCTCGACAACGACCTGATCGACCGCTAGGAACCCCGGTGGACGTTGTCGTGCTCGCGCTCGCAGGCGGGGCCACGGCCCTGGCCACCGGTCTCGGCGCGGTGCCCGTGTTCCTGCTCGGGCGGCGGGCCGAGTCGCTCCGGCCGTTCCTCTGGGGGCTGGCCGCCGGCCTGATGGGCGTGGCCTCCGTGGTCGGCCTGATCCTCCCGGCGCTCGACGAGGGCTCTGGCCTCCAGGTGGCGGCGGGACTCACGGGCGGGGTGCTCTTCCTGGCTGCCAGCCGCCGGTTTCTGGCCCACCGCAACCCGCACATCGGGGGGCTGGGCGGCGCGGGAGTGCGCCGGTCACTGCTCGTTTTCGGCGTGCTGCTGGTGCACAGCCTGCCGGAGGGGTTCGCGATCGGCACGGCGTTCGCGTCCGACACCAAGGGCCTCGCGCTCTACGTGTTCGTGGCGATCGCGCTTCAGAACATCCCCGAGGGCACCAGTGTGGCGATCCCCATGGAGAGCGCCGCCTTCGGCCGCTCTCAGCAGTTCTGGGCCGCCGTGCTCACGAGCGCACCCCAGCCCGTGGGGGCCGTCATGGCGTTCCTTGCGGTGGAGCAGATCACGGGCCTGCTCCCGCTGTCGTTCACCTTCGCCGCCGGGGCCATGCTCGCGCTGGTGGTGGTGGAGATAGTGCCGCAGGCCTTCGCGCCCGGGGGACGCTCGACGGCGTTTCTGGGGTCCGCGATCGGAGCGGCCGCGATGCTCGTCCTGGCGCTGCTGCTCGGCGTGTAGCGAGCCGCCCTCAGTCGAGCGAGCGAAGGAAGTCTCCGAGCTCCTCGGCCACCACCTTGTCGTCGGTGTCCCAGGGGGGCTCGTCCAGCACCTCGGAGTCCACGGCGGTGCCGTTCTCGAGCCGCGCCTGGAAGTAGACCTTCCGCCGCTCCCCGGCGATCAGTGCCCCGCGGAGCACGGGGTCGAACGGCTCCGGCTTCTGGTCTCCCGAGAGGGCGGCGATGCCGGCCGCCGCCACGTCGGCCTGCTGCGTGCCCACCCCGCCCTGCTTGACCGGGAAGTCGGCGCCGTCTCCGGCGGCGAAGACGTGCTCGCCCATGCCCACCACCCGGCAGTACTCATCGATCGGGATAAAGCCGTGATCGTCGCTCGGCACTCCGCGGATCGCACGTCCCTCGAGTCGTGGGAGGGCCACGATCAGCCCCGGCTCGAGCGAGCGCCCACCGGGGTGGACGATGACCTGTCGGTTCGCCGGCACCTCGGCGCGCGAGCCGGTGATCACCTTTACACCGGCGGCCTCGAGCGCTTCGTGGACGGCGGTGGAAACGGGCGCGCCGAACACCTCCAGCGGCGACCCCTCGGGGGTGATGACGCTGATGGTCACACCGTCGAAGCCTGCGCCGAAGGCACGATCCGCGGTCTGCAGGGCGAGCTCGTAGACCGGCAGCGCCCAGGCCGGACCCTCGGGCACGATCAGCGCGACGGCCTTGGTGTAGCCCTCTTCGATGTCCTGGACGATGCCGCGGAAGGTGTCGTCGGCGTGAGCGTCGTCGAACGTGGTGACGTGCTCGAATGCCGGCACCGAGCGAGCGCCGACGGCAAGCAGCAGCGCGTCGTAGGGCAGCGTCTCACCGCCGGCCGTGTGCACCACCTGGCCGTCACCGTCCACCCACTCCAGCGCGTCCTCCATGAACCGTGCGCCGGTGCGCTCGGCCACCCGCGGCAGGGGGTAGCGGCGCGCGCCGGGCCGGGCGAAGGGCTCCTGCACCGCCAGAGGGCGGTACCGAAACTCCCCGTCAGGAGCCAGAATCGTCACGTCGACCCCGTCTCCGGCCAGCCGCCGGAGGCGGAGCACCGCCTCGACCGCGGCGATTCCCCCGCCGCACACCATCACCCGAAATCCGCTCATGGCGGCGAGCCTAACGTGGCCTTCGCACCGATGCGGGGAACCACGGACGCGGTAGCGCCGTTCCCCCGGATGACGTACCACCGCGCTCGGTGCAGCCTGGGGTTGTGAGTCACACGGGAATGCGACGGGTCACGATCGTGGGGGGCGGAGTGGCCGCGCTGGAGGCCCTGCTCGCGCTTCGCTCCCTGGCCGGCGAGCTCCTCGACCTCGAGCTGGTGTCGGCCAACCCGGACTTCGTCTACCGGCCGCTCGCCGTGGCCGAGCCGTTCGGCCTGGGCACCGCCCACCGGTTCGACCTGAGCCACATCGCCCGCGACCAGGGAGCAACCCTGCACGTGGCCGGAGTGGACAGGATCGAGCCCGACGAGCGCCGGCTCGTCACATGGGACGGGCGGGCCTTCGACTACGACCTGCTGCTGGTGGCCGTCGGCGCACGCGCCACGACGGCGATCCCCGGAAGCGTCTCGATCCAGGGCCCGGCGTACACGAGCCGGTTCCGAACCGTGCTCCGCAAGCTCGACAAGCACGGAATCACCCGGGTCGCCTTCGCGGTGCCCGCGGGTGCCTCCTGGCCCCTGCCGGTCTACGAGCTCGCCCTGCTAACCGCTGCCCGTGTGGCGGAGCGCGGGCTGCGCAAGGTCCAGCTTCAGCTCGTGACCCACGAGTCGGAGCCGCTCGGGCTGTTCGGGCCGAAGGCCTCCGCCGCGGTGCGAGATCTGCTCGAGGAGCGCAACGTGGAGGTCCTGACGAGCCGCGTGCCGCTCGAGGCTCGCCGTGGCGAGCTCGTCACCGCTCCCGGGCCGCCGCTCGAGATCGACAGCGTGGTGAGCCTCCCGGGCCAGGCCGGACCGGCCCTCCGGGGACTGCCGTTCGATCACGACGGCTTCATACCCGTGGACCCGCACGGCCGGGTCGACGGTTCCGAGGATGTGTATGCGGCCGGGGACGCCACCACCTGCCCCATAAAGCAGGGCGGCGTGGCCGCGCAACAGGCGGATGCCGTGGCCGAGGCCATCGCCGCTCTGGCCGGAGCGGCCATCGATCCGCGCCCATTCCGCCCTGTGCTGCGTGGCCTGCTGCTCACCGGCGGGGTCCCGCGCTATCTGAGGGCCGAGGTCGCGGGTGGGCGCGGTGACGACCACCAGGTCTCGGAGGACGCGCTCTGGTGGCCCCCGAGCAAGGTGGCGGGGCACTACCTCGCCCCCTACCTCGCGCTCCACACCGAGGAAATGGACATCCCTCGGCACGGCCTCGACGTCGAGGTGCATATGGATGGCGCCGTCGCGTAGCCCCCTAGGCCGTCCGGCGGGAGGATGCCCCGGCGCCCTCCGCGCGTAGTGCGGGGACCGCCACGGTCACCGTGGTGCCCGTTCCGGCCGACGATTCCACGCTCAGCTCTCCGCCCACGAGCGAGACCCGCTCGCGCATGCCCAGCAGGCCGAAGCCCTCGCTGCGCCGGGTCGGGTCGAAGCCGCGCCCGTCGTCGTGGATGGTGAGCGTCACGCGGCCCGCGTCCTCCAAAACCTCGATGTCCACGCGCTCCGCGTCCGCGTGCTTGACCACGTTTGTGAGCGCCTCCTGGACGATCCGGAAGATCGCGCTCTCCACCTCCGCGACGGGACGTGACGAAGCACGTCCCTGCTCGTAGGCGAGGTCCACATGAGCGCGGATGTCGAGCCCCGACGTGGCGCCGGTGCGCTTGATGAGCGCGTCGAGGGCCGGCCCGGTCCCCAGCTCGTCGAGCGCCGCCGGCCGCAGCTCGGTGATGAGACCCTGAAGCCCGCCGATCGAGAGCTGGATCTGATCCACCGCTCGGTCGATGGCGTCCATCACCACGGCCTGCCGGTCCGACTGCCGGGCCCCCTGGAGCAGCACGTTGAGGGCTCCCAGCTCCTGGAGTGTCTCGTCGTGCAGCTCGCGCGCCCAGCGGCGCCGCTCCTGCTCCGAGGCCTCCACCGAGTTTCGAAGGCGCTCGTTCTCCACGGACTGGGCGGTGGCAATGGCGATGGCGGCGCTGGCCGCGAACGAGGAGAGGAGGTGCTCGTCGTCGGCCTCGAACGCAGGGCCGCCGCTCAGGCGGTCGAAGGCCACCACGAGCCCCTGCGTGCCCATGCGGAAGCGGAGCGGCGCGAGTAGCGCCGAGGTGGCGCCCTCCCCGAGCCTCCCCAGGCCGTGGCTCATGCGGCTCGCGAGATCCGCGATGCGCTCAGAGGACCCTCCTCTGAGCGCGGTGCCGGCAACCGTCCCCGCGCTCGCCACGACCTGGCCCACCATCGCGTCCACGGACTCGCCCGCCGCCGCCACCACCCGCGCCTGCCCGTCCTGTTCGAGCACCACCACAAGGGAGCGGGCTCCGAGCAGGGAGCGTGCACGTTTCACCACCAGATCGAGCACCCGCTCGAGGTCGGTCTCGGCGCCCACCGATTGAGCGATCGCGGCCGTGGCCTCGAGCCCGCGCACGGCTCGCTCCAGCTCGGCGTGACGGCTCTGAAGGCTCGTGTACAGCCGGGCGTTGTCGATGGCGATCGCGGCCCAGCCGGACAGCACCATCGCCGACTCCAGGTCGCGCTCGTCGAAGTCCTCTCCGTTCTCCTTGTCGGTGAGGTAGAGGTTGCCGTAGACCTCTTTGCGGATCCGGATCGGCACGCCCAGGAACGTCTTCATGGGCGGGTGCTCGGGAGGGAATCCGTAGGAGTGGGGATGCGCGGTCACGTCGTGCAGGCGCAGGGGCTCGGGGCGGCGGATCAGCTCGCCGAGCACCCCGTGCCCGTGCGGGAGCGGACCGATCCGGTGCCGCTGCTCCTCGCCGATGCCCACGAATAGAAAGCGCGCCAGCTCTTCCTTTTCATCGTCGAGGACGCCGATCGCCGCGTAATGGGCGCCGGTGAGCTCGCGGGCGGTGCGCAGGACGGTGTCGAGCACCGACTCGAGGTCGAGCTCTGCCACGAGGGTCCGGCCAACGTCGAGGAGCCGGCGAAGCTCCGTTTCGCTGAGCCGGGTCCCCGCGGCGAGGGCCTTGTCACCGCTGGCGTCCCGCACGAATTGTCGAGCGTAGCTGCTCAGGCCATGCGATTGGATGGTCCTCGACTGGCGCCGGGCCCTACCCTCGACGCCATGAGCGACGAAACGCGAGTTCGACGCGGGTGAGGCGGCCCGTGCGCGCGGGGTGTCCGAGCAGGGCGCTCGCCTGGCGACCGACGCGGGGTTCGACGCGGAGGCGCTCGTGGTCCGCGGTAGGCCGAACGTGTGGCCGGGGCTGCTCGAGGTCGCCGGCGAGCGGGAGGCGGCGGCCGTCGTGGTGGGCTCGCGGGGGCTCGGCGCGGTGAGGTCCGTGCTGTCCGGGAGCGTGTCCTCCGGGCTCCTCCATTACGGCGGGCGCCCGGTGTTGATCGTGCCGCGCGGCGCCGCGGAGGGCGCCGGCGGGCCGGTGATCCTCGCCTTCGACGGCTCCGAGCACGCCCTGCGCGCGATCGAGATCGCGGCCGAGCTCCTGGGTGAGCGCGAGGTGATCGTCCAGACGGTGTGGACCTCGTACCGGGTCACGGTCTCATCGGGCGACATCGGGATCCCCGCGGCGGTGGCGGCGACGCGCGCGGAGACGCTGGATGATGAACTCGAGGCGAGGGCTCGGCGGACCGCCGAAGAGGGGGCGGCAGCGGCCGCGGCGGCCGGCCTGCGCGCCCGGGCGGAGGCGGTGGTGGAGCACGAGAGCATCTATCGCACGCTCCTCGACAGCGCTCGTGATCGTGACGCCGCGGCCGTGGTGGTCGGCTCACGTGGGCAGTCCGTGATGGCGGCGGCTCTGGTCGGGAGCGTGGCCGGCGGCCTCGTGCACCATGCTCACGTGCCCCTCCTCGTGGTGCCCCCGCCGCGCTGACGAGGATCGGGGCGCCTGCGGCTTTTCCGCGACGGGGTCGCGGTTGGCCCCCGATGGCGAGGACGGCGATCCGTCATACGGTCGTTCCTCCTGATCCACCACGGGGGAGTCAAGTGTCAATTCGCGTCGCCATCAACGGCTTCGGCCGAGTCGGAAGAGCGCTCCTGCGCTCCGCGCACCAGAGCGGGGCCGGCATCGAGATAGTGGCCATAAACGACGTGACCGACGCCGAGACGCTGGCGGCGCTGCTGCGCCACGACTCCGTGTACCGCGCGTTTCCGGGAGAGGTCGGCTCGAGCGAGGGCGCCATCACCATCGACGGAACCGAGATCCCCGTCCTGTCCGAGGAGGACCCGGCACGGCTGCCCTGGGCCGATCTCGGCGTGCAGGTCGTGATCGAGTCCACCGGGCGCTTTCGCACGCGCGAGGCGGCCGGCAGGCACCTCACAGCGGGCGCGGACAAGGTGATCATCTCGGCCCCGGCGAAGGGCAGCGAGCCCGTGGACGCCGACCTGGTGCTCGGGGTGAACTTCGACGAGGTGTACGACCCCGAGCAGCACCGGATCGTGACCAACGCGTCGTGCACCACCAACTGCCTGGCTCCGGTGGCGAAGGTGCTGCACGAGACCGTGGGTATCCGCCACGGGCTTATGACGACGATCCACGCCTACACGGCCGACCAGAACCTGCTCGACGGCCCGCACAAGGACCTCCGCCGGGCCCGGGCCGGCGCGATCAACCTCGTCCCGACCACGACGGGCGCGGCGAAGGCCGTGGGACGCGTGATCCCCGAGCTCGAGGGAAAGCTGCACGGCTACGCCGTCAGGGTTCCGCTGCCCACCGGCTCGCTGGTGGACCTCACGATCGAGGCCGAGCGCGAGACGAGCGTCGACGAGGTGAACGCCGCGTTTCGCGAGCGCGCCGACACCGGGGCGCTCGAGGGGATCCTCGCCTACAGCGAGGAGCCCATGGTGGCCACGGACATAGTCGGGTCCTCCTATTCCTCCGTCTTCGATGCGCCGCTCACGAGCGTCATCGACGGCACCCAGGTCAAGGTCGTGGCCTGGTACGACAACGAGTGGGGGTACTCGACCCGGCTCGTGGAGCTGGCCGAGCGCATGCTCGTGCCGGTGGCCGCGGGCGCGCGCTGAGCAGAGGGACGGGGATGTACCGCAACGTCATCGTCGGGTACGACGGCACCAACGAGGCACGCGACGCGCTCGCGCTGGCCGGGGTGCTGAGGGCCCGCGAGGGAATGATCACGGCGGCGTGCGTGCCGGCTGAGCCGGACAGCACGGGAGTGGAGCGCACGCTTGCGCCGCTGGACGGCGACACCGCCGCGCCCCCCTGGCTGCGCACCATGCGTCTCGCCGGAGCTGCCGGTGGGGAAGAACTGGGACGCCTGGTCCACGACACCGGGGCGGATCTGTTCGTGCTCGGCTCTTCGGGACGCGGCGACCCGGGCAGGACCCTCGCGGGGCCGGTGGGACGCCGGCTGGTGTTCGGCAGCCCGTGCCCGGTGGTCGTGGCGCCGCGGGGCTTCCGCGAGCGCGCAGAGGCCCCGCGGGTGGTGACGATCGCCTTCGAGGGCTCGGACGAGGCGGCGAGCGCGGTGGACGAGGGCGTTCGCCTCGCGCGCTCGCTGGGAGCCGGGGTGACGCTGCTGAGCCTCGTGCCGCCGCCACCCGTCTGGGCGTTGAACGCGGGTGCGGATGAGGGCTACAGCCGCGGCGACGTGGAGCACCATCACCTCAGCGCGTTCGTGCGGGTGCTGGCCGATGCCCTGGCGCTGGTTCCCGCCGAGATGCACGCCGAGGGGCGGCTGCTCGAGGGCCGGCCCGTCGCCGCGCTGCGGGAGGAGGTCAAGCGCGGAGGCGACCTGCTGATCCTGGCCTCGCCCGGCGTCAGGCCCGCGGCGGGCGTCAGGCCGGGGAGGACGGCGATCGGGTTGATGCGCTCGTGTCCGTGCCCCGTCCTCCTGACGCCCACGGGAATCCGGCCGATGGCCGAGTCGCGGCCGTCGCACACGGCCGCGCCGTGACCGCGAGCGCCGTGTCCACCGTCCTTATCGTCTACGCGAGCACCCACGGACATACGGCACGGGTGGCGTCCCGGATCGAGAGCGTGCTCGCCGTGCGGGGTGTCGACGTCGTGCTGTGCGACGTCGAGAACGCGGGCGAGCTGCGGCCGCTCGACCACAACGGCGCGATCGTGGCCGCGTCCGTCCATGGCGGCCGGCACCAGGCGGCGATCCTCGACTGGGTCAAGCATCACGCGGCGGGCCTGAACGGCATGCCCACGGCGTTCGTGTCGGTCTGCCTGGCGGCGGCCGACGACACGGATGAGGCCCGCTCCGCCACGCGCGAGTACATCGAGGACATGCAGGACGACACCGGCTGGACGCCCACCCGGTCGATCACGGTGGCGGGAGCACTCCAGTACCGGGAGTACGACTTCGTGACCCGCCTCGTGATGAGAATGCTGATGCGTCACGGGGAGCACCCCACGGACGTGACACAGGATTACGACTACACCGACTGGGATGCGGTGGAGCGCTTCGCCCGCGACTTCAGCGAGCTTGCCGACTAACTTCCGCCCCAGGCCAGCACGCCGGCCAGATCCAGGGTCGAGAGGATGCCGACGGGATGCCCGTCGCCCGGCTGCACGACCACGAGATGGGCCACCTGCTCCTCCGTCATGAGTTGCGCCGCGCGGGTGGCGCTCTCCTCCGCCCGGATCGTCACGACCTTCGTGCGGGCCACCTCGCCCACCTTCCGGCGGTCCACGTCCTCGCCGGCGGCAGCCACCAGGTCCAGGTCGGACGCCACCCCCCACGATCCGCCCTCGAGCTCGAACACGACGATGCAGTGGATGCGATAGGTGGCCATCATTCGCGCGGCTTCGCGCAGCGACGTATCGGCGGTGCAGCTCACCACGCCCACGCGCATGGCGTCCAGAACGGTGGCGCTCTCGAACTTCGGAGCGAGGAAGGCGTGCTCGAGTGGAGCGCGGGTGGTTCCGCTGGGGCTCATACAAGGACCCTACGATCGATCGGGACGCGGGCCATCGGGTGTCCGCGCTGATCGTGCTAAGTAGTCCCCACGGACGCTGAAAGCCGGCGTGAACGAGTCACCAGCTGGGCAAAGGGAGGCGGACCGGGGTGAACCCCGGCGTTCTCGGCGCCGTGTCCCGTCTATCTGCTCCTCGTCGCCGCCACGGTGACCGGCCTGTACATCGGCCTGCCGTGAGGGGATGGGAGAGCTCCGATCCCCCGCGTCCGCTTAGCTTCGCGCGTGGCTCGCGTCACGGTCTTCGGGCCGAACCCCCTCCTGAGCGTGATCATCGAGGCGCGTGGCGACGGTGCCGACGACGTGCATCTCCACGCCGGCGGCCAGGGCGTATGGGTTTCACGCACGGCCATGGAGCTGGGCACGGCGACCACGCTTTGCGGCTTCATCGGAGGGGAGCCCGGCTCGCTCCTTCGGCCGCTGCTCGACGCGATGCCCTTCGAATGCCGTCTGGTGGAGACGGCCGCGTCCGCGGGATGCCTGGTGATCGACACGCGACCGGGCGAGCGGGAGGTGGTGGCGAGCGTGTATAGCGACGCCGTGTCGCGGCACGAGGTCGACGACCTGTTCTCGATCACGTGTGCCAACGCGCTGTCGAGCGGAGCGCTGGCCGTGTGCAATCCCTGGCCCGGGGAGCTGATTCCGCTCGAGATCTACGCGAACCTCGTGTCCGACGCGCGGGCCAACGGCGTGCCGGTGCTCGTGGACCTCTCGAGCCCGCGCCTGGACAGCGCGCTCGAGGGACGGCCCGACGTGGTGAAAATCAATGACTGGGAGCTGGCCGAGTACATCAGCGGCCCGGTGGACGGCCCGCGCCTGCGGGCCGCGGCCGAGCTGCTGCTCGAACGTGGCGCGGGCGCGGCGGTGATCACCCGCGGGGGTGACCCCGCGCTCGCCGTGACTCGGGACGACGCCTGGGAGCTCGTGCCGCCGAGGCTAGATCGCGGCTTCCGTGAGGGGTGCGGCGATTCCATGCTCGGGGCGATGGCGGCCACGCGCGCCTCAGGCGGAGATCTCGAGCGGATGCTCATCGTCGGAGCCGCCGCGGGCGCGGCGTGCTTCCTGCGCCACGGGCTGGGCAGTCCGACGCGACCGGTGATCGAGGAGCTGGCCGCCCGTGTCGAGTTGCGCCGGCTCTAGGATCGCACGCCGAAGGGGGGCTCCACGTCGTCTCCGCGCAGGATCGCCGCCGGCGCCTCGTGCGAGATCCAGTCGAGATGGCCGGCCACCGCCTCGGCCGCGGCGAGCCCGTGGAGCCCTGCAGACAGCCGGACCGGCCGGCCGCCCCTGGAGCTGTGGGCATCGCTGGCGATCAGGTGCACGAGTCCGTGCTCGGCGAGGTCCACGATCACCGGAGCGGCGTGCTCGTGCTCGAGCATCGCCGCCGTGACCTGCACGAGCGCCCCTCGCTCGACCAGGCGGGCGAGATTGCTTTTGAAGTCCTGATGCGCGTGTCGCTCGGGGTGAGCGATCACGCTGCGGAAGCCCCTTGCCGAGAGCGTGTCCACGGTCGTGTCGAGCGAGTCGCCGAGCGGGCCCGGCGCCGGCTCGAGCAGGATCCAGCGTCCCGCGCCCCCGAGCGAGACGGCGCCTAGCTCGGCGTCGCCCAGACCGGTCACAGCGGTCTCGGCCACCTCGCCACCGGCCACCCCACGGGTGGTCACGCCACGCCTCGCGAGCTCGGCGTTCAGCTCGGCCACCCTCCCGGCCAGCTCGCCGATCACCACATCGTGGTCGTGCCTGATGTGCGGGGTTGCGCAGATCAGGGTGATGCCGTCCGCGTCTGCCTCATGCCCCATGGCCACCGAGTCCTCGAGGTCGAGCGCGCCGTCGTCGAGCGCGGGAAGGATGTGGCAGTGCAGGTCGATCACGCCGGCGCGTGCTCGGGCACGACGAGCACGGGCACGCTGCTGTGATGCATGAGCTCGCGCGAGACGCTTCGCAGCGTTGGATGGCCGAGCGCGCCGCCCGTGGCCCGGCAGCCGAGCACGAGCAGGTCGAAGTCGTTCGCGGCCCGGGCGATGGCCGCCGCGGGCTGGCCTTCGAGCAGCCGCCGCTCGACGTCGCCGGCTCCGCTCCGCTCGAGCATGGACTCAACCGCGGAGAGAAGCTGCTCTCCGTTGCTCCGTGACGGCGACTTCATGAAGCGCGATGGCGCCACGGAGAGCGCCACAAGGCGCCCGCCCAGGGTCGAGGTGAGCGACATCGCCTCCTGGAGGGCGCCAAGGCAGTCGGGACACCCGTCGACGGCCACCGCCACCCGCTCGAAGGGGTGCGGCACGCCATCGCGGAAGCCGAGTGGAGCCACGGCCACGGAGCACGGAGCCCGGAGCAGGAGCCGGGCCCCGGTGGTCCCCACCGCGACACGTCCGATCGGTCCGTGATGGGTCGATCCGAGCACGATCGCGCCCGCGCCCTCGCCGGCCGCGAGGTCGTGAAGGCCGCGCGAGGCGTTCGGCGCGGCCACGTCGCGTAGCCCCACCACATGGTCGGCGCCCCGGTTGGGGAGCACCTCGTCCACCACTCCCCGCAGCAGATGAAGCCGGTGCATCACGTCCTTCTGCCGGCCGCGATCGTTCATTCCGTATGGATGAAGGGTGTCGGACACGTGCGCGGCGATGAGCGGGTCGCTGCGGGCGGTGGCCAGGGCGTCCGCGAGGGCGAGCGCATCCCGGGATGCGTCCCGGCCGTCGTACCCGGCGATCACTGCCCGTGGCGACGGGCGGTCGGGGACGACCGTGTTGCCTATGGCTGGGGTGACTTCATCCACTGACAAGAGCTTGCAAGCTGCACCGCCGGCACGCAACCGGGATCCGCCCCGCTCCGCGTCGGGAGTTCCCCGCAGTACGATGCGCTGCCATGGCCGCGGATTCGCACGCGGATCGCTCCGCGCAGGTCATGCAGGTCGACACGCTCGACCGGTTGCTCCAGGCCCTCCGGCAACGAGGCTTCCGGACGGTCGGCCCGACGGTGCGGCAGGGGGCATCACCTATGACGAGATCGACTCGGTGGCCGATCTCCCGGCGGGCCTCACCGATGTCCAGGACGGCGGCCACTATCGCCTCGTGCCGCGCGACGACGGGGCGCTCTTCGGGTACAACGTGGGCCCGAACTCGTGGAAGAGCCACCTCCTTCCGGCCACGCTCACGCTCTGGAAGGCGCGCCGGTCCGACGACGGCGAGCTGACGGTCGAGGAGGAGCCGGCCGAGAGGCCTCCCTATGCCTTCATCGGGGTGCGCTCCTGCGACATACATGCCATCGCCGTTCAGGACCGGACCTTCATGGAGGGGGCGTGGGCCGACCGCGACTACCGGGGGCGCCGCGCGGGATCGAGGGTGGCCGGTTCGGCGCGGGCGCGGATCTGTCGCCCGAGGTGGAGCGGGCCGCGGAGCGACTGGCTCAAGAGCTTCGCGACCGGCTCACCGGCGACTTCTCGCCTGCGGAGGCGGTCAGTCGGCGGCGCCGCTGAGGTAGCCGGCCGCCTCGAGCCTCCCGACCACCTCGCGCTCGTGGCGCTCCACCTCGTCGAGCCTCCGCTTCAGGTCGGCTCCCAGGTCCTCGCCCTCCTGGCCCGCCCGGCGGAGGGCCAGCAGTTGGCGGGTGAGCGAGTCATGGCGCATAGCCCGCTCGGAGGGAGCGCTCGCCGGGCCATCGGCCGGGACGCCCGCATCGCCCCCCACCGGTGCCGCCACGTGGAGGCCCGCCGGGTGCCGCTCGAGCCCGGGCCGGACCCCGCGGTCTTGCTCGGCCAGGTAGGGCGCGAGGTGGCGGCCGGCCACATGGCCGGGCGGCCACCAGACGCAATTCGTGGTCGGCTCCTCGCCCCTCAGCCAGGGTGATCCACGTGCGCCCGGGAAGTGCGGCGGCAGGGTCAGCACCCCGTACAGCACCGGCGACCACCGGGTGGGCTTCACGCCGGCCCCGGCCCCCGCCGCGATCGCCTCCGCCGCTGCGGTGGCCTGGCTCGAGGCGAGCGTGCTGTGCTTCAGGGTGAGCGCGGTGGCGTCGCCGGCCGCATAGACGCGCGGGTCTCCGGCGGAGCGGGCGTGCCCGTCCACGCCCACGAACCCCCGCCCGTCGTGACTCGTCCCGGCGATGGCGGGTCCGTGGGCCGCGGGCAGGCACACCGTCCTGTCCACCCTTGGCGCCGAGCCCGCATCGACGACTCCTGTGACCAGCTCGATCTCCGCGTGGGCGAGCGCCTCACCCACCGCCTCGCTCGCCGCCTCCCCGAGCGCCTCGACGGGGCTGTTCTCCGCCGTGACCAGGAGCACCCTCGTCGCTCCGCCCGCTCGCTCCGCCGCCAGCCGGGCCACGAACGAGAGCTCGTACGCGTCCATCGGCCAGGCGGCGCCGGGCGGCACGACGAAGGCCACGCTTCGGACCGTCCCATCCTCGAGCTCGTGCAGCAGCCGGGCGAAGTCCGCCAAGCCCTGCCTGTCCCGCGACCACATGGGGCCGGGGACCGGACCGTGGCGGAGCTAGGCGCCGACGGCGATCAGGAGGGCGTCGTACGGGAGGAAGTCTCCGTTGCCGCTGAGCACGCGGCCGTGGTCGGCGTCCACGTGGACGAGACCATCGTGGACGAAGCGCGCCCCCAGGTCGCTCGCGATCTCCGCGAGCGGGCGGCTGCGCCGCTCGAGGTAGGTGAACGGAACCGCGGTGGACATCGGCCGGTACTGGAACGTCTGCACGGGAGCCAGGAGGGTGGCTTCCACGCGGTCGCCGGCCAGAGCGTGGAGGCCCGCGAGCGCCTCGAGCGCGGCCACGCCGCCGCCGGCGATCAGTACTCGCGTAACCCCGGGATTGCGCACGGGTTCGCCGGCCCCCGAGAGCACGGTAGGGCACGCCGGTACCCTCGCTCGGTGAGCGTGCGCAACCTCGACAAGCTGTTCGCACCGAGGCGCGTCGCGGTGGTGGGCGCCGGAATGGCCTCCACCGGCGTTGGTCACATCGTGCTGCGGAACCTGCTCGAGGGCGGCTTCGAGGGCGTGGTGTACCCGGTCAATCCCGGGCACGAGTCGATCCACGGCGTGCAGGCGTACGCCGCCATCGGCGACACTCCGGAGCCCCCTGACCTCGCGCTGGTATGCACGCCCGCGGCCGCCGTGCCGGACGTGGTCCAGGCCTGCGGAGAGGCGGGGGTGGGCGCGGTCGCGGTGATCTCGGCCGGCTTCCGCGAGACTGGAACGGAGGGGGCGGCCCTGGAGGCCGAGGTGGCCCGGCGCGCCGCCGCGTTCGACGGGCTGCGCGTCCTCGGCCCGAACTGTCTCGGGCTGATCGTTCCGCGCCTCGGGCTCAACGCCAGCTTCGCCGCCTCCATGCCCGGGGACGGTCACGTCGCGTTCGTGAGCCAGTCGGGCGCGCTGGCCACCTCGCTGATCGACTGGGCGGAGGGCGGGCGGGTCGGGTTCTCCCACGTCGTCTCGGTCGGAAACATGATGGACGTGGATCTGGGCGACATGATCGACTACCTCGGCCAGAGCCCGGGCACGCGCTCGATCATCCTCTACGTCGAGAACGTCACGAACCCGCGCAAGTTCATGTCCGCCGCGCGCGCGTTCGCCCGGGGCAAGCCGATCGTGGCCTACAAGGCGGGACGGTTCGCCGCCTCGGCGAAGGCGACGGTGTCGCACACGGGAGCGATGGCGGGGGAGGACAGCGTGTATGACGCCGCCTTCGAGCGGGCGGGGATCGTGCGCGTCGACCGCATCGAGGACGTGTTCGCCACCGCCGAGCTGCTGTCCCACGAGCGGCGCCCCGCGGGGCCGCGGCTGGCGATAGTGACCAACGCCGGCGGTCCCGGCGTCATGGCGGCGGACACCCTGCTGGCCCGGGGCGGGCTCCTGGCCGAGCTGGGTCCGGACACCGCGAAGGCGCTGGCCGAAACGCTTCCCGCTTCGGCGTCGATCACCAACCCGGTGGACGTCCTGGGAGACGCCCCGCCGGAGCGGCTCGACGCGGCGGTCACCGCGCTGCTGGCCGACCGCGGGGTGGACGCAGTGCTCGCCATCCTCACCCCCCAGGCGATGACCGATCCGACCACGGCGGCCGCCGCCGTGGCCGCGGCCGGGCGCGGCCGGCGCAAGCCGCTGCTTGCCGCGTGGATGGGCGGGCCATCGGTGGCCGAGGGGTTGCGCGTGCTCGAGGAGGCGGGCGTACCCGCCTACAACTATCCCGAGCAGGCGGTGGAGGCCTTCATGCACCTGGTGGCCTACGCGCGCAATCTCGAGACGCTGCACGAGACCCCCCGATCTCTGCCCGTGTCCTTCGCCCTCGACCGCGGCCGGGTCAAGGACCTCATGGCCACGATCCTCTCGGAGGGAGACGAGGTGCTCTCCGAGGCCTCGGCGAAGGCGCTGCTCGACGCCTACGAGATCCCCGTTACCAAGCCGCTGCCCGCCGCGAGCCCCGAAGACGCGGTGGCGGCGGCCGAGCGGATCGGCTATCCGGTCGTGCTCAAGGTCCGCTCGCCGGACGTGACCCACAAGACCGACGTCGGCGGGGTGGCCGTGGGCGTTGATACCCCCGACGAGGTCGTGGCCGCCTATGAGCGCATCGTGAGCTCGGTGGCGGAGCACCAGCCCGATGCTCACGTCCGCGGTGTGACCGTTCAGCCGATGGTGGCCACGCCGGGCTACGAGCTCCTGCTCGGCGCGCGCAAGGACGCGAGCTTCGGGGCGGTCATCCTTGTGGGCGCGGGAGGCGTGGCCGCGGAGGTGCTCGGCGACCGCACGCTGGGGCTGCCCCCGCTGAACGAGCGGCTCGCGCGGCGCATGCTGGAGTCATTGCGGATCTGGCCGCTGCTGGTGGGGCACCGCGGGAGACCGGCGGTGGACCTCGACTCGCTGCTCGAGCTCATCGTCCGGTTCTCCCACCTCGTGGCCGACTACCCCGAGATCGAGGAGATCGACATCAATCCGCTGCTCGCCACCTCCGAGGGCGCGGTGGCCCTGGACGCCCGGGCGGTGATCGATCAGAGCCTGGTCGGCCGCGCGCCTGCGCCGTTCGCACACCTGGCGATCCGGCCTTACCCGGAGGAGTACACGCGCGAGATCACCACCCAGAGTGGCCTGCGCGTGTTGCTCCGCCCGATCAAGCCCGAGGACGAGCCGCTCTGGCACGACATGCTCGCGGCCTGCTCGCTCGAGTCGATTCACGGCCGCTTCCGCGGGCTGGTCAAGCACACGCACGCGATGGCCACGCGGTTCTGCTTCATCGACTACGACCGGGAGATGGCGATCGTGGCCGAGGTCGAGGAGGAGGGCGAGCGCAGGCTCGCCGGCATCGGCCGCCTTGTGGCCGACCCGGATCATCACGACGCCGAGTACGCGGTGCTGGTGGCCGACCCGTGGCAGGGCAAGGGCCTGTCCGACGCGCTCACCGACTACTGCCTCGAGATCGCCAGCCGGTGGGGGGTGGGGCTGGTGTACGCGGAGACCACTCCCGACAACAACCGCATGGTTGCCGTGCTCCGCGCCCACGGCTTCGAGGTCAAGAGCAAGCTCGAGGAGGGGCTCGTTGTGGGCAGGCGAGGGACAGAGGCGGACCCCGCCTAGATCTTCTCGGGCACCATCTCGATCGCTCCGCACGGGCACTCGGCCACGCAGATGCCGCAGCCCTTGCAGTAGTCGAGGTCGATCTCGTAGCCGTTCACGTTGGCGCCCGCGGCCTCGCTCAGCTTGAGCACCGCGTTGTCTGGACAGACGCCGTAGCAGTTGTCGCACGAGAAGCAGTTCCCGCAGGAGAGGCAGCGGCGCGCCTCGAAGAGGGCGTTCGACTCGTCCAGTCCGCCCACTACCTCGTCGAAGGTGGAGCTGCGACGCGCCGCCTCCAGCTCGGGCTGCACCGTGCGCGGAGCGTCGGCGTAGTACCAGGTGTTCAACATCTCGAAGGTGATGAGCTCGGGCGCGACCGGCGGCCGGTACTCCTGCTCCCGCAGCCAGCCGTCGATGTGTCTCGCTGCCTGCTTGCCGTGCCCGACACCAACCGTCACCGTGCGCTCGTCGGGCACCATGTCGCCGCCCGCGAAGATCCCGGCGTGGCCGGTCATCATGTTCGGGCCGACCCTCACCACGCCGTCCTCCACCTCGATGCCGGTCACATCGTCAAGCAGCGACAGGTCGGTGTCCTGGCCGAGGGCGAGCACCACCGAGTCGGCCTCGAGCTCCTCGAGCTCCCCGGTGGGCTGGGGGAAGCCGCTGTCGTCCAGCTCCATCTTCTCGATCACGAGCCTGCCCTCGTCGGCCTGCTTGATCGTGGAGAGCCAGCGCATCAGCACGCCCTCCTGCTCCGCCTCCTCGACCTCGAAGTCGTGCGCGGGCATGCGCTCTCGGTTTCGCCGGTACACCACGATCGCCTCCGAGGCGCCGAGCCGCTTGGCGGTGCGGGCCACGTCCATCGCGGTGTTGCCGCCGCCGTAGACCACCACGCGCCGGCCGAGCATCGGTGGCTCCTCGCCCTCCATGCTGCGCAGCACCGAGAGCGCGTCCAGGATGTGCGCCGACTCGCCGGCGGGGATGTAGGCCCGCTTCGAGATGTGGGCCCCGACGGCCAGGAAGGCGGCGTCGAAGCCTCCCTCCCGCATCGACTCCTCGATGTCCTCGACCTTGCGGTTCAGCTCGAGCTTCACGCCCATGTCGAGGATGCGCCCCACCTCGGCGTCGAGCACGTCGCGGCCGAGCCGGTACTTGGGGATGCCGAACCGCATCATGCCGCCGGTGGCCGGTCCGGCCTCGTGGATCGTGACGCTGTGACCGAGGCGGGTGAGGTGGTAGGCGGCCGAGAGTCCCGAGGGGCCCGCTCCCACCACCAGCACGCGCTTCCCGGATGGCGCGGCGTCCACCTCGATCCTCCAGCCTTCCTCGATCGCCTTGTCGCCGAGGAAGCGCTCCACCGAGTTGATCCCCACGGCCTCGTCGAGCTGGCCGCGGTTGCAGGCGGTCTCGCAAGGGTGGTAACAGACGCGCCCCATGATGGCCGGGAACGGGTTGTCCTCCATGATCTGGCGCCAGCCGCGCTCGTATCCGTCGCCGCCCTCCTCGGCGTGGTAGAGCCACTGCTGGATGTTCTCGCCGGCCGGGCAGCCGTGGTTGCACGGGGGCATGCGATCGACGTAAACGGCGCGCTCGGTGCGCCAGCTTCCAGTCTTGTTGGCGCGGCTCGTGCCGACGTCGAGCGTGATGGCGAAGGGCTTCTCCATCACTGCGGCCCCCGCTCGGCCTCGGCGAGCACGCGCAGGAGCGGAGTGTCGGGGGAGTCCGTGGCCTCGCCAGGGAGGTCGGCCGAGGTCTCGCTGTCCAGGAGGAGCCCGTAGCGCTTGATGTTGCGGTCGGCGATCGCCTGGATCCGCTCCACCACATCCGGACGCCCCTTCGGGCCGAACAGGTGCGCGAAGCGCCGCTGGAGCTTCAGGTACTCCTCGACAGGCACTCGGCGCCGGATCTTCGAGACGCCCACCACCTCTCCGTCCACCGCCTCGAACACCGGGAAGAGGCCCGTCTCCTTCACCAGCCGGGCGAGCCGGATGGTGTCGTGAGACGCCGAGCCCCAGCCGAGCGGGCAGGGCACGAACACGTGCAGGTACCGCGGGCCGCGGAACTCCATCGCGCGCTCCACCTTGTACTCGAGGTCGCGCAGCTCGGACACCGTCGCGGTCGCCACGTAGGGGATCTCGTGGGCCATCGCGATCAGCGGCGCGTTCTTGCCCTGGCCGAAGACGTTGCCCGGCTCATCGCCCACCGGCTTGGTGGTGGCGGTGCGCGCTGCGGGCGGGGTCGCCCCCGAGCGCTGCACGCCGGTGTTCATGTAGCCCTCGTTGTCGTAGCAGATGTAGAGCACGTCGTCCCCGCGCTCGAACATGCCCGAGAGGCAGGCAAAGCCGATGTCCAGGGTCCCGCCGTCGCCTCCCTGGCCCACCACGCGCACGTCGTCCCGGCCCTTCACCTTCATCGCCGCCGCGATCCCCGTGGCCACGGCCGGCGCGTTGCCGAAGAGCGAGTGGATCCAGGGTAGCTGCCAGGACGACTCGGGGTAGGGGGTGGAGAAGACCTCCAGGCATCCGGTGGCGTTGGCGGCTATCAACTTCCCGCCCGTCGCGCGCATGGCGGCGTCCAGGGCGTAGCGGGCTCCCAGTGCCTCGCCGCAGCCCTGGCAGGCGCGGTGCCCAGAGGTGAGCGTGTTCGATCGCTCCACGCGCGCCTGCACCGAGCGCTCCTCGGGCGGCAGCAGGCGATTGCCGGCCACGAAGCTGCCTGCTTGATAGAACTTGATCTGCTGGTAGGGCATGCCGTCTCCTCAGTGCGATCGTGCGGCGACGGTCCCCACGTCGCGAAGGATGCTCTCGGCGTGCGGGCCGGTGGCGAGGCCGTGCTGCGTGCGCTCCAGCTCGCGCCTCACGAGGTCCCAGTCCATGTCGAGGAACGTCTGGGGCTCGAGCCGGTCATCCACCGCCTCGGCGAAGAGCCCGCGCAGCGAGCGCTTGGTGATCGGCCGCCCGCCGAGCCCGGCCACCACGTCGTACACGCGGATCGGAGTCCCCGACAGCGCGAGGCGCACGTTCTGGCCGACGATCCCGCCCACCCCGATGGCGAACGCCTTCTCGAGGACCACGACCCGTTGCGCACCGGCGAGCGCCTTGCGGACCTCCTCAAGCGGATACGGGCGGAACGTCTTGACCCCGAGGGCGCCGATGCTTACGCCCTTCTCGCGGAGCTCGTCCACCACGTCCTGGATCGTCCCGAGCACTGACCCGAGCGCCAGCACCACCGTCTCCGCGTCCTCGATGCGGTAGCCGCTGATGAGGCCGCCGGACTCGCGCCCGAAGATCTCCTTGAACTCGGCCGCGATCTCGGGGATCAGGTCGAGCGCCTGCATCTGCTTGGCGTGCATCAGGTACTTCACCTCCGAGAAGGCCTCCGGGCCAACCATGGCCCCGATCGTCACCGGCTCGGCCGGATCGAGCACCTGCCTCGGCTCGAAGGGCGGCAGGAAGGCGTCCACCTGCTCCTGGCCGGGCACGTCCACACGCTCGTAGGCGTGGGTGAGGATGAAGCCGTCCATGCACACCATCACCGGCAGCGATAGCCGCTCGGCGAGCATGAACGCCTGGATGTGAAGGTCGAGGGCCTCCTGGCCGGATTCGGCGTAGAGCTGGATCCAGCCCGAGTCGCGCTGGGACATCGAGTCGCTGTGGTCGTTCCAGATGTTGATCGGCGAGCCGATGGCGCGGTTCGCCACCGTCATCACGATCGGCAGGCCGAGACCGGACGCGTTGTAGAGCGCCTCCGCCATGAAGAGCAGGCCCTGGCTCGCCGTGGCGGTATAGGGGCGCGCGCCGGCCGCCGAGGCGCCGATGGCCACGGACATCGCCGCGAACTCCGACTCGACGCTCACGTACTCGCAGGGCGAGAGCTCGCCCGTTCGCACCTTGTCCGAGAGCGACTCGACGATGTGGGTCTGGGGCGAGATCGGGTAGGCGCAGATGACCTCCGGACGGCAGAGGGCGATCGCGTCCGCCACGGCCTGGGAACCCTCCTTCTGCTCAAGCACGGAGCGCCTCCTGCTGGGAGCGCACGAAGTCGAACGCCGCCTGTGCGGCGGCCACGTTCGCATCGCCCATCTTGCCGGCGAACTTCTTGCGCACCGCCGCGGCCACGGACTCGAGCGCGATCACCCCGCTGAGCGCGGCGAACCCGCCGAGCAGCACCGCGTTGGGGATGGGCCGCCCCACGTGCTCGCGGGCCAGGTCGGAGGCGGGCACCGTGAGGAGGCGCTCGTGACGGAACCGGCGTACGAACTCGCCCAGGCCAAGATCGTCCAAGCTGCGGGACGAGTTGATCAGGATGTAGCCGTCCTCGCTCAGCCCGCCGAAGACGTCCACTTGGTGCAGGAGCGTCGGGTCCTGGATGATCAATGCGTCGGGCTCGGAGATCGGCTCGCGAGCCCTGATCTCCCGGTCGTCGATGCGGCAGAAGGCCACCACCGGCGCGCCCATGCGCTCGGAGCCGAAGCTCGGGAACGCCTGCGCGTGCCGGCCCTCGATGAACGCGGCCACCGACAGCAGCTCCGCGGCCGTCACGACCCCCTGGCCACCCCGGCCGTGGATGCGCACCTGGAACACGATTCGCACCGTAGCCCGGCCGGTGTGGGGGGGCGTCCGTAGTTCCCCGCCGCGGCGCGTGGCACGACCCGGATAGCGGGGCTACGCTCTGCGGCCTTGGCCCCGGCATTCGAACGGATCGTGTGTGTCGTCGACCCCCTGGCCGGAACGGCCGAGGGGGCGCGCCAGGCGGTGTGGCTGGCGGCCCGGGCCACCGAGCTCACCTTTCTCGCCGTGGTGGAGGGCGGTGATGAGGGCCGGGCGGGCGCGGCGCTCGACTCGGCCACACGGCTGGCGGCGGACCACGGCCTCGCCGCGGCCGCGCATCGGATCACGAGCCGGAACGCGCCGGAGGACGTGATCGACTCGAGCCGGGGGGCCGACCTCCTGGTGGTGGACGCGGGGGCGCGCGATGTGTGGATCGGCGGCTTGGCGTCCGCGGCGGTTCACGCTGCGCCGCTTCCCGTCCTCGTCGCGCGCGCGGCGCCCGAGGGTCACGACTTTCCCGGCCTCGTTCTCGTGGCCATCGACGGCTCGGCCGAGTCACGGCGCGGCCTGGCGCTCGGCGGCCGGATCGCGACTGCGCATCCGGCGCGCGTGGCCGTGATACAGGTCGCGGACGGGCGGCTCGAGGGTGCCGGCACGCTCGCGGAGGACGGCGCCGCGCTCGCCCGGCTCGGCGTCGAGCCCGCCCTGCTCGAAGCGCACGGCAATCCAGCCGCGGCCATCACAGAGAGCGCCGTGAGGGAGCGCGCGTCCCTGATCGTGATCGGGAGCCGGGGGCTCGGCCGTGCGCGTGTGCTGGGCAGCGTGGGCGAGCGCGTGGCGCACGAGGCGCCGTGCTCGGTGCTCGTGCTGCGGGGCGTGTCCTGAGGCCGCCGCTCACGTCGCCACTCAATCCGTAACAATCGACCGTTCGCCGCGAGCATCCAAACCCAGAGACAAAGAGGTGAGTCAGTGGCACCACGCAGCACCAGCAAGAGCAAGGCCGGGGGGAAGGGCAAGACCCGGGCATCGGGTGGGCAGCAGGCGCTCGACCGTCTGAACGAGTCGATCGAGGCAGCCGAGAAGGCCCTCAAGGACCTGCGCGCCGAGATGAGCCGCGGATCGCGCACACTCCTGAAGGACGTGGACACCACGCTCCGCGACGCGCGCAAGCACGTGCGCAGCATCGGGCGTGAGGTGGCCAAGGACCTGGAGGACCTCCAGAAGGCGGCCACCGGCAGGGTGGCGAGTGCGCGTGGTACCGCGACGGCGCGTAAGCCGGCAGCCAAGAAGGCAACCGCCAAGAAGGCGCCCGCGCGCAAGACGACTGCGCGAAAGACAGCCGCGCCGAAAGCGACTGCGCGCAAGACCTCAACCGCACGTAAGCCGGCCGCGAAGAAGACGACGGCGCGCAAGAAGTAGAGCGTCCACCGGGCCCCACCAGGGGGGTGTCGATCCGTAGTCGCCCCGGACAACGGCGCGTGGTCTGCGCCGTGGCGCCGGGCCGCGTCTTCCGACAAGCTTTGCGGTCGTGTCGTCCCCGACGACCATCCCGGCCGCTGAGTTGACTCACGTCCCGATGACCTCTCTTCCCTGGGAGCGGTTGTCGGACGTCCTGTCAGCCCCTCAGACCGTGGAGCTCCGGGGCACCGTCGAGCGCGCCCGCAGCGTCCTCGCCGGGCGCGTGGTGTGGAACGTGAGCTCCACCGCCCGGGGTGGCGGCGTGGCCGAGATGCTCCAATCGCTGATCGCCTACTCGCGCGGGGCGGGCACGGACGCGCGCTGGGTGGTGATCGAGGGCAACCCGGAGTTCTTCACCATCACGAAGCGGTTGCACAACCGGCTGCATGGCGCGGAGGGCGATGGTGGGCCCCTGGGGGACGAGGAGCGGATGGTCTACGAGGCCGTCACGGCCGGCAATGCGCGGGCGTTGGAGGATCTCGTCCAGCCCGGAGACATAGCGATCCTCCACGACCCCCAGACCGCCGGCCTCGCCGGTCCGCTGGCGGATAGGGGAGTTCGCGTGATCTGGCGCTGCCACGTGGGTGTTGACGTTGCGAACGAAAGGGCGCACGAGGCCTGGCGATTCCTGCTGCCCTACGTACGGCATGCCGCGAGGTTCGTGTTCTCGCGCGTCTCGTTCGCGTGGGACGACCTCGACCGTGACCAGGTGGTGGTGATCCCTCCGTCGATCGACGCCTTCTCGCCGAAGAACCAGGACCTCGACGCGTCCACCGTGGGCGCGATCCTCCGCTGCGCGGGCATCGAGGCGGGAGGGTGCGACTCCTCGGGCTCCGTGTTCCTGCGCCAGGACGGCACGCCCGGAAGGGTGGACCGGCTCGCCGACATGGGCGGGTCCGCCCCTATCGACGAGTCCGTTCCCGTCGTGGTGCAGGTGTCGCGCTGGGATCGGCTCAAGGACCCCGCCGGTGTGCTCGACGGGTTCGTGCGGGGCATCGCGCTGCGGACGAACGCCCATCTCCTCATCGCCGGCCCGGCGGTCGCGGCGGTCACGGACGATCCCGAGGGGCTTGATGTGTTCGAGGACATCCTCGCGCGCCGCGCCGAGCTTCCCGAGGACGTGCGTGCCCGCGTGCACCTCGTGTCCCTTCCGATGGACGACCCCGCGGAGAATGCGGCGATGGTCAACGCCCTCCAGCGCCGGGCCACGGTTGTCGTGCAGAAGAGCCTCGCGGAGGGGTTCGGGCTCACCGTGGCCGAGGCCATGTGGAAGGGCCGTCCCGTGGTGGCCAGCAGGGTGGGCGGCATCCAGGACCAGATCCGCGATGGAGACACCGGCGTTCTGGTGGACCCGCTCGACATCGAGGGCTTCGCCGACGCGGTGGTGTCCCTGCTCGAGCATCCGGCCGAGGCCGCTGAGATGGGAGCGGCCGCCAGGAACGAGATCAGGGACCTGTTCCTTGGCGCGCGCCACCTCAAGCAGTACGTGGACCTGTGCGAAGAGGTGCTCGCGGAGGCGCCCGCCCAGCCGGAACCCCTCACCGCCTAGCTAAGCGCAGGTCTCGCGCGCCGATGATGGGGAGGCACGGCCACGGGCAGGAGGTCACGCTCAGGTCAGGGCACCGAGTGCTGATCCGGCCGATTCGCCCCAGCGACAAGAAGCGCCTGCTCGAAGCCTTCCACCGGATGAGCCCGGAGTCGCGCTATCGCCGCTTCTTCTCGTCGATCGCCGAGCTAGGAGCGGGACAGCTGCGCTACCTGACCGAGGTGGACCACCACACGCACGAGGCCCTCGCCGCGCTGGACGCGACCGACGGGGAGCCCCTCGGCGTGGCCCGCTTCATTCGCGGAAGGGACGATCCACGGGTGGCCGAGGTGGCCGTCGCGGTGGTGGACGAGTGGCAGGGGCGCGGACTCGGCACGGAGCTGCTTCGGCAACTCACCGCGCGGGCGCGCGCGGAGGGGGTCGCGCACTTCAGCGCCTTTGTGCTCGAGGAGAACCGGCTGATGCTCGAGCTTCTCGACGAACTCGGCGATGCGCGCGTCGTGAGCCGCGACGGGGGAGTGGTGGAGGTCCTCACCGACGTGCCCCCCGACGGTGCCCCGCCCGCGATTGGTGGCGCCGTCCGCGCGGTGGCTCGGGGCGAGGTCTCGGTGGACCCCAGGCACCCGACGAGCCGGGGGGAACGTGCCTAACCCGGCGGGGAAGCCCGGGGGGACCTCACGCGGTGACCGGGATGTCGTCGCCCACCGCGCGCAGCTGCATCTCCCACAGCTCGCCCGGCGTGAAGAGCTCTTGGTTGAGCGTGTAGCAGTCCTCCAGGTGGACGCACGGACCCTCGTCGAGTCCGAGCGTTCCCGCCACCCGGAACAGCCGCAGTCCGTCGGTCAGGTAGAGGTCGTGACCGCTACTCGCCGTACGGATGTAATGGAGCCATTCGGGGACTCGCGACACGCCGATCAGCATGCAGTGAACGTACCGCTCCGGCCGTGCTCGCCATATCCCCCGAAGGGACCGACCGGACCGCGGAAATCCCCGTAAGGCAAAGGGCTTACGGCTTCGATCGCACTGGCTATTTCGGGGGAGTCCCTAGGCTCGTCGCATGAGGGAACGGCCACTCGCGCCCGGCGTCGACGTGCCTGTGGTGGGCCTCGGCACCTGGGCCGTGTTCGACCTCCCGCCCGGCCGCCAGGGAGAGGCCGACGCCGTGGTGAAGACCGTGCTCGATGGCGGCGCCCGCGTGATGGACTCCTCGCCGATGTACGGCCGCGCCGAGGCGGTCCTCGCCGCCACGCTGGGCCCGCGGCGAGGCGATGCCTTCGTGGCCACGAAGATCTGGACGCCGTCCGTGCCGGAGGGGCGCTCGCAGTTCGCCCGCCAGCTCGAGTGGTACGGCGGGCGGGTGGATCTCGAGCAGGTGCACAACCTCGTGAACTGGGACGGTCAGCTCTCGTGGATGGAGGAGGAGCGCGATCGCGGCCGGATCGGCCTCCTCGGCGCGACCCACTACAGCCCCTCCGCCTTCGGCGAGCCGGCCCGGAGCCGCAGAAGCTCCGTGCCCTGGGCGTGGAGACCTGGGCCGAGGCCGTGCTCGTCTGGGCGCTCTCCCACCCGCGCGTCACGGTCGTGATCCCAGCCACCAGCAGCCCGGAGCACGCGCGGGCGAACGCTCGGGCGGGGGACCATCCCGGCTTCGGTCCCGAAGAGCGGGCCCGGGTCGAGCGCCTCTGGAGCGAGCGCCGGTCGTAGGCTCCCGCCATGGTCGCCCGCCACGGAATCTTCGTCGCCCCCTTCGAGGAGCTCTCGGAGCCCGCCCTCGTGGCCGATCTGGCCGGGCGAGCGGAGGAGCGGGGATGGCAGGGGTTCTTCGTCTGGGACCACGTGCAGTACCGCCCTCCCGTGGAGCGCGTGGCCGACCCGTGGATCACCCTGGCGGCGGTGGCCGTGGCCACGGAGCGCCTGATCATCGGCCCGCTCGTCACGCCCGTCCCGAGGCGGCGGCCGCATCAGCTCGCCCGTGAGACGGTGACGCTCGACCGGCTGAGCGGCGGCCGCCTCGTGCTCGGCGTGGGCAACGGCAGCGAGCGCACCGGCGAGTTCGATCCCGACCGCTTCGGCGAGGAGGGCGATGCTCGCGTGCGGGCGGGCCTGCTCGACGCCGGCCTCGAGCGCCTCGACGCCTACTGGGGCGGCGAGTTCGTGCCCCCTCCGGTCCAGACGCCCCGCATCCCCGTCTGGGTGGCCGCGCGCTGGCCTCACCGCCGCCCGCTGCGGCGAGCGGCGCGCTGGGACGGCCTCTTCCCCATCGACCTTCCCGGCCCGGACGCCCTCGCGGAGCTGAGGGAGGAGACCGAGGCGCTGCGCGGGCCCGGCGCGGGGTCGTTCGAGGTCGTGGTCACCAACCCCCCGGGCACGGACCCGCAGCCGTGGATCCAGGCCGGCGCCACCTGGTGCCTCAACGGCTTCGGCCCGCAGCCGTCGCGCCGGGAGGTGGAGGACGCGATCGACGCCGGGCCGCCGGGCTGAGCGGTCCCGTCGCGGCGGTAGCGTGCCCGGCCATGCTCCGCCGCGTGACCGCCACCCGGTACGTCGCGCCTCTGCGGGAGGGTGGGTCGCTGCCGGGACTGGTGGAGGCGGACGACGACGGCCTCTACGTCATGAAGTTCCGCGGCGCCGGCCAGGGCGCGGCCGCGCTCGTGGCCGAGGTGGTGGCCGGAGAGCTCGCGCGCGGTCTAGGCCTACGTGTGCCCGAGCTGGTGCTGGCCGAGCTCGAGCCCGAGCTGGCGCACGCCGAGCCCGACGCGGAGATCCAGGAGCTGGCGGAGGCCAGCGCGGGCGTGAACCTGGGCGTGGACTTCCTTCCCGGCGCCCTCCCCTTCACCCCCGCGGCGGGAGCGGCGCTCGGTCCTGACCGGGCCGCCGACGTGGTGTGGCTTGATGCGCTGGTCATGAACGTGGACCGCACGCCCCGGAACCCGAACCTCCTCGTCTGGCACGCGCGCACCTGGCTGATCGACCACGGAGCCGCCTTCTACCTGCAGCACGGCGCCGCGCCGCTGGCCAACTCGGCCGGCGCGCCCTTCCCGTTGATCGCCGAGCACGTGCTGCTGCCCCACGCCGGACCCCTGGCCGAGGCCGACGAGCGGCTGGCGGCCCGGGCGCTCGAGGCGGCGGGGCCCGCCGTGGAGCTCGTGCCCGCCGACTGGCTGGGGGAGAACCCGGACGCGCGCCGGGCGGACATCGCAGAGTTCCTGCGCCGACGCTTGGAGGGTCCCAGGGGATTCGTCGAGGAGGCCGAGCGTGCCCGGGCGTAGCGCGTTCCAGTACACGATCCTGCGGGTCGTGCCCCGGCTGGAGCGAGGCGAGCGGATGAACGTCGGCGTGGTGGTCCACTGCTCCCAGCGCAGGTATCTGGGTGGCCGGGTCGAGCTGGACGAGGGGCGCCTCGCCGCCCTCGCTCCCGGACTCGAGCCGGCCACCGTCCGGCCCCACCTCCACTCCGTGCTGGCCGTAATCGAGGGCGACCCCGCCGGGGGCCCGCTCAGCGAGCTGAGCGAGTCCGAGCGGTTCGGCTGGGTGGCCGCTCCGTCGTCGACGATGATCCAGCCCTCCCACGTGCACACCGGGCTGACCGACGATCCCGAGGCCACGCTGGAGCACCTCTTCGCGTCACTCGTGGGGTCCTAGAGAGACAAAAAAGGGACCACCGGGGCCCGCCTCGTCGAAAGCGGGCCGCCGGCGGCCGAATTTCACTATGCATGCGATCCCCAGGATCTGCGCAGGTCAGGTTCCGGCCTTGGCCAGGCTCTCGACCTGGGGCGCCATCCGCTCCGCCACGGCCATGATCGCCGAGAGCGGTCGGAGCATCACCGTGAACTCCTCGATCAGGCCGTCGTCGCCGATCTGGAGGTAGTCGATGCCCTGCACCGACTTGTCGCCCACGCGCGCCCGGAACATGAGTGCCACGGTGTCGCCGGAGCTGAGCTCGTCCGTGTACTCGAAGTCCTCGAACACCGACATGATCGCGGCCAGCACGCCGGCGGTGGACTCGCGGCCGTCGAATGGCCGGAACGCCACGGGGCTGTGGAACTGCACGCCGGGCGCGAGCGTGGCGACCATGGCGGGGTGGTCGCCGGCGAGGACTGCCGTTTTGAAGGGGTGGCTCATGCGCGCAGCCTAGTCTCGCGCGCATAGGCTGTGGCGGTGGGATCGCGGGAGATTCGCTCGTGGCTGATGGACATGGACGGTGTGCTCGTGCACGAGGAGCTGCCGTTGCCCGGCGCCGCCGAGTTCATCAGCCGGCTCACCGAGCTGGAGGCGCCCTTCCTGCTGCTCACCAACAACTCGATGTACACGCGAAGGGATCTCGCCGCCCGCCTGAGGCGCAGCGGGCTGGAGGTGCCGGAGGAGTCCATCTGGACCTCGGCGCTCGCGACCGCCAACTTCCTGGAGAACCAGCGGCCCGGGGGCACGGCCTTCGTGGTCGGCGAGGTGGGCCTGACCACGGCCCTGCACGAAGCCGGGTACACGATCACCGACCGCGAGCCCGAGTACGTGGTGCTGGGCGAGACGCGCACCTACAGCTTCGAGATGATCACCCGCGCAATCAGGCTGATCGTGAACGGGGCGCGCTTCATCGCCACCAACCCCGACAACGTCGGCCCGAGCGCGGACGGCCCACTACCCGCCACCGGCTCCGTGGCGGCTCTGATCAGCCGCGCCACCGGGGTGGACCCCTACTACGTGGGCAAGCCCAATCCGCTGATGATGCGCTCGGCGCTGAACGCCATCGACGCCCACTCTGAGACCACGGCGATGATCGGCGACCGGATGGACACCGACATCGTGTCCGGCCTCGAGGCCGGGCTGGAGACCATCCTGGTCCTCACGGGCGTAACGCAGCGGGAGGAGGCCGAGAGCCATCCGTTCGTGCCCTCGCGGATCGTGGAGTCGGTGGCCGACCTGCTCCCGCTGCTCCCCTGAGTTTTCGCGCGTGCCGGCTACGGGTAGAGGAGAGGCGTGACCACAGAGAGGACACCTGAGCCCGAGCGTGAGCTCGAGCAGATGGAGGAGGAGTCGGAGCGGCTCGGAGAGCACATCGACGAGACGCGCGAGGACTGGGAGCACAAGGAGCAGGACTCCTCCGTCCCCGGAGCACAGCCCGAGGGGGACGAGTGACCGAGACGCCGCGCGAGGAGTCGGACCAGCTGCCCGAGGAGGGTCCGGCGGAGCAGGTGCCGGACGACACCGGCCGCTCATCCCGCCCCCGCGCGGACGACTCGCCCGGTACGCCCGGCGAGGAGGGCACCGCGACCGGCAATCCCGACGCCGCCGGCTCCGACGAGCCGGACGACCGCGACTGAGAGCCGAGCCGCAGGATTTCCGCCCCCCGCCGCGTACCCTCGTAGGCGTGAGTGACGCACTCCGCGGACCCATAAAGGCGGCACTCGGAGCGTTCTTCGCGGTCGGGCTGTTGCTGGTCCTGCTCAACCCGCCGTCGCTGTCGGGAGCGGTGGGCCTGGTCACGATCATCGGCGGAGCTCTTGTGCTCATGGGTCTGACGGCCTGGATGTCGGTGGCCCTGACCGGCGACGAGGGCATGAGCGACCTCGAGTTCGAGCGCCTGGTGCGTCGCAGCGAGGAGCTGGCCCGGCAGCCCGACCTGCGGATGGAGACGGAGGAGTTCGACCTGCTCGTGGCCGAGGCGATCGACGCCCTGCCCGAGGACTTCCAGCGGCTCCTCGACGAGACCCCGGTCGTCGTTTCCCGGCGCGGGGCGGAGCATCACGCCTACGGCCACTACTTCGGGGACACCGTGGCCCGCGACAACTATCCGGACCGGATCGTGGTCTACCAGGACACCCTGGAGCGGGACTTCGGACACGATCCCGACCTCCTCCGGGCCCAGGTGGAGCGGACGCTGCGGCACGAGCTGGCCCACCACCTGGGCTGGGGCGAGACGGGCGTGCAGCAGCTCGGCCTCTAGCGCACCCGCGGCCGCGGCTACCCTACGGAGCCGCCTGGAGAGGTGACCGAGTGGCTTAAGGTGCACGACTGGAAATCGTGTGGGCGGGTCAAACTGCCTCGTGGGTTCGAATCCCACCCTCTCCGTTCGGCCGTTGGTCGTATTTTCACGCGGTCCCTGGAATTTGGTGCTTTCGGTGTCCAATCGCTCGACGGCTGAATGGGCGCTACGAGCCCGGGGCCGAGGGCGCGATCATCGTCGGGAGCAGAAACGATCGAGTCGCCGCCGCAGGCTGGCCTCGTTGGCCAACACAGGCGACGGGAGGCGTCCGATCGGTGGTACTCATTGCGGAATGCGACCTCTTCGGTATTCCATGAACGTCACATTGGACGGATGCTGCGATCACCGTGCAATATCCGCGGACGAAGAGACACATCGTCACGCGACGGAGACTCTCGACCAGGCCGACGCTCTCCTCTTCGGCCGGGTGACTTACGAGATGATGGAGTCAGCCTGGCGGCCGCCGGGGCAGACGGAAGCGATGCCTGATTGGATGGCGCCGCTCGGCCGGACGATCGACGCGGCAAAGAAGTACGTCGTGTCGAGCACCCTGGACCGGGTCGATTGGAACGCGGAGCCGTGCGCGGGGATCTGGGGAAAGCCGTTCAGGAGCTGAAGCGGGAGTCGGGTAAGGGACTGGGCGTGGGAGGCGTGAAGCTTCCGCTGGCGTTGGCGGAGCTGGGGTTGATCGATGAGTACGAGTTCGTGGTGCAGCCCCGGCTGGTGGGCCACGGGCCGACGTTGTTCGCAGGGCTATCGAAGCGTGTCGACTTGAAGCTCGTGAGCCGGCTGGAATTCGGCTCAGGGGCGGTGGCGATGCGGTACGAGCCTCGTCCGGTGGTTATCTGATCTGCGACGGGCGCCTGCTCTGCTGTCCGTATTGACGAGCCGCAACCGCGCCCCTCCGCGCTCCTCCCATGCGCGAGAAGCGCTAGTCGCGGCCGGGTCAGCGTCGCTATAGATACTCAGTAGCCCCGCGTCGTGCTTCTCGCCCGACCGTCTCCATGAGGCCCTTGACTGCCGGGGCTAGGGGGGGCGATCGAGCCAACCCTCTCACGCCTCTGACGGCACGCGACCGATAACGGTCCGACGCCGGGGGGTGGGTCGCTGAGCGGTTGTCACTTGACTTCCTGGGCGTGGTGGGAGAGGTTTGGCCGGTCAGGGCAGGGGTGCCGTTCGGTGCTCCTCGATGAGTGCCGGTCCGGACTCCATTGAGCAATTGCGAGGAGGGATGGATGGCCGTTGGTGTGAGTCGCCGGGTGGTGGCGACCTTTGCTGCGGTCGCCGGTCTCGCTCTGGTGGGTGTGGGCGGTGCGGCGGCGGCGCCCGAGGGGGTCGTGCGGGTGAGCAGCGATCCCTACTCGGACCCCCTTGCTCAGCACCGGACGGAGGTGGAGCCGGACACGTTCGCGGCGAATGGCCGGCTGGTGGGCGCGTTCCAGGTGGGTCGAGTCTTCGACGGGGGGGCCACGAACATCGGCTGGACCTCGTCCCTCGACGGTCGCAGGTTCGCCAGCGGGTTCCTGCCGGGAATAACCACCGCGGGTGGTGGCCCGTACGCCCGGGTGACCGACCCGAGCGTCGCGTATGACGCGGCCCATCGAGTGTGGATGATCTCGAGCATCCCCCTGACCAGGGAGCCGGTCCACGGACCGGAAGTCGTGGTGAGCCGGTCCACGGACGGGATCCACTGGGCCAATCCGGTGACGGTGGCCCGCGCAGCCGCGGGCGCCGACTTCGACAAGAACTGGACAGTGTGCGATAACCACCGCTCGAGCCTGTTCTACGGCCATTGCTACACGCAGTTCGACGACTTCGGCGACGTCGACCGGATCAAGATGAGCACTTCCACTGACGGCGGACGTACCTGGGGCCCTGCGCTCGAGACCGTGTCCCGGAGCCTTGGCCTCGGCGGCCAGCCCGTCGTGCAGCCAAACGGCACGGTCATTGTCCCGATCGGCGACCTGACCGGCGTCCGCAGGATCGACTCGTTCCGCTCCACCGACGGCGGACAGAGCTGGAGCGCAACCACCACCGCGGCTCAGATCTCACACCACACGGTGGCCGCAGGCCTGCGCGCCTCGCCGCTCGCCTCCGCCGAAATCGACCGCGACGGAAAGGTATTCGTAGTGTGGGAGGACTGTCGCTTCCGGCCCAACTGCTCGGGGAACGACATCGTCATGAGCACCACGACCGACGGCATCGAGTGGTCGCCCGTCGTCCGCATCCCGATCGACCCAATCGACAGCGGAACGGATCACTTCATACCGGGCCTGGCCGTTGACACCGGCTCCTCGGGCGATCACGCACGCCTTGCGCTGACCTACTACAGCTACTCCAAGGCCGACTGCAACACCGCCACCTGCGAGCTCAGCGTCGGGTTCATCTCCTCACGGTCTGGCGGCGCCGCCTGGAGCACGGCCAAGACACTCGCCGGGCCGATGAAGGTCGACTGGCTCGCCAACACCTCCCAGGGTCGCATGGTCGGCGATTACATCTCCACCTCGTTCCTGAACGGGCGCGCCTTCCCACTGTTCGCCGTGGCCGGCCCACCGACCGGCGGGCTCTTCGACGAGGCGATGGCCACCGTGCCAGGCGGGCTTGCCGTCGGTCTACAGCCCCCTGCCTGTGTCGAGCAGCGCGGCAATGTGCGCTTCCACAACCCACAATGCCGTCGGGTCATCGGCCGTACCTCCACCCCCACAGAGTCCCCAACGTCTGCGAGCCCCGCCCCGAGGCGCTAGCCGATCCGCGGCGTCAGCCCGCCGGCGTCCTGGCTCAGTCGCGGCGTGTGCGTTGAGGGGGCCCGATCGCCCCGAGCTCCTCCAGCGTCGGAGGCAGCAATCGCGCGGCGAGGGATAGTGAAACTCGAATCGTCCCCGAGCCGCTGATCGAGGTCCGGCACCGCCAGCCGGAGGCGGGATGCACTCCGCCTAGATGGCAAGCGCGGGATGACTCTTGTCCGGGGCCACGACCTAACCGGACTGTCACCCATACCCAGCCTGCGGGGGCGATCCCGCTCGCGGATCCCGTCTGGCGTGCGCCGCCTCCCGAGCGTTGACCGGGCACGCAGCGGGCGGGTCCTACGGGACGCCTGGCAGCTGGACGAGGGCTGAGCGGGCATAGCGAACGCTCCGGCGTATGCTGGGGCCGCCTCGAGCGACCAATCCGCCGGCCGCTACCTGCCGGTGCGCTCGCGGTGCATACACCCCGCCCAGCAGCAGGGTCGGCGCTGGCCTTCCTCCAGCTCCTCCTGGGTCCGGCGGATGCGGCGTTTTCGGGTCATCTCCTTCTTGGCATCCTCGACCCAGCAGATGAACTCGTTGCGAGCCAGGGGCGTGATGTCCTTCCAGGCATCGAGTGCCGTGGTGTTGGCGATCAGCGCCAAGCGCAGGTCTGCAGGCAGCTTGTGCACCACCCCACCGGGCACTCGCTGGCTGCTCACAGGCCAACGGTAGCCGGTGCGTGGTCGCGCCTTACGGGTGCCGCCGTCATGACCAGGCGCTAGCGATCGTGGCTGGCGAGGACCGGTCATTGCTGGTCCTCGAGAAACGCGACGATCTCTCGCGCGCACCGGGCGGGCTCATCGTCGTAGAGGAAGTGACTGGCGTCCTCCAGGATCACCACCCTCGAATCGGAGATCTCCCGGTTGAACCGGTGTGCCGCGGCGACCGGGACCACAGGGTCGTTCGCCCCCCAGAGGATCAGCGCCGGGATACCCATCGCTTGCAGCTGTCCCTCGTAGGGCTTCAGCTTCTCGAAGTCGCCGGAGCGGTAGAGCTCGAGCATCCCCTGGCGTCCCGCCGGAGACGTGAAGGCCTTCCAGTACTCGTCCATCGCGTCATCGGGGATGCGCCCGCCCTGGTCCCTGACCATGGTGGCGAAGGCCTCCTTCGTGAGGTTGTCCAGGAGCTGTTCGCCCTGGCCCGGCGTGCGCAACGCCTGCGCCATCACGTGCCACTCCGAGTCGGCGAAGAACCCGGTGTTGCTCAGGATCAGCGTCGACACGGCATCCGGGTGGTCGCAGGCCCAGCGCAGGCCGATCATGCCTCCCCAGTCATGGAGTCCGAGCACCACACGTTTCAGCCCCAGGGCTTGGCGGAACGTCTCGAGAGCGCTCACATGGCGCTCCCATGTCCCTGGCGGGTCGGGCACGGAGTCGCCGTAGCCGCTCAGGTCTGGGGCGATCGCTCTGCGCCCGCTCGCGGCCAGCGCCGCGACGACCGGCGCCCACATGTAGGAGCTCTGGGGGAAGCCGTGGACGAGGAGAACAGGATCCCCGTTGTCGGAGGTCTGGGGGATGGCCTCGCGGTAGGCGGTCGCCCCTTCGCGCTTGAGTTCGACCTCGGGCATGAATGCGAGCATATTCCCGTGGCCGACGGCGGCTCCTGCTTCCGAAGCGGCCACTACCAGGCCGAGATCGACCACCTCGGCATCGCCCGCTCGCCCGCGTTCCATTACGAGCCCGAGACGAACGGTTGCGCCGAGAAAGCGATCCAGATCCTCAGGGAGCAGTTGCTCTGGATCGAGCGCTTCGAGGCGCTCGACGAACTAACGGACCGCCGTCCGCGCTTCGGGCGGGCATACAACCAGCACTGCCTGATCGAACGCTACGGCTATCGGACTCCGACCGAGACACGCGAGCGCCTGCGCGCCCAGGCGACTGCCGACCGACGATTCAGGCGATGAGATAGCGCTCCTTGGCGGTGTCGACATGTTGTTGGAACCGAGTGACCTTCCCGTTGGCGAGGGTCCACACGTGCGCAATCTTCACTTCGGCGGGCTCGCCGGAGCCATTGCGGTTCCAGGAGGAGGTGCCGAGGCCCACCACAGTGTCGCCCTCGGCGACCAACTGAGTGACATTGACAGAGAAGTTCTCGCCAATCTCCCCGAGCCGCGTGAAAACTCCGTCGACGACCGCTTGGGGACCCACCAACGTACCGCTGTAAAGCGGCCAGCCCTCAGCCTCTGTCCACTCGATCTTGGGATCCATCACGGCCAGGACCGACGGCACATCACCCTTCGCGAAACTGGCGTAGGCCGCTGCGATGATCTCTTTGTTGGTTGGCATAGACGGAGTATCTCAACCCCGCCCATCGGTGGGCGAGCCTCTCGCTTCACGAGGTGAGGCTTCGCGAGAAGACCATGAACTGAAGGAGCCCCGCCGAAGCGGGGCTCCTTCATCATCCATGGCCTCATTGTCGAAGAGGACGAGCGCTCGCCGGCCGTCTGATCCAAATGCGGCGTGGCATCCGCGCAGCCCACGCCTGAGCACGAGGGATCGCGCGTGAACCGGGAGCGCGTGGTGCGAACGCTGACCTTCTGGCTGCGGCCGGATTTCGTGCTCCGAGTCGTCAACCGATTTCAGAAGGTCGCCGGGTTCGACCGCGCGATCGCCCTCGCTTCCGGTGCCCTCACAGCCACGATCCCGCTGACGATCCTCATCAGCGCCGTGAGCTCGCACCTCGGAGGCAAGGGAACGGCCGACCGGATCATCGACCGTTACGGGCTGACCGGCGGCGGCGCCGAGGCCGTGAAGGACGTCTTCTCGCCACCGTCCGGCACGAGCACGAGCACGAGCACGAGCACGAGCACGAGCACGAGCACGAGCACGACGCTCGGCGTCGTCGGAGTTCTCTTTCTGGTGGTCGCGGTGCTGAGCTTCAGCCGGGCCGTGCAGCGCCTGTTCGAGCAGGCCTGGGAGCTGAGCCCGCTGAGCGTCCGCAACACGTTCAACGGGCTGCTATGGACCGTCGGCCTTGCGCTCTACCTGGGTATCGGCGGCGTCCTGCACGCCGAACTGGGGAGGGGCCAACTCGAGCTGACCGCGGCGCTGGTCGACACTCCGGTGACGGCGGCGTTCCTGATCTGGAGCGGCCGGATCCTTAGCGCAAAGCGGATCGCGGTCAGGGACCTCCTTCCGTTTGCCATCGTCGGAGCGGCGTTGCTCGGGCTGTGCTCGGTCGGCGCGACGGTCTACGTCCCGCACCTCTTCAACACGTACGCCACACGCTACGGCGTGATCGGTGCGGTCTTCGCGATGATCTCGGCGCTCTTCTGCATCATGGTCGTGACCGTCGGCTCGGCGGCGGCCGGCCGCGAGGTCCGCGACGAGCTCGACCGCATTCGTCGTGGTGAGAAGCCCGCGGACGACGAGGTCCGGCGCCAGTGGGATGAGGTGACAGCCGAGGCGCGCTCGCGATTTGACACTCTCCGTCTGCGGATCCAGGAACGCCGGAACCGGAGGCGGCCGGGCTGAGCTCTCAGCGCGGTCAGCCGGGGGCCGCCGGGGCGGCCCCCGGCGCCCGCCCACCGGCGCTCCGCGCGTTCAGCGCGTTGGCGATGTGAACTGCCGCCGAGGTGAGCGGCGCGCCCAGCGTGAGCCCGACCATCCCGAACAGGGTGCCGGCGCCGATCGTGACCACCAGCACCACGAGCGGGTGGATGCCCAGCGTCGCGCCCATGACGAACGGCTGGATCATCTGCTGGAGGATGCCGTTCGCGAGGAGAACCACGACCCCCAGGATGATCGCGTCCGAAGTGCTGCCGGTGCCGAGCGCGATCAGCACGGCGAAGCCCCCCGCAATCCACGCGCCGAGGTATGGCACGTAGGCCCCCACGAACGTCACGACGGCGATCGTCCCCGCGAGCGGCACGCCGAGGATCAGCGCCGCGCCCCCGATCAGGACCGCGTTGAATCCGGCGATGATCGTCACTGCCAGGAAGTAGCTGCGGAGCGACTTGGCGATTTTGGTCGTGACGATGTTGGCCACCGGCTCGGGCACGCCCATGTGCCGGTTGATGAAGCGGTGCATGATCGGTCCGTCCTTCAGCACGAACAGAGTGCTGAGCGCCGCGAAGGCAAGGAAGAAGAAGAGCGACTCCAGGCCCTTGATGCCCGCCGCGACGCCGCTCAGCAGCGTCGTGCGGATCTCCGGCGCGGCCTTCTGGACATCGGCCGTGGCGCTCTGCGAATTGTCCACGCCGAGGTCGCCGAACCAGCCCTGGATCTTGTCGAGGGCCTGGTTCATCTTCGTGGAGATGTCGCCCGAGTTGGCGGATACACCGCCGAAGACCAGGCAGAAGATGAGCACGCCGATGACGACCAGGCCGAGGAGCACGAGGATCGCGCCGCCGGCACGCGGGACCCTGTGGCGTTCCAGCCAGCTGACGGCGGGTCCGGCGACCGCGCCGAGCACCGCAGCGAGAATGACGGGCATGACGATCGTCGACGTTTCGCCGAGCAGCCAGACGAGCCCGACGATTATCAACACGAACCCGACCAGCAGCCACGACGAGAAACCCAGATCCCTCAGCCACTGCGGCGCTGAAAACTGGGCTGTCTGCTCCGATGCCATTTGGCGCGCTCCTAGTCGCGTGCGAGGTAGGCGAGCACTTCCTTCTCGTGATCCACGTAGTGGTCCCCGCTGACGTCGATCACAACACGTTCGATCGTGGCGCCGACCAAGGGGAATGTACCCTCGTAGTCGGAGGACACGGAGGAGCCGTTGCCGCGTCCGACCGATGCCCCGCTGCCGCTCAGGCCGAACATCCCGGGTTGGGTCATCAGCTCGCCGCTGCCCACCTCGTCGGTGTCGACGTAGAGCTTCAGCGTTCCGGTGGCGCTCATCGTCTTCGCGTCGTCCCCGGTCTTCTCGAACTCCGCGGTGAGGACACGGGTCCCGGTGGGAATCTCCGCGTCTGAGCTCACGGTCTGCTCGTTCTCGCCGAGCCAGTTGTAGATGTAGTGAAGGCGCCCGTCCCTCAGATAGAGGGCGTGGCCGCCGGCCCGGGCGCCTTGGGAGAAGAGCACGCCCTCGGCCTCGGGCGTCTGGAGGTCCACCGCCGCTGCGATCGTGAACGAGCGCCGCCGCACGTTGACGGAGACTGACTCCGTCACCTCGGCCGCGCCCGGGTAGTAGATGTAGCGGTCACGCGGCTCGCTCGGCTGTGGCCGCACGT
Source organism: Solirubrobacterales bacterium (assembly GCA_038323835.1). Classification (GTDB taxonomy): domain Bacteria; phylum Actinomycetota; class Thermoleophilia; order Solirubrobacterales; family Thermoleophilaceae; genus JACVRW01. The sequence goes on from JBBQHI010000010.1 coordinate 75,479, forward strand.
CCGAGATGATCTCGAGCGGGGTGCGGTCGTCGAGCGGCAGTCCCTTGTAGACCCCCGCGTAGTACCACCACAGTCCCTTGAGCTCCTCGAGCTTCTCCGGATTCTCAGCGGCCAGGTTGTGAATCTGGGAGCGGTCCTCCGCGAGGTTGTAGAGCTCCCACTCGTCGAGCTGGAACTTCCCCCAGCCGGAGATCGGTGGGTGCAGCGTGTTCGCGAGCCAGCCCTGGTGGTAGAGCGCGCGCATTCCGAGCATGGAGTAGAACTGGGTCTCGCGCCCGTCTGCGGAAGCGTCGGAGAACGAGGCCGCCACGCTCTCGCCCTCGATCGCGCTCTGCGTGTAACCCTTGAGCACCTCCGGCGGCTCGATGCCGAGCATGTCGTACAGGGTCGGGACGAGGTCGACCGCGTGGACGTACTGGTTGCGCACGCCGCCGCTCGCCTCGATCCCCTTCGGCCAGGAGACGAGCAGCGGGTCCGCCACTCCGCCCTCGTAGCCGGCGAAGCGCTTCCAGTAGGGGAACGGGGTGTCGAAGGCCCACGCCCAGCCGGTGTTGTAGTGGTTGTAGGAGCTCGGGGTGCCCAGGTAGTCGAGACGCTCGAGGTTCGCCTCCACGCTGTCGGGGACGTTGTTGAAGAACTTGTTCTCGTTGAACGAGCCGTTCGGGCCCCCCTCGCCGCTGGCGCCGTTGTCGGAGACGACCATGATGATCGTGTTCTCGAGCTGTCCGGACTCCTCGAGGTAGTCGAGCAGCCGCGCGATCTGGTCGTCGGTGTAGGAGACGAAGCCCGCGTACACCTCGGCCATGCGCGCGAACAGGCGCTTCTCCTCGTCCGACAGCGAGTCCCAGGGACGCACGAAGTCGAGCTGCGGCCACGGCTGGCCGTCCGGGCCCGTCACATCGGGCTCGCCGTGCGGGTTGATCGGCGACAGCTCGGCGTCGGCGGGCAGCAGCCCGAGCTTCTTCTGGTTCTCGAGGATCGTCGCGCGGATGGCCTCGTAGCCCTCGTCGAAGCGGCCCTCGTACCGGTCCGACCACTCCTTGAACACGTGGTGCGGCGCGTGGGCGCAGCCCGGGGAGAAGTACATGAACCAGGGCTTGTCGGGGGCCACCGCCTTCGAGTCGCGGACGAACTCGATGGCCCTGTCGGTCAGGTCCTTCGAGAGGTGGTACCCCTCCTCGGGCGACGCCGGCGGGGCGATCGTGTGGTTGTCGTAGACGAGGTCCGGATACCACTGGTTCGTCTCGCCGCCGAGGAAGCCGTAGTAGCGCTCGAACCCGCGGCCGAGCGGCCAGCGGGCCCTCCACGACGACAGGTCGATTTCGTCCGCCGGTGTGAGGTGCCATTTGCCTATCGCGTACGTGTTCCAGCCGTGCTCGTTCAGCACCTCGGCGATCGTCCCGTTCTCGAACGGGATCCGTGCCGAGAACCCCGGGAAGCCGGCGGAGCCCTCGGTGATGCACGCCATGTTGTTGCTCGTGGCGTTTCGCCCTGTGAGAAGGCTCGACCGCGTGGGCGAACAGAGGGCGGTGGTGTGGAAATTGGAATAGCGGAGGCCCGCATCAGCGATGCGCCGCATCGTGGGCGTCTCGATCGGGCCCCCGAACACGTCCATCGCGCCGTAGCCGACGTCGTCCCAGACGATCATCAGGACATTCGGGGCATCCTCAGGGGCCTTGGGCTGCAGGAAGGGCTCCCAGTCCGGCACGGAGTCCCGGATATCGACGTTGACGACTCCCCTGAACGGCTTCGGCATTGGTCATCTCCTGTTAGGGACGACCAAGGCTCCCAATCGTCAGCCGGGCCGTCATCACCCGGTCCGGGTGAGCCGCCGCGGCGGCGACCAAGGATCAGATCGGCATCACCGCACGCGCAGGTTCTCCCACTCGTACGGAAAGTCGCCGTCCGGGGCACTCTTGCTCGGCAGCATGCTGTAGCGGGTGTCGAAGAGCTCGTTGTACACGTACCGCAGCGTGTTCACGGTGTTGGGCGGCCGGGGCGCCCGCACTCCCCTGACGCCGGGGAGCGACAGGGCGAGCAGGCCCTTGACCCGGATGTCCCTGGCCGTCGCCTCGTCGAAGGTCTTGTCGCCCGACTCGAAGCCCTCGTCGGCCTGGATGACGATCACAGCGTCCTTCGCGCGCCTGCGAATCGCGTCGACGGTCTCGATGAGCTTGCCTTCGAGATACTTGAGCTGAGGGAGGTAGTACCGCATCCCTAGCCGCGAGTGGATGACCTCGTCCGCGGTGCTCGGGAACGTGACCGACTGTCCTCGCGCTCCGAAGATGTAGGGGTCGTGCGGCAGCAGGGTGTGAAACACGACGAACTTCGGGCCGCGCCCGACGGGCACGGAGCTCATCCGCGAGAACGACGAGCGGTAGTTCCGGCGGAAGCGCTCGTCCTGGGCGCCGTCGTCGAAGCCGAAGCGCCCTCCGACCTCGCGCAGGACGCTCTTCCTCAGCCACAGGCTCGGGTAGCTGTCGGGCGTCGCGACGGACGAGATGTCTGGGTTGCCGGCGGAGAACGTCACCTCGTCGCTGTCGAGATGGACGTACCGATACCCGAGCGACTTCGCCAGCCGCGACGCGCGGCTGTCCTCCATCAGCCTCTTCAGCGGGCGAACGTCCTGGGACCTCTTCCCAAGGACCCGCCGAAGGCCGTCGAGGTAGCCCATGTTGAGGGCGGCCGCGATGTTCGACTCGCTGTCGGAGTAAGGGCTTCTCGCGTTCTCCGAGATCGTGAATCCGCGGCGCCTCAACTGGGCCGCGAAGGCGCTGTTGTCGTAGTGGAAGTAGCGCTTGAGTACGTCGGCGCGCGCGTAATCGTCCGGGATGATCACGTAGATGTCGGGCCGCTTCGCGGTCGTCCTGGGCGCCGGCAGCCGGTCAGTGGCCCAGAGACGCGGATCGGAGACGCGGACCACGGGGTTCCGGTGCTGGTAGCTCGCGACCTTCAGCGCGGGCGACAGCGTAAGGATCACTGCGGCCACGCCGAGCCCGAGCATCACGGTGCCCAGGCCGCGACGCGTACGCGCGATGGCGACCGCTGCGACTGCGCACAGCACAGACCAGAGCACGACCGGCACGCGGTCGAAGTAGAAGAACCACACCACCGCCAGAGCCGTCAGGGCGCCGGCCTTCGTCCAGGTCTTCGTGACGATCATGAGGCCCCCGTAGAGCGCCGCGGTGACGGCGAAGGTGACGCCGAGTGGCTGCCAGATGACCGCCAGCGGCAGCTCGGTCTCGTTCTGCTCGAACAACGTGAGAGGCGGGTGGGCCGCGAACAGCAGCGCGGGAAGCAGTGCGCCGATCCCGCACAACAGCCACTTGATCCGGTCGGCCCGCACCCGGCGCACCTTCCTCCAGCGAGATGAGGCGGCGATGAGAAGGCGCCAACCCCCCCAAGCTGAACCGCGTCCGGCGAGAGCTCGAACGGGGCGGCGGAGGGCCATAATGCCCGCGATCGTGACCGAGCTCGAACGCGCCATCCGGGCCCAGCCCGCCGAGCTCCGCCGCGTGGCCGGGCTCGAGCTCGGTGCGGAGGCCCGGAAGCTCGCCGGGCACGAGCGGGTCTGGCTCGTCGGCACCGGCACGAGCCTGCACGCCGCCGAGCTCGGAGCTTGGATGTTCGCCCGGGCGGGCGTGGACGCGCGCTTCGCGTCGTCGATGGAGTTCGCACGCTGGGCCCCGCTACGGCCCGGCGACGCGGTGGTCGTCCTCACGCACACGGGCGAGACCGCCTACGCCCGCGCGTCGCGCAAGCGCGCGCTCGAAGCCGGAGCGGCGACCCTCTCGGTCACCGCCGCGGGTGTGGGCTGGCCCGAGGCGGTGGAGACCGGGGAGCGCGAGCGATCCCACACCTACACGCGCAGCTACCTGTGCGCGCTGGCCGTGCTGTGCCTGCTCGCCGGCGAGCAGGGCGCGGAGGGCCTCGGCCCCGATGCCGTGATCGCCGCCGCCGACGCGACCGAGGCGGCCATCGAGGAGCCGGGAATCGATGGGCTCCCCGCCCCTCCGCGCCTGCTGGTCCTGACCGGGTCGGGACCCGGCGCGGTGACCGCTCGCGAGGGCGCGCTCAAGCTGCGGGAGGCCGCACGCCTGACCGCCGAGGGATACGACGCGGAGTTCCTGCTCCACGGTTCGGCCGTGCCACTCGGCATCGGCGACGCGCTGGTGGTTCTCGGCGGGGCACGCGATGACGAGCGTTTCCTGACCCGGCTCGCCGATGCGGCGCGGGCGGAGGGCGTGCCGGTAGCCGAGCTCGACCAGGGCGAGCCGGTCGACGACCTGGTAGCACAGATCCCCCTCACCGCGCGGCTCCAGCTGCTCGCGCTGCACCGCGCCGAGGCGGGAGGGCACGATCCCGACACCGTGATCACGGGTGCGTGGGACGGGGACGCGCTCTGGGCCACGGGAGCACCCCATACCTGATCCTCATTTCCAGAATCGCACTGCTATGGTCGGAGAGCGGTCGTCTATCGGGGAGGGGCCCTCGTGCCCGAGTTCAGCTGTTTGACATGCAGGACCACGCGGGACTTCGTATGAGGCTCCCAGCCCAGCTTCGAAAGCGGTTCGCGAGTTCCCCGGCCGCCGATGGCGAGCCGTCCATCACCCGGCCGGACACCGACCACTCTCTGCCCATTGCGAACTACGAGCAGCTGAGCACGAAGGAGATCACGGACCGGCTGCACCTCCTCACCCAGGTCGAGCTGGGCGTGATCGAGGAGCACGAGCGCTCACACCGCGAGCGCGCGCCGGTGCTCACCAAGCTCGGCTGGATGCGCGAGGAGGAGCCGCTTCCGGGCTACGACCAGCTCGAGGCGAGCAAGGTCGTGGCGATCCTCACCGACGCCGACGCGGAGACGATCAGGACGATCCGCGACTACGAGCGCAAGTTCCAGCACCGGAGAGAGATCTCGGAGGCCGTCGCGCGCCTCCTGCCCAAGGCCAAGCCCAGTGCTCGCGAGGACCGCGTGGTGGAGGAGCGGGCCGCCCGCATCACCGCCGGGCACCGCTCGCGGACGGCCGCCGGCGAGCGGCTCACGGACGCGCGCTCCGCTTCGGATGCACAGGCGGTGGACCAGTGAGCGAAGGCTTCCCCTTCTCGGTGTCGGCCCCGGCGACCGAGTCCGCTCCCGCCCCGGAGCCCGAGGCCCCCGAGCCCGTGGGTGACGACTCCATCCGCAAGCTCGTGGCCCGCCTGGCCCGGCCCCATTCGTCGGGGGGCCACGTGGTGGAGCGCGCGGCGATCCTCGCCGAGGGCAGCAGCTTCACCACGATCATGGACTGGATCGTGGATCACGGTGGAAAGCCCGAGGCCCAGGCCGCTGCTCCGAGCGGCGGCCTGCACGGGTCACGGCTCAACCAGAGCGGCGGATCCGTCTCCCCGACGACGCTGCGCTTCGTACTGCCCGCCGGCGTTCTTGCCTAAGCGCTAAGCGACTCTGACGGCATCGTCACCGACGGTGACGATGTCGCCGCGGTGCAGCTGACGCCCGCGGCGCGCCTCGGTCTCGCCGTTCACCGTCACGCCGTTACCGAGCACCACCTCCCTCGCGTCCGCTCCCGAGCCGGCGAGCCCGGATAGCTTCAGGAGCTGCCCGAGGCGGATCATGTCGCCCCGGATCTCGACGTCACGCATCGACGGCGGCGCTCGCCCGGTCCTCGGGCTCGAGCACGAATACCTCGACCGCGAGGTCCGGGTTCACGTGATTGGTGCTCATGAAGGCGATTACCTTGCGGTGGAGCGTGCTCTCGACCGCCCCCACCAGATCGTCTCTCATAACCATCTGAAAATCGTGGCGGAGCTGCGTCACCCGGTCGGCCTTGCCGTGCTCCACCAGCTTGCGCTCGCCCTTGGTGAGCGTGTCTCGGAGCACGATCATCACCGAGTCGTGATTGATTGTCGTGCGGGCTCCCGTGGGGCCCCTGCCGGTGTACTCCCGCAGAAGCCGGACGGCCGCGTCGGAAATCGTTGCATTGGGACTGTCTGAACTACCGCGCTGCTTGATCACCTCAGGCTCCGGGCCCGCTTCCTCTTCCAGTGGAGACCACGAGAAGGGGGAGGAAACGTCAGAGACCCCGCAAGTAGCTGCCTCTGAGGGTAGTCCATGGGCCAAGCGCCGGCCCTTGGGGAAGGTGTGCTCGTCCCTCAGGAGGCTGCGGCTGCGGGGGACGTGGTGTCGAACTCCGACCACACCCTGCTGCTGCGCCCGAACTCCACGCCCCACCGGTCCGCCAGCTCGCTCACGAGCCACAGGCCCCAGCCACCCGCGGCCGCCTGTCCAGGCTCGGGGACCGGGACGGCCGCCCGGTCGAAGCCGCGGCCCGGGTCGGTCACCTCGATTCGCACGACGCCCGGAAGTACCCGCACCTCCATGTCGATCTCCTGGCCACCCTCGAGGCCGGCGTGCCTCACCGAGTTGGTCAGGAGCTCGGTGGTCACGAGCTGGCAGCGCTCGAGCAACTTATCGCCCACCCGGCTTCGCAGGGGCTCGAGCTCGCGGCGCGCAGCGGCCGGCGCCCCGGTGTCGGGTTCGAATGACCGGCGAATCTCAGTATCCACGTGTACCTCGCTCCGTCCGGCGAACCCGGCGGGCTAGGGCCATCGCAGTCGCCGGGGGCGGGACTCACGCCGGTGAACTTCACGATGGTGCTCCTTCTGGTCCGTCGGCGCTCCCGCGGGAACCCCGGCCGTCCAAACTAGCTCTGACGGCCTCGCGTCCCGGCCGCGTCACCCTCAGGCGCTGCTCCGGGCCACGATGGGCTCGACTGGTGCAAACAGCCTACCCGGAGCGTACGCCGGATGATGCGTCCCGCGGACCGCGGCGCCGCCGTTTTGCGCGGACCGAGCGGACGATCTCGGGGGAGTCACGCGCCGGAATCGGGTAGACACACCGGACAACGGGACATCTCAACAGAGGAGAGCGAATGGGACAGCCGGTGGTGCACTTCGAGGTAATGGGGCAGGACGGCGAGAAGCTGCGGAGCTACTACTCGGAGCTCTTCGGATGGAAGATCGACGCCGACAACCCGATGGGCTACGGGATCGTGTCGCGCGACGACAACCTCGGCCCCGAGGGCGAGGGAATTGCCGGCGGCGTCGGCCAGATGCCGGAGGGCCGCCCCGGCCACAGCACCTTCTACGTCGGGGTGGACGATGTCGAGGCCGCGTTGGCCAAGGCGGAGAGCCTCGGCGGGACGAGGCTCATGGGTCCCGAGGACGTGATGGAGAGCATCGTGATCGGCCTCTTCAACGATCCCGAGGGCAATCTCGTGGGAGTGGTCAAGACGTCGTAGCGGCCGCTGCCGCGGCCGGAGCACATCTGGATGGCGGCGGCGGAGGGCGGCGCAGCGCCTTTCGCTTCACGCTTCCACGCTAGGGTGCGCGCCACTCGGACAAGGAGCTGGCATGGCGGGTGAGTTCCGGGCCACGGTCGTGATCGACCGGCCCATTGCGGAGGTGTTCGCGTTCCTCGCGGACGGCGAGAACGACCCGAAGTTCAGTCCACGGGTCCTGGAGATCGCGAAGACGACCGACGGCCCGCCCGGCGTGGGCACGGTCTATGCCAGCACGGTCAAGGACGCTGGCATGAAGACGAAGCGCGAGTTCAAGCTCACCGAGTTCGTGCCGCCCACCCGCATCCGCTGGACGGAGCTCTCGAAGAACGCCGTGACGGCGACCGAGGGCGGCTACGACCTCGAGTCGGTGGGCGAGGGGACGAGCGTCACCATCTACAACGTCCTGGAGGGGCACGGCCCGGGCAAGCTGATCGCTCCGCTGGCGCTCCGCTCGGCTCGCAAGGGGGCCGAGGAGTTCGGCAACTCGATCAAGACAGCGGTCGAGGCGGGCTGAGGCTCAGGGCCCGCTCGGCCCGAAGCGCTCCGTGCGGATCCGCGAGGCCGAATAGCCGGCGTCCACCAGGAGCGAGGACGCCGTCTCCACGAAGCCGTTCGTGCCACAGATGAAGGCCAGGCCCGAGGTGTCGCCGCCGCCGGGAAAGAGCGACGAGTCGATCCGTCCCGTGTGCCCGGTCCACCCCTCGGGCGCTTCGCGGGTATACGTGAGCACGGGCTCGTCGCCCAGCTCGTCCGCGTAGATCACGTCCTCGGCCGACCGCATCGAGTACACGAGGCGCATCGGCAGGTCGGGCATCGTGCGCCGCCGGTGACGCAGGATCGCCATCAGCGGAACCACTCCGGAGCCGCCGCCCATGAGAAGCACCGGGGCCTCTCCCCGCCAGACGAAGTAGGAGGCGAAGGGCCCGCGCACCTCCACCTCGTCGCCCACGCCCACCACGTCGTGGAAGTAGGGGGATACCTCGCCGTCCACGAGCCTGTCGATGGTGAGCTCGATCTCGCCCTCGTCGAGCGGCGAGGAGGCCACCGAGTAGGAGCGCTGGGCCTGGTAGCCGTCCGGCGCGGTGAGCCGGACGTCGTAGTGCTGTCCGGGCAGGTGCGGCATCCACATGGGCAGGCGCAGCCGGAAGGACTTGACCGTGGGGGTCTCCACCTTCACCGCGGACACCGTGGCCACCTGCCACCTGCCGGGCGCGCGCTGCTCGACGGCCGTCAGTCCCCCCAGTACCGCTCCTCCTTCCAGGGGTCGCCGCGGTTGTGGTACCCGTTCTGCTCCCAGAAGCCCGGCTCGTCGTGGTCCATCACGCGTAGCCCGGCCACCCATTTGGCGCTCTTCCAGAAGTAGAGGTGGGGCACGAGGAGCCGGGCGGGCCCGCCGTGCTCGCGGGGGAGCGCGCCGCCCTCGTGCTCGGTCACGACCCAGGCCTTGCCGCCGGTGAGATCGCCCAGCGCCAGGTTGGTGGTGTAGCCCCCGTAGGAGAACGCCATCGCGAACTTCCCCCGAGGGCCCGCGGGCTCGAGCAGGTGGTCCAGCGGCACGCCGCGAAAGCTCGTGCCCAGCTTCGACCACTTGGTCACGCAGTGAATGTCACAGGGCACATCCTCGAGCGGCAGCTCGGCGAACTCGGACCAGGTCCACTGCTGCTCGTCGGCCACCATGCCGTCGATCCGGAAACCCCAGTCATCCGTGTCGAGGCGCGGGGTGGGACCCGCGGTGAGCACCGGAAAGCCCGGCTCCACGTACTGGCCCGGCGGCACGCGGTCCGCCAGCTCCTCCGGCACGCGCCGGCGGCCCCCGAAGCCCCTTGAGATGAAGTTCATGGAGCGGCATTCTACGACGCCAAGTTTCGCGTTACTGCGACCGGGGCGCGGGCGGCCAGCTAGCTTCGATCGAGTGGACGTACGCCGCCCCTTCCTCCGGGTGGCCGGCGCCGCCGGGCTGCTCGCCCTGGTCATGGTCGCCGGCCTGCTCGTGCATGCCTCTGCCGGGGGCGCGCGCGCACCGGTTGCGCACGCAGGCCGGGTGCCGGTGCCCCACCTCTACTCCGCCCGCAGTCCGTTCAACCGCAGGATCAGCCGGCGCCCTCACATCGACAGTGACTCGGGACTGATGGTGGGCGGGCTCGACCGCTACGTGGGCGCGGAGGGCGCGACCATTACCTCGCGCCAGTTCACGGTTCCCCTCTACACGGCCGGTCCCCGCACGCCGCGCCGGCGCGTGCGGCTCACCGCACCGTGGCGCCCGCGCAACGCGATGCTGCGGGTGCCGATCCCCGCGGGCGCCACCCCCGATCCCTCCAGTGACGCCCATCTCGCCGTGATCGATCCCGGATCGGGGTGCGAGTACGACTTCTGGCAGTTCCGGCGCACCGCCCGGGGCTACGCCGCGAGCTGGGGGAATGCGCTCAACATCTCGAGCTCCGGTGTGTATCCGCGGGGCTACTCCGCGCGTGGCTCGGGCTTCGCCCTGCTGGGCGGCGTGGTCCTCCCGCGTGAGCTGGCGCGAGGGCGGATCGATCACGCGCTGCTGCTCTCGTACCCGGGCACGCGCGCGCACGGACCGGTGCACCCGGCCACCGAGAGCGACGGCCGCACCCGCGGCCGGGCCGCGATTCCTGAGGGGGCGCGACTACAGCTCGACCCGAGCCTCGATCTCGACTCTCTCGGGCTCCAGGGCTTCGAGCGCACCATCGCGCGGGCACTTCAGGTGTACGGCGCGATCGTCGGTGACACCGGCGGCCGAGGGGTCAGCTTCTACGCCCTCCACGCGATGAGCGGCGGGCAGGATCCCTACGCCTCGCTGTTGCCCAACGAGGAGTACCCGCAGCTCACGGGTATCCCCTTCGACCGCCTGAGGGTGCTCAACCTCGGCCGGCAGAGCCGGCGCGCCCACCCGCGAATCGTGTCCACCGGGTGCGGGCGCTTCAGCCGGCGCTGAGCCCTACAGACCTTCGGGATGCGTCGCGGTGAAGCCGTCGGACGGGCGCGGCTCGGTGGTCCAGCGCGACCCGGCCCGTGACTGCGCGCTGGTGTCGAAGCGCAGTCCTGCCACAAGCATGTAGACGTGATCCGCGTTCGCGTAGAGCGTGATCCAGCGGCCCTCTCCGCGCTCTCCCCAGCGGGCAAAGCCTCCGGAGGTGAGCGAGCCGTCGAGCAGGCCGGCCCCGTGCAGCGCGAACGAGACCGAGCCGGAGCAGTCGTAGCCGTCGTCTCGCCACTGGCCGTGGCCGCCGCCCCACTTGTAGGGGGCGAGCGCGATCACGTTGCCTGCGGCGATCACCTGCTTCACGGCACGTGGCGCCGAGGCGGGCGCCACGGCGAGGCCCTGATCGGTCACCGCGCCGGCCCGTCCGGGCCTGACCTTCGTCGGCGCCCTCGGCGCTGTGGGCGCGACGAAGACCGCTCCCCCGCCGGTGGCCGCGGCTCCCACGGAGCGTTTGATAGCGCGCTGCTCGCCGCGGCTGGCCACGCCGTCGGCGCGCAGCTCGAGCTCGCGCTCGGTCAGCGTCAGCGCCCTGGCCGTGCGCGGCCCGAACTCCCCGTCGTGGCGAGTTCGGTGTCCCGCCTCGGTGAGCAGCCGCTGGAGCTGGCTCACGTCTCCCCCGTGCGCCCCGGTGCGGAGCGTGCGGGAGCCGTAGCGGGCGGCCATTGCCGGCGTCGGGATGGCCAAGGCAATCCCGACGGCCACGGCGAGGAGCATCGTAAGTCTGTCGACCCTGCGGGGCACGGCGGCGGCACCACTCCCATCTCGCGGCAGGCCATCCATGGCCCGCGCGTAGCGAGCGTGCAACCGTAGCCAGGCCCCGAAGCGTTGTCGAGGGCGCGGTCGGAACCTTGCAGGTCCCTGCACTGCGGCTCATGTGCGCGGGCTGCGCGATGGCGGCGGTGGCGGGAGCGAGCGGGGCGAAGGCCTGGCTTCAGGCCCACCACTTGACGTGGCTCACCGAGGCGCGGATCCGTGTGGCCACTGTGGTGATCGTGATCGTCATGCTCGCCGTGTCCACGATCTCGTTCAGCGCCACCAGCGCGCCCTCATCCCAGAACCATCACGCGCCGGCAGCGGCCGGCGGCCGCTGACCCCGAACGGGCAAACGCACAGACGACCAACGGAGGGCCCTGGCCAATCGCGCCAAGTTGACTCTGCCAGTGATCCGGCCCCGGGCCCCGGGCGCTATGGAGAACCAGGTGCACGGGTTTTCGCCTCCGATCTTGTGCACCGCTTCGTGTTGTGGAGGCATTCACAAGAGCGGGGCTCGTCCTCGCAGGGGGAGGCAGGGTGAATAACGAGCATTTCGATCTCGTCACGAAGGCGATCGATAAGGAGCACGCGGACAAGCCCGCGGCCACGCGTCGTCAGATGATCATGGGGGCCACGGCCACGGTGGGCAGCCTGGGGCTGCTCGGCCTGCCGTCGGCGGCCTTTGCGTCGAAGAAGGCGAACAACGGCAACAACACGCCGGAGAACATCCTCAACATTGCGGCCACGGCGGAGGTGTTGGCCACGATCGTGAACACGGTCGCGCTTGAGAAGCTGTACTTCGACCACACCACCCGGCGCAACCTGGCCGCGGCGGCGCGCGAGGAGCTGATCCATTACCAGGTGCTCACCTCGCCGGCGTTCGGCGCGAAGCCCCTGACCAAGAAGATCTGGGTACCGGACAGCGTCTTCTACGGCCGTCGCGACCTCCTGGGCACCCTGATCGTGGGTGACCAGATCTTCGTCAACGCGTACATGATCGGCACCACTGTGTTCGGTGACGCGGGCAACGGCAAACTGGCCCGTATCGCCTCGGAGTTCATGGGGGCCGAGGCCGTTCACCGCGCGCTCGCCCGGCAGTCGCTCGGCCAGCTCTCCGGCCAGTACGAGGGTTTGCTCGGGAACGACCGCGTCTTCATGAAGTACGACCAGAAGGAAGAGGCGTGGGGCCCGGGACAGGGCATGCCCGGCTTCACGGACATCACAGTGGCCGTGGCCCAGCTCCAGGCTGCGGGCTTCGGGTTCGGCGAGCGAGGATCGGCCAAGTACGGCCAGTTCTACGACTTCGACTCGGTGAGCCGCCGCACCCCGGATCCGAGGCAGGTGAACACCCGCACGCCGCGGTAACGGACGGCCTCCGCGGGGCGGCACGGACGCCGCCCCGCCCGGCCTACGGGCAGTCGCTCACCCGCCGAAGGACAGGTACGGGTGCTTCGGCTGCCCCACCTTCGTCACCCGCAGTCCGCGGACCGCGTAGTGGTCCGCCTGGCGCGTGATCGCTCCGGTGACGGTGACCCACTCGTCGCGCTCGACGTGGACCGGATGGGTCGTACCCGGAAGGACCGTGAGCCCCACCGGGATGGCGTCGGCCACGCAGCAGGCGATGTAGAAGCGGGCCATCTCGAAATGGTCGACGCCGGCGTGCGTGACGAACCCCGTGAGCTGCACCGGCGTCCCCGGCCTGATGCCGCGCTCCCTTGCCAGCGCAGCGTCGTCGGCCGCCGCCTTCAGGTCGAGGAACGTGAGCTCACCGGTCTCGCCCGAGCGCAGGCGGGCGAGCGCCGCTCCAGGGCCTGCTCCTTGCCGGGATGGTGATCGGGGCGCTGGGCGTGCTGGACGACGTGACCGTGAGCCAGGCCTCGACCGTGATGGCGCTGCGCGCGGCCAACCCCTCGCTGCGCTTCCGCCCGCTGTCCACACTGGCCATGCGCGTGGGCCGTGATCACGTGAGCGCCACGGTGAACACCCTGGTCCTGGCCTACGTGGGCGCCTCCCTACCGCTGGTGCTGCTCTTCAGCTCGGGCCAGCTCGGCTTCTTCGACGTGCTGAACTTCGAGCTAGTGGAGAAGGAGGTGGTGGCCACGCTGGTCGGCTCGATCGGCCTGATCGCGGCCGTACCCATCACCACCGCGCTCGCGGCCGCCTTGGCCGTCTCGCTGCCCGCCGGGCGACTCGCCACCGCCGGCGGACATGGCCACGCCCACTGACGGCGTGCTCAGGCGGCCCGGCGCAGAGGCACGCGCACCGGCAGATGAACGAGCGGAGCGGGCTCGGACTCCGAGACGGCGATGATCTGCATCACGCAGTCGCAGCCCTCACAGAGCACGAGCGTCATGGCGTCGAGCTCCCCCCAGACCTCCACGGTCTCGGCGCAGTCCTCGTCGGTGCAGATGAGGGTGGCGTGCAGCATCGGGGCCATCGTGCGCGGGCGTGCGGACGGAATGCAGGTCAGCGCCCGCCGAGGCCCCGCACCACGTATCGCCCGAGCGCCTTGGCGGCGTGAAGCCGGTCCGCGTCGGAGAACCCCCGCACGGTCACACCGATCCGCAGCAGGCGGTCGTCCGCATAGGCCTCGAGTGTCCGGTAGCCGCGAGTCCACCACGCTCCCGGTGCGGCGAACGCGTCCTCGCCCACGCCCTTGACCAGTCG
>JBBQHI010000011.1:0-89137 GCA_038323835.1 Solirubrobacterales bacterium
ACGGTGGACGTGCTCGACGAGAGCCTGCGCGCGACCGACCAGCAGAAGGAGGCGGCCGAGCAGGTGTCGGGCGCGATGGTCGAGATCCGCACCGCGGCCGAGCAACTCGCCGCCGAACAACAAGAACGAGCCGGCACCGCCCAGCGGGTGGACACGCTCGTCGAGGATCTGGAGCAGAAGCTGGTCGAGCTGACGGCCATCTCGGACAACGGCGCAGCCGGCGCCGTGCTCGTTGGCAGTGGTGATCCGACGTGAGCGCGCTCCACGTGCGCGTCCGGGTCGCGGGCGAGGAGTACGCGCTTCCGGTGGAGGAGGTGCTCGAGGTGGCTGAGCTTGGAGACGTGACCCCGTTGCCGGGCGCTGCCGCGGCGGTGGTGGGCGTGCGCAACCTTCGCGGCCAGGTGGTACCGGTCGTCGATCTGGGGACTGTCATGGGGCTCCCGGGTGGATCGGCGCCGCAGCGCATCGTGATCGCCGAGGCGGGAGGCCGAAAGGCGGCCCTTGCGGTGGACCGGGTTGCCGGAGTCGAGCAGTTGCCGGAGGCCTCCGAGGAGGTCGAGTCGCCCCATCTCGTACGAGCGGCACTCGCCGACGGCTCGCTCGTCGGCGTGGTGGATGTCGGCTCGGTGCTCGACGCGGTTCAGGGACCGCCGCAGAGGTGACCGAGCCCGACGCCGAGCTCCTGGAGGTCTTCCGGGAGGAGGCCACGGAGCGCCTCGACAGCATGGTGGAGACGCTGCTGGCCCTCGAGGCCGGGGGGGCACAGCCGGAGGCCATCGACTCGCTCTTCCGCGACGCCCATTCGATCAAGGGAAGCGCGGGCATGGTGGGCGTCGAGGAGGTGCGCGCGATCGCCCACAAGATGGAGGACGCACTCGAGGATGCCCGGAAGCGTGGGGAGTTCGCGCACGAGCTCACGGATCCGATGCTCCGGGCCACGGATGCGCTGCGACACGCGGTGGGTGGTGAGGGCGGGATGGCGAGCGGGGCGCTGCAGGAGCTCTCGGCGGTCATCGCACAACGCGGCCGCGGTCCGGGGGTGGCCGAGGCCGCCCCGGCAGCCGAGGCGGCACCGGAGCCCGCCTCCGGCGCGCCGAAGGAGCGCCGCTCGATGCGAATGTCGACCGAGAAGGTGGACCGGCTGTTCGAGGCCGTCGGCGAGACCGTCCTGCACAGCAGGCGGCTGGAGCGGCTCGTGGTCGCCGATGCCGCGCTCGAGCGCGAGGACGAGCACCTCGAGGGGGAGCTCGGGCGGGGAGAGCTCCTGCTCAGCGAGCTTCAGGACTCGGTGATCCAGCTGCGCACTCTTCCGCTCGGCTCGATCACCGCCCGATTCCCCCGGGCCGTCCGGGACCTCGCCGCCACGTACGACAAGCAGGTGCAGCTCGTGATCACGGGCGCGGACACACAGCTGGATCGGACGATCCTCGACGGGATCTCCGAGACGATCAGCCACCTGTTGAGTAACGCGGTGGCTCACGGGATCGAGCCCCCTGAGGAGCGTGAGCGGGCCGGGAAGGCCGCGCGCGGGCGCATCGATCTGCGCGCCGGCCAGCGCGGCAGCCTCGTCGCGATCGAGGTGGCCGACGACGGGCGCGGCGTGGCCCTGGAGCTGCTGCAGAAGGCCGGCGAGGGCGGCGCACTTGCCGACACGCTGGCCGAGGCCGGCTTCTCAACCGCCGAGGAGGTCACGGAGGTGTCGGGCCGAGGGGTCGGGTTGGACGCGGTCAAGTCCCACGTCGAGTCACTCGGCGGCAGCCTGGAGGTCCACAGCTCGCCCGGCGAGGGCACCACGGTGACGATGCTGCTCCCACTCACTCTCGCGCTGCTACGGGTGCTGGTGGTCGAACGCAGCGGGCAGCGGTTCGGGTTGCCCCTGACCAGCGTCGAGGAGGTGCTGATCGTCAGCGACACGCTGTCGCTAGGGGGCCGGGAGGCGATCGAGGTCCGGGGGCAGTCGATTCCGGTGGCTGACCTCGGACTCATCATCGGGGGCGCCGTCCAAGAGCTGCCCGAGAGGCGACAGGCGGTGATAGTCGCCTCGTCCGGTCGTCGCGTGGCTGCGCTTTGCGACAGGATCGTCGAAGAGCAGGAGGCGGTGGTCAAGAGTCTTGGTCCCCTGCTCACCGCCGTTAGCGGCTACCTCGGCGCGGCGATCATGAACGACGGTGGGATAGCTCTCATCCTCGATCCGGCGTTCCTGACGAGGAGGCTTCCGCGCGGTGCCGTCGCCGCCGTGGCGCCGGAGGGTGAACGGCCGCCGTCGAAGGTGCTCGTGGTCGACGACCAGTTCGCCGTTCGCCAGCTCCAGCGCAGCATCCTCGAGGCCGCCGGCTACCAGGTGGTGACCGCGCGCGACGGACGCGAGGCGTTGACGAAGGTGGCCGGCGAGCCTGACATCGAGCTCGTGGTGACGGATATCGAGATGCCCGAGATGGACGGGATCGAGCTCCTGCGGACGATTCGAGCGGACACCGACCAGGCGTCGCTGCCGGTTGTGGTGGTCACCTCCCGCACCGGGGAGGAGGACCGGCGCCGCGGCCTCGACGCTGGGGCCGACGCCTACATCGTCAAGGACCACTTCGATCAGAACGCACTGCTCGAGACGGTGGATCGACTGCTCACCCGATGACCCGTGGGGCGGGCGACACGCGGGTCCTCGTCTGCGACGACTCCCCGACCTACGGGACGGCGCTCGGCCAGTTGCTCGACGCCGGTGGCGAGCTCGAGCTCGTGGGGGTGTGCGCGACAGGCGAGGAGGCACTGGGGGCCCTTCCGCGCCTGACACCGGATCTGATCACGATGGATCTCGAGCTGCCCGCGATGGGCAGCATCCGGGCAATCGAAGAGATAATGCGGACCCATCCGGTACCGATCGTCGTGCTGAGCGCCGGTATCAGGCGCCGCTCCGAGAAGGCCGCGGAGGCGCTCGCCGCGGGTGCGCTCGAGGCACTTCCGAAGGCCCAGGTACGGCTGGACGATCCTCAGGGGCCGGCCGCGATCGCGCTGCGTCACCGGCTGAGACGACTCGCCCGCATTGGACTGAGCGCCGAGCCCGGACGAAACGAGCCTGTGCGTCCGCCCATTCCGTCGGCGGTGCCCCAGGGACGCGCCACGGTCGTCGCGATCTGCGCCTCCACCGGAGGCCCGCGTGCGCTCGAGGTCGTTCTCTCGGCCCTGCCCGCCGACTTCCCCCTCTCGGTGCTGGTGGTTCAGCACATGTCCCTCGGCTTCATGGGCGGCCTGATTCGGTGGCTGAACAGGCGCGTCCCCCTTCCCGTGGGGTTGGCCCGCGCCGGGCAGCACGCGGGTCCGGGGATCTGGTTCCCGCCGGACGATGCACACCTGCTGCTGCAGTCCTCGATGCGTCTTGGGCTCGACCGCGACACGGTCGTGGGGCCGCACCGCCCCTCCTGTGACCTGCTGCTCGAGAGCGTGGCCGCCTCGGCCGGAGCCGGGGCGGTCGGGGTCGTGCTCACCGGCATGGGCCGGGACGGCGCAGCCGGGGTCGCGGCCATCTGTGGCCGCGGGGGGCACGTGATCGCCCAGGACGAGGAGAGCTCCGTCGTCTTCGGGATGCCGAAGGCCGCCGTCTCCGCAGGGGCCTCCACGGTGCTCCCGCTGTCGGCAATAGGCGGCGCCCTGCGGGCGCTGGTGCCGCTCGAGGCGCGCGCGTGAGCTCTGCCCTCGAGCAGGTGGTGACCCTTCTTCGCCGCGAGACGGGGATATCACTTAAACCCGTTCAGTTCCCCTCGCTGGCGGCCGCGCTCCGCCGCGTGGACCCCGAGATGGATGCCGCGGCGTTCCTCGAGGCGAGCCGTGACCCGGCGGGAGCCGCGGGGTTGCTCGACCGCCTCATCGAAGAGGTGACGATCAACGAGACCTTTCTCTTCCGCCAGCGGCGAGAGCTCGACGCGATCGAATGGAAGCAGCTGTTCGAGAGGGCGCGCGGAGCGGGATTCGACCGCCTGCGCGTCTGGGTGGCTGCCTGCGCCTCGGGCGAGGAGGCCTACACACTTGCGATCCTCGCCAGCGAGGCGTTCGCGCCGGACCCCCCGCCGGTCTCGATCCTGGGTACCGACATCTCGGCTGCAACGCTCAAGCTCGCTCGGCGGGGACGCTACCGGCCGCGGGCGTCGCGCACGCTGGATCCGGACATGCGCGAGCATTACTTCGTCCCCAGTGGTGACGGCGTCGTGGTCGGCGACGCACTGCGCGAGCTGGTCGAGTTCAGGCGCCACAACCTCGTGCTCGACCCCGCGCCGAGTCCCGACGGCCGCGCCTTCGACCTCGTGGCCTGCCGGAACGTCCTCATCTACTTCGACGCCGAGGCGGTCGAGCGGGTGATCTACTCACTCGAGAGCGCACTGGCGCCGCACGGGATGCTGTTGCTCGGTGCCGCGGATCGGCTATGCGGCTCGGCACGCCGGCTGGCGCGGCTCGACTCGGCAGCGCCCGAGCCGTCGCGCCTGACTCCTTCCGCCCCGGAGCGAAGGCTTCGCCGTCCACTGGGCCGCGACCCGGGCCCGCTCGCTCGTCCGGATCCTCACGTGCCGGACGCCGGGCTTGCTGCGGCGCTGGACGCAGCGAATGCCGGCGATCTCCAGCGCGCTGTGGACGTGACCGAACGCCTGGTGCATGAGAACCCGCTGGACGCGGACGCTTACTTCGTCCGCGGATTGGCCGAGCTCGGCATCGGTGAAGCCGACAGCGCGGTCGCTTCGCTGAGGCGTGCCCTGTACGTCGATCCGACGTTCGGGCTGGCCGCCTTCAAGCTCGGTCGTGCCCACGAGGTGCTCGGAGACACGGGTGCTGCGGCCAGGGCTTACGAGCAGGCTCTCCGCACGCTCGAGCCGGAGGACGCGCGGCACCGGTTGGTCGTCGACCAGGTGGACCTCGTGGACGTGGCCGCGGCCTGCGCCATCCGCCTGAACGCCCTGCGGACCGGCTCCGGCACCGCGCGGCCCCGACCCAGCCTGGCGGGAGGGCGGTCGTGAAGATCCTGATCGTGGACGATTCCGCGACTCCGCGCCTCATTCTCAGGCGCGAGCTCGAGGGACTGGGTCACGAGTGTGTTGTGGCCGAGAACGGCAATCAGGCCCTGGAGTTGTTCCGGACCTTCGTACCCGACGTCATAGTCAGCGACTGGATGATGCCCGGGATGGACGGCGACGAGCTCTGCCGCCGCGTCCGCGCGGATCCCTCGGCGCCCTACGCCTACTTCATCCTCCTTACCTCCCTGGACGACCGCGCCTCGATCGTGAAGGGGATGGAGGCCGGTGCCGACGACCATCTCGCCAAGAGCTTCGAGCGCGACGAGCTCCAGACGCGGCTCATAGCCGCTGAGCGGGTGTCCGCGCTCCACCACCGCCTGGCCGACCAGCAGGCCGAGCTCGAGCGTCTGAACGGCATCCTCAAAGCGGACTCTCGCCGGGATCATCTGACCGGGCTGGGCAACAGGCTCCGCCAGGACGAGGACCTCGCGATGCTCGCCAGTCGAGCCGAGCGCTACGGGCATGGCTTCTCGGTGGTGCTGTTCGACGTCGATCGCTTCAAGGCCTACAACGACACCGCCGGTCACCAGGCCGGGGACGAGGTGCTCCGCATGGTGGCGGGCGCACTGGCCCACCAGTGCAGAAGCGGAGACACCGTCTACCGATACGGCGGGGAGGAGCTGCTGGCCGTCCTGCCGGCGCAGGACCTCGAGGGGGCCACGATCGCGGCCGAGCGGATGCGCCGGGAGGTGGAGTCGCTCGACGTCCCGCACCCCGGCATCGGCCCCCCGCCGGGGATCGTGACGGTCAGCGGGGGCGTGGCCTGCTACTCGCCGGATGACGGGGGCGACGCCGGCAAGCTCGTGAAACGGGCCGACGAGATGCTCTACCGGGCCAAGAACGGGAGACGCAACCGGATCGAGGTGGCCGGCCACACGGGGGCGAGCCAGCCGGCCTAGGCACCGGGGCGCCTAGCGAAGCGAGCCGAGCGTCTGCTCGAGCCCGCTCGCGATGTCGATCTGCGACTCCCAGCCGAAGGTCTCGCGGGCGCGGCTGGCGTCCAGCGCGCTGCGCCGCACCTCGCCCTTACGCTCGGGCTGAAAGTCGGGCTCGAAGCCGTTCGCCGCGTGGGGGGCCAGGGCCTCCACGAGGTCGAGCACCGTGACCTCCACCCCGCGGCCGATGTTGTAGGAGCCCACGGCGTCCGACTGTGCCGCGAGGAGGTTCGCCTGGACGATGTCGTCCACGTGCACGTAGTCGCGCGTCTGGAGTCCGTCGCCGAATATCACCGGGCGACCGCCGTCCACCGCCCGCCCGCAGAAGATCGCGATCACGCCCGCTTCGCCCAGCGGGTCCTGGCGCGGGCCGTAGACGTTGCCGAAGCGCAGCGCCACCGTGGAGACGCCGTGCAGCCTGTGGAAGAGGGCGCAGTAGTTCTCGGCGCAGAACTTGGACAGCCCGTAGGGAGCCTCGGGCGCGACCGGGTGATCCTCGGTGGCGGGGATGGCGTCGGCCTCGCCGTAGATGGCGCCGCCGGTGGAGGCGAACACCACGCGGCCGACGTCGTGGGCGTGAGCGGCGCTGAGCACGTTCACGGTTCCGCCCACGTTCACCGCCGAGTCGAAGGCCGGGTCGCCCACCGACTTGCGCACGTCCACCTGCGCGCCGAGATGGAAGATCGCCTCGGGACGGGCACGCGCCACCAGGCCGTCCACCGCCCCGCCGTCGCGCAGGTCCACCTCGGCCAGCTCCGCGCCGTTCGCGATCGCCCCGTCGAGGTTCTCCCTCCGGCCGGTCGAGATGTTGTCGAGCACGGTGACCTCGTCCCCGCGCGCGATCAGAGCGTCGACGAGGTTCGATCCGATGAAGCCGGCACCGCCGGTGACGAGTGCTCTCATGAGTCGCAGGATGGTAGGCGTTCCGGCCCTCGGAACCGCGCACCATGCGGAAGTGCATGACAAGCTGCCCCCGACCCGACGAGGAGCGGAGCCATGCGCGACCTGCTGGATGCGGCGGCCAGGCACGCCGCCGCGTATCTCGAGTCCCTGCCCGAGCGACCGGTGGAGGCCAGGCTCGGCTCGGTCGCCGCGCGCGAGGCGATTCACGCGACCCTGCCCGACGATCCGGTGGATCCGCGGCAGGTGCTGGACGAGCTCGTGGCCGACGCCGATCCGGGAATCACGGCGATGGGCTCGCCGCGCTACTTCGGCTTCGTGATCGGGGGCGCCCTGCCCGCGGCCGTCGCCGCCGACTGGATGGTCACCGCCTGGGACCAGAACGGCGGCCTCGCGAGCCCGACGCCTGCCGCGGCCGCGATCGAGGAGATCACCGGCGCCTGGCTGCTCGACCTGCTCGGGCTGCCCGCCGACGCGTCGTTCGCGCTCGTCACCGGCTGCCAGATGGCCCATGTGACCGGCCTTGCCGCCGCCCGGCACCGGGTTCTCGCCGACGTGGGCTGGGACGTGGAGCGGGACGGCCTCACCGGCGCCCCGCAGGTGCGGGTCCTGCTCGGGGCGGAGCGCCACGTGACCGTGGACCGCGCCCTGCGGCTGCTCGGCTTCGGCACCGCGTGCGTGGAGCCGGTGGGCGTGGACGGCGATGGGGCGATGCGGCCGGACGCGCTGGCGGACCGCCTCGGGGCCGGGAGCGGGCCGGCGGTGGTGTGCGCCCAGGCCGGCAACGTGAACACGGGCGCGGTGGATCCGCTCGACGCCGTGTGCGACGTGGCGCACGGGGCCGGAGCCTGGGTGCACGTGGACGGCGCGTTCGGTCTGTGGGCGAACGCCAGCCTCCGCCACCGCTCGCTCCTCCGCGGCTGCGAGCGGGCGAACTCGTGGGCCACCGATGGCCACAAGTGGCTGAACGTCCCCTACGACTGCGGCATCGCGGTGGTGGCCGATCGCGACGCGCACCGCGGCGCCATGTCGGTGCAGGCGAGCTACCTCGCGCAGGGCGGGCCGCTTCGCGAGCCGATGGACTGGACTCCGGAGTTCTCGCGCCGAGCGCGTTCGCTCCCGGTGTACGCCGCGCTGCGCTCTCTCGGGCGCAGCGGCGTGGCCGAGCTGGTGGACCGGCTGTGTGCCTGCGCCGCCCGCTTCGCCGAGCGCTTCGGGGCGCAGGAGGGTATGGAGGTGCTCGCGCACGGGCTGAACCAGGTGCTGGTGCGGCCGGAGGGCGACGCCGAGGCGATCGACCGGCTCGTGCGGGCGATTCAGCAGGACGGCACCTGCTGGGTGAGCGCCACCACCTGGCGCGGGGTGCGGTGCATCCGCATCTCCGTGTGCAACTGGCAAACCGGCTTCGAGGACGTGGACCGCTCGGTCGCGGCGATGCTCCGGGAGATGGCGCGGGGCGCTGGTAGCGTCGCTCGCTGATGCGCGGCCTGTTCGTCACCTTCGAGGGAATCGACCGCTCGGGCAAGACGACCCAGGCGAGGCTGCTGTGCGAGCAGCTCGGCGATGAGGCGCTCGGGGTGCGCGAGCCGGGCGGCACCGCGGTGGGGGAGCGGGTGCGCGACCTGCTGAAAGACGCGGCCGTGGAGCTCGGGGCCGAGGCCGAGGCGCTTCTGTTCGCCGCCGCCCGCGCCGAGCTGGTGGCCGGCGTGATCCGCCCCGCCCTCGAGGAGGGCCGGGTGGTGGTGTCGGACCGCTTCCTCGACTCGTCGCTCGCCTACCAGGGCGGGGCCCGCGGGCTGGGCGTGGACGAGGTGGAACGGCTGAACCGCATGGCCACGGGCGGCCTCGCGCCTGACATCACCTTCCTGCTCGACCTCGACCCGGGCGAGGCGGCCGCGCGCGCCGGGGAGAGCGACCGCTTCGAGGACGAGGGGGTGACCCTGCAGCGGACCGTCCGCGACACCTACGAGCGCCTGCTGGCCGCCGAGCCCGCCCGCTGGCGGCGCATCGACGCCGCCCGCCCGCCCGAGCAGGTGCACGCCGACGTGCTGGCCGAGGTGGAGGCCGCGCGCAGCGGGGTAGAAGCGTGACCCCGGGGAGGAGCGCAGCCCGGGCGTTGGCCGGGCGAGCACCGGACCATGCACTCGCCGGGACGGAGGACCACCCGCAGGCCCGCATCGTGCTGGCGGCCGAGCTGGAACGCGACCCCTCGCACGCCTACCTCTTCCACGGACCCGCGGGTACGGGCAAGAGCACCGCGGCTCGCGCCTTCGCCGCGGCGCTCCTGGCCGAGGGCTCGGACGATCCGGAGTCGGTGCGGCGGCGGGTGGCCAACGGCACCCACCCCGACCTCACCTGGGTCCGGCCCACGGGCGCCCACGTGATGCGTGTGGAGGACGTGGAGGGGCCGGTGGTGAGCGCGGCCACCCGCACTCCGTTCGAGTCCAAGCGCCGGGTGTTCGTGCTCGAGCGTGTGGACACGATGAACGACGAGGTGGCCAACCGGCTGCTGAAGACGCTGGAGGAGCCCGCCCATTACGTGCACGTGATCCTCCTCACCGAGGCGCTCGGCCGGGTGCTCGACACGGTGATCTCGCGCTGCCAGCTGGTGCGCTTCGATCCCCTGCCCGCGGCGCGGATCGCCGCGGCGCTGGAGGCCGAGGGCGTGCCCGCCGAGACGGCGCTGGCCTGCGCCGGGCTGTCGCTCGGCAACGCCACCCGCGCCCGCTACCTCGCATCCGAGGAGGGCCGCGAGTTGCGCGCCGAGGTGGGCCGGTTCGTGGCCGCGGCACTGAGCGAGGAGATGATGCTGGAGCCCTGGCGGCCGCTCCTGGAGCGGGCGGAGCGCGCCCGCGTGGAGGCGGAGCAGGAGGCCACGGGCGAGCGCGAGCAGCGGCTAGAGCTCGAGCCGAAGGGCCGTGAGCGCCGCTCCATGGAGCGGGAGATGGAGGAGGCGGGGAAGCGCGAGGGCCGGCGCGCGCGCACGCGGGTGCTGGACCTGGGGCTGACCCTCACCGAGCTGTCGTTCCGCGACCTGGTGTGCGTTGCCGAGGGCGCTCCGGAGGCCGTGCTGGCCGTGGACTCGCCCCCCGACCTCGTGGGCGACGCCCGCGCCCGTGACGCCGGGCGCCTGCGCGAGGCCGCCGAGCGCTGCGAGGAGACGCGCCAGTCGCTCGACCTGAACGTGACCGAGGAGCTGGCGCTCTCGGTGCTGGGCTTCCGGCTGGCGGAGCTGGCCGGGGGAGCCCGATCGACCTAGAGCGTCGGCTTGGCCACGAGCTCGTAGAAGAAGATCGCCATCACCGCCGTGGTGGCGCCCCACAGCAGCACCCAGCCGAGGCGTTCCTGGGGCTGCATCTGCGGCCGGGCCAGCCCGAAGATCACCACGAACTCGAACACGACGCAGGCGAGCACGAACGGCACCAGACCCCAGAGCCCGGTGATGGCCATGAGGATGTAGAGCGGCACCTGGGTGCCGGCCGCCGCCCCGCCCGCGGAGAGCACGAGCACGAAGTACTCGTTGTAGGTGTCCCGGTAGATCGGGACGCGCGGATCGAGCGCCTGACGGAATCGGTTCGCGAATGCCTGGTTGGCCACGGCGGGAATCATTCCATTCCCGGCTGCCGGGAGCTCCAAGACCCCCGCCGCCCCTGGGCAGGACACCACCCGTCCGGGCGCCACGCCGCACACGAGCAGCAGCACCTCGCCCGCCCGGTCGAGGAACACGAGGTCGATGGCGAAGCGCATCCCGAACGTGTGCACCGAGCGGCAGCGGGGGATCAGGAGGCCACCGTCCGCGGGCATACGCGCGAGCAGCGCCAGGCCGAGGAGGCGCGACCGCGGCGACCGCGCCACGTGCACCCGCAGCCCGCCCAGTCGCAGACATTCGAGGCGCTCGAGCCGCCGGGACGTCACGCGGAGGGAAGTGCCGGGGGCGGTGGACTCATCCCCTCGACAAGCCGCAGGTCGGACTCGAACCGACGACCCCCACTTTACGAGAGTGGTGCTCTACCAGCTGAGCTACTGCGGCGCGCGGGTGAGGATAGCCCGGCCCTCGGTGCCAGGTACCCCGACACGGCGCCCTGCGGGTCGGATAGCGTCCGCCTGTCATTGTGAACCGAGGGGGAGAGTGCATGACGCTGGGTGGATGCCGTCGCAGCTTGATCGTCCTTGCCGTAACGCTGGGGGCCCTCGCGCTGCCGGCCGGCGCCTTCGCGCATCTCGAGCGTCCCTCGTACTGGCCCGACCCCGCGCCTGACACCGCGGTGAACCCGCCTGCCGGCGGGACGGTGCCCAAGCTCCGCTCGCTCGAGTCCGCCGTCGACGGCAGGGGCCCGGGGAGGGTGCGGGTGGTCTGCCAGGGACGCGGTGGCTGGAAGTCGCTGCAGTCCCTCTACGCCTCGATCGCGACGGCGCGCGGCCACGGCTACCGCATCCGTCCCAGCCAGCCCAAGCTCCATCTCAACGGCCGCGCCGCCCGCGAGCTGCTGTGGCAGAACCTGGCCTTGGCCCGGAAGTGCGGTTACCAGGAGATCCAGCCCGCCGTCACCGCCTCGGGCAACAACGACCGCGTGGTGATCATGCCCGGCCGCTACACCGAGCCCACCTCGCGCCGCGCGGCGCTCAACGATCCGCACTGCGCCCACCTCACCCAGGAGGACTCCGGCGGGGCCAAGACGCCGAGCTTCGCCTACCAGTCCACCTGCCCCAACGACCAGAACCTGGTGTACGTCCAGGGGCGCGCGATAGCGCTCAGCGCTCCGCCCGCACCCCCGCTGGCCAACCGCCAGGGCATTCCCGACCTCGGACCCTGCGTGCGCTGCAACCTGCAGCTCGAGGGGAGCGGCGTGTCGCCCACCGACGTGATCGTGGACGGCGCCTCGGACTACGAGTCGAGCGACCCCGAGGCCAGGCCGCGCAAGCTGGACAAGCACGTGATCATCCGCGCCGACCGCGCGGACGGCTTCGTGGCCCACAATTTTACGGCGCGCGGGGCGCTCGAGCACGGCATCTACATCGAGGAGACCGACGGCTACCGGATCGACACGGTGAAGATGTTCTGGGCGGCCGACTACGGCAACCTCACCTTCACCTCCGACCACGGCCTCTACACGGACTGCGACGGTTTGGGGGCGGGTGACGCGGTGCTCTACCCGGGCGCGGCCCCCGAGACCGGGGAGCAGGCCGACAAGTCGTTCTATCCCGACGCGCCGCGCATCAACACCACCGTGCGCAACTGCGACATGCACGGGAGCGTGCTCGCCTACTCGGGCTCGATGGGCAACAACGTGCGCATCACCCACAGCAACATCTATGGCAACACGGCCGGTATCTCGACCGACACCATCTCCGCGGGCGGCCATCCCGGCTACCCGGCCGATGGCGTCGAGATCGACCACAACTACATCTACTCCAACAACCTCGAGCTGTTCAAGCCCAACCCGCCGGTGGAGCCGGCGGTGGGGATCCTCCCCTCGGGAGTGGGCGTCTTCTGGGCCGGTCACAACAACGGCCGCGTGCACGACAACTGGATCTGGGACAACTGGCGCGACGGCGCCTTCCTGCTCTCGATCCCCGACTTCCTGGTCACGCCCGAGGGCCAGATCAACCCGGGCGGGTCGTGCAAGCGCGACCCGCGGGTCAATCCGACGCTGTCCACCTCGTGCGGAAACCGCTTCTACGACAACCAGCTCGGCCGCGTGCCGCGGAGCTTCAAGCCATTCGGCGCTCTCTACGCGTTCGGCAACAACGTCGGCCCGACACGAGGAGTGGCGAAGAACGGCGTGGACTTCTGGTGGGACGAGGGCGGCCTGGGCACGGTCTCGGGCAACTGCTGGTTCAACAACACCGGCTTCGACGGCACCGCCGCGAGCGTGACCGGCTCCGGGGTCGGTGACGGGGCGGATGCGCTGCCCTCAGACTGCACGTCCACGCGCAAGGGCGACGGCGTGAAGCTCGCCTATCTGCTCTCCTGCTTCCTGGCCCGCGAGGGCGACCTGCCCCCCGAGCAGTGCGACTGGTTCACGCTGCCTCCGAGGCCCGGCTCGACGGCCGCCACGGCCAAGCAGGAGGCGTTCGCCGACGGCGCCCGCGAGTTCCTGAAGACCGCGCGGGCCAAGCAGCTCGAGGATCAGGTGGGCGAGGTCACCGGGATCGCGGAGTCGACGCCGCCGGAGTGATTGGATGACGCCGATCGTCAGGCGACGCGGGGCGCCCGTCCTTCTCGCCGCACTGGTGCTCGCGCTCGCTGCCTGCGGAAACGACAGGGATTCCGCCGGCAAGGCGAAGCCTGTGGGCCACACCCTGGTCGGGTCGGTGGCCGCGCTCGCGCAGTGCCGGGACTGGAACGGGGGCACCCGTGACGAGCGGCTGGCCACGATCGAGGACATTCGCGAGCAGATCAACCTCAAGGACAGCGCGGTGCAGACGCCCGAGCTGTCGGACGAAGCCGCCTACCGGATCCTCGACACCACCTGCCACAGGCCTTACGCGGCCAGCCTCAGGCTCTACAAGCTGTACGCCCGCGCGGACAGCTTCGCGCCCTTCGCGGAGGAATAGCTAGCCGGAGATGCGCCGCCCGCCCACCGGCGCATGGCCTGCCAGCGAAGTCGCAGTCCGGGTCCGCCTGCGGAGCCAGGGATAGTAGGGTGGCGCACCGGCTCAGCAAGCCCAACTGGCGGAACCGTCCCGCCAAAGGAGCGTCATGTCATCTCCGTTCGGTCCTCGTTCTTGGCTGCTGGCACTCGCGTGCGCGCTGCTGGGCCTTCTCCTCGCCGCTCCGATCGCGCCGGCGCGATCGCCGCTCGATTTCAGTCCCTGCGGCACCATGCCCGACGCCGCCACCACCGAGTGCGCCACGGCGGATCTCCCGCTCGACTACGACCACCCCCATGGACGCGAGGTCCACGTGAAGGTGGCGCGCGTGCCCGCGGCCGACCAGGCCCACCGCATCGGTTCGCTCTTCTTCAACTTCGGCGGTCCCGGCGGCACGCCGGTGGACTACCTCCAGGAGGTTGGCGCCACCGGCTACTGGAGCGCGCTGAACGAGCGCTTCGACATCGTGGGCTTCGATCCGCGCGGCGTGGGCCAGAGCACGCCCTCGATCGACTGCAACGTGGACCAGGAGAAGCGCGGCGTGTACTCGCAGCCCTTCACCACGCCGTTCAACCTCGACGTGGACGCGCTCCTGCACAAGGACAGGTCCTACATCCGCGCCTGTCTGAAGAAGAACGGGAGCATCCTGTCCCACGTCTCGACGGCCAACGTGGCACGTGACATGGACGCGCTCCGGGGCCTCGTCGGCGAGCGCGAGCTGAACTACTTCGGCTACTCGTACGGCACCCTCCTGGGCGCCACCTACGCGAGCATGTTCCCGAACCACTACCGGGCGATGGTGCTCGACGGCCCGATCAACGCCAAGGGCTACATCAACAAGCCCTGGAGCGATCTGGCCGGGCAGTCCGCAGGCTTCGAGCGCGCTCTTGGCCGCTTCTTCCAGGCCTGCGCACGCGACCAGGTGGCGTGCTCCGGATTTGGCGGCGACGACCCGTCGCTCGCGTGGGACGAGCTGGTGGACAAGGCCAACGCCCACCCGATTCCGGCAGCCGGCTACGCGGTCGACCCGCGGCCGGTGGACGGAGACGACCTCCGGTGGGTCGCCACCGGCGAGGTGTACGCGAAGGAGGCGTGGGGCGAGCTCGGCCAGGCGCTGGCGATGGCCCAGGCGGGTGACGCCTCGCTCGTCCGTGAGCTGTCCGACGCGGACTACGAGCGCAACGACGACGGCACCTACGGCCCGGGCTACGACACCTACTTCACCATCGGCGCGACGGAGCAGCGCTACCCGCGTGACGTGGGCTTCTATCTCGACCGCGGCGAGGACTCGTGGGATCTGTTCGACAACTCGTGGTGGAACAACGGCTACGTGGAGCTCAACTACGGGCTCTGGCCGGCCCACGACCGGGACGCATACGCCGGGCCCTTCCAGGTACGCGGCTCGCGGCCCACTCCGCTGGTGATCGCCAACACCTACGACCCGGCCACCCCGTACCGCGGGGCCCTGCGGCTCGTTCGCGATCTCGGCAACGCCCGCTTGATCACGATGCGCGGCGACGGCCACACGGCCTACCCGGGCGAGTCGAGCTGCATCGACACCGCCACCGAGAGCTACGTGAACACCCTCAAGCTGCCGGGCAAGGGCACCGTGTGCCGCCAGGAGACCCAGTTCGAGGCTCCCGCGGTGGCCGAGGCGGCGAAGGCGCTGCGCGGCGGCGCCGCCGTGCGGGCTCAGGCCCGGCGGATCACGGCGATGAGGGTGCCGCGGCCGTAGTTCAGCTCCCGGGCGCGCGGTGACGAGCTCGCCGCGCGACCCGGGATCTCACACCCGGCGCCGCACGATCGTTCTCCTTACGTGAGCGCGCCGGCCCTCGCCCCCGCCGCCGCCCCCGAGCGCCGCCAGCAGGCGCTCGCACTCGCCGCCGGGCTCACCACCGTCGTGCTCTGGTCCACGGCGTTCATCGGCGTCCGCGACGCGGGGCATCAGCTCACCGGCGGGGCGCTGTCGCTCGGGCGCCTGACGGTGGGGAGCGTCGCGCTCGGAGTGGTGGTACTGGTGCGGCGGGAGCCCCTCCCGCCGCGGGCCGACCTCCCGGCGCTCCTGCTCCTCGGGGTCCTTTGGTTCGGGATCTACAACGTCGCCCTGAGCGAGGCCGAGCGCCGAGTGGACGCGGGCACCGCGGCCATGCTCGTGAACACCGGGCCGATCATCATCGCCGTGCTGGCCGGGGTGGTGCTGAAGGAGGGGTTCCCGCGCTCCCTCCTCACCGGCTGCGCCGTGGCGTTCGCTGGTGTGGTGATCATCGCCCTGGCCACCTCCGGCGCCGGGGTCACCGCCAGCTGGGGCACGGCGCTCTGCCTGGTGGCCGCAGTGGCGTACTCGGTCGCGGTGGTGGCCCAGAAGCCCCTGCTCGAGCGCGGCTCCGCCCTCGCCGTCACCTGGATCGCGTGCACGGTCGGGGCGGTGGCCTGCCTTCCCTTCGGCCCCACCCTCGTGCACCAGGCCGGCGCCGCGGATGGATCCGTGCTGGTGTGGATCGTCTACCTCGGGGCACTCCCCACGGCGGTGGCCTTCACCACCTGGGCCTACGCCCTCAGGCGCAGCACCGCCGGCCGGATGGGGGCACTCACCTATCTGGTGCCGCCGCTCACGATCCTCATGGGCTGGGCCTTCCTGGACGAGACGCCGCCCGCCCTGGCGTTCGCGGGCGGTGCGCTGTGCCTCGCAGGGGCCGGCCTCACCCGTCGCCGTTGAGCGCTTACGATCCTCGTCGTGAGCGACACGATCCTCACCGGTGGCTGCACGTGCGGGGCGGTGCGATTCGAGATGACGCTGCCGCTCGGGCTCGCCCTCTACTGCCACTGCACGCGCTGCAGGCGGCGGACCGGTACCGCGGCCTCGGTGCAGGTGCGGGTGCACGGGGATCGCCTGCGGGTCACCGAGGGCGAGCGCCTGGTGCGGGCGTTCGCGCCCGAGCGGGGCTTCGAGAAGCTCTTCTGCGGCGAGTGCGGGTCGAGCCTGTTCAGCCGCAACCCCCGCGACGGTCGCGAGATGAGCATTCGCCTGGGTGCCTTCGACGACGATCCGGGCGTGCGCCCGAGCTGGCGCCAGTTCGTGGCCTACGCCGCCCCGTGGGAGCCGATCCGCGACGACGGGCTACCGCGCTTCGACGAGAGCGGCCGTGAGTTCACGTCCTCGCCCTGAGATGACCGAGCAGCGCGACGCCACACCGATCACCGCCGACGCCAACGCGCGGGTGGCGGACACGCTGCCCCTGGACGATCCCAGCGATTTCGAGCTCTCCACGCGCGGCCGGATCGCGCCGCTCGCCGGGCCCGTCCTCCGGGCCGATGGCGGCACGGCCTGGGACCCGGGCGCCGGGGCCTTCCTGGCCGAGGATCCGCCGCCCGAGGCCAACCCCAGCCTCTGGCGCCAGGCGCGGCTCAACGCCGAGCACGGTCTGTTCGAGGTCTGCGACGGCGTCTACCAGGTACGCGGCGCGGACGTCTCGAACATCACGTTCGTGGCCGGCACCAGCGGCTGGATCGTGGTCGATGCGCTCACCGCCGCCGAGACCGCGGGCGCGGCTCTCGCCCTGGTCACCGAGCACCTGGGAGAACGGCCGGTACGTGCGGTGATCTATACCCACAGCCACATCGATCACTTCGGTGGTCTCC
Organism: Solirubrobacterales bacterium; assembly: GCA_038323835.1. Taxonomy (GTDB): domain Bacteria; phylum Actinomycetota; class Thermoleophilia; order Solirubrobacterales; family Thermoleophilaceae; genus JACVRW01. Next base: position 17,123 of record JBBQHI010000011.1, read on the forward strand.
GCGGGCTCGTGTCGGCCGAGGAGCTGGCGAACGGGGTGCGGATCATCGCCCCGGAGGGCTTCCTCGACGCGGCCATACGGGAGAACGTGGTGGCCGGCCCGGCCATGGCCCGCCGCGCGGAGTACATGTTCGGCGGGCTTTTGCCGCGCGGCCCGCGGGGTCACGTGGACGCCGGCATAGGCGTGACGGTGCCGGCCGGCACACCCGGCCTGGTGGCTCCCACGGAGTCGATCACGGAGACGGGCACGATCCTCGAGATCGACGGTGTGACGATCGAGTTCCAGCTCACGCCGGGCACCGAGGCCCCGGCCGAGATGAACTTCCTGTTCGTGGACCAGCGAGCGCTCTGCCTGGCGGAGAACTGCTCCGCCACCCTCCACAACCTCTACACGCCGAGAGGCGCGGAGGTCCGTGACGGGCTCGGGTGGAGCGAGTACATCACCGAGGCCATCGGGCACTTCCGGGGGCGCTTCGACCTCACCTTCGCCTGCCACCACTGGCCGCGCTGGGGCGAGGAGCCCGCGCTGCGGCACATGGAGACGCAGCGCGACCTCTACCGCTACATCCACGACCAGAGCGTGCGCCTGGCCAACGCCGGATTCACGATGGAGGAAGCGGCCGAGGAGCTCGAGCTGCCCGCGTCGCTGCAAGACGAGTTCGCCTGCCGCGAGTACTACGGCACGGTCAGCCACAACGTGAAGGCCGTGTTCCAGCGCTACCTGGGCTGGTTCGACGGCAATCCCGCCCACCTCAACCCGCACCCGCCCGTGGAGGCCGCTCGCCGCTACGTGGAGTACATGGGCGGGGCGGACGCCGTGCTCGCCCGCGCGAGGGAGTCGTTCGGCCAGGGTGACTACCGCTGGGTGGCCGAGGTGGTGAACCACGTTGTGTTCGCGGAGCCGGGCAACCGCGAGGCGCGGGAGCTCCAGGCCGACGCGCTGGAGCAGCTCGGCTACCAGGCCGAGTCGGGGCCCTGGCGCGCCTTCTACCTGACCGGCGCGCTCGAGCTCCGCCGGGGGGTGGAGACCGGGAGCACGCTCGCGGCCGCCGCGAACCCCGACCTTCTCTCCGCGCTCACGGCGGAGATGGTGCTGCACGTCCTGGGCGTGCGAATCGACGGCCCCCGGGCCGACGGCAGGGTGATCGAGCTCGACGTTCATTTCACCGACGTGGACGAGTCCTTTGCGCTCACGGTCGCCCACGGCGCTCTCAGCCACCCGCGCGGGCTCCGGGAGCAGTCGCCGGCCACCGTCAGCGCGGCCCGGCTCGCCTTCCTGGCCGTGGTGGGAGGGGTGGTGAAGCCCGCCGACGCGGTGGCGGCCGGTGCGATCGAGGTGGACGGCGACGCCGCCGTGCTCGACGAGCTCGTGGAGCTGCTCGTGGCGCCTCCGGGGCGCTTTCCGATCGTCACTCCCTGACCGCGCAGCCCTCTCGTGCGTAACCTTGCTCGGCTTGGCCCAGCGCGAGGACATACGCAACGTCGCCATCGTGGCGCACGTCGATCACGGCAAGACCACCCTGGTCGACGCCATGCTCTGGCAGTCCGGTGCCTTCCGGGCCAACCAGGACGTGGCCGAGCGCGTGATGGACTCGATGGACCTCGAGCGCGAGAAGGGCATCACGATCCTCGCCAAGAACACCTCCGTCCGCTACGAGGGGGTGAAGCTGAACATCGTGGACACCCCGGGACACGCGGACTTCGGCGGCGAGGTGGAGCGGGCACTGGCCATGGTGGACGGTGTGCTGCTCCTGGTGGACGCCTCCGAGGGCCCCCTTCCGCAGACCCGTTTCGTGCTGCGCAAGGCGCTGGAGGCGCGGTTGCCGGTGATCCTCGTGGTGAACAAGGTGGACCGCCCCGACGCTCGCATCTCCGAGGTGGTGGACGAGGTCTACGAGCTCTTCCTCGACCTGGACGCCCAGGAGGACCAGATCGAGTTCCCGATCGTCTACACGAACGCCCGCGCCGGCCAGGCGGCGCTCGAGCAGGGCGCCGAGGGCACGGACCTGAACCCGCTGATGGATCTCCTGATCAGCCACATCCCGGCGCCCGAGTACGACCCTGACCACCCGCTTCAGATCCAGGTGAACAACCTCGACGCCTCTCCCTACCTCGGCCGGCTGGCCCTCTGCCGCGTGCGCAATGGCACGATCCGCGCCGGGCAGCCGATCGCCTGGGCGCGCGCCAACGGCACGGTGGAACGCGCCACCCTGGGCGAGCTCCAGGTCACCGAGGCGCTGGAGCGGGTGAAGGTCGACGAGGCCGGCCCAGGCGAGCTGATCGCCGTGGCCGGGCTCTCCGACGTGACCATCGGCGAGACGCTCGCCGACCCCGACGACCCGCGCCCGCTCCCGGTGCTGGTGGTGGACGAGCCGTCGATCTCGATGGTGGTGGGCATCAACACCTCGCCGCTGGCCGGGCGGGAGGGCACCGCCCTCACGGCGCGCCAGGTCCAGACCCGGCTCGAGCAGGAGCTGGTGGGGAACGTCTCGATTCGGGTTGAGCCCACCGAGCGACCCGACACCTGGGAGGTGCAGGGGCGCGGTGAGCTGCAGCTGGCCGTGCTCGTGGAGCTGATGCGCCGCGAGGGCTTCGAGCTCACTGTCGGGCAGCCGCGCGTGCTCACGCGCGAGGTGGACGGGCGCGTGCACGAGCCCGTGGAGCTACTGGCCATCGACGTGCCGGAGGACTACATCGGCGTAGTGACCCAGCTGCTCGCGCTGCGCAAGGGCCGGCTCGAGCAGATGGTGAACCACGGCACCGGCTGGGCCCGGATGGAGTACCTGGTGCCGGCGCGCGGGCTGATCGGGTTCCGCACCGAGTTCCTCACCGAGACGCGCGGCACGGGCCTCATGCACCACGTCTTCGACCGCTGGGAGCCCTGGGCGGGCGAGCTGCGCACGCGGCCCACCGGCGCGCTGGTGGCCGACCGCCGCGGGCTCACCGCGAGCTTTGCCCTCTTCGGGCTCCAGGAGCGGGGCACGCTCTTCGTGTCCCCCGGCGAGGAGGTCTACGAGGGCATGATCGTGGGCGAGAACGCCCGCGCCGAGGACCTCGACGTGAACGCCGTGAAGGAGAAGCACCTCACCAACATGCGCTCCGCCAACGCGGACCTGCTGGTGCGGCTGGTGCCCGCTCGCCGCCTCTCACTCGACCAGGCGCTGGAGTTCCTGCGCGAGGACGAGTGCGTGGAGGTCACCCCGGCGACGGTGCGCCTGCGCAAGGTCGAGCTGGACAAGACATCGCGGATCAAGTCGGCCCGGCGCGCGAAGTCCGCAGCCGGCGTCTAGCGCAGCACCGCAGCAGGGCTCTCAGTTGGCTTGGTCCAGCCGGCGGGCTGCCGCGGGGAGCAGCGCGCACGGGTACGGCGGACGCGGGCCGAGGCGGCCGCGGAACTCGGGGCTGGCCGAGAAGCAGGAGGAGAAGACCTCAGCGAAGTCGCCGGCGCCCACTGCGTAGTCGGCGGTGCCGGGGTCGGCCCACCAGCGGGTGCCGGGGTGCCCGCGGCGGCGCAGGTACTCGCTGTGCTGAGCCCTGGTCATGCTCGCCGTGTCGAAGGCGTGCCCCAGCTCGTGTGCGATGTCGTGCGCGAGGAGGTGCGGCGGGTCGCGGGGGTCTGCATAGAGGATGACCACTCGGCTGTGCGGATCGAACTCGGCCCGCACGCCCTTGCGCGGAGGCGCCAGACGCACGGTGGCGCCAACGCTGCGCGGGTCGAGGTGCACGAGCGGCATCACCCGTGCCAGTAGCGCCCTGGGCCCGCGAACCGGGGGAGCGGGCTCCGGGTCCAAGGCCTTCATGGGCGACGACGCGCCGGGACCCCCGGCGCTGATGGCATCGCTCCCGGCCGACACGGCCTTGGACACGGCGGACACTGTCACCGCGGTGGCCGCGGCAAGGAAGACGAGGATTACAAGCGCGAGCCGCATGGCCCTGTTAGCGGAAGCACCCGGCTCGGCCGGGTGCGCACCGAGCCCTGTTAGCGGAAGCACCCGGCTCGGCCGGGTGCGCACCGAGCCGTTCCTCGATGCGCCCGGGGGCGCCGCGACCCTGATGGCCGCGGCGCCGGGGGCACGGAGGAAATCGGTGGAGAGGAGGAGAGGGAGCATGTTGGCTGGGCCGCGAAGCCCTCTCTCCGAAGGTCATCCGGAATGCTGAACCGCCCCAGAGTCGTTTGTGCGCTCGTGACTGCGCGCCCGCGCAGCGGGCAATGCACAACTGCGCAGAGCTAGAAGATGCCGTGGCGCATTGCCCAGGTCACGAGCTCGGACCGGCGGCGTACGCCGGTCTTCGCCCGCACCCGCGCCAGGTGGCTCTGCACCGTCCGCACGCGGACGTTCAGCTCGGTCGCCATCTGGGCGTCGGACCGTCCCTCGCCCACCAGCCGGAGCACGGCGTTCTCGCGCGGGCTCAGCAGTGCCGCCGGAGCCTGCGACGGACCCCTCCGGACCCGGCCGGCGTCGGGCCGCAGCACGTGCCGGGCGAGCGCCGGCGACACAACCTGCCCGCCGCCGTGCACCTCGATCAGGGCCTCGCGCAGCTCGCGCGGGCGGGCAAACTTCGTCACGTAGCCTGCGGCGCCCGCCCTGAAGGCCTCCTGCATCATGTCGATCCGCTCGCTGGCCGAGATGGCCAGCACCGGCGTGTCCGGGGCGCTCTCGCGCACCAGGCCGATGGCCGCTCCGCCGGTGCAGCCGGGCATCATCATGTCGAGCAGCACCACGTCGGGCGCGGTCTCGGCGGCGCGCTCCGCGGCCTCGGCGCCGCTGGCCGCGCGGGCCACCACGTCGAACGCCTGGTCGGCCTCGAGGGCGGTGCACACGCCGTCGAGGAAGAGCGGGAAATCGTCAGCCACGAGTACGCGGACCTTCACGACGCCGCTCCCGGTGCGGAGAGAGCAGTCGGTGCGCACCCGGCCGAGCCGGGCCCTTCCGCTATGCGAGCGAGCGTATGGCTGCCCACCGCACAAGCTCCGATCGCCGCTCGAGGCCGGTCTTGTCGCGGATCCGGCGCAGGTCGTTCTGCACCGTTCGCATGGAGACGAAGAGCCGGCGGCCGATCTCGCCGTCGGTGAACCCGTCACACACGAGCCTAAGGATCTCGCGCTCGCGAACGGTGAGGCTCACGCGCGCACTCGGCACGTCGGAGTCCGCTGCCAGCTCGCGCATCAGATGTCCGGCGAGGCCGGGCTCCACCACGGACTCGCCCTGGGAGACCGCCACCACGGCGGCTCGCAGCTCGGCGCCCTGGGCGCGCTTCGTCAGGTAGCCCGCGGCGCCGGCCTCCACGGCCTCGATCAGGCTGGCCGGCTTGTCGCTGGCCGTGAGAACGAGCACACGCACCAGCGGCGCCGCGTCGCGCAGGCGGCGCATCGCGGCCAGGCCTCCGCCGCCCGGCATCCGCATGTCGAGCACCACCACGTCGGGCTGGAGCTCGCGGGCGCCGTCCACGGCCTGCTCCACGTCCTCGGCCTCACCGACCACGGTGATCCGGTCGTCCTCCTGGAGCGCGGCAGTCACCCCCGCGCGCATGAGGGCGAAGTCGTCGGCCAGCAGGACGCGGACAGCTCTCTCCAGTTGGGGCATACCCAGGGGATCGGCGGGCCTGCACGATCGTGCAACGCGCGAACGCCCGGCCTCGTATATTCGTCCACGGCCGTGTCCCCAAATGGGCGCTCGGACTGCCCGGTTCCGAGGTATGAACATGCCCCGGGCAGTCCAACCCCCGGCCGCCGGCGAGGATCTGGAGCGCCGCCTGGCCGACCTCGAGCGCCGGAACGCCGAGCTCGTCGAGTTCGCGCACCTCACGGCTCACGACCTGAAGGAGCCGCTGTCCACGATCGCGCTCTTCGCCGACGTGCTGGCCTCCGCCCACTCCCACGACCTGAGTCCCGGGGGCCGCCGACTGCTGGAGCGCCTGGAGGCCGGCGTCGAGCGGATGCGCCTCACCATCGACGCGGCGCTGGCCCGCGCCGATCGCAGCGACCATCGCGTCGCACACGTCGACATGGGACTGGTCGCCACCGACGCGCTCCAGGGCCTCGCCGCGAGCATCGAGACCGCCGGCGCGCGCGTGGACGTGGGTCCGATGCCCGCCGTGTCGGGGAATCGTCCCGAGCTCGTGCGCCTGCTCCAGAACCTGGTGGCCAACTCACTGCGTTACGTGGAGGGGCGCCCCGAGCGGACGATCTCAGTCACGGCCTCGCCCGCCGGTGAGCGCTGGCGCTTCCGGGTCGACGACACCGGCAGCGGCTTCTCCGCGGAGGACACGCGCTCAGGGTCGGGCCTCGGCCTGGGCATCTGCCGGGAGATCGCGCAGCGCCACGGCGGCGAGATCGCGATCGACTCGCGGCCCGGCGTCGGGGCCAACGTGAGCTTCACCCTCCCCCGGAGTGACACGCCCGCCGGAGCTGCCGGCACGCGGCGGGCCCCGGCCGGCACCGCCCTCTCCTAGCTGCAGGGCAGCAGGGCGGGACGCGGCGTCGTGTCGCCCGGCGGCGGCGTGACCGCCACGGCCACGTAGCGTGCGCGCGGACGGTTCCGCAGGCGCACGCTGTCGCCGTCCTTGGACACCACCCGTGCGCCGGCCACGCTCACCCGGTAGCCGTTGGGGTAGTGCACGGCGCTCGGCACCGTGATCACCGTGTCGCCGTGGCTCTGAGGGCGGGTCGCGTAGAGCAGGTGGAAGCCGCCCTTACGCACGTTGAACCCGTACGACAACGGGGTGCCGGCGATGGCGCGGGGGTAGACACGCGAGATCACCTGCGCCTTGGCCGGGGCGAGGTTGCGCAGCTCGCCGCTGCGCCAGCTCAGCCCGTAGGTGTAGCCGGTCATGAATCGCTCGGAGCGCTCGAGCAGGCAGTTGAGCCCGTCGTAGTCGTCGTTGGTGGTGGCCGCCACCTCGGTCATCAGCGGTGGGCCGCCGAGCCTGGCCGCGGTCTCCTCGGCGTGCTGCATCACGCTCGTCTCGATGGGCGGGCAGATCGTGCGCGCCTTCTCCACCAGGGTGGGGTCGTGGGTCACCTGGTATGCGGCGCGGGTGGGGCATTGGTTGTGGAACGACAGGCCCACCGGGCGCGCGGCTCGCGGCGGCGCCACGTAGCCGTTCACCGCGCCCTGGTTGAAGAAGATCGTGGGCTCGTAGAACACCGGGCGGCGGCGGTCGACCTTCCGGATCGACTTGGCGAGCGAGTCGAACAGCGGCTGGAAGCTGGTGCGATCGCGCTCCGGACATCCCGCCGGGGGCCCGCAGGCACCGAAGCCGGTGCCGGGCCACGGCTCGTTCATGAGGTCGTACCCTACGAGCATCGGATCGCGCGCGAAGCGCATGGCCATGACCTGCCAGGCGCGCCCGAAGTAGCGCCAGGAGTCGCCCTTGCCGGCGTAGAAGTTGTCGAACGCCCGCGAGGTGGCCGCTGAGATGTAGTTGAGCGGGAACCGGAGGCTCGAGTCGAAGGGCAGTCCGTCGTCGAAGGCCACGTAGTCGGGAAACCCGAGGCCGTTGTAGCGGTCGCCGAATCCGTCCTGGTGACTGTCGAGCACCACGAACACGCCTCGCTGCGAGAGCTTGTGCTCCACCGCGGCGATGCCCGCAAGGTACGCCGGATCGAATGAGTCCTTGGCCGGTTCGAGCCCGCGCCAGAACCAGGCCAGGCGCACCGCGTCGAAGCCCAGCGCGGCATAGCGGTCGGCGTCGGCGTCGGTGAATCCGTTCGGGATCGTGGCGTCGTCGGGCGGGTAGTAGGGAGTGCCCTTCCACACCGCGAACAGGCCGTGGAGGATCACCGTGCGGCCGTGGGCGTCCCGGAACCAGCGCCCGTCGGGATGGAGAGGGCCGGTCACCTCCGAACTGCCGGACGGCCACGGGCCGGCACTCGCGGCGGCCGGGGCCATCACGGCCGCGACGCCCGCGAGGAAGACGATCACCAGGAGCCTCCGGAGCCGCATGGCGGCGCGAGCCTATCTCCCGAGCCGCGTCCCGCGTCGCATCCGAGTCGATACGGTCGCCGCGTGATCGGCGGATCTGTGGCTCCCGGCTTCGAGGCCGTGCGCAGTGAGTTCGAGCGCAATTTCGCCGAGCGGCGCGAGCTGGGCGCCGCCTGTGCCGCCTACGTCCGGGGCGAGAAGGTCGTGGACCTCTGGGGCGGGGTGCGCGACGCGCGCGACGGCTCTCCCTGGGAGGAGGACACGCTCGTGCTCGTCTACTCCACCTCCAAGGGGCTGTCGGCCATGACGCTCGCGCTCGCCCACTCGCGCGGGTGGCTCGACTACGACGAGCGCGTCACCACCTACTGGCCGGAGTTCGGCCAGGCGGGGAAAGGGGACGTGACGATCCGCCAGCTGCTCGCCCATCAGGCGGGCCTGCCGGTGATCGACGAGCCGCTCGACCCGGTCGTGCTCGCGGACTTCGACCGCCTGGCGGCGATCATCGCGCGCCAGCGTCCGCTGTGGCCGCCGGGCACGCGCCACGGCTACCACGGCATCAGCCTCGGCTGGTACGAGGGCGAGCTGATCCGCCGCCTCGATCCCGAGGGCCGCACGCTGGGGCGCTTCTTCGCCGAGGAGATCGCGGCGCCGCTGGGGCTCGACGTGCACTTCGGCCTGCCGGAGGTGGTGGGTGCCGAGCGCCTCGCCGCCATCGAGCGCGTGCCGCCGCTGAAGATGCTCCCCCAGCTCCGCCACCTGCCGCGGGGCATGGCCGTGGCGATGCTCAACCCGCGCTCGCTCAGCTTCCGGACCTTCGCCAACCCGCGCCTGCGCACGCCGGCGGACCTCGACGTGAGCGAGTACCGGCGGCTCGAGTTCCCGGCGGGCGGAGCCGTGGGCGGCGCGCGGCACCTCGCGCGCGCCTACGCCGCCTTCGCGGGACCCCGGAACGAGCTGGGGCTGGCGCCCGCAACCCTCGAGGAGCTCGTGCGCTTCCCCTCGCCTCCGTCGGGGGGCCGGCGCGACGCCGTGCTGAAGGTGGACACCGCCTTCTCGCTCGGATTCGTGCGGCCGCTCCTTCCCTTCCGCTTCGGCTCGAGCCAGCGCGCGTTCGGTCATCCGGGCGCCGGGGGCTCGTTCGCATTCGCCGACCGCGACCGCGACGTGTCCTTCGCGTACGTGATGAACCGGCTCGGCCTCCACCTCAACGACGACCCGCGCGAGAAAGCGCTCCGGCATGCGCTCTATCGCTGCCTCTGATCCCCGGGCCGACGGGTAGGTTGCCTGCGTGCAGCCCGGACGACTGATCGGCGGAGCGCTCCTGGCCCTGTCCCTCGTGCTCGCCTCCGGAGCGGATGCAGGCGCGAAGAGCGTGCACATTTGCGGCACGGCCTACGAGTTCAACAACACGGACCTCCTGCTCGCCGGAGCCACGATCCGGGTCGCGGAGCTACCGCGCCTCCACGCGAAGGTCGGGCGCGACGGCACCTACGACCTCGCCGTTCCCGACCACGCGACCGTGACGCCCTACATCGTCGCGCCGGGCCACCACACGATCTACCTCCAGACGTTTCGGACCGATGGCGAGGACCTCGGGCGGGTGAACTTCCAGACCCCGACGGATTCGATCTACCGCGCGCTCGCGGCGCTGCTCAGCGTGCCGCTCGAGCCGAACGGCGAGCTTCGCGACTGCGCGATCGTCTCGACGTTCAGCACGAGGAACGTCCGCGACCTGAGCTACCGGAGGTTCACCGCGTACGGGGCGCACGGAATCGGCGGCGCCACGGCGTTCGGCAAGCCCGCGCTCCCGAAGGCGATCTACTTCAACGAGGACGTGATCCCCGATCCGGCGCAGCCGCTGTCCTCGATCGACGGCGGCGTGGTGTGGACGCGCGTGCCGGCGGGCGTCTACCGGATCCGGGCGCGCCATCCCTCCACGCGCTTCGCGAGCTTCGTGGCCACCTGCCGTCCGGGACGGGTGGTGAACGCCAACCCGCCCTGGGGCCTTCACGAGCTCGGCCGGCCGATGCCCGCCGCGGTGTCCGCGCATTGGTCCGGTGTGCGGCTCCTCGCGCTTCGTGCGAAGAAGCTCCCGGCGGGCGCGATCGTCCGCATCCGCTGCGCCGGCCCGCGGTGTCCGTTCCGTCTCCGGACCGTGAGAAAGCCGGGACGCGGCAACCGTGACCTTCTCCCGGCGCTCGGCGGCGCCGCGGAGCGCCTGCGCACCGGGCAGACGCTCGAGGTTCTGGTGACCGCGCATGCGCACGACGGCAAGCTCGTCCGCTGGCGGCTGCGCGCGGCGAGCCCGCCGAGGCGCGCGACCCTGTGCGTGCCGCTGGGGAACACCCGGCCGCGGCCCCGTTGCTGAGCGCGGCCCGGCCGCTAGCCTGACCCGGCGTGCCGGCGAACGCGAGAGCCGTGAGGTGTGCGGCCGTACTGGCGCTGCTCGTGGCCGTTTCGGCGAGCGTCGGGTGTGGGGGAGGGGACTCTCCCAGGCCGGTGAGCATCTCGCTGGTCGCTCCGATCGACCTGGCTGTGGTGCACGACGATGCGGTGGACGTCCGGGGTCGTGTCGAGCCCGCCGGCGCCCGGGTCCTCGTCGGCGGTCGCCCGGCTACGGTCGACGGTGGCGTGTTCCGGGCGCGCGTGCCCCTCCGCGAGGGTGCCAATGTGATCGACGTGGGAGCATCCGCGGGAGACGCCCGCACCGCCTGGACGGCCCTGCGCGTGGCGCGCGAGCCCCTGGTGCGGGTGCCTGACCTGGCCGGCGCCTCAGGGAGCGACGCGGCGGACCGGCTCGAGGCCCTCGGTCTTCGAGCGGATGTGAAGGAGGGGGGCGGCCTGCTGGACAGGCTGCTGCCCGGCGACTCGGCGGTCTGCGAGACGCGGCCGCCGCCCGGCTCGGGTCTGCCCCGGGGCACGACCGTCCAGGTCGTCGTCTCCAAGACCTGCTGAGCGCGGTCCCCGCTCAGCGGTCCGGCGTGACCGCGATCAGGGCGACCCTCGGCCGCCCGTTCTCGCGCCGCACCCCTAGGACTATTCGCCCGGTGATCGGCTCCGCACCCGAGCGTGAGGCGACGTAACGGCCGCTCGCCCGGCCCGCCGCGCCCGCACGCACCTCGAGTGCGGTGAGCCGGTAGCCCTCCGTCGCGTTCGCGGCGAACTGGCTCCGGTACTCGCGTCGCACCGCCGCGCGCCCGCGCTCCCGGTCCGCGGGCGTCACCCGCGCCACGTCGCGGGTGAGGGCGTCTGCCATCGCGGCGTCGTCCTCGTGTGCGTACGCGGCGGCGAAAGAGTTCGCCGCGACCCGCACCTCACCCGTGGTGAGCGGACCGGAGTCCTCGTCGCCGCCGAAGAGACCCGCCGCCAGGAGCACGGCCAGGGCGATGGCGAGCACCGCGGCCGCCCCCGCGGCCATCACGGCCCTCGGCGTGCGACGTCCGCGTGCCTGGCTGATCCGGGCCGTGGGCGACTCGGGCGCGGTCACGTGATGGGGCTCGCGGCCGCGCTCCGGCAGCGGCACCGTCGTGGCCGGCAGAACCGCGGTGCCGGCGCCCCCGGCCCCGTTCTCGGCCTCCGGGGGGCGCGCCCGCGGGTGCGTCCGGGCGCGCGGCGGTGTGCCGGCGGCCGCGAGCGCCGCCTCCACCAGCTCGCCCGCCGACGAGTAGCGGTCGGCGGGTCGTTTGGCCAGGGCGCGGGCCACCACGCCGTCAAAGGCCGCCGGCACGCCCGGCGTGGCGGAGGCCGCCGGCGGGGGGTCGCCCAGGTGGGCGAGGATCGTCGCGGCGAAGGCGCCACGACGGAACGGCGGATCGCCCGTGAGCGCCGTGTGCAGGACGCAGCCGAGCGCGTACACATCCGTGCGGGCGCTCACCGGACCGCCCTCGAGCTGCTCGGGGGCCATGAAGTCCACCGTCCCGAGCATGTCGCCGGTCTGCGTCAGCCGGGACCCCGACGACACGTCGAGCGTGAGCCCGAAGTCGCTCAGGTAGACGTGCCCCGACCCCTCCTCGCCGGCGATGAGGACGTTCGCGGGCTTCACGTCGCGGTGCACCAGCCCGGCGGCGTGCGCCGCGTCGAGCGCGGACCCGATCTGAGCGACTATGTCGGCCGCGCGGCCGGGATCGAGCGGGCCGGACTCGTTGATCAGCTGCTGGAGGTCGCCCCCCTGCACCCAGCGCATCACGAGGTAGAGCCGCCCATCCTGCTCGCCGGCCTCGTACATCGGGATCACGTTCGGGTGGTCCATCGCGGCAGCCAGGCGAGTCTCGCGCTCGAAGCGCGCATGAAAGATCGCGTCGGCGGCACGCTCGGGGGCCACGACCTTGAGCGCGACGGTCCTTCCCAGGGGAAGCTGCGTCGCTCTGTATACGACGCCCATGCCGCCGCGCCCGGCCAGGCCTTCGATGCGGCAGCCGGCGAAGGTCGAGTCCACGGCCAGCTCGGACACCGGCATCAGTGTGACACCCGGCGCGATCGGCCTGCCCGCCGTCTACTGCGGCGTTTTTCAGGGGCGGAGAGCGGGGAGCATCCGCTTCGGAACGGGCGCTCGATGTCCTTCCGAAGGGTCCATTTACGGACCATCTGCAACGAATATTGCAACTAGCAGGGAAAAAGCCTGGTAGAACGACGCCCTTCATCGCCGAATTCGCGGGCCCCAGGGTCCGGGGACCGGGGGAACCAAGGCGGCCGAGTGGCCGCGGGGGCGAATCTCGTTGGCCCAGAGGCCAGTGGGTAGCGCATTGCGCGAGCCCGTCAGCTCACCTCGTAGGCGCGGAGAAACAGACCGAGAGGCACACGACTTGCACAGGGATCTTTCACGCCCCGATGTATGGGAGCACTCGCTTGAGCGCTCCATGGCCCGCCGCGCCCAGAGCGGCAGGGTGGCCCCCGCCACGGCAAAGCGCTTCGCCCGGCCCGAGCGGGAACGGTCACGCGACATCTCCGACCCGGATTTGTGGGAGATCTCGAGGGCGCGCTCGATGCGCCGCCACGAGGCCGAGGACCACACCTTCGAGACCCCCGCCCGCAGCGCGTCGATCGCCGCGCTGCTGCTGGTAACCGGCGGCTCGGCCACGGCCATCGCCTCCACGCTCGGCGGCCACGGCAAGGCCCACGCCGCCGACAGCGGCGCACGCAAGGCGCAGGCGGTGGCGCGGGCGAAGGCCCCCACCGATGCCGCTCCTGCACGCCACGCCGCGACGCCGGCCAAGACCGCGTCCGGCGGCGCCGTGGTGCGCAACGCCGCGGCCGTCACCACCCCGCGCCCGCCCGGAGGGGTGCCCGAGCTCCAGCGCGCGCTGAAGGTCGGCGTGGACGGCGACTTCGGCCCCGGCACCAGGCGAGCACTCAAGCAATGGCAGCAGACCCACGGCCTGACCGCCGACGGCGTGGCCGGACCTCAGACGCGCGCGGCCCTCGACCTCGGCGCCGGTCCCGTTCTCAAGGCGCCGGTCGTGCACCGGGCCGCTCACGCGAAGGCGAAGGCAAGGACCCACTCCGCCCCCGCCCCGAAGCTCACCGCGGCCCGGGCGGGCGGCGGCGTGCAGGCGCTGCAGCAGGCGCTCGGCGTACCCGTGGACGGCACCTTCGGCCCCGCGACCCAGCAGGCGCTCGAGCGCTGGCAGCGCAGCCACGGCCTCGCGACCGACGGCGTGGCCGGGCCGCAGACGCGCGCCAGGCTCGGCCTGGGAGGCGGGCCCGTGCTGAAGCGCAAGGCGTCGCCCCACCACGGCGGCGGCTCCTCAGGAGGACGCGGCGGCAGTACCGGCGGCTCCTCGGTCGTGGCCCGCGTGGTGGCCGCGGCCAACATGATCGCCGGCCGTCCCTACGTGTACGGCGGCGGCCACGGCTCGTTCGAGTCCGCCGGCTACGACTGCTCCGGCTCGGTGTCCTACGCGCTGCACGGCGGAGGGCTCCTCTCGTCGCCGCTCACCTCGGGCGCCTTCATGAGCTACGGCGTCCCCGGCCCCGGTCAGCACATCACGATCTACGCGAACCCCGGCCACATGTACATGGTCATCGACGGTCGGCGCTACGACACCAGCGCCCGCTCCGAGACCGGATCGCGCTGGACGGGCACCAGCCGCTCGGGCAGCGGCTACGTGGTTCGCCACCCCCCGGGCCTCTAGGCCCCGGGAGCCCACCCCAGCGCCTCGCGCACCCGCCGGGGGAGGCCTGCGACCACCAGGTCGTAGGAGTCCTCGATCATGTCGCGCACCATCCCGGCCGGGAGCGCCCCGTCCACGGCGACCGTGTTCCAGTGGCGCTTGTTGAGGTGGTACCCGGGCTGGACCTCGGCGTAGGTGCCACGTAGCTGCTCGGCTAGCGGAGGCTCGCACTTCAAGCTCACCGTCAGCGGCGTGCTCGTGAGGCGGGTGATGGCGAACACCTTCCCGCCCGCCTTGAACACGGACGTCTCCGGCCCGAACGGGAACTCCTCCACCGCCCCGGTCATGGCCAGGCAGTGACGCTTGAGCACGGCCGCGGTCACGGGCGCGAGGGTACTCCGGAAACCGCCGCCCGCGCCGGCGAGGGGCCCACCCCGGCCACTACTCTCCGCCCATGGACCCGCCCGCGCCCGGACGGCGTAAGGCGCTGCTTCGCCTCGGCGCGTACCTGACCCTTCTGGCCGTCATCTTCGCGACGGTGGCGCTCACCGGCTCCCTGCCCTCCGCGGATGACGCCCGGACCTTCGGCGACGACCTCGGGCCCTTCGCGGCCGTGGCCTACGTCCCGCTCTTCGTCCTCGCGAACTTCATCGTCACGTGGGCCATCCTCGCCGGGGCGGCAGGGCTGCTCTTCGGAACCGTGCTGGGGTGGCCCCTCGCCCTCGCCGGCGTCACCGCGGCCGCGCTGGTCCAGATGCTCCTCGCCCGCACGCTCGTGAAGGAGCATGCGGGCAGGCTGCTGCCAAAGCGCATCCAGAGCCTGGAGGGGTTCCTCCAGCACAACGGCGTGGTGGCCGTCATGGAATCGCGGATAGTGCCGTTCCTGCCCTACGGGGTGGTGAACCACGCCGCAGGTCTCACCGGGCTCGGCTTCCGCGACATGGCCGTGGGCACCGTGGTGGGCGCCGCGCCGAAGGTCTTCGCCTACGTGGCGCTCGGGGGCAGCCTGTCCAACCTCTCGGCCCCCGAGGTCAAGGTCGCGGTGGGGGTTCTCGTGGTCCTGGGCGTGGTCGGCCTGGTGGTGGCCCGGCGGCGCATGGCCGACGAGGCCGGCGCGGCGTCCGCCTGAGCGCCGCCGAGCCGCGTCACCACCCGGTCGCTCACCAACACCGCGGCAGCCATCACCGGCGGCGCCAGCGCCGCCAGGAACCACACGGAGGTGGCATCGGTACCCACCGTCAGCCCGTGCACCACGGCCAGCGCCCAGAAGGCCGGGACCACGCGGTGGGCCTTTCGCCAGCGCGCGGGGCCGATCCGCCCGCGCACGTAGTAGGTGAGGCCGAGGGCGGCCAGCCCGAGGGCCGCCAGCTGTCCCGCCACAGTGGCCAGCGGCCGGTAGGGCCCGGCGAAGGGGATCACTACTCCGGCCACCCCCGCCTTCAGCACCGGGTCGAAGGCCAGGGCGATGCCGTGTACGGCCACGAGGGCGAGCGTTCCCAGCGCCAGCGCCTCGTGCACCGCCCGCAGCTCGAGGCCGCCCAGGCGCGCGCGAACGGAACGGTTGGACATCAGCACGCCGAGGGCCACCGACAGGCTCGCGAACAGGAGCGCCGCGATCCCCGCGGCGCGGGCCGTGACCCAGATCGGCGCCACCGCGGCGATCATGCGGCAGCCGCCTCCACACGCGGCGCGGCCACCTCGATCAGTTCGCCGCCGTCCAGCACCAGCACGCCGCCGTGGATCAGCCGCGAGGGTCCGGCGGCGGGCCCGGCCAGCAGTGCCGTCTTGGCCAGCACCTCGGCCTCGAGCGCCGTGGGGGCGAGGGCGGTGGCCTGGGCCACGCCGGTCCACGCGGAGGTGCCGCGGCCGGGGTCGATCAGGTGGTGGCCCGGGCGCCCCGCGGCGTCGCGCCAGGCGCGTGCGGTGATGCCGCTGGTGGCCACGGCGCCGTCGGTCACGTGCAGCTCGGCCACCGACCCGCCGTCCCAGGGATCGCGGACGAACACGAGGCGCTCGAGCCCGGACGCCCCGCCGATGCGGAGATCCCCCGCGCAGTCCACGGAGTAGGAGTCGAGGTCGGCCAGGGAGCCGGCGATCAGATCGGCGGCCAGGCCCTTGCCGATGCCGCCGGAGTCGATGCGGATCCCGGCCGGTCGCCGGACCGTGCCCGCGGCGGGGTCCACGGACACGTGCCGCCAGAGGGCGGCCGGGTCCGGCACTGCCGGCCGTGGACGTGCGTGCGGAGCGGCACGCGGGCGGGGCTCGGCGTGCGGCTCGATGGAGGCGCGGTAGCCGGCCGTCTCGAGGGCGTCGAGGCAGGTGGCGTCCACCAGGCCCCCGCTCAGCTCTCCCGCCCAGCTCACGGCCTCGGCCAGCTCGAGAAGGAGACGTGAGACCGGAACCTCGGTCCTTGGGTCCGCGTTCAGCAGGCTCAGCTCGGAGGACGGGGAGAAGCGCGTGAGGCGCGAGTGGATCCAGAGCAGACGGGCCGCCGCCGGCGCCAGCACGGAGTCGAGCTCCTCGCGCGCCGCGTCGGGACCCGACGCCGCCACCGCGGCCCGGCCGCCGAAGCACCCGAGCTCTCGCCGGCGCTCGATCACGACTGGCTCGTGGTGAGCGGCGTGGAGGCCTGGCTCGCCGTGTCGCCGGAGGATGTATCGCCGCTCGTGGTCGAGCTGGCCGCCGCGGACACGGCGGTGCTCGCGCTGGACGTGGAGGCGCCCCCGGGCCCGAGCTTCACCACGGCGCCCCACACCGCCATGAACACGACGAGCGTGGACACGGCCACGGTCCGGCGGAGGGAGGCCACTCGCTGGGTGCGGGAGTTGGGCATGCACGGCAAGGTGGCACCTGACCCTGAGCGGAGCCTGAGGATCGGCCAAGAGCTCCCTAAGAGTGACCCCCTTACCCTTGGGACGTGACGTATTTCCAGGCGGTTCGCATCTACTCGCTGATCGAGGTCTTCATCTTCACCTCGCTGGTGGTGGTGGCGGTGGGCGGCTTCGGCGCGAACGCGGAGACCGTGCTCGGCTGGACGCACGGCTTCGGCTGGATCGTGCTCTGCCTCCTGGTGGCTCACGGCTGCCGGAAGCGAGTGTTCCCCTGGACGCTGCTGGCGGCCACCGTCTCGCCGCTCGGGCCGGTGGGCAGCACCGCGGGGCTCGAGTACCTCGCCCGCCGGCGTGCTCCCGACACCGCCTCGGTCGGCGGGTAGCCTCACCGCGGCCGATACGTGTTCCCGCTCAACCTCCCCAACGCCCTCACGCTGATCCGGATCCTGCTCGTGCCGGTGCTCGTGGTGGCCCTCACGGTGGAGACCCCGCACGGCTCCACTATCGCCGCGGTGGTGTTTGCCGTGGCCGCGCTCACCGACGGGCTGGACGGCTACATCGCGCGTTCACGCCAGGCGGTCACGACGTTCGGCAAGGTCATGGACCCGGTGGCCGACAAGCTCATGATCGCGGCGGCCCTGATCGCCCTGATCAGCCTGGACCGCCTGGCTGCCTGGGTGGGGATGCTGATCATCGCGCGCGAGTTCGCGGTCAGCGGTCTCCGCATCGCCGCGGGGCAGCAGGGCGTGGTCATCCCCGCGAGCGGGCTGGGAAAGCTGAAGACGATGGTGCAGGTCGTGGCCGTGCTGGCCCTCATCGCCGCCCACGACAGCAGCGACCTCTGGGTCCAGGCGCTGGTCTACGCGATGGTCGTGATCACCGTGGTCTCTGGTGCCGACTACTTCCTGAACTTCCGCCGCCGCCTGGAGCAGGCGTCACGAGGAGAGGGACGGCCCGAGGCGGCCTAGGCGAGGAGGTGAACCGCGCCACCGAGGGAGGAGCGGAGCCCGATCGGTGATCGGGCGAGCACCGGACCATGCCTAGGCGAGGAGCGGAGCCCGATCGGTGATCGGGCGAGCACCGCAGCCACTCAATCGTGGTGGGTTTCGCTGGCTGCGAGGCGCTCACTGAGCTCCTCGCGGCTGGTGCCGCGCAGGTAGAGGACGCGGTCGAAGAGGCGTCCGTACACGTCGAGCACGGCGAAGAGAAGGTCGGGCGTTCCCACGGTGTTGGCGTCGCGGGCGCCGGCCAGCTCGCTGGCTCGCCGGGCCACGTCGTCGAGGATGTTCGCCCCGAAGGCCGGGGTGCCGGCCACGTCGCCCGAATGATCCGCGTCCGAGCCGGTCATGAGGGGGGACTCACCCACGCCCAGGCCCTGAAGCGCCGAGCCCACCTGCCCGTGGAGACGCAGCGCGCGCAGCCACCGCTCCGCCTCGTCCTCGGCCGAGTGTGCGAAGGGCATCGCGGTTCCGGCGAGTGCGACCACGAGGGCCGCGTCCTGCGAAAGGGGAATGTGTCGGTGCTTGATCGTCATGTACGCCTCCGTGCGTCTACGAGCTACATCGGCAGTCCGGCCGGACCGCTTGATGGCCGCGTGCATATCCACCAAATCGACTGGGTCCCTGGGAGGAGCGGAGCTCGATCGGTGATCCTGCTGCGGTGCTCGCTTGATCGCCGATCAAGCTGCGCTCCTCGCCGCGAGCGAGCACCGCACCATGCCATCAGCTGCCTTCGAGCCACTCCCTCATGGTCACGTGGCGACCGCTGCGCTCGCCGCGGTCCAGCTCGCTCGCGAGCTCCGAGACGAGCCCGTGGCGCTCGGCCACGACGTTGTGCTTGTGGATCGTCTCGAAGTTTTCCTGGCGGGCCGAGATGAACGCGTTCGCCCCAAGCTCCCCGTATCTCGTGCTCGCCTGGCTCACCATCTCGCGCACGCAGTCCTCCACGTAGCGCGGGCGCCGGTGGGCCTTCTCCACCACCTCCACCTCGTCTGAGCGCTTCATCAGCTCGTAGATCTCCGAGCTCATCGAGCTCTCGACGATCGTGAGCAGATCCTCCGCCTCGACGGCGAGGTCACAGGTCTCGGGGCAGCCCACGTGGAGGGTTCCGATTCCGCGCTGGTTGTGGGTGGCCACGGGCACGGCGCCGAAGATGCGGCCGATCTCGTCGTCGGTGAAGCCCTCCGCCTTGAGCCGCTCCTGCGAGCGCTCCATCACCATCTCCTGGGCGCACGGGCAGGCGGTCATCCCCTGCGCCTGGACCCCCACGAGCCGGCGGGTGCCGCGCTCGGACGCCACCGCGGAGCCGAACAGCGTGTAGATCTCCTGGGTCATCGTGCCCGAGGCCGGCGCGGCCTTGGTCTCGGGATAGCGCGCGGCGATCGTCACCTCGGCGCGCAGGCCGCCCTGGCGGTCGCGCACGCGCTCGGCGATGTGAGCGGCCAGCGTCTCGGCCTTGAAGGCCTCGCGGATCACCACCTCGTCGATGGCCTCGTTCACGACCTCCTCGAAGCGCGACATGTGCGCGCCCTTCTGCTCGGGCCCCAGATCCACGAAGCATTCGAGCTCGGCGTAGAAGAGCTGCTCGCGGCCGTTCGGCTTGATCCGGACGACCTTCTCCACGCCGGTCACGCCGACCCTGGAGAGGCTCACCTGAGTGGCCGGACGGCGGGCCTGCACGTCCTCGCCGAGAAGCGCGATTCGATCGCTTGTCACGCCTCTCACGATACCTGGGGGTCATGCGACGGATCGCACGAGCGGGTGTAGACTCGTCGCGGCTGCACGCTGGAGCCTGTCCTCCGATAGCTCAGCCCCTCGCGGCACGCGCTGCGAACGCCCAACAACCGAGAGTCCCAACAAGGCCTTCATGGGTAGGGCCGCAACGGTTGAAGGAGTGGGGTTGAGCGAGAAGCACGAGGGAGTAGCAGTGCTCGTTGGAGGGAGCGAGACGCCGATCCTCGAGGTCGAGGAACTGCGCTCGCTCGTGACCGAAGGCAAGGAACGCGGGTTCCTGACGTTCGAGGAGATCGCGGCCTGCCTCGAGGAAGTGGAAGTGACCAAGGAGCAGGTCCGTGACCTGCACCTGCACCTGCTGGATGCCGGCATCGAGATCGTCTCGCTGGACGGCAAGGTGATCGAGCCGCCGCCGGCGGAGGTCCCACAGGCCAAGAAGCCGGAGATCGACCTCACCGTCGAGCCGAGCCTCGACTCGCTGCGGCTCTATCTGCGCTCGATCGGGCGGGTGGACCTGCTGACCGCCGACGAGGAGGTGACGCTGGCCAAGCGCATCGAGCGTGGCGACATGATCGCCAAGCAGCAGATGATCGAGGCGAATCTCCGGCTCGTGGTGTCAATCGCCAAGGGCTACCTGGGCCGCGGGCTCTCGTTCCTGGACCTGATCCAGGAAGGTTCGCTGGGCCTGATCCGCGCGGTGGAGAAGTTCGACTACCGCCGCGGCTACAAGTTCTCGACCTACGCCACCTGGTGGATCCGCCAAGCCGTGACCCGTGCGATCGCCGACAAGGCGCGCACCATCCGCATCCCGGTGCACATGGTGGAGAAGCTGAACAAGGTCGTGCACGTGGAGCGCCAGCTCGTCCAGGAGTTCGGGCGCGAGCCGACTCCGGACGAGATCGCCGCGGAGCTCGAATGGACCGGGCGCGAGGTCAAGGACATCCTGCGCATCGCGCAGCTCCCGGTGTCGCTGGAGAAGCCGATCGGCGAGGAGGAGGACTCCGAGCTGGGCGACTTCGTGGAGGACGAGACGGCGGAGTCGCCGTTCGAGCGGGCCTCCGAGAACCTGCGGCGCGAGAACGTGAAGCGGGCGCTGGAGGCGCTGCCCTCACGCGAGCGCGAGGTGATCGAGATGCGCTACGGCCTCACCGGCCACAAGGCGCGGACGCTCGAGGAGGTGGGCCGCGCGTTCGGGGTCACCCGCGAGCGGATACGCCAGATCGAGAACAACACGCTGAAGAAGCTGGAGGGGCTGCCGGAGGCCCAGCGCCTCAGGGACGCCTCATGAACCACATCCGAACCCCGCGCGGCAGCTCGCCGCTGCCCATCTCCTCGAAGCCGAAGCTGGCGTAGTAGGGGAGGTTGGCGGGGTTGTCGGTGTCCAGGTAGACCGGGGCGCGCGCATCCTCGAATACCTGGTGCAACAGCGCCCTTCCGATGCCCCGGCGCTGGTGCTCGGGGTCCACCGCGAGGAACCACAGGAACACGTGCCGCTCCTGCGGATGGCCTCCGTCCTGCACCGCCGACACCCGCAGCCCGCGCACGATCGGGGCCGGGCCGGCGAGTAGGAAGCCGGGGACGTAGGAGAAGAACGTGCGCGCGGGGGGCGGATAGAGACCGGCGGCGAACGTGGCCGCCACTCCCACGAGCTGCCCGTCCCGGAACGCGCCGTAGACAGGTCCGCCGTGGCGGTCCATGACCCCGATCGCGGAGCGGTGGTAGACCCGGGCCACCAGTCGCCGGTGCGCGGTGTTGCTCGGCCCCACCGCGAGCCAGCCCGGGTCGTGCAGGAGCGCCTCGGTGATGATGCGCGCCGCCTCCCCGTACAGGTGGGGCTCGATCGGGCGGACCTCGGTGGGGTGGATCGTCGCGGCGATGGCCGGCGAACTATCGGCGATCCGCCGGTTCGTGTCCAAGGTCCACGTCTACAATCGCCGCTCTGCACCACTTGGGGGGATGTCCGAGTGGCTAAAGGAGCGGCGCTGTAAACGCCGTGGCACTGCCTACGCAGGTTCGAATCCTGCTCCCCCCACTTCGCTCGCCATAATCGAAGGCGCAGTGCCCACTTAGCTCAGTTGGTAGAGCACTTCCATGGTAAGGAAGGGGTCATCGGTTCGAGTCCGATAGTGGGCTTCACGCGGATTTCCATTGCGTTGGCGGACCCGGTATGAGAAGTTGATCGCTCAAAGGTCGCTGACAGGGAGGTCTCTGGCCCAGACGTTTGGAGTCCTCGCGTGAAGCGTTTGCTGCTGGCTGCGCGGTGGGGGATCCGAAGCCGACGACGTACATCTCCGATACCGGCGCGACGCTCAACGCGGACGTCTACTCGAGCGTGGCCGGTGACACGGAGTTCTGGTGGCGCTAACGAATCCCCGAGCGCGACATAGCGAAGCGGTGCCGCATGCGCTGCTTGCGCCGAGGCGGCCGCCCCAGCGAAGACGGCGCAGGCGACGGCAAGCGCAAGCAGGCGGGTGCGACCGGGCGGCGGGAGCGTGTGGGCACTCGTCTCTCCTCCTCAGGGAACTATCCAGAAACAACGACGTTTCCGGACTGTACCCCCGACGCCTCCAAAGCTGCGTGGTGTGAGCCCTAGTTGACCGGGATCGCTATGAGACTGTTGGAGCTGGCTGAGCCGTTGGCCGTGGTCACGTCGCACTCGAGGCTCAATTGAGTCGGCGAGGTCGTGGTCACCGCTTGTAGCGATACCGGTATCGCGGCGAGCGCGGGCAGCGTCTTCATCGCGACCTGGTCGATGGCGGTCGTGCCTGCCTTCAGCACGCAATCCACGGTGTCGCCGGCCCCGGAATGGGTCAGCTGGGTCTTCGCGAACACCACGTAGTTGCCTGCCGGAACCGCGAGGCTCACCACCACCGTTGGCGGGGTGGCGGTGGGGAGGGCGACGACTCCGGCCGTGGCCGAAAGCGGCCCGAGCACGCCGGCCGCGCCGTTGATGCCGTTGGTCCCGTCCGCTCCGTTCTCGCCGGCTGTGCCGTCCACGCCGTTGGCACCGTTAGGGCCGTTGGCGCCGTTGGCGCCATTGATGCCGGCCGCGCCGTTGGCGCCATTGGGGCCGTTCGCGCCGTTGACGCCCGACGCCCCGGTCGATCCGGCTTCGCCGGTGTTGCCCGCCGGGCCGGGATCGCCCTTCGAGCCGTGGGCACCCTGTAGGGACGCCTTCGTCTTCCTGCTGAGATCAGCCGAGCCGATCGCGCCGTTCCTGATCGTCTTGCTGGTCACAGCGCCCGTCGCGATGTCCGCGGCGCCGATGAGGCCCCTGGCGGCGACCGCCGGCCCTCCGAGTGCGAGGAAGAGGGTGCCGCCGCAGCGGCTACGACGACCGGAAGGATCGTGCCTGAACGCTTCAAGATGGGGTCCTGCACTTTCGGTAGACCGGTTGCCTCGCCGGCAGTGGCAACGATCCTCAGTTGCGAGAAGCTCGTGCTCCCCTCTGAGACCCATCGACGGTCCGGCGTCCCGACATGAGGGTTATGGACCCTTCGCGCCGCGATAATGCGTCGATCTCGCGCGGTGAGATCGTCCGCAAAGCCACTTCGTGTGACGGAGCGGTCGACCCCGGAGCCAGCGGTGTTCCGCTGGCCCAGACGTACGCCGGCGTCTCGACCCTCAAGGACGGCCCGGGTGATCCGCCAGGACGATTTCCTGTCCCGGCCGAAGCCCTCGCGGCCGTGGGGATGTCGGAGTAGCGGCGGGTTCTCAGTCCGTCGCGCCCTGAACTCCAGGCGCCGGAGCGGCCGCCGGGGTGACCGATTTCTGGTGCGCCGGAAGAATCAGAATGGCCATGAGGAACCGACTGCGAAGATCCCTGCGGCCCACCAGAACGCGGTGGTGTACCCATGGACCGTAGCCGCGTCCCGCAGGCCAGGCACCCGGGGATGGCTGCCCGCGTAGCTCGTCACGGCGGTGGCGAAGATCGTGCTCAGCAGGGCCGTGCCCACCGACCCTCCGACTTGCTGGGAGGTGTTCACCATCGCCGAGGCCACCCCGGCCTCGTTGCCCTCAACCCCCAGCGTGGCCGTGCCGAAAGCCGGGGCGAAGATGCATCCCATGCCCAGGCCGATCACGAGCAGGCCGGGAAGGACGTGACTCGCGTAGCCGCTGCCCGGCTCGAGGCGCGTGAAGATCAGCATCGCCACCACACCGAACGCCATCCCGGCCGTGACCAGGCGGCGGGCGCCTAACAGGGGCAGCAGCCTCGTCTGCACCGTCGTGGAGGTCACCACGATCACCGCCGTCATCGGCAGGAACGCCACCCCGGTCTTGAGGGCGGAGAAGCCCAGGGTCTGCGGATTGTAGAAGGTGAGGAAGAGGAAGACCGCGAACACGCCGGCGCCGGCGAGGGCGATCGCCGCGTACGCGCCCCCGCGACCGCGGTCCCAGACGATGTGGAGCGGCAGCAGCGGGTGAGCCGCGCGGCGCTCGATCGCCACGAAGGCGATCAGGAGGACAACACTGGCCGCGAGCGCGAAGATCGTGATCGGATCGGACCACGAGTCGGTCTCCGCGTTGGAGAAGCCGTAGACCAGCGCGAACAGGCCGGACGACGCGGCGAGCACCCCGGGCCAGTCGATGCGCGGCCGATCCGGACTGACTTGGTTCACGACGAGCCGGAACGCCACCACCGCCGCGGGCAGGGCGATCACGAGGTTCACATACAGGCACCAGCGCCACGAGAGCGCCTCGGTCAGGATGCCGCCCAGCAGGAGACCGACCGACGCGCCGCCGCCGGCGATGGCGCCGAAGATCCCAAAGGCCTTGGCGCGGTCGGGGGAACCGGCGAAGGTGACCGTGAGCAGCGACAGGGCGGATGGGGCCAGCAGCGCGCCGAAGGCGCCCTGCAGCGCCCGCGCGGCCACGAGCACGCCGAAGGACTCCGCGAGCCCGCCGATGGCCGAGGCCACCGAGAACCCGATCAGCCCGGCGATGAAGGTCCACTTCCGCCCGAAGAGGTCGCCGAGCTTCCCGCCCACGAGCAGGAGGCTCCCGAAGGCGAGGGCGTAGGCCGTCACGACCCACTGCCTGCTCTCGGTGCTGAAGCCCAGGTCCTTTTGAGCGGAGGGCAGCGCGATGTTCACGATCGTCGCGTCGAGCACCACCATCAGCTGGGCGGTGCCGAGAAGGGCGAGGATCGCCCAGCGGTTTGGCTCGGGTCTGTCGCTCATACCACTGTCCGCGTCAGGCCGGCTCGGAGGACCTTACGAAGGCAGTGGACCGCGTCATGGCTCGATCATAAGGTCCGCGGTCCTATGATCCGCGGCTTCAGCCGAGACGACGGGGAGGCCACATGAGCGCGATCGAGGGACGTACCGTCTTCATGACGGGGGGAAGCCGCGGGATCGGGCTCGCGATCGCGACCAAGCTGGCCGGGCAGGGCGCGAACGTGGCCCTGCTGGCGAAGACCGACCAGCCGCACCCGAAGCTCGAGGGCACGATCCACACGGCGGCCGCCGAGATCGAGGCCGCAGGAGGCCGGGCCCTGCCGATTGTCGGTGACGTGCGCGACGCGGACGCCGTGGACCGCGCCGTGGCTCAGGCGGCGGATCACTTCGGCGGCGTGGACATCGTGGTGAACAACGCCAGCGCCATCAACCTCGCCTCCATGGGCGATCTCGAGGTCAAGCGCTTCGACCTGATGCTTCAGATCAACGTGCGCGGGACCTTCGCCGCCACGCGCGCCTGCCTTCCGCACCTGCGCGAGTCGGACCATGCCCACGTGCTCACGCTGTCGCCTCCGATCCACGACGTGGAGAAGTGGCTCGACGGGTACAGCCCCTACACGCTCTCCAAGATGGGGATGACGATGCTCACCCTCGGCGTGGCCCGCGACAACCCGGGTATCGCGGCGAACTGCCTGTGGCCACGCACGATCATCGCCACCGCCGCCGTGCAGAACCTGCTCGGCGGGGACGAGGCCATGCGCCGCTGCCGCACCCCCGAGATCATGGCCGACGCCGCGCTCGAGATCCTCAGCTGCCCGCCGTCGGCGGCCAGCGGGAAGGTCTTCATCGACGACGAGGTGCTGATGGCCGTGGGAGTGACCGACCTCGATCGCTATGCCGCCTCGGACGCGGGCGACCTGGGGCTCGACATCTTTGTGGACGGCTGGCCCGACGGGGACGCGGTGCCCGAGTCGGTGGCCTGAGCCCGTCCGGCGCCGCGCTCAGCCCGAGCGCGGCTCCCAGTTGGTCTCGGCGATGAGCCCGTCCCGGAAGTCCCAGGTCCACCGCACCTGGGTCTCGGCGAACCCGCCCTCCGAGCGCTGGAACCGGGCCGATCCCACGACCACCACCCGGTCGCCCTGGTCCTCGATCGCCTTCGCCCGCAGGATCACGCTTGCCCCCGATTCCTCGGCGTCGGCGTAGAAGGTCCGTACCTCGTCGCGGCCGTTCAGCTCCCGGCCGTTCGTGGTGTAGAGGCGGATGACCCCGTCATCGGTCATATGGGCGGCGAGGTACTCGCCACCCACACGCAGACCATCCTCCTGCATGCTCCGGTACAGCTCTCTGACCGTGTCCACTTCGTGCGAGCCCAACTGCGGCGATCCTTTCACGCGCCCGGGGCCCCGTCCAGGCGTGACGACTACTTGGCACCGGCGTGTGCCAGAGCGTCGTCCACATCCCGGCACAGCCGCCATTCCACCAGCAGGCCGTCACGGGCGCGAAGGAGGTACGCGAACCGCGCCTCGACCGCCACTCCGCTCCCGTGACCGGTGGCCGTCTGGCGGACGCTGACCACCAGCGCGTCATCGCCCACGGGGATGATCTCGAGTGGCTCGGCCTTGAAGCCCTCCCACACCTCGAGCCACTGGCCCATCATCTGGCGGAAGCCCTCGATGCCCTCATACACGCCCGCGTTGGCCAGGCCCGTGGGCACCACCGCCACCACGTCGTCGGCCGACATCTCGAAGATGACCTCGACAGCCCCGGAGTTGAGGGCGGCGAACCCGCGCTGGGCGAGGTCGAGGATCGAAGGCGGCACTCGCGCAGTATCGCCGAGAGGCGGGCGCTAGACTGGCCGGAACCTCGCGGCCGAGCGTGGTCTTTCGTAAGCCCGGCCGCCCAGAACTGAGAATCAACCTTCCGAAGGGGCCATGGCTCGCGGAGACGTACGAATTGCCGTCACCCTCGCGTGCGAGGAGTGCAAGCGGCGGAATTACCAGTCGCAGAAGTCGAAGCGCAACGATCCGGACCGGATCGAGCTGCGCAAGTACTGCCGTTGGTGCAGCCGCCACACCGCGCACAAGGAGACCCGTTGATGGCCTCCTCGCTCCCGCGCGCGCGCACGAGGTAGCCCGAGTGGCCCGCGATCGTCAGCAGGCCAAGCAGCGCCAGGCCGAGCGCCGCGCGCGCCGGCTCGAGCAGCAGGGCGACGGCGCGGCCGCGCCGAAGGACGAGCTCGGCGGTCTCCGGCCGCCGCCCGTGGAACCGGAGCTGGAACCGCCCGAGATGGATCCGAATCTGGCGGTGGGCGCACCGCCCCAGGACGAGGGACGCTCGGACACCGTCATCGAGGACGAGCCCCACATCGATGACGACGATGACGACCTGCACCTCACGGACGACGAGGTGGATGCCGAGGCCGAGGCCGAGGCCGAGCTGGCGGCCCGGGGCGAGGACGGCTTCAAGGTCCAGGGGAAACGGGGCGCGGACACCCACGCGCACAAGAACCGGCCCCGTGTCGTACAGTTCCTCGTCGCAGTATGGGCTGAGCTTCAGCGCGTCCAGTGGCCGGACCGCCAGGCCCTAACCACCCTGACCGGTGTAGTCCTCGGGTTCGTCCTCATCATGGGCGGCTATCTCGGACTGCTCGACGCAATCTTCTCCGCTCTCATCAAGCAAATCCTCTGAACGCAGGTAGACGATGTTTCGCTGGTACGCCGTAAACACTTATTCCGGACACGAGAACAAGGTGAAGCAGAACCTTGAGCACCGCCGCATCTCGCTTGGGCAGGAGACGAGCATCCGTCAGATCGTGGTGCCCACCGAGCAGGTGCAGGAGCTGAAGGACGGGCAGAAGATCCAGAAGGAGCAGCGGACCATGCCCGGGTACCTCCTCGTGAACATGAACCTCGACGACGAGTCGTGGTCCCTCGTGAAGAACACGCCAGGCGTCACGGGCTTCGTCGGCGCGTCGAACAATCCGGTTCCGCTGAACCAGGGCGAGGTGGACCGGCTGCTCCACCGCGAGGCCGCCGAGCGTCCGCGCACGCGCGCCCAGTTCTCGATCGGGGAATCCGTCAAGGTCGTGTCCGGCCCGCTGTCCGACTTCTCGGGCGAGATCTCGGAGATCAACGACGACGCTGCCAAGCTGAAGGTGCTGGTATCCATCTTCGGCCGGGAGACCCCGGTCGAGGTGGGCTTCGACCAGGTGAAGAAGATCTAGATGGCACGCAAGGTAATGACCCTCATCAAGCTGCAGGTCCCGGGCGGACAGGCCAATCCGGCCCCACCCGTGGGTCCGGCGCTGGGACAGCACGGCGTGAACATCATGGAGTTCTGTAAGGCGTTCAACGCCCAGACCCAGCAGGACACCGGCACGATCATCCCGGTGGAGATCACGGTCTACGAGGACCGGTCCTTCACCTTCATCACCAAGACGCCGCCGGCGGCGATCCTGATCAAGCAGGCCATCGGCCTTGGCAAGGGCTCGGGCGAGCCCAATCGCGTGAAGGTGGGGAAGATCTCCAAGGCGCAGATCCGCGCGATCGCCGAGCAGAAGATGCCCGACCTCAACGCGCACGACGTCGACCAGGCCGCCAAGATCATCGAAGGCACGGCGCGCTCGATGGGCGTGGATGTGACCTGATGGCACACGGCAAGCGCTACCGCGAGGGCTACGAGAAGATCGACCGCGACAAGGTCTACCCGCCCGCGGAGGCCGTCTCGATCGTTAAGGGCTTCCCGCCCGCGAAGTTCGACGAGACCGTCGAGGCCCACATCCGCACCGGCCTCAACGTCCGCCACGCCGAGGAGCAGCTCCGCGGCACCATCGCGCTTCCTCATGGCCTGGGCAAGAACGTGACCATCGCCGTGTTCGCCAAGGGTGACAAGGCGCGCGAGGCCGAGGAGGCCGGCGCGGACTACGTGGGCGCCGAGGACCTGGCCAAGCGCATCGAGGAGGACGGGTTCACCGACTTCGACGTGGCCATCGCCACGCCGGACATGATGCCGGTGGTGGGCCGCCTCGGCCGGGTCCTGGGTCCTCAGGGCAAGATGCCGAACCCCAAGGTGGGCACGGTCACCAACGACGTGGCCAAGGCCGTGACCGAGTCCAAGGCCGGCAAGGTCGAGTACCGCACCGACCGCCACGCGATCGTCCACCTGTCGATCGGCAAGCTGAGCTTCGACGAGCAGACCCTGCTCGAGAACTACGCCGCGCTCGTGGATGAGCTGATGCGCGCGCGGCCGGCGGCGGCCAAGGGCCGCTACCTCGAGACGATCACCCTCACCACCACGATGGGCCCAGGCATAAAGGTCGATCCCGCGCGGACCCGAAACATCGCCGAGGAGGCCGTGCCGGTAGCCTAGGCGCGACCATCCCTGCCGGAGACCCCCGGCCGCCGCAAGGCGTAGGTCCGGGGCAGGTGGAGCCGCGTGGACGATTCGTCGTCCCCACCGTGAGCCCGCCTGCGTGCGGGCTCTCTTCGTGAGAGGGCGGGATCAGGGCAAGCGCCGGCCGAGCGGTCGCGACACGAAACGGATATGAGATGAACAGGGAACAGAAGGCGGCGGCCATCGAGGAGGTGGCGGGCCAGATCAAGGAGTCGGAGGCGGTCTTCGCGGTGGACTACCGCGGCATCTCCGTGCCCCAGGTCGCGGATCTGCGGTCGAAGCTGGGAGACGCCGGCGCCCGTTTCCGCGTGGTCAAGAACACGCTCACGGAGATCGCGGCGGACAGGGCCGGTGCCGACACCCTCAAGTCGCTGCTCGAGGGCCCCACGGCGTTCACGTTCGTCCACCCCGACGGCGACGTGGCCCTGGCGGCCAAGGCGCTCGCCCAGTTCAAGCGCGAGCACGACGTACTCGACTTCAAGGGCGGCATCATGGCCGGCGAGGCGCTCACGGTCGAGCAGCTCGGCGAGCTCTCGCGGCTCCCCGCGCGCGACGTGCTGCATGCGCAGCTCGTGGCGATGGTGGCCTCTCCGATCACCGGCCTGGTCCGCGGCCTGAACGCCCTCATATCCGGGCTGGTCATCCAGCTCGGGCAGATCGTGGAGCAGGGTCTCCTGCCCGCGGGCGACGCGTCGGAGGCGAGTCCCCCGGCGGAGGAGGCCGCGGTGGAGGAGCCGGCGGCAGAGGCGCCGGCCCCCGAGGAGCAGCCGGCCGCCGAAGAGACTTCGTCCGAGGAGCCCGCCGCAGAGGCGGAGCCCGCGGAAGAACAGGCAGAGCAAACTGAAGCGCCCTCCGAGGGCGAAGAACAGAAGGAGGGCTAGATGGCCACGGCCACAGAGCTGATCGAAGAGATCAAGAAGATGAGCGTGCTCGAGTTGTCCGAGCTGATCAAGGCGCTCGAGGAGGAGTTCGGAGTGTCGGCCACCGCGGTCGCCGCGGCCGCGCCAGCGGCCGCCCCCGACGCCCCGGCCGAGGAGGAGTCCTTGACCGTGGACGTCGTGCTCACGGGCTCGGGCGAGAAGAAGATCCAGGTGATCAAGGTCGTGCGCGCCGCCACCGGTCTGGGCCTGAAGGAGGCCAAGGCACTGGTGGACGAGGCGCCGAAGCCCGTCAAGGAGGGCATCGACCGCGACGAGGCCGAGAAGCTGAAGGGCGAGATCGAGGACGCCGGCGGAAGCGTCGAGCTGAAGTAACGGCAAGGGAGGAGCGCAGGCCCGATCGGTGATCGGGCCGAGCACCGGACCCCGCTTTACGCCTGCCACGATCAAGCGGAATGGACGTCCGCCTGGACCATGTGGTCATTCACGTCTCCGACTGGGAGCGCTCGAACGCCTTCTACCGGGACGTGGTCGGCGCCGAGCTGATCGAGCGTGACGGCGCCCCCGCCCGCCACTACCGCTTCGGGCACCAGCAGCTGAACGTGCACGGCCCGGGCCAGGACCCGAGCCCGGTGGCCTCCCACCCCGCCTCGCCCGGCGGTGCCGGCGTGTGCTTGGTGTGGGACGGTCCGATCGAGGAGGCGGCCCGCCACCTGGAGGACCACGGCGTGGAGGAGGTCGGACCGGTCGAGCGCTACGGCGCCCGTGGCCGGGCTACGAGCATCTACTTCCGCGACCCGGACGGCAGCCTCCTCGAGTTCGTGTCCTACTCGTGAGGCGCTCGCTTGGCGGAAGCCGCCGGCTCGGCCGGCGGCGCACCGATGTTGTCCGTCTTGCCGCAGCGGCCTCCGTGGCGGTGATAGCGGGGGCGGACTCGGTGATCCGCTTCCGCCCGCCGCGCTGGATCCTGATCGCTGCCTTCGACCACCCGGCCCACCTGGCCACGGCGGCGCTCATCGCGCTCAACCTCCCGCCGCGCTCGAGGAGCTGGCACGCCGGCTTCATGGCGGGTGCCCTGCTCCCCGACGCGGACCACGTTCCGCTCGCCCTGGCCGAGGAGAAGCCGGGCATGATGGACTCGCGCCCGGCCACGCACTGCGCCGCCGCCACCGTGCCGCTCTTCGCTCTGGCCCGCGCATCGGGGAGCGAGCCGATCTCCGGGGCCGCGTGGGGCACCCTCGCCCACCTGGTCCGCGACATCGCCGTGGGACCCGGGGTGCCGCTCTGGAGCCCGGTCCGGCGCGACGATGTTCGCCTGCCCTACCCGCTCTATGCGGCAGCTCTTCTGGCGCTCGCGCTCATGGCGGTGCGACCGAGCCGGGCAAGATGAGGTTCCGATCGCTAGAGTCTGAAAAGGCCTATAGCCGAAGCCGTCCCTAGCAGTGCCCCGGCACATATATCCGGTGTCTCGGGACGGGGTCCGTGATGGCCACGCCGCTCCTTCGGGAGCGGCAACCGCCCCTTGACGGGGGCGGAGACTCGTCTGCTATTCTGGTCGGTCGCGCTTTGCGCCCGCCTCGCCTGTCCTCGAAGTTCGGATTCTTAAGGAGTTGCCGCTTTGGCACGTGTTGACCCTGCTCGCACACGCCGCTCGTTCTCGCGCCTCGAGAACGCCCTCGAAGTCCCCAACCTCATCGATATTCAGCGGCGCTCGTTCGAGTGGCTCGTTGACACTGAGAAGGGCGGACTGCGGGAGACCATCGATGACGTCTCGCCCATCGAGGACTACACCGGCAACCTCGCCGTCGTCTTCGAGGACATCCACTTCGATGAGCCGGTCGCATCGATCTCGGAGTGCCGAGAGAAGGACATCACCTACGCGCGCCCGCTGACCGTCAAGGTCGCGTTCCAGAACCGCGAGACGGGTGAGATCCGTGAGCAGTCCGTCTTCATGGGCGACTTCCCGTGGATGACCGACTGGGGCACCTTCATCATCAACGGCACCGAGCGGGTGGTGGTCACGCAGCTCGTCCGCTCCCCCGGCGCCTACGTCATGGAGCCGAAGGACAGGGAGAAGCAGGTCTTCATCGCCAACCTCATGCCGGCCCGCGGGTCCTGGCTGGAGCTGGAGATCGACAAGAAGGGCAAGGTCTTCGTCCGGATCGACCGCAAGCGCAAGCTCCCGGTCAGCGTCCTGCTGCGCGCCATGGGCGGCGTGCTTCGCGAGGGCGGGCATGTGCCTGAGGGCTGGACCGGCTCCGACGAGGAGATCATGGGGCTGTTCGACAACAGCCTCTACATGCGCCTCACCCTCGAGTCGGACACCGAGGTCACGAAGTCGGAGGACGGCTCGCTGATCGAGCTGTTCAAGAAGCAGCGCCCGGGCGAGCCGCCCTCGATCGACGCCGCGAAGAACCTGCTCAACCAGCTCTTCTTCGACACCAAGCGCTACGACCTCACACGCGTGGGCCGCTACAAGCTGAACTCGCGCCTCGGCATCGACGAGCCGCTCGATCGCCGGACGCTCACCCCGCGGGACATCATCGAGCTCATCAGGGAGCTCATCTCGCTGCCCAAGCTGCTCGGGATCCCCGAGTCGGGCATCTACGTGGGCCCCGACGGCGAGGAGCCGATCAAGGACTTCGCGCTCGAGGCCGTGTCGATGCCGCGCGAGCCCGTCGAGGGCCGGCTCGACGAGTACGAGCACTTCGGCAACCGGCGCCTGCGCACGGTGGGCGAGCTGATCCAGGAGGCCTTCCGCATCGGCCTCTACCGGATGGAGCGCGTGGTGCGCGAGCGCCTCACCACCGAGGACGCGGACACGATCACCCCGCAGACGATCATCAACATCCGCCCGGTGGTCGCGGCCCAGAAGGAGTTCTTCGGGTCGAGCCAGCTGTCCCAGTTCATGGACCAGACGAACTCGCTGGCCGGGCTCACGCACAGGCGCCGCCTGTCCGCGCTCGGCGCCGGCGGGCTCACCCGCGAGCGCGCGCCCATCGAGGTGCGCGACGTGCACCCCACGCACTACGGCCGCATGTGCCCGATCGAGACGCCGGAGGGACCGAACATCGGCCTCATCGGCTCCCTCTCCTCGTACGCCGAGGTGTCGGAGTTCGGATTCGTCACCACGCCCTACCGAGTGGTCACGGACGGCATCGTGAAGGACGAGATCGTGCACCTCGACGCCACTCAGGACGAGTCCCGGGTGATCGCCCAGGCCAACGCCCAGGTGGACGAGAAGAGCGGGAAGCTCCGCGGTCCCGCGGTGGAGTGCCGCTCACGTGACGGCGAGCTGGTGCTGGCGCCGCCGAAGGACGTTGAGCTGATGGACGTGTCGCCGAACCAGATCTGGTCGGTGGCCACGGCGCTCATCCCGTTCCTCGAGCACGACGACGCCAACCGCGCCCTCATGGGCTCGAACATGCAGCGCCAGGCAGTGCCGCTGCTCAAGACCGATCCGCCCCTGGTGGGCACCGGCATGGAGGTCCGTGCCGCGATGGACACGGGCGACGTGGTGCTCGCGGGCAACCCGGGCACGGTCGAGTACGTGGACGCCCAGCGCGTCGTGATCGACACCGGCGGCAGCAAGGACGAGTACCCGCTGGTCAAGTTCATGCGCTCGAACCAGGGCACCCTGATCCACCAGAAGCCGAGGGTCGCCCCCGGCGACACGGTGGCCGCCGGGCAGCTCCTGGCCGACGGGTCCTCCACGGGCGGTGGCGAGCTCGCGCTCGGCAAGAACGTGCTCGTGGCCTTCATGTCCTGGGAGGGCTACAACTTCGAGGACGCGATCATCATCTCCGAGCGCCTCGTGAAGGAGGACGAGCTCACCTCGATTCACATCGAGGAGTACGAGATCGACGCCCGCACCACGAAGCTCGGCGATGAGGAGATCACCCGGGACATCCCGAACCGCTCCGAGGAGTCGCTCCGCAACCTCGACGACCGCGGCATCGTCCGCGTTGGCGCCGAGGTCGGATCGGGCGACCTGCTGGTCGGCAAGGTCACGCCCAAGGGCGAGACCGAGCTAACCGCCGAGGAGAAGCTGATCCGCGCGATCTTCAAGGAGAAGGCGCGCGAGGTCCGCGACACCTCGCTCAAGGTGCCCCACGGCGAGGGCGGCGTCGTGATCGACGTCAAGACGTTCAGTCGCGAGAACGACGACGACCTGCCGCCCGGCGTGAACGACCTCGTGCGCGTGTACGTGGCCAAGAAGCGCAAGATCGCCGAGGGCGACAAGCTGGCCGGCCGTCACGGCAACAAGGGCGTGATCTCGAAGATCGTGCCCGAGGCCGACATGCCTCACCTCGAGGACGGCACGCCCATCGACGTGATCCTCAACCCGCTCGGAGTGCCGAGCCGCATGAACCTGGGCCAGATCCTGGAGACGCACATCGGGTGGGTCGCGGGCAACGGCTGGTACGACGACGGCTCGGACGCCTACAAGGAGGTCCAGCAGAACGGCGGCCGCGTGACCGTGGCCACCCCGGTCTTCGACGGGGCCACCGTGGAGGACGTGGACGAGGCGCTCGTGCGCTGGGCCGAGGAGCACGGCAAGGAGCGAGGCATCAACTTCAAGGTGGATGCCTCGGAGCGGGCCGGACGCCGTTGCTCGGGCAAGCTCGCCCTCTACAACGGCCGTACCGGCGAGCCCTACGAGGAGACCGTCACCGTCGGCTGCATGTACATCCTGAAGCTGCTGCACCTGGTGGACGACAAGATCCACGCCCGCAGCACCGGGCCCTACTCGCTCGTCACCCAGCAGCCGCTGGGCGGCAAGGCGCAGTTCGGTGGCCAGCGCTTCGGCGAGATGGAGGTGTGGGCGCTCGAGGCCTACGGCG
Organism: Solirubrobacterales bacterium; assembly: GCA_038323835.1. Classification (GTDB taxonomy): domain Bacteria; phylum Actinomycetota; class Thermoleophilia; order Solirubrobacterales; family Thermoleophilaceae; genus JACVRW01. The sequence goes on from JBBQHI010000011.1 coordinate 52,010, forward strand.
CGGCTTACACGCTCCAGGAGATGCTCACGATCAAGTCCGATGACACGGTCGGCCGCGTGAAGGCCTACGAGGCGATCGTGAAGGGCGAGAACATCGCCGAGCCCTCCATCCCGGAGTCCTTCAAGGTGCTCCTGAAGGAGATGCAGTCGCTTGCCCTCGACGTGGACGTGCGCTCGGAGGAGGGCACGGGCGTGGAGATGCGCGACGAGGACGACGACCTCCTGCGTGCCGCGGAGGAGCTGGGGATCGATCTCTCCGGCGTGCGGGCCACAGACGGCCAGGCCGCGGACGAGAGCGAGGAGAAGGTCGAGACGGAAGGCGAGGGCGGCCAAACCGCCGAAACGCCTGCGGCCCAGGACGCGGAGATGGTCGAGGAGTAGGCCCTCGGCCGTTCCCCGCGACCCACTGAAGACGCACTAGAGAGAGAAACCAAATCGTGCGCACTCGGCCAGCCGAGTGCTTCGCAGAAAAGGGATCAATTTGATCGACATCAACAACTTCGACGCCATCAAGATCGGCCTTGCTTCCTCGAAGCAGATCCGGTCCTGGTCGAGCGGCGAGGTCACCAAGCCGGAGACGATCAACTACCGCACGCTGAAGCCCGAGAAGGACGGGCTCTTCTGCGAGCGTATCTTCGGTCCGACGAAGGACTGGGAGTGCTACTGCGGCAAGTACAAGCGCGTCCGGTACAAGGGCATCGTCTGCGAGCGCTGCGGCGTCGAGGTCACGCGTTCCAAGGTGCGCCGCGAGCGCATGGGCCACGTGGACCTGGCCGCCCCGGTCTCCCACATCTGGTTCTTCAAGGGCGTTCCCAGCCGCATCGGCTACCTGCTCGACATGGCTCCCAAGGAGCTCGAGAAGGTCCTCTACTTCGCCGCCTCCATCGTCACCTGGGTGGACGACGAGGCGCGCCAGAAGGACGTGGGCTCGCTCGAGAAGGAAGTCCAGAAGGTTCTCGACGCCTACGAGGCCGAGCGCGAGGAGCGCGTTCTCGAGCTGAAGGAGTCGCTCGAGCGGCGTGTGGAGTACCTGTCGAGCGGCAAGCAGTCGGGCTTCTCCGAGGACGACCTGCTCTGGGCCGACACGCTCGACGTGAACCTCAAGAAGCTCGCCGACGATGAGCGCGAGAAGATGGAGAAGGACCTCCGCAAGCAGTTCGAGGCGGACATCTCCGACACCGAGGCGTACATCGAGGACGCCGCGGAGCGCATGCGCGGAGTCTGGGAGCTCTTCCAGACCATGGAGCCCAAGCAGGTGGTGGCGGACGAGACGCTGTTCCGCGAGCTGAAGGATCGCTTCGGCTCTCAGTTCGGGCTGGGCGAGTACTTCCGTGGCGGCATGGGCGCCGAGTCGGTGCGCGACCTGCTCCAGCAGGTCGACCTCGACGCGGAGCGCGAGGAGCTCGAGGACCAGGTCAAGACGGCCAAGGGCCAGAAGCAGAGCCGCGCGGTCAAGCGGCTTAAGGTCGTGTCGGCCTTCATCCACTCGGACAACAAGCCCGAGGACATGGTCCTCGAGGCCGTGCCCGTGATCCCGCCGGAGCTGCGCCCGATGGTGCAGCTGGACGGCGGGCGCTTCGCCACCTCGGACCTCAACGATCTGTACCGGCGCGTGATCAACCGGAACAACCGGCTCAAGCGCCTGCTCGACCTCGGCGCGCCCGAGATCATCGTCAACAACGAGAAGCGCATGCTCCAGGAGGCCGTCGACGCGCTGTTCGACAACGGCCGCCGCGGCCGGCCCGTCACCGGGCCGGGCAACCGCCCGCTGAAGTCGCTCAGCGACATGCTCAAGGGCAAGCAGGGCCGGTTCCGCCAGAACCTGCTCGGCAAGCGCGTGGACTACTCCGGCCGTTCGGTGATCGTCGCCGGGCCGGAGCTCCGGATCCACCAGTGCGGGCTGCCCAAGCTGATGGCTCTCGAGCTCTTCAAGCCGTTCATCATGGCCCGGCTCGTCGAGCGCAAGTCGGTGCAGAACATCAAGGCGGCCAAGAAGATGGTCGACTCGATGATCCCCGAGGTCTGGGATGTGCTCGAGGAGGTCATTCAGGAGCACCCGGTGCTGCTGAACCGCGCCCCCACGCTGCACCGCCTCGGCCTGCAGGCCTTCGAGCCCGTGCTGGTCGAGGGCAAGGCCATCCAGGTCCACCCGATGGTGTGTCACGCGTTCAACGCGGACTTCGACGGCGACCAGATGGCCGTGCACGTGCCGCTGTCGGCGGAGGCCCAGGCGGAGGCCCGGCTGCTGATGCTGTCGGCGAACAACATCCTCTCGCCGGCGCACGGCTCGCCGCTCGCCACGCCCTCGCAGGACATGGTCCTGGGTTCCTACTACCTCACCTACGGGCCCAGCCCGGAGGAGCTGGGGACGCTCGAGGAGAAGCTGTTTGCGGGCAAGTGGGACAAGAAGGACGGCCCGCGGCCGCACGTGTTCCGCTCGGCCCAGGAGGCGGAGCTGAACTACGAGGGCAAGCTCGTGAAGCTCCACGACCTGGCCGAGTACCGCGGGCGTCACCGCGAGCACCACATCCTGACCACCGTCGGGCGGATCATCTTCAACGAGCGCGTGGAGCGTGCTCTCGAAGAGTCGCTCGGCGAGGAGTACGACCCCGCGACGTTCGACTTCGTGAACACCCCGCTGCGCAAGCGGGACATGAACAACGTGATCGAGCGGCTGGTGGACGTCCACGGGCCGTACGCCACCGCGCTGGTCCTGGACGCGTTCAAGGACCTCGGGTTCCACTTCGCCACCCAGGCCGGCATCACGGTCTCGAAGAACGACGTGGTGATCCCGCCGGACAAGGCGAAGATCCTCGAGGGCTACGAGAAGCTGGTCCGCGAGATCCAGGAGCAGTACGACACGGGCCTCATCTCCCAGGAGGAGCGCAAGGAGGCCGTGATCGAGAAGTGGACCGCGGCCACCGAAGAGGTGGGCCAGGCGATGCAGGACAACCTCGACCACCTGAACCCCATCTTCATGATGGCGAACTCGGGAGCCCGAGGCTCGTTCAAGCAGATCCGCCAGCTGGCGGGCATGCGAGGGCTGATGGCCAATCCGAAGGGCGAGATCATCGAGCGCCCGATCCTGGCCAACTTCATGGAGGGCCTGACGGTGCTCGAGTACTTCATCTCGACCCACGGGGCCCGGAAGGGCCTGGCCGACACCGCGCTCCGCACGGCCGACTCGGGCTACCTGACCCGGCGGCTGGTGGACGTGGCGCAGGACGTGATCGTGCGCGAGGAGGACTGCGGCACGAAGGAGTTCATCGTCATGCGGCTCTGGGACGAGGCCGGGCGGCCTAACACCCAGCTCGAGGGTCGCTACGTGGCGGAGGACTTCGCCACGAAGCGGGGCAAGGCGCTGCTCGACAAGCACGACCTGATCACCCAGACCCACGTGGGCGAGCTGGCCGAGGCGCTCGCCGGCGAGACGGACGCCATGGTTCCGGTCCGCTCGGTGCTCAAGTGCCGCGCGGAGGGGCTATGCCAGAAGTGCTACGGCAAGGCGCCCGCCACCGGCAAGGTCGTGGCCATCGGCGACGCGGTGGGCATCATCGCCGCTCAGTCGATCGGCGAGCCGGGCACGCAGCTCACGCTTCGGACCTTCCACACCGGTGGTGTGGCCGGGGCCGACATCACGCACGGTCTTCCGCGCGTGGTGGAGCTGTTCGAGGCCCGTAAGCCGAAGGGCCAGGCCGAGCTCGCCACCGTGGAGGGCACGGTCTCCGTTGAGGACACCGAGAAGGGCCTCCGCGTCATCGTCACCGACGACGCCGGCGAGGAGCACCCCTACGCCTTCCCGCGGCGCACGCGCCTGCTGGTGGAGAACGGGCAGAAGGTCAAGCCGGGCGATCAGCTCAACGAGGGCTCGATCTACCCGCACGACCTGCTCGCCTACGGTGGGCCCGACCAGGCCGCACGCCGCACCGCGACCGAGGTCTACCTCGTCAAGGAGGTCCAGACCGTCTACCAGTCGCAGGGCGTGGACATCAACGACAAGCACATCGAAGTGATCGTGCGCCAGATGATGAAGAAGGTCCGCGTCGACCAAAAGGGCGACACGGACTACCTGCCCGGTCAGTTCGTGGATCGCAACGAGATGATCGGCGTGAACGCCGATCTCAAGAAGGGCAAGAAGGAGCTGGCCCAGACCGAGGAGATCATCCTCGGCATCACCAAGGCCTCGCTCGCCACCGACTCGTTCCTGTCGGCGGCGTCCTTCCAGGAGACCACCAAGGTGCTCACCGACGCGGCTCTCGAGGGCAAGACCGACCGCCTGCTGGGGCTGAAGGAGAACGTGATCATCGGGAAGCTCATCCCGGCGGCCACGGGCCTTCGCCGCTACCGGCGGCTCGAGATCGAGCCCACCGAGCCGATCCGGCGCCACTCGCCGGATGAGATCGGCCTGCTCGACGAGTCGGAGCTCGCCGCCGAGCTCGGCCTCACCGACTCCGGTGAGATCGAGGGCTTCGGGTTCGGCAACGGCGGGGACGGCGCGGACGCGTTCAGCGATCTGGCCGACCTGCCCGCCGACGGCGACGGCGACAAGAAGTAAGGAGGAGGTGCGGGCCCGCGCTCAGCGGGCCCGTGCCGACTTCAGCGCCTTCTTGGGCGCCGTCACCAGATACGAACGGCTCCCGAGCTGCTCGGCGTGGCCGTTCTTGGCCAGTCGCTTCATGACAACCGGGCAGCGCTTGCAGCGCGGGCCCGACTTGCAGCAGCGCTTCTTGCTCTTGACGGTGCGGGCGGCGGGCACGGACGCCGCACGGTAGCAGTGTCTTAGGTGTCCCTAACTTGCGCGACGATCTCGTCCGCCCATTCCACCAGCTCGTCCACGTGCTCATCCGTGAGCCCGACCGGTGGCAGGGTCTCCACCAGCATCGTCGGGGCCGCCCTGGACTCCGCCCATTCGCGGCAGTTCTCGTCGATGTTGTCGTCGATCCAGGCCGCCGGGCGGTCGCCCGAGTACTCGCTGATGGCGTCCAGTTTCCAGTGGGCCGAGCCGAACACGGCCCGGCCGTCGAAGACGAGCGTCGGGAGGTCCCTGAAGGAGAGCTCCAGCAGGTGCGGCAGGTGCTCGTTCGCCCGCTCCTCCCAGCCCGTTGCCCACACCAGCTCGAAGTGGTGCGACAGGGCCTCGAGCCGTTTCCCTACGCTGAGGGGGATGCAATGCGCCACCCCGTCGATCCAGTGCAGCGGGCCCGGCAGCTCCTGTATGTCAGGGGCGAAACCGAAGAGGCTCACCACCCCGTCGACGTCGACGAAGAGGATCGGGCGGTTTGTGTGATTCGTCACCGGGGTATCGCAATCTCGTAACCGGGGTATGAATAGACGTACGACCTTGGCGCCTTCTCATTCAAGCGGCAGGCGCGCCGGCCGATACCTCGAATAGCGGAAGGGACCGCCGCCATCGACTCCCTTTCCCCCGTACTGTTTCCCGAACCGGATTCTTAAGCCTTCCACGTGACTATTGAAGTAGGCATTCTCCTAGCGCTTCTCTGCGCCCTCACCACGAACTTCGGCTTCCTGCTGAAGCACCGCGGTGCCTGCGCGGCCCCCGACGTGAGCCTGAGCCACCCGGTTCGCAGCGCCGTGGGCCTCTTCCGGTCCAAGTTCTTCGCGCTGGGAATGCTCGTGGCCCTCGGGGCGTGGATCCTCCACGTGGGCGCCCTCGCCCTCGCGCCGCTCTCGCTCGTTCAGGCCGTGATCTCCGGAGGCCTCGTCTTCCTCACCGTCATCGCCGAGCGCTGGTTCGGCTGCTCCGTGGGCATCCGCCAGTGGGCCGGCGTGGGCCTCACCGCACTGGGCCTCGTTCTCCTGGCGGTCACCCTGCCGGGCGGCGAGGGAGCCAACTCCGGCTACTCCACGGCCGCCATGGTGGCCTTCGAGTCGGCGCTGCTCGCTCTCGGCGCCTTCCTCGTCCTCTCCCCGGCCCTCGACTCCCACGAGCACCACGGCGTGATGCTCGGCATTGCGGCCGGCATCCTCTTCGGCGTCTCCGACGTCGCCATCAAGGCCCTCACCGGCACCGTCGGCTCCAACGGCGCGCTCGGCCTGGTCTCGCCCTGGCTTGTCACCTGCATCATCGCCTCCGTCATCGCCTTCTACGCGTCCGCACGCGGGCTCCAGAAGGGCGAGGCGGTGCCAGTGATCACGCTCACCAGCGCCGCGGCCAACGTCACTGCCATCGGCGGCGGCATCCTCGTGTTCGGTGACCCGATGCCGAACGACCCGCTCGGCATCGTCGTCCAGAGCTTCGCCTTCGTGCTGGTGATCGCGGCCGCCGCCATCACCCCCGCACCCCTCCGCGCCGCCTCGGCTGACCGATAGGCGTCCTGGCGGGGGTCATCGGTCGCTTGCGTGCGGAGCACGCGTCGCTCCCTGCTTCCCCCACCATGCCTGCCTCCGGTCAGCCGAGGCTTGCTCCGCCTGACAGAACGGGTGCGCTGCTAGGATCCCGCGCCGCATGCCAAGCATCAATCAGCTCGTCCGCAAGGGCCGCGTGAAGCCCAAGAAGAAGGTCTCCACGCCAGGTCTCAAGTCCGGCCAGGGACGCAAGCGGCGCATCGCCGCCCCCCAGCGCCGTGGGGTCTGCACCCGCGTGTACACCACCACGCCCAAGAAGCCGAACTCCGCGCTGCGCAAGGTGGCACGCGTCCGGCTCACGAACGGCATGGAGGTCACCACCTATATCCCCGGCGAGGGCCACAACCTCCAGGAGCACTCCGTGGTGCTCGTGCGAGGCGGACGGGTCAAGGATCTTCCGGGCGTCCGGTACAAGGTCGTGCGCGGAACCCTGGACGCCGCCGGCGTCTCGGACCGAAAGAAGGCGCGCTCGCAGTACGGAGCGAAGGCCCGCTAGTGCCGCGCCGCGCCGCCGCAGCGATCCGGCCGGTCGAGGCCGACCCCATGTACGGGTCGAAGCTCGTGACCCAGGTCATCAACAAGGTGATGACCGACGGCAAGAAGTCCACCGCCGAGAAGATCGTCTACGACGCCCTCGACATCCTCTCCCGGCGCACCAAGCAGGACCCGGTGCCCGCACTCGAGGACTCGATCAAGGCGCTGACCCCCGTTCTCGAGGTCCGCTCCCGCCGCGTCGGAGGCGCCACCTACCAGGTGCCCGTCGAAGTGCCGTCGCCCCGGGCGCGTACGCTCGCCGTGCGCTGGCTCGTGGAGTTCTCGCGCAACCGGCGCGAGAAGACGATGGCCGAGCGCCTCGCCGGCGAGCTCGGCGACGCCCAGTCCCAGCAGGGCGGGGCGTACAAGCGGAAGGACGACATCTTCCGCATGGCTCAGGCCAACAAGGCCTTCGCCCACTACCGCTGGTAACAGCAGCGCGCTAGGCGCCGCCTGGCGATGTCCTCGGCCGCGTGCGGAGCACTGCGGCCTCCCTGCGTCCCCCGCCATGCTTGCTCCTGCATCGGCTGTTCCCAGCGGTGAGCGCCGACTTGGCGGCTTCGCCACGACTAGCGATCCCCCGGCGGCGCCGGGGGGCGACCTCGCGCCGAAAGTCCCGCCGCTCCGGCCAGGATCGTCAGCACCCCTCCGAACGCGGCCAGCCACAGGCCTGCGCCGGGCTGGGCGGAGGCGCCGGCGAAGTCGCGCCCGATCACTCCGGTGTCGTTCGAGGCGGGCAGGTCGACCAGGACTGTGATGCCCGCGGCCACGGCTCCGAAGGCCACCAGGGCCGCGGCGGCGGGGCGGGAGCCGCCGCGCCATGCGCCCAGGGCCATCAGGACCACGGCCAGTGCGAGTAGCGGGAACACGATGCTGTGGCGTTCGAAGCCGGTCTGGACGCAGCGGTCGGCCAGGATGGGGTCCGTGTCGTTCAGCTGCTCGCAGCTGCCGCTGGCCACGTCCACCGAGATCACGGTTGCGAAGGCCGAGCTGAGCAACATCAGGGCGCCGGCCGCGGCGAGTATCGGGAGGAGCAGCGGGCGGCCTCTCGAATCCCGCATGGGGAGGGAAAATCGTCCCGATCGGCGCTTCGTATGCCTGCTACCATCATTCGTCGCTTCGCGGCGGGACTTCTTCCCTCCGTGATGCCGCTCAGCCACGTGGTCCAAAGGGCTGCGGCGAGCGGGCTCGAAGCTTGATGGAGGCTCCTAACAAATAAGACAGTTCCGGGCAATTCCTCCACGCAGCACCGGGCCCGGCAAGGGTCTTTTTTCTGCCCGGAACCAGTACTAGCGAGAAGAACATGGCACGCACGGTCGCACTAGATAAGACGCGCAACATCGGGATCATGGCGCACATCGACGCCGGTAAGACGACGACGACTGAGCGCATCCTGTTCTACACGGGACGCACCCACAAGATGGGTGAGGTTCACGAGGGCGCGGCCGTCATGGACTGGATGGAGCAGGAGCAGGAGCGCGGGATCACCATCACGTCCGCCGCCACGACCGCCTCGTGGCGCGACCACCGCATCAACATCATCGACACGCCCGGCCACGTGGACTTCACCGTGGAGGTCGAGCGCTCGCTGCGCGTCCTTGACGGCGCCGTGGCCGTGTTCGACTCCGTCGCCGGTGTCGAGCCGCAGTCGGAGACGGTCTGGCGCCAGGCCGACCGCTACCGGGTTCCGCGTATCGCCTTCATCAACAAGATGGATCGCATCGGCGCCGACTTCGCCTACTCGGTGAAGACCATGGTCGACCGCCTCGGGGCCCACCCCGTGCCCGTTCAGCTGCCGATCGGCGCCGAGTCCGAGTTCTCCGGCGTCGTGGACCTCGTGAACATGAAGGCCATCGTCTACAAGGACGACCTCGGCCAGGACTGGGAGGTCACCGACATCCCCGCCGAGCTCGAGGACGAGGCGCAGATCGCCCGCACCGAGCTGATCGAGGCCGTGGCCGACTTCGACGACGAGCTGATGTCCGACTACCTCGAGGAGAAGCCGATCGAGGCCGCGCGCCTGGTGCGCGACATCCGTAAGGCCACGCTGGCCATCTCCATGACTCCGGTCCTCTGCGGCTCCGCCTTCAAGAACAAGGGCGTACAGCCCCTGCTCGACGCCGTGATCGACTATCTGCCCAGCCCCCTGGACGTGCCTCCGGTCGACGGCCTCGAGGGCACGCAGCTCGTGGATGGCGATGGCGTGCCCACCACCCGCGAGGCCTCCGACGAGGCTCCGTTCGCCGCGCTGGCCTTCAAGGTCATGGCAGACCCCTACGTCGGCAAGCTCACCTACTTCCGCGTCTACTCCGGCAAGCTCAGCGCCGGCGGGCGGGTGCTCAACTCGATCACCGGCCGGACCGAGCGCGTTGGCCGCATCCTGATGATGCACGCCAACAGCCGCGAGGAGCAGGACGAGGTGTACGCGGGCGACATCGCCGCGGGCGTCGGCCTCAAGCAGACCTCGACGGGTGACACCCTGAGCGCGCCAGACGCGCCGGTGGTGCTCGAGCGGATGCATTTCCCCGACCCGGTGGTGCACCTCTCCATCGAGCCGAAGACCAAGGTGGACCAGGAGAAGCTCTCCACGGCCCTCGCCCGCCTGGGCGAGGAGGACCCGACCTTCCAGGTGCGCAGCGACGAGGAGACCGGGCAGACCGTGATCTCCGGCATGGGCGAGCTGCACCTCGAGGTCATCGTGGACCGCCTGCGGCGTGAGTTCCACGTTGAGGCCGCCGTGGGCCGCCCCCAGGTGGCCTACCGGGAGACCGTTCGCGGCGAGGCCATCAAGGTCGAGGGCAAGTTCATCCGTCAGACGGGCGGCTCGGGTCAGTACGGGGTCGTGTACATCAACCTCGAGCCCGCGCCCGGCGAGGGCTTCGACTTCGTGAACAAGGTGAAGGGCGGCTCCGTGCCGTCCGAGTTCATCCCCGCAGTGGAGAAGGGGATCGAGGAGGCGCTGGAGTCGGGCGTCAAGGCCGGCTACCCGATGGTGGACGTGCGTGCCACGCTCACCGACGGCAAGTACCACGACACTGACTCGTCGGAGATCGCCTTCAAGATCGCCGGCTCGATGGCCCTCAAGGAGGCCGCGCGCCGCGCACAGCCCGTACTGCTCGAGCCGGTGATGGCGGTGGAGGTGGTCACGCCCCAGGAGTTCATGGGCGACGTGATCGGTGACCTCTCACGCCGCCGCGGCCGCGTCGAGTCGCAGGAGCCGCGCGGAAACGCGGTGGCCGTCAAGGGGAGCGTCCCGCTGTCGGCGATGTTCGGCTACGCGACGGATCTGCGTTCCACCACCCAGGGACGGGCCAACTACACGATGCAGTTCGACCGTTACGAGGAAGTACCGCCCAACATCGCGGACGAGATCATCGAGTCCCGCACCGGGGAACCGGTAGGGGCTTCTGCGTAGGGCCGCTCGCGGGTCGGCCAGGCCGACTGCGGGCAATTGAAGTTACGAGTATGTTTCGCTAGTTCGGGCCAGGTCCCGAACGGGAATCTTTGAAAGGAGCAGTTCGGAGTGGCGAAGGAGAAGTTCGAGCGCAACAAGCCGCACGTCAACGTCGGCACCATTGGCCATATCGACCACGGCAAGACCACCCTCACCGCGGCCATCACGAAGGTGCTGTCTGAGAAGTACGGCGGCCAGGCGAGGAGCTTCGAGGAGATCGACAACGCGCCCGAGGAGAAGGAGCGCGGGATCACGATCGCCACGTCGCACGTGGAGTACGAGACGGAGAACCGTCACTACGCCCACGTGGACTGCCCGGGCCACGCCGACTACATCAAGAACATGATCACCGGAGCGGCGCAGATGGACGGCGCCATCCTGGTGGTGTCCGCCGCGGACGGCCCCATGCCGCAGACGCGCGAGCACATCCTGCTCGCCCGTCAGGTGAACGTGCCCTACGTGGTGGTCTTCCTCAACAAGGTCGACATGGTCGACGACGAGGAGCTGCTGGAGCTCGTCGAGATCGAGGTACGCGAGCTCCTCTCCGAGTACGAGTTCCCGGGCGACGACGTACCCGTCATCTCCGGTTCCGCGCTGAAGGCACTCGAGGGCGACGAGAGCTACATCGAGAAGATCGTGGAGCTCGCCGCTGCGCTCGACACCTACATCCCCGAGCCCGAGCGGCCCCTGGACCGCCCGTTCCTGATGCCGGTCGAGGACGTGTTCTCGATCACCGGCCGCGGGACCGTGGCCACCGGCCGTATCGAGCAGGGCGTGGTGCACACCGGCGACACCGTCGAGATCGTGGGCATCCACGAGCAGACGAGCAGCACCGTGGTCACCGGCGTCGAGATGTTCCGCAAGATCCTCGACGAGGGTCAGGCCGGCGACAACGTGGGCTGCCTGCTCCGTGGCGTCGAGCGCGAGGCGATCGAGCGCGGCCAGGTGCTCTGCAAGCCGAAGTCGATCACGCCGCACACGAAGTTCAAGGCCCAGGTGTACTGCCTGAAGAAGGAGGAGGGTGGTCGTCACACCCCGTTCTTCAACGGCTACCGGCCGCAGTTCTATTTCCGGACCACGGACGTGACCGGCGTGGCCAACCTGCCCGAGGGCACGGAGATGGTCATGCCGGGCGACAACGTGGAGATGACCGTTGAGCTCATTCAGCCGATCGCAATGGATGCGGGACTCCGGTTCGCCATCCGCGAGGGCGGAAGAACCGTCGGCTCGGGGGTGGTCACCGAGATCATCGAGTAGGGGGTCTGACGAAAGACACCCTTCTCGGGGGCGGGCAGCAGTCATAGGCCCGCCCCCAAGCCTGTAAAGACCATGGCCACACTCACTCAGAACAAGATTCGCATCCGGCTCAAGGCCTACGACCACTCGGCGATCGAGACGGCGGCCAAGGAGATCGTGGAGACCGCCGTGCGCACCGGCGCCTCGGTGTCCGGTCCCGTGCCGCTGCCCACCGAGAAGAACGTGTACTGCGTGGTGCGCGGGCCCTTCAAGGACAAGGACTCGCGCGAGCACTTCGAGATCCGCACGCACAAGCGCCTGATCGACATCCTCCAGCCCACCCCGAAGACCGTGGACTCGCTCCAGCGCCTGGACCATCTCCCGGCCGGCGTGGACATCCAGATTCAGCTGATCTGAGGCGGGCGAGGATGCCGGGAATACTGGGACGAAAGCTGGGCATGACGCAGATCTTCGATGCCGATGACGGGCACGTGGAGCGCGTCACGGTGATCGAGGCGGGCCCCTGCTTCGTCACGGCCATCCGGCGCGCGGACCGCGACGGGTACGACGCCGTGCAGCTCGCCTTCGGCGAGATCAGGGAGAAGAAGCTTCAGAAGGCGCGGCGCGGCCACCTGCGAAAGGCGGGCGTCGGCAACCTGCGCCACCTCTGCGAGTTCCGCGGCGACGCGGGCGAGCTCGAGGTGGGCAACGAGGTGAACGTCGACTCCATGTTCGAGAAGGGCGAGACCGTGAAGGTCTCCGGGGTCTCGAAGGGCAAGGGCTTCGCGGGCACGATCAAGCGCCACAACTTCCACCGCGGACCGGTGTCCCACGGCTCGCACAACGTGCGCGCCCCGGGTTCGATCGGCTCCTCGGCCGACCCGGCCCGCGTGTTCAAGGGGATCCGCGGCCCGGGCCAGATGGGCAACAAGCGCGCGACCCAGCGCGGCCTCGAGGTGGTGGACGTGCGCACCGACACCAACCTGCTGCTCGTCCGCGGCTCGGTGCCGGGCGCGAAGGGCACCGTCGTCGAGATCAGGAAGGACTCCTGATGGCCGCCGAGGCTCCGTTCATCGGCAAGGCCAAGGGCAAGCTCTCGCTCGACGAGGCCGTGTTCGGCGAGCGCTTCCACGGGCCGCTCGTGCACGAGGCCGTTCGCGCGGAGCTCGCGGCCAAGCGCCGGGGCACGGCCTCCACCAAGACCCGCGCCGAGATTGCCATGACCGGCGCCAAGGCCTGGCGCCAGAAGGGCACCGGACGCGCTCGCGTCGGCGCTCTCTCGGTGTCCAGCCGCAAGGGCGGCGGCGTGACCTTCGGGCCCAAGCCGCGCGGGTACACCGTCAAGGTCAACCGCAAGGCGGCGCGGCGCGCGTTCCGCGCCGCCCTGGCGATGCACGCCGATCGCGGCTCGCTCGCCGGCATCGACGCCTCGGCATTCGACACCCCCTCCACGAAGGCCGCGGCCGCCGCGCTTGAGAGCTTCGAAGGCCGCGGCCGGGTGCTCGTGGTGCTGGGCGACGAGGAGATCAGCTGCGCCAAGTCCTTTCGCAACCTGACCGGCGTCCAGGTCCTGCGCTCCGACGCCGTCGGCGTGGCCGACGTGGTGGGCGCCGCCCGCCTGGTGGTCTCGGAGATCGCCCTCGGGCGCCTGACCGACAAGGCCCGCGCTCCGGAGAGGAAGACCTCCCAGTGAACGCCCGCGCCGTGATCCTCCGCCCCGTGGTGTCCGAGAAGAGCTACGCCCTGCTGGCGGCCAACAAGTACACCTTCCGCATCGCCGACCGGGCGAACAAGACGCAGGTGCGCCAGGCGATCGAGGAGATCTTCGGCGTCCGCGTCCTGGATGTGCGCACCCTCTGGGTGAAGCCCAAGCCCAAGCGCCGCGGAGTGAGCGCGGGGTATCGCCGGCGCTGGAAGAAGGCCGTGGTGACACTGCACGCCGACGACACGATCGAGCTGTTCGAAGGACAGGAGATCGGAGCCTGATGGCCATCAAGAAGCACAAGCCCACCAGCCCGGGCCGGCGGTTCGCCACCTGGCTCCAGCACGAGGCGGTCACCAAGACCGAGCCCGAGAGGTCGCTCGTCGAGGGCCTGCGGAAGTCCGGCGGGCGGAACAACAACGGCCGCGTCACGTCACGGCACCGGGGCGGCGGGAACAAGCGCAAGTACCGGAAGATCGACTTCCTGCGGCGCAAGGACGGCGTGCCCGCGAAGGTCGCGGCCATCGAGTACGACCCCAATCGCAGCGCGCACATCGCCCTCCTCCACTACCTGGACGGCGAGAAGCGCTACATCCTGGCTCCGGCCCGGCTCGTCGTCGGGGCCACGGTCTCGTCGGGACCCACGGCGGACATCGCGCCGGGGAACGCCCTTCCGCTGAGCGCCATCCCCACGGGCACCACGGTGCACAACGTGGAGCTCGTGCCCGGTCGCGGCGGCCAGCTCGGCCGCGCCGCCGGCACCTCCATCCAGGTGGTGGCGAAGGACAACGGCTACGCCACGCTGCGCCTGCCCTCGAGCGAGATGCGCATGGTGCAGGAGGACTGCCGGGCCACGATCGGCCCGCTCGGGAACGCCGAGCACGAGCTCGTGGACCTGGGCAAGGCGGGACGCGCGCGGCATCGCGGCAAGCGCCCGCAGACGCGAGGCGTGGCCATGAACCCGGTGGACCATCCGCACGGAGGCGGAGAGGCCCACCACACGCCCGGCGGGCATCCGGTCACGCCGTGGGGCGTGCCCACTCTTGGATACCGCACGCGCAAGAAGCGCAAGGCATCCGACCGATACATCGTTCGCGGCCGGCGCCGCGGGAAGAAGGGGAGGCGCTAAGCCATGTCGCGCTCGTCCAAGAAGGGCCCGTTCATCGAGGAGCGGCTGCTGCGCCGCATCGAGGCCATGAATGCCGCCGGACAGCGGACCATGGTCAAGACCTGGTCGCGCACCTCCACGATCTTCCCCGAGCTGGTGGGCCACACCGTGGCCGTTCACGACGGCCGCAAGCACGTTCCCGTCTTCGTGTCCGAGTCGATGGTGGGTCACAAGCTGGGCGAGTTCGCGCCCACGCGCGTGTTCCGCGGCCACGCCGGCAGTGACAGGGTGCGAATGCGATGACCCCCCGCGGGGACACACCCGAGGGCGGCTGGGAGTCGCTGAAGGTCGCCGAGCTCCAGGAGGAGCTCGAGGGTCGCGGCCTGCCCAAGAGCGGCAAGAAGGCCGAGCTGGTCGCGCGGCTGCAGGAGGACGACGCCTCGGGCGCCGCCCCTGACGAGGTCGAGGCGCCGGCAGCAGAGGCGGCGGAGGAGGATGCCCCGGTCGCCGCCGCCGAGGAGGCCGGCGCCGAGCCCGAGGCCGAGGAGGCCGAGGAGAAGCCCGCCCGCCGCAAGCGCCGCGGCGCCGCCGAGGTGGCCGCCCCGACCACCAAGCCTGCTCGCCGTACCGCCGAGGGCGAGATCGTCGTCCTGGCGCGCGCGAGGTACGTGCGCAGCGCCCCGCGCAAGGCGCGTCTGGTGATGGACCACATTCGCGGCAAGCCCGTGGAGCAGGCCCAGGCCTTCCTCCGCTTCGCTCCGCGCGCGGTGTCGGAAGACATCCTGAAATTGCTGAACTCGGCCGTGGCGAACGCCGAGTCGGGCCACGAGCTCGGCGCGGACGAGCTGCGCGTCCGCCGCGCCTTCGTGGACGAAGGCCCCACCATCAAGCGGTTCCGGCCGCGTGCAATGGGACGAGCCACGCCCATCCACAAGCGAACGAGCCACATGACCATTGAACTTACGACGAGCGAAAGGAACGGGAGGTAGCCCCGTGGGCCAGAAGATCCACCCCGAGTCCCTCCGGGTCGGCTACATCCACGACTGGAAGTCGACCTGGTTCAACGAGCGGGAGTTCTCGGACTATCTGCTCGAGGACATTCACATCCGCGACCACATCACGAACAAGCTCGCGCACGCGGGCCTGTCCACGATCACGATCCGGAAGAACAAGACCGAGGTCGAGGTGAACATCCACACGGCCCGTCCCGGGATCGTGATCGGCAAGTCCGGGTCCGAGGTGGACGCTCTGCGCAAGGAGCTCCACAAGATGACCGGCAAGGCCGTGAAGGTAAACATCCTCGAGATCAAGCGGCCCGAGCTGGACGCCAACCTCGTGGCCCAGTCGGTGGCCGAGCAGCTCCAGAACCGGGTGGCCTTCCGCCGCGCGATGAAGCGCGCGCTCACCTCGGCCATGCGCTCCGGCGCCAAGGGCGTGAAGATCCAGGTGTCCGGCCGTCTCGGCGGCTCGGAGATGGCCCGCACCGAGGGCTACTCGGACGGTCGCGTGCCGCTGCACACACTGCGTGCGGACATCGACTACGGCTTCTACGAGGCTCGCACCACCTTCGGCCGCATCGGCGTGAAGGTCTGGATCAACAAGGGCGAGATCATGCCCAAGGGCTTCGCCCAGGATCTCACCGACCTCGAGGCTCCCCAGACCGTGGGTGCCGGCGGCGGCCCCGGTGGACGCGGGCGCGGTGGCGGCGGTCGCGGCGGTCCCGGTGGCGGCGGTCGTGGCCCGGGCGGCGGCGGTCGCGGCGGGAGGAGCTGACCGATGCTTCAGCCCAAGCGAGTCAAGTGGCGGAAGGAGCACCGCGGAAGGCGGCGCGGCTTCGCCAAGGGCGGCACGCGCGTGGAGTTCGGCGAGTACGGGCTCAAGGCGCTGGATCGCGGGTGGGTCACCAACCGCCAGATCGAGGCTGCCCGAATCGCCATGACCCGCCGCATCAAGCGAGGTGGCAAGGTCTGGATCAACGTCTTCCCGGACAAGCCGTTCACCCAGAAGCCGGCCGAGACCCGCATGGGCTCGGGCAAGGGCTCCCCCGAGGGCTGGGTGGCCGTGGTCAAGCCCGGTCGCGTCATGTTCGAGCTCTCCGGAGTGCCGGAGGATCTCGCCCGCGAGGCCATGCGGCTGGCCGGTCACAAGCTGCCCGTGCGCACGAAGTTCGTGATGCGCGAGGGAGCGGGCCAATGACGAAGGCGGACGACGTGCATAACCTGGAGGACCCGCAGCTGGTGGAGTTCGTGGACAACGCCCGCAAGGAGCTGTTCAACCTCCGCTTCCAGCACGCCACCGGGCAGCTGGAGAACACCGCCCGGCTGAAGCACACGAAGCGGAACCTTGCGCGCGGCCTGACGGTGGCCGGGCAGCGGGGCATCGACGTGGAGGTCGAGATTCGCAGGCAGGCCCAAAATGACTGAGAACGAAGAGAACGTGAACCAGGAAGAGACGCCCGAGGCTCCCGCCGAGGAAGCCCCCGTGGCCGCTGAGGAGACTCCCGCGGAGGAGCCGGCAGCCGAGGAGGCACCCGCCGAGACGGCGGCAGCGCCGCCCGCGGAGGAGGCCGCGCCGGCCGAGCCCGAGGAGCAGCTGGGCCCCAAGGAGCGACGGCGGCGCTCGCGCTCTGCCCATTCCGGTGAGGCCGGCGCCCCGCGGACGCTCGAGGACCGGATCGCCGCTCGTGCCGAGACCCGCGCCAAGAAGGCCCGCAGCCGGCGCGCCTATCGCCAGAAGGTCAAGGAGCGCCGCGAGCCCTCCGCACCGGTGGCGGAGACCGCGCCGGACGAGGCGAAGACTGCCGCTCGGGAGAAGACCCGCCAGGGCATCGTGGTGTCGGACCGCGCGACCAAGACGATCACCGTCCGCGTGGACACCGCGCGCCAGCACCGGCGCTACGGGAAGATCGTTCGCACCTCGTCCACGCTGCACGCGCACGACGAGCAGGGCGACGCCCACGTTGGCGACACCGTGCGGGTGATCGAGAGCCGGCCGCTCAGCCGGACCAAACGCTGGCGTCTCGTAGAGGTACTGGAGCGCGCTCGGTGATCCAGCAGGAGTCGCGGCTGAAGGTGGCCGACAACACCGGCGCCCGCGAGGTGCTGTGCATCCGCGTCAGCGGAGGCTCGCGACGGCGCTACGCCAGCGTCGGCGACGTGATCGTGTGCACGGTCAAGGCGGCCATCCCGCATGGCGCCGTGAAGAAGGGCGAGGTCGTGCGCGCCGTGGTGGTGCGCACGAAGAAGGAGTTCGGCCGCGACGACGGCACCTACATCTCCTTCGACGAGAACGCCGCGGTGCTGCTCGACGCGCAGAACAACCCGCGCGGGACGCGAATCTTCGGGCCGGTGGCCCGCGAGCTGCGCGACCGCAACTTCATGCGCATCGTCTCGCTCGCCCCGGAGGTCCTGTGATGGCCGCGCGCATCCGAAAGGACGACAACGTGAAGGTGCTCTCGGGCAAGGACCGCGGCAAGACCGGTCGCGTCCTGCGCGTGGAACCCAAGCGCGACCGCCTCTTCGTGGAGGGTCTGAACATCGTGAAGCGCCACAGCAAGCCGCACACCCTGCGCGACACCCAGCGCGCGCAGGAGGTGGGCGGCATCGTGGAGTTCGAGGGCCCGATCCACATCTCGAACGTGATGCTGCTGGACCCGGAGTCGAACCGTCCCACCCGCGTAGGCGTCACCCGCGAGGGCGGACGCCGGATGCGGGTGGCCAAGCGGTCCGGGAAGGAGATCGACTGATGGAAGCCGCAGCCGCCGTGCCGCCCCGCATGAAGGAGCGCTACGAGAAGGAGATTCGGCCCGCGCTCAAGGAGCGCTTCGAGCTCAGCTCGATGATGGAGACGCCCCGGATCACGAAGATCACCCTGAACATGGGCGTGGGCGACGCGAAGCAGGACTCGAACATCCTGGACGCCGCGATCGAGCAGATGGCCACCATCGCCGGCCAGAAGCCGAGCGTGCGCCGCGCGCGCAAGTCGATCGCGAACTTCAAGCTGCGCGACGGCATGCCCGTCGGCGTGAGCGTCACGCTCCGCCGCGCCCGCATGTGGGAGTTCCTCGACCGGCTGGTGTCGGTCGCGATCCCGCGGATCCGCGACTTTCGCGGACTCAACGCGCGCTCGTTCGACGGACGCGGCAACTACTCGATGGGAATTCGCGAGCAGATCATCTTCCCCGAGGTCGACTACGACGCCATCGATCAGGTGCGCGGACTGGACGTGACGATCACCACCACGGCGTCCACCGACGAGCAGGCCTACCATCTGTTGCGCGAGCTGGGAATGCCGTTCTCTCCGGAGGGCGCGCCCGGCTCGGTGGCCGAGGAGCCGGACGAGGCCGCCGAGGAGAAGCGCAAGGAGGCCGCTCGCGAGCGCGCCGAGGCCGAGCAGGCGGCGCTGGAGCAGCTGAAGGAAGAGAACCCGGAGGCCTACGAGAAGCCTGCCGAGCCCGCGGAGGGCGACGGCGAGCAGCAGAGCGAAGAGGAGTAGATGGCCAAGACGTCACAGGTCGTGCGCCAGAAGCGCGGATCGAAGTACCAGACGAGGAATTACAACCGCTGCAAGCGGTGCGGTCGCCCGCGCGCCTACCTGCGCAAGTTCGGGCTCTGCCGCATCTGCCTGCGCGAGATCGCGCACGAGGGAATGATCCCCGGTCTCACGAAGTCGAGCTGGTAGATGTCGCAGACCGATCCGATCGCCGACTTCCTCACCCGCATCCGCAATGGCCTGCACGCGGACCACGACGACGTGGAGATGCCGGCATCGAGCTTCAAGGCCGAGCTGGCGCGCATCCTGCGCGAGCAGGGCTACATCGAGGGCTTCGAGGTCGAGCCGGCCCGGGTGGGCCGCACGCTGCGCGTGCGCCTGAAGTACACCGAGGACCGCAAGCCGGTGATCCTGGGCATCCAGCGCGTCTCGAAGCCGGGTCGCCGCCGTTATGTGGACGCCCGCTCGGTCCCCAAGGTCCAGGGCGGCATGGGCACCACCATCATCTCCACCTCGCGCGGTGTGATGACCGGGCACGACGCCCGGCGTGCCGGAGTCGGGGGCGAGCTCGTGGCGAAGGTCTGGTGACCGGAGCGAGATGAGCCGCATCGGCAAGCAGCCCATCCCCGTGCCCGCCGGCGTGGAGGTGACCATCGAGCCCGAGCTCGTGCGCGTGAAGGGCCCGAAGGGCGAGCTCCAGGAGCGCGTGAGCCCGGCGATGATCGTCAAGCAGGAGGACGGCGAGATCGTGGTCGCGCGTCCCACCGACCGCGGGGAGCACCGCGCTCTCCATGGCCTCACCCGCAGCCTGATCGCCAACATGGTGGAGGGCGTCACGGGCGGGTTCGAGAAGCGCCTCGAGATTCAGGGCGTCGGCTACCGGGCCCAGCTCCAAGGGCGAAAGCTCGTGCTGGCCCTCGGTTACTCCCATCCGGTAGAGGTGGACGCACCCGACGGCATCGAGTTCGAGGTCCCGCTGCCCACCCGCATCACGGTCCGGGGCATCTCCAAGCAGCAGGTCGGCGAGGTGGCCGCCATCATTCGCAAGCAGCGCAAGCCGGAGCCCTACAAGGGCAAGGGCGTCCGCTACGAGGGCGAGCGCGTGACCCGGAAGGTCGGTAAGCGGGCATGAGCGCTCCCACCAAGCCGAACTCCCGCCTGCGCCGCCGGCGCCGGGTACGGGCCAAGGTGGCCGGTACCGCCGAGCGGCCGCGGCTGTCGGTGTTCCGCTCGAACCGCGGCATCCAGGCGCAGCTCATCGACGACGTCAACGGCCACACCCTCGCCGCGGTGGCGTGGATCGAGTCCGAGCTCAAGGAGATGGGGCGGACCGACCAGGCGCGACGTGCCGGAGAGCTCATCGCGGAACGGGCAAAGGCCGCCGGAGTGGAGACGTGCGTCTTCGATCGCGGCGGCTACCAATACCACGGACGGGTCAGGGCTCTGGCCGAGGGCGCCCGCGAGGGCGGCCTCCGGTTCTAGCCGGGATCGCTACGGTGAGCAGATAGATGGCTTCGAGAGACAGGACCAGAGACCGCGCCGGCCAGGACATGCAGGAGCGCGTGGTGGAGATCAACCGCGTGGCCAAGGTGGTCAAGGGCGGTAGGCGCTTCTCCTTCACCGCACTCGTGGTCGTAGGCGACGAGAAGTCGCAGGTGGGCGTGGGCTACGGCAAGGCCAACGAGGTGCCGGTGGCGATCCAGAAGGGCGTCGAGCGCGCCCGCAAGTCGCTCTTCAAGGTTCCGATGCACGGCTCGACGATCACCCACGAGGTCACCGGCGTGCACTCCGCTTCGCGCGTCCTCCTTAAGCCGGCGTCGCCCGGTACCGGCGTGATCGCCGGCGGTGGCGTGCGCGCGGTGCTCGAGTTGGCCGGGATCCACGACGTGCTCTCCAAGTCGCTGGGCAGCCAGAACCCGATCAACCTGGTCAAGGCCACCGTGGTGGCGCTCGAGTCGCTGCGCAGCCCGGACAAGGTCGCGGAGCTTCGCGGACTCACCGTGCGCGAGGTGCTGGGTATCGACCCCGTGGGCGGGTCGCCCGCGGCGGCCGAGGCGCCGGTGGAGGCTGAGGCGCCGGCCGAGGCCGAGGCGCCGGCCGAGGAGGTGGGCGCCTGATGGCGCCTACCCTCCAGATCCGCCAGGTCAAGTCGGCCAACGGCGCCAGCCGCAAGCAGCACGAGTCGCTCAAGACGCTCGGGCTGGGCCGGATCGGCAAGTCCACGGAGCGCCCCGACGATCCCATCGTCCGCGGGCTCGTGGCCAAGGTGGCCCACCTGGTGGTGGTCGGCGATGGCTGACAACGCCGAAAAGGGTGGTAACGAGCGCATCGGCCTCCACAACCTGAAGCCGGCCCCCGGGTCGCGCCATCCGCGCAAGCGGGTCGGCCGCGGCGAGGGCTCGGGCTCGGGCAAGACCTCAGGACGCGGCCACAAGGGCGCGGGCCAGCGCGCGGGCGCGAAGAAGAAGGTGGGCTTCGAGGGCGGCCAGACGCCGATCCACATGCGGATGCGCAAGCTGCGCGGCCCGCACATGAAGAAGTCGATGCCCTTCGAGAAGTTCCGTACCCGGACCCAGCCGGTGAACCTCGACGACCTCGAGGCCCGCTTCGACGCCGGCGCCGAGGTCACCCCCGACTCGCTGCGCGCCGCGGGACTCGCCACCCGCAGGGGCGTGCCGGTAAAGGTGCTGGGACAGGGCGAGCTGTCGAAGACGTTCACCGTCCACGCCCACGGCTTCTCCGCCTCCGCGCGCGAGAAGATCGAGGCGTCGGGCGGCACGTGCGTGCCGATCGAGGAGTAACCCCGTGCTCCGGACCTTCTTCAACGCATTCCGGGTGGCAGACATCCGGAAGAAGCTGGCGTTCACGGCCGCGATGCTCGCCCTCTACCGATTCGGCGCCTACATACCCGCGCCCGGCATCAACATCGATGCAGTCGACAAGATCTCGCAGTTCTCGGGATCGAACGTGCTCGGCTTCCTGAACCTGTTCTCCGGCGGCTCGCTCCAGCGCTTCGCGATCTTCGCGCTCGGGATCATGCCCTACATCACCGCGTCGATCATGCTGCAGCTGCTGACCGTGGTGATCCCCTCGCTGGACAAGCTCCGCAAGGAGGGCGAGGTCGGACAGCAGAAGATCACGCAGTACACCCGCTACGTCACCGTCGGGCTCGCGTTCGCGCAGTCGATCGGCTACGTGTTCCTCTTCCGCACCTTCTCCAGCAACGGCAACGAGGTGGTCACCAACTTCACGTTCGGGCGGGTCTTCGTGATCGTCATGACCCTCACCGCCGGCTGTGTCCTCCTGATGTGGCTGGGCGAGCTGATCACCCAGCACGGCATCGGCAACGGCATCTCGCTGATGATCTTCGCCTCGATCGCCTCGCGGATCCCGGACGGCATCTCCAAGTGGTGGAACAACCCGGACCAGATCTTCGTGGTGATGATGCCGTTCCTGGCCCTGGCGATCATCGCGGCCATCGTCTTCATGCAGGAGGGCCAGCGCCGCATCCCTGTTCAGTACGCCAAGCGCGTGGTGGGACGGCGGATGGCCGGCGGAGGCTCCACCTACCTGCCCCTCCGCGTGAACATGGCGGGCGTCATCCCGGTGATCTTCGCCGCGTCCCTGATGGCCTTCCCGCCCACCGTGGGGCAGCTGCTGCACACGAGCTGGGCCGTGGACTTCTCTACCTTCTTCTCGCCCAACAAGTTCCCCTACATCATCGGCGAGTCGATCCTGATCATCGTCTTCACCTACTTCTACACCGCGGTCACGTTCAACCCGGTCGAGCAGGCGGACAACCTGAAGAAATACGGCGGGTTCATTCCCGGGGTGAGACCCGGCCGGCCAACGGCCGAGTACCTCGACCGCATTTTGGCCCGGCTGACGTTCCCGGGTGCGCTCTACCTGGCCGCGGTCGCCGCGCTCCCCACGATCCTCATCAACCAGACGAGCGCCAACTTCTTCTTCGGCGGCACGTCCATCCTGATCGTCGTGGGCGTGGCCCTCGACACGATGAAGCAGCTCGAGGCGCAGCTCATGATGCGGAATTACGAAGGCTTCCTCAAGTAGAACACTGCAGGCGCGGGACCAGCCGGGGGCGGCACGCCCCCGAACAGGTAGATTGACCGCCCGGCGATGAGCGAGATGAACCTCATGCTTCTCGGCCCGCCCGGTGCGGGCAAGGGCACACAGGCCGAGCGCCTCGTGGACGACTTCGACCTGCCCTACTACGCCACCGGCGACATCCTGCGCCAGGCGGTGAAGGACGAGACCGAGCTGGGGCGCGAGGCCAAGGAGTACATGGACCGCGGGGACCTGGTCCCGGACGACCTGATCACCCGCGTGGTGGTGGATCGCCTGGACTCGAACGAGGCCCGGGACGGCTTCCTCCTGGACGGCTTCCCGCGCACGGTGCCGCAGGCCGAGGCTCTCGGCCAGGCGCTCGAGCGCCACGGGCGGTCGCTCACCGCGGCGATCCTGGTGGATGCCTCCGACGAGGAGGTGATGCGCCGGATCTCGGGTCGCCGGATCTGCGTGAAGTCGGGGCACGTGTACCACGTGGAGTCCGACCCGCCGAAGAACGAGGACATTTGCGATCAGGACGGCTCGCGCCTCACCCAGCGTGACGACGACAAGCCCGAGACCGTGGCCAAGCGGCTTGCCGTGTACCACGAGCAGACCAAGCCGGTGATCACCTGGTACGACGAGGCGGGCCTGCTGCGATCCTTTGACGGGAACCGTTCACCCGAGGACGTGCACCGGCATATCCGGGCCACCCTCGCCACACTGAAGCTCGAGGCCGAGCTCTGATGATCATCCGCAAATCCCCCGCCGAGATAGAGAAGATGGCCGCCGCAGGCGAGATCCTCGCGCGCTGCCACGAGATCCTCCGCGTGAAGGCGCGTCCCGGGGTCACCACCCTCGAGCTGGACGCGGCGGCCGAGCGCTTCATCCGATCGCAGGGGGCCGAGCCCGCCTTCAAGGGCTTCCGCGGCTTCCCCGGGTCCATCTGCGCCTCGCCGAACTCGATGGTCGTGCACGGCATCCCCGGGCCCTACGCCCTCACGCGGGGCGACGTGCTCTCCGTGGATGTGGGCGTGGTGCTGGACGGCTGGGTGGCTGACGGTGCCATGACGCACCCGATCGGCAAGGTCACTCCGATAGCCACGCGGCTCCTGGCCACCACCAGGGCCTCGCTCTTCGACGCCGTTGAGCAGTGCCAGGTGGGCCACCGCCTGGGTGACGTGTCCCATGCGGTGCAGTGGCGGGTTGAGGAGGACGGCTTCTCCGTGATCCGCTCGCTGGTGGGCCACGGCATCGGCCGGGACATGCACGAGGACCCGCAGATCCCCAACTTCGGCGATCCGGGCACCGGCCCCGAGCTCGAGGAGGGCATGGTGCTGGCCATCGAGCCGATGGTGAACGTCGGCGGGGAGCAGGTGCGGATGGGGTCCGACAGCTGGGCGGTGTACTCCCGCGACGGTTCCCTCACCGCTCACTTCGAGCACACCGTGGCCGTCACGGCGGAGGGTCCGCGCATCCTCACCCCATGGCACCTCCAGGCCGGCGAAAAGGCCTCGCCGGAGGCGCGGGCTGCAAGCCGCGCCTGACTGCTATTCTTGCCGGTCGGCGCGCGGACGGCCGTCTCCTGGGCCCTGCGCAGCCCCTTTCCCCATACGTCGGAGTAACGGAGCTATGAAGGTCCGAGCATCGGTCAAGCCTATGTGCGAGAAGTGCAAGGTCATCCGCCGCGGCGGTGCCGTTCTCGTGATCTGTGAAAACCCGCGTCACAAGCAGCGGCAGGGGTGACGCGGAGCTAGATGGCACGCATAGCTGGAGTCAACATCCCCCTCAACAAGAGGGTCGAGGTCGGCCTGACCTACGTGTATGGGATCGGCGACTCGACCGCCGGTAGTGTCCTCAAGGAGGCCGGGGTCGACCCGGACACCTACGTGAAGGACCTCACCGAGGACGAGGTCCGCAAGCTCCGCGAGAAGGTCGACGACCTGCTGGTGGAGGGCGATCTGCGGCGCGAGCGCTCGCAGAACGTGAAGAGACTTATGGAGATCGGGTCCTACAAGGGCCTGCGGCACCGGCGAGGACTCCCCGTCAACGGTCAGCGGACGAAGACCAACGCGCGCTCCCGCAAGGGGCCGAAGCGTTCCTCGGCCGGCGGCGGCAAGAAGAAGATCAGAAAGCACTGAGGCAGATTGGCCCAGCAGAGACCAGGACGGCCGCGTGGCCGCAGGCGGGTACGGAAGAACGTGCCCCTCGGCCAGGCGCACATAAAAACGAGCTTCAACAACACGATCGTGGCCCTCACGGACCGCGAGGGGAACGTGATCGCCTGGGAGTCCGCCGGCGGCGCGGGCTTCAAGGGCTCGCGCAAGTCCACCCCGTTCGCCGCGCAGGTCACGGCAGATGCCGCCGCGCGCAAGGGGATGGAGCACGGGCTCCAGAAGGTCGAGGTCTTCGTGAAGGGCCCGGGCTCGGGCCGCGAAACGGCGATTCGCTCGCTCCAGGCCGCGGGACTCGAGATCACCGGCATCAGGGACGTGACCCCGCAAGCGCACAACGGCTGTCGCCCGCGCAAGCGGAGGAGGGTGTAACGCATGGCTCGTGACACCGGCCCACAGTGCAAACAGTGCCGCCGCGAGGGCACCAAGCTGTTCCTCAAGGGAGAGCGCTGCCTCACCGACAAGTGCGCCGTCGAGCGCCGCAGCTATCCGCCCGGAGATCACGGGCGCGGCCGCTCACGCCAGTCCGAGTACCGCGTCCAGCTGCGCGAGAAGCAGAAGGCTCGCCGCTACTACGGGGTGCTGGAGAAGCAGTTCCGCGCCTATTACGCCAAGGCCAGCGGCCAGGCCGGCGTGACCGGCGAGAACCTGCTGCGGCTGCTCGAAACCCGCTTTGACAACGTGCTCGTCCGCCTCGGCTTCGCCGCTTCGCGGCGTCAGGCCCGCCAGATGGTCCGCCACGGACACTGGGCGATCAACGGCAAGCGCGTGGACATCCCCTCGTACCAGCTGCGGCCGGATGACGTCATCACGATGAAGGCGGCGGCACCGGTTGAACCGGTGATCCGAGACGCCACCGAGCTGACCTCCGCCGTACCGGCGTGGCTTCAGGCCGATCACGATGGCCTGACCGCGAAGGTGCTTCGCCTGCCCGACCGGCAGGAGATCACCACACCGGTGCAGGAACAGCTCATCGTCGAGCTCTACTCGAAGTAGTGAACGCGAGCGCTTCGGCCACGCTGTCGTGGCCCAGTACGCCCAAGACGAAGGAAGCACCCATGATCGAGTTTCAGACTCCACAGATTTCCACCGAGAACGTCGAAGACAACAGAGGGACGTTCACGATCGAGCCGCTGGACCGCGGCTTCGGCTACACGTTCGGCAACTCGCTCCGGCGAGTGCTGCTGTCGTCATTGGCCGGCGCGGCGGTCACGAGCGTGCGCATTGAAGGAGTCGCGCACGAGTTCTCCACGATCAGCGGCGTGAAGGAGGACGTCACCGACATCGTCCTCAACCTCAAGGAGGTCGTCTGCCGCATGCATTCCGAGGCGGCGGAGATCGAGGCGCCGCTCGTGGTGACCGGGCCGGGAGACGTGACCGCGGGTGACATCGACCTGCCCTCGGGAGTCGAGATCCTCAACCCCGAGGCGCACATCGCCACGCTCGAGAAAAAGACGAAGCTCGAGGTGTACCTCACGATCGGTCACGGCCGGGGCTACTCCCCCGCGGAGGACAACAAGACTCCGGACCAGCCGATCGGCGTGATCCCGATCGACTCGATCTTCTCGCCCGTCAAGCGGGTGGCCTACTCGGTGGATGCCGCGCGAGTGGGACAGAAGACCGACTACGACAAGCTCACGCTCGACATCGAGACGGACGGTTCGCTCGAGCCCCAGGCCGCGCTTCGCGAGGCCGCGGAGATCCTCATCAAGTACCTGGCGATCTTCACCGACGCCGATCGGGTCGAGGCTCTCCGCGACCAGGGGGCGGCCCTCGTGGCCGGCGACCCGAACGCCAACGACGGCGCGGGCGGGCACGTACCCGGAGGAATGGACGAGATCCTCATCGAGGAGCTCGAGCTGGGCGTCCGCTCCTACAACTGCCTGAAGCGCGCCGGCATCCAGACCGTCGGCGATCTCGTGCAGAAGAGCGACTCCGAGCTGGCCGCGATTCCGAACTTCGGCCGCAAGTCGATCGAGGAGGTCAAGGAGACCCTCGACGCACGCGGGCTGGCGCTTCGCGCGGGCTGAGCGCCGACTAAGGTTCGACGGCCATGCGCCACCGTAAGCAGAAGGGAAAGCTGTCGCGTGATTCGGCGCACCGCAAGGCGCTGTTCATGAACCTGTGCCGTGAGGTGATCGACCACGAGCGGATCCAGACCACCGAGGCCAAGGCCAAGGCGGTCAAGCCGGAGCTCGAGCGGCTGATCACCCTGGCCAAGAAGGGCGGACCCCATTCCCGGCGCACGGCCATGGCACGGCTGGGCCAGGACAAGTTCGTGGTCTACAAGCTGTTCGAGGAGATAGCCCCCCGGTACGCCGAGCGCCCCGGGGGGTACACGCGGATCCTGAAGCTGGGCCCGCGGCGGTCGGATTCGACCGAGATGGTCTTTCTAGAGCTGGTCTGACCCGGGGCGCTGCCGGCCCGCCGGCCCCGTCGTTCCCCCGCGCTCGAGGGGTGTGGTGCTTTTTGCATGTATGGCATGCACGGGGAACCACACCCCCTCCCGGAGAGCGGTATTTAGTGTATGCCTTGACGAGTACCGCTCGCGTACGCTCGCCGGCTGGCACACCCCCCTGGATGCCCTGGCGGCGACGCTCGACGGCCGCGAGACCGATCTGGTGAACCTCCCGGGCTGGGCGGAGAACCACGCCGCTTACGAGGCGCAGACGGACTAGCCGGCGGCGAACTGGGCCAGCGCCCGGCGCGCGCCGCCGACCACGGGATCGCCGTGGGCGGTGAGCAGGTTCTCGAACTCCAGGGTGTCCGCCAGGCGCGCGTAGGCCGCGCGTAGTCCCGCCTTGGTGTCCTCGGCGTCGTCCATCAGCGAGTCGGGCACGAACCGGAGCCCGTCGTGGCTCGTCACGCCGTCGGCCACCGCGAGGGCGGACACGCTCGGGATGTGGAGTGCGCCCTCGTCTGGGCAGATCGCTCCCACCTCGTAGGCGGCGATCTCGCCGCCGGCCAGCTGGTCGCCGAAGTCGTAGGGCTCGACGGGGTCGTCGTCCGCGAACTCGTGCATGCCCAGCCGTGGCGCCCGCACGGTGAGCCCGAAGCGCTCGGCCAGCTTCGTGCCGTCGCGCCAATGGTGGCGGTTGGTGAGGAGCGCCTCGCTCGGGCGGCCGAGCTCGTCCAGGCGGTCCAGCAGCTCATCTGGCACCAGCGGATCGATCAGCACTCCGAACTCCGGCAGGAGGTAGGAGCTCACCTGCTGACCGTGGTTGGGGTGTGGGCTCGTCCAGTGCCAGATCCCGGGCGCGATCTCTCTCATGGAGGGCTCCTACCCGGCAAAGGCGCCGGACATGCCGGGTCCGTTCAGGTGATCAGCGTAACCGTTGCCCACCCCAGGTCGATCGCGCGACACGGCTCCCCTACCTCATTCACCACTTTGTCAGTGGACATTGTGGCACCAAGGCATGGTCCGGTGCTCGCTCGATCACCGATCGGGCTCTGCTCCTCCCTCGGGCCGCGGTTAACGACGGGACCAGGCGTCCGGCTGTTCGGTGAGCCGTCGGATGCGCGCCGGCATCCTGTCCGCGGCCACGTCGGCCAGGGTCAGCTCGTCCACCACCGAGCGCAGGCTCGCGCGCAGCGCCACCCAGACGGTTCGCAGCGGCTTGGCCGCGCCTCTGTAGTCCACGTTCTCGGGGGATTCGCCGCGCACGGTGGCCAGCGGGCCCTCCACCGCGCGGATCACCTCGCCGATCGTCGTCGGCGGGCCGGGCCAGCCAGTACCCGCCGTCGGCCCCGCGCTGGGCCCGGACGATTCCCGCGTGGCGTAGGTGGATGAGGATGTTCTCCAGGACCCCAGGGGTATGTCCTGGGCCTGGGAGATCCGCTCCCCCTTCCGGGGACCCTCCTCGGCCACCGTGAGCTCCAGCAGCGCGCGGACCGCGTTGTCGGCCTTGGCCGTGATGCGCATGGGCCATTGTGATGCAGATCCGGATGCGGGCTCCCAGCGATAGTCTCGCGCCGTGGATTTCCACCAGTTCAAGGAGCGCCAGGGCAAGGTCTGGGGCCTCGGCGACTACTCGGTGCTGTCCCGCGTGCTCGAGCCCGCGGCCCAGGCGCTGGCGGACGCGTGTGCGGTGTCCGCCGGCCAGGAGGCGCTCGACGTTGCCGCCGGCGACGGGAACTTCGCGCTCGCATGCGCGCGGGAGGGAGCCGGAGTCGTGGCCACGGACATCTCCCCGGGCCAGGTGGAGCGAGGGAGGGCGCGTGCCGAGGAGGAGGGCTACGACATCGAGTGGCAGGTGGCCGACGCCGAGGATCTTCCCTTCGAGGACGCCCGCTTCGACTGCGCCGGGTCGGTGTTCGGCATGATGATCGCCCCGCGGCCGGAGGTGGCGGCCCGGGAGCTCTTCCGGGTGGTCCGCCCGGGCAACACGGTGGGCATCACCGCCTGGACGCCGGGCAGCTTTTGCGTGGAGATGTTCCAGATCGGCCGGAGCTACTCGCCGCTCCCTGACGGTATTCCCCCCAGCGACCAGTGGGGTCAGGAGGGCACGGTCCGCGAGCGCTTCGAGGGTCTGGCCGGCACGCTGGAGATCGAGCGCCGGACGCTCGACTGGGAGGCCCCATCGCCCGACGAGTTCATCTCTGCGATGGAGGGCGCCCCTCCGCAGGTGGCCGCTCAGGGCGCCCTGCCGCCGGAGACGCTCGAGGCGATGCACGCCGACTATCTGACCCTCGTCCGCCGCTGGGCCGGGGGCGACGGCGCGGTGAGCATCGGCGCCGAGTACCTGCTGGCCGTGGCGCGCAAGCGCGGGTAGCTCTGGCCGCGAGGCTTCTGCTCGAGTACGACGGCGCCGGGTACGCCGGCTGGGCCCGCCAGCCGGGGCTGCGCACCGTGCAGGCCGTGGTGGAGGACGCCCTGGCCACGATCGCCCGGGTCCCGCTGGAGCTGACGGTGGCCGGGCGCACCGACCGCGGCGTGCACGCCCGCGGGCAGGTGGCCAGCCACGGGGGCGAGCCGGTGGACGCCGCGCGCCTGAACGCGCTGCTGCCCGGCGATGTGAGCGTGCTGCGCACCGAGGCCGCGCCCGACGGCTTCGACGCCCGCCGCGACGCCCTCAGTCGCACCTACCGCTACCGCGTGCTCGCCCGGGAGGAGCCGAGCGCCCTGGAGCGCGAGCGGGCCCTGTGGTTGCGGCGCCCGGTGGACCCCGGGCTCCTCGGCGCCTGCGCGGCCGCCCTGCCCGGCACGCATGACTTCACCGCCTTCACCCCCACCCAGACGGAGCACGTGCGCTTCGAGCGCCATGTCCTGCGCGCCGAATGGCTCGAGGAGCCGGGCGGAGTCCTGGCCTTCTGGATCGAGGCCGACACGTTCATGCGGCACATGGTGCGAATCCTGGTGGGCACCATGCTGGCCGTGTCCGCCGGGCGCATGACGCTCGAGGACTTCATCGTGCTCCTGACCGGCAGGCCGCGTGCCGAGGCGGCCGAGACCGCCCCGCCGCACGGCCTCTTCCTCGAGAGCGTGAGGTACTGAGAGCACTATCCTCGAAGCCCGATGAAGGTCCTGCTCACAAACGACGACGGCATCGAGGCGACGGGCCTGCGCGTGATGCGCGAGGCCCTTCTCGAGGTGCCCGGCATGGAGCTCGCGGTGATCGCGCCGGACTCCAACCGCAGCGCCACGGCACGCAGCATCACCACCCGCCAGCCGCTCTGGGTGGACGAGGTGACCTTCGAGGACGGCAGCACCGGCTACGCCACCGACGGCACGCCCGTGGACTGCGTCCGCTTCGCCGCGCTCGGACTCGTGGAGTTCGAGCCCGAGCTGATCGTGTCGGGGATCAACCACGGCGCCAACCTGGGCGACGACATCACCTACTCGGGCACCGTGGCCGCTGCCCTCGAGGGCGTGGTGCTCGGAATCCCCGCCATCGCCGCGTCCCAGCAGGCATACCGCGGGAAGCTGGACTCCTGGGTGGCGCGCGAGTGGCAGCCCGCGGACTTCGAGCAGGCCGCCGCCTTCGTGGCCCGGATGGTGGAGGAGGTGGCCCACGTGCCGATGCCGGAGGGCACCCTGCTGAACGTGAACTGCCCGGCGGGCGAGGCCCAGGGCGCGATGGCCTGCCGGCTCGGCAAGCGGATCTACCGGGACCGCATGAAGCTCACCGAGGAGGAGGGGGGCCGGCGCCGCTACTGGATCTACGGCGAGCAGCCCGGCTACCACGAGGAGGACGGCACGGACTTCGCCGCACTCGCCGATTCGCGCATCGCCGTGACCCCGCTGCACTTCGACCTGACCGACCAGGCCGGCATCGAGTCCCTCACCGGCTTCGACCTGGACCGCCTTATGCGACCGGCGGCCCGCGAAGTTTGATGACATGGCTGCGGTGCTCGCGCGATCACCGATCGCGCTGCGCTCCTCGGCCTGGGCTGCGGAGCTCTTTTGACCGGCGCGGCTGACCGGGCGGCGGAGCTGCGGGCCGAGCTCGAGCGCTACAACCACCGCTACTACGTCCTCGACGACCCGGAGGTCTCCGACTCCGAGTACGACGCGCTGCTGAACGAGCTGCGCGACCTGGAGGCCGAGCACCCCGAGCTGCTCACCCCGGACTCCCCCACGCAGCGGGTGGGGGCGCAGCCCTTGGACAAGTTTGAGCAGGTGCCCCACCTCCAGCCGATGCTGTCGCTGGCCAACGCCCGCACCGAGGAGGAGATGAAGGCGTGGGTGGTGCGCAGCGAGCGCTACCTCCAGCGCCAGGGCGCCGAGCTGGGCGAGATCCGCTTCGTGACCGAGCCCAAGGTGGACGGGCTGGCCATCTCGCTCGTGTATGAGGGCGGCGTGCTCGTGCGCGGCGCCACCCGCGGGAACGGCGAGGTGGGGGAGCAGGTCACCGAGAACCTGCGCACGATCGGGGCCATTCCCCTGCGTGTGGAGGGCGCCCCGCCGCTGCTCGAGGTGCGCGGCGAGGTATATCTGCCGATCGCCGCCTTCGCCCGCCTGAACGAGCAGCGGGCCGAGGCGGGCGAGCCCACGTTCGCCAACCCGCGCAACTCGGCCGCGGGCTCCATCCGCCAGCTCGACCCGAGGCTCACCGCCACGCGTCCGCTCTCCATGTGGGCCTACGGCATCGGCGCCCTCGAGGGGCTCGAGCTCTCCTCGCAGTTCGAGACGCTCGAGTGGCTGCGCGAGCACGGCTTCCGGGTGAACCGCGACATCGAGGTGCACGAGGACCTCGACTCCGTGGTGGCCGCCTGCCGCGCCTGGGAGGACCGCCGCGACCGGCTCGACTTCGAGATCGACGGCGTGGTGGTGAAGGTCGACGACCTGGACCTCCAGCGCCAGCTCGGCGTGGTGGGGCGCGAGCCGCGCGGCGCGATCGCCTGGAAGTTCGCGCCGAGCACGGCCACCACCGTGCTCCGGGGGATCGCCTGGAACGTGGGGCGCACCGGGCGCATGATCCCCTTCGCCCAGCTCGAGCCGGTGCAGGTCTCGGGGGCCACCGTTAGGCTCGCCACGCTGCACAACGAGGAGGACCTGCGCCGCAAGGACGTGCGCGAGGGCGACGAGGTGATCG
Organism: Solirubrobacterales bacterium; assembly: GCA_038323835.1. Taxonomy (GTDB): domain Bacteria; phylum Actinomycetota; class Thermoleophilia; order Solirubrobacterales; family Thermoleophilaceae; genus JACVRW01. The sequence goes on from JBBQHI010000011.1 coordinate 84,674, forward strand.
TGATGCGCGCCGGCGACGTGATCCCCCAGGTGGTGTCGCCCACCGCGAAGGCTCAGCGCTCCCGCAAGCGGGCGCCGAGGCCCGGACCGCCGCCGAACTGCCCCTCCTGCGGCACCCGCACGGTCAAGCCCGAGGAGGGCGTGTGGACGATCTGCCCCAACCGCGCGTCGTGCCCGGGCCAGCTCTTCCAGGCGGTGAAGCACTTCGTGGGTGCGATGGACATCGATGGGCTGGGGGAGGAGAACGTGCGCCGCTTCCTGAGCGAGGGGCTGATCGCGAACATGGCGGACATCTACCGCTTGGACGAGGAGGCGCTGAGCTCCCTCGAGGGCTTCGGGGAGATCTCCGCGCGCAACCTCGTGAGTGCGGTGGACGCGTCGCGAGGACAGCCCTTCGACCGCGTGCTCTACGGCCTGGGGATCCCCGGCATCGGCTACGTGAACGCGCGTGCCCTCGCCCAGCACATGCGCACCATGGACGCGCTGCTGGACGGTGACGCGGAGCGCATCGAGGAGGTGCCCGGCTTCGGGCCCATCCTGGCCCGCACCATCGCCCAGACGCTGGCCGAGGACCGCACGCGCGAGCTGGTGGAGATGCTCCGCGGCCACGGGCTCCAGATGGAGGACGACGGGCCGCCACCCGGCAACGACGAGGGGCCGCTGGCGGGCCGGACGCTCGTGCTCACCGGCACCCTCCCCAACCTCAGTCGCGAGCAGGCCACGGAGCGGATCGAGGCCGCGGGCGGGAAGGTCACGGGCTCGGTGTCGAAGAAGACCGACTACCTGGTGGCCGGCGAGGACCCGGGCAGCAAGCTGACCAAGGCGCAGGACGTGGGCACCGAGGTGCTGGACGAGGACGGCCTGCTGTCGCTCCTGGACGGCGCCGCCGGCTAGTTGCGGACCGCGGCGATCGCCTGCGCCATCCGGTCCTGGATGGCGCGCGCGGTGCCGGGGTAGATACCGTTCATCAGGATCGAGAAGGCGTAGGTGTCGCCCGAGCGCGCGTCGCAGTAGCCGGACAGCGCGCTCACGTCCGAGAGCGTGCCCGTCTTCGCGTGGCAGTGGAGCCGCGCCGGCCCGCTGCGCATCCGGTCCGCGAGCGTGCCGTCGCGCCCCGCGATGGGCAGAGCGTTCAGCAGCACATCCGCCTCGTCGCGCCGGAGCATCGCCGTGAGCAGCCGCACCACGCGGTAGGGCGAGGCCCGGTCCCCGCGCGAGAGGCCGGACCCGTCCACCAGCCGGGCCCGGCTTCCCAGGCGCTTCGCGAAACCGGCGGCAAGGCGGGCGCCGACACGGGTGGTGCCGTTCCCGCGGGCCTGGAGGGCCAGGTCCTTTGAGAGCATCTCGGCGAAGAAGTTGTCGGAGTCCTTGAGCGTCAGCCTCACCAGGCGCGACATCGGCGGGGACTCGACGGAGGCCAGCACGTCCAGCCCCGACGGCGCCCTCCCGGCGGCCGGCCGGCGTCGCACGGCCACCCCGCGGGTCTCCAGCGCGGCGTCCAGCCGGGTGGCGGCGAACAGGGGCGGGTTGGTCTGGAACGCGCTGCCCTGCTCGTTGGCCAGCCCGCGGTTGAAGGAGAGCGAGCTCAGGGGCCCGACCCAGATCGAGGTGCCGTAGCCCGAGTCGGGGCCGCCGCGAAGGGAGTCGAAGCGGGACTCGTCGCCCACGATGCGGCCGGTCACGCGATCGATGCCGGCGTTCTCGAGGGCGGCGGCCAGCCCCTCCACTGTGGACCCGCGGCCGTAGGAGCGGCGGGTGAACGAGCGGCTGCCGAAGGTGGGGTCGCCGCCGCCGCGCAGGTAGAGGTCGCCGCGCCATATGCCGTCCTCGCCCAGCTTGCCGCTGCCCAGCACCTCGGTGCCGAGCGTGCCCTCGGTGCCGTAGCGGGCCAGCGCGGCCGAGGTGGTGAAGAGTTTCGTGTTCGAGGCGAGGATGCGCGCCCGTGTTGCGTTCCAGCTGAACACCACGCGGCCGTCGGTCACGTTCTTCACGAAGGCGCCGGAGAGCGGTCCCGCCGTGCGCATCTGACTCGCCAGGCCGGCGGACAGGGACGGCGTGGCCTCAGCCGGGGCACCCGCGGCCAGGAGCAGCGCGGAGGCGAGGCCGGTGACGATGAGCTTTGAGAATCGCGGCATCGAGCCGGGAACACGCTAGCGCTGCTTATGCTGCTGTCCGCCCCTCAATCCGCGATACTCGGCGGGATGGGTGAAGTAGTTCGGCTCGAGAAGCCGGCCAAGACCGGAAAGACGGGCGGCAAGCAGGCCCGTCGACGCCGCTCCCGCACCGCGCTGGTGCTCGGTGGCGGTGGCTTCACGGGCGGGGTCTACGAGATCGGGGCGCTGCGTGCGCTCGATCTGCTGGCCGTGAACCGCACGGTGAACCAGTTCGACGTCTACGTCGGCACCAGTGCCGGGTCCTTCGTGGCCTCGCTGGTGGCCAACGGAGTAACCCCCGAGGAGATGATGCGGGTGGTGAACCAGCAGGTTCCCACTCCCTTCCGGGATGTGGACCGCGGCACGCTGATGCGGCCCAACTCGCTGGAGATCGCCCAGAGCGCCGCGCTTCTCCCGCTGCGGATTCTCGGCCTGGCTCGCAGCGTCGTCGGCCAGCTCGGTTCGGCCTCCGTGATCGACCTGGCCGTGGGACTGGCCGAGGCCCTGCCCTCCGGCCTCTACGACAGCCGCGGAATGCAGGACTACCTGGAGCAGGTTCTGGGCGATCCCGACCGTGTGAACGACTTCCGGCTGCTGGAGAACGAGCTCTACCTCGCGGCCACCGACCTGGACACCTGCGAGCGCATCACCCTCGGCGGCCAGGACTGGGACGACGTGCCGATCTCCCGCGCCGTGGCGGCCAGCACAGCTCTCCCGATGGTCTACAAGCCGGTGGAGATCAAGGGCCGGCATCTGGTGGACGGCGGCATCCGCTCCACCACCAACGTGGACATCGCGGTGGAGCGCGGCGCGAAGTTCGTGATCGTGGTGAATCCGCTGGTCCCCTACGTGAACGACTTCCAGAAGGTGATCCCCACCATGCTCGGCAGCCGCGTCCGGCGCGTGGCCGACATGGGCTTCCCCCAGATCGGCTACCAGGCCTTCAAGCTGCTGGCCCACCAGCGCCTGCACGAGGCCGTGAGCCGCTGGCAGGAGAAGTACCCGGGCGTGGACATCATCCTGATCGAGCCCGACCCCAACGACGAGCTGATGTTCGAGACCAACGTGCTGAACTTCAGCCGCCGCACCGAGATCGCCAAGCACGGCTTCGAGTCGGTCACGCTCAAGCTGGCCCAGGACTACGACGAGCTGAAGGCGGTCTGCGCCAAGCACGGAATCGAGATCTCCGCGACGCGCGTGCGCAAGGTGGTCAAGCGCTTCTCCAAGGAGCGCGAGAGCACCGCCGCCTGGCGCCGCATCCTCGAGCAGACCACCGGCGCGCTGCTGCGTCAGTCAGAAGACGTCTAAGCCGCAAGCGGCCGGCTCGGCCGACTGCGCGCGGAAGACGCTCACCCATCAAGGACGCCCCGCAGGGCGTCCAGCAGCCGATCCGTGCCGGCTGAATGGCGCACGGTCACGCGGATGTGGTCGTCCGCCCCCAGCGGTCCGCCGGGGGCGACGACCACTCCGCGTCCGCGGAGGCGGTTGGCCAGCTCCAGCCCGGACATGCCCGGCGCCGCCAGCCAGACGAAGTTCGCCTGGCTCGGCGTGACGTCGAGCGCCAGCCCGCCCAGTGCCTCGAGCAGGCGTCCGCGCTCGCGGATCACCGCCGCCCGGCGACGCTCGACCTCGGGACCGCCGATCTTGAGCGCCTGGGCGACGGCGGCCTGGGTGAGCACGTTCACGCCCAGCACCGGAGCGATGGCGTCGAGCAGCTCGGTCGAGCCGCCGACGGCGTAGCCGGCCCGCACGCCGGAGAGGCCGTAGATCTTCGAGAAGGTGCGGAACACGGTGAGGTTCTCGTGCTCGGCGGTGAGCCGCAGGCACGCGTTCAGCTCCTCGGCGTCCTGGAAGTGCACCAGCGCCTCGTCGAGCAGCACGTGCACGTTGGCGGGGAGGTTGCCGAGCAGGTTGGCGAGCGCAGCCGAGGGGAGGTACTCGCCGGTCGGGTCGTTGGGGTTGCAGATGGCCAGGGCGCGGGTGCGCTCCCCGATTGCCGCGCCCAGGCCCTCGAAGCCCTCCGCGGGCACGGGGCGGGCGCCGGCGCGCGCGGCCATCAGCGGGTAGAGCGGGTAGGAGGGCCAGGGCATGGCCAGCTCGTCGCCGCGCGAGAGCAGCGCCATCGCGGCCGACTGCAGCAGCTCCGCGGCGCCGTTGCCCAACACGATCCGCTCGGGCTCGACCTCCAGCCGCTCGGCAAGCGTCGCCCGGACGCCCGCCGCGTGGCGGTCCGGGTAGCCGTTCACGCGGCCGCGCGCCGCATAGATCGACGCGTTCATGACCTCGGAGTTCGGGAAGTCAGGCCACTCGGT
>JBBQHI010000012.1:0-86196 GCA_038323835.1 Solirubrobacterales bacterium
GCCCGACACGTCGCGCGTGATCGACGGGTTGTCGGCCTTGCGCGCGATCTTGTCGACCTCGTCGATGTAGATGATCCCGGTCTCGGCCTTCTTCACATCGAAGTCGGCGGCCTGGATCAGCTTGAGGAGGATGTTCTCCACGTCCTCGCCCACGTAGCCGGCCTCCGTGAGCGCGGTGGCGTCGGCGATCGCGAACGGCACGTTCAGGATCTTGGCCAGCGTCTGGGCCAGGAGCGTCTTGCCGCAGCCCGTGGGGCCGAGCAGAAGGATGTTGGACTTCTGGAGCTCGAGGTCCTGCTCGCCCTCGGACTGCATCATCTGCACGCGCTTGTAGTGGTTGTAGACCGCCACCGACAGCGTGCGCTTCGCCGGCTCCTGTCCCACCACGTATTCCTGGAGGACGGAGTTGATCTCCTTCGGCTTTGGAAGGTTCTCCAGATCGAAGGTCGGAGCGCCCGTCAGCTCCTCGTCGATGATCTCGTTACAGAGATCGATGCACTCGTCGCAGATGTAGACGCCCGGCCCGGCGATCAGCTTCTTCACCTGACGTTGCGACTTTCCGCAGAAGCTGCAGAGGAGCTGTTCGTTTGAGTCAGTGGGTCGCGCCACGCAAGTTCTCCCCGTCGCGAGGGTACCAGCGGCAGCTGGCCCTGGGTCCCAGGTAGATACTCGGCGGGAGCAGCGCTCCCTTCAATTGATCGTCAGGTTGCGTCGACGGCAGGCTCGGCCACCACGGCCTTGCCGTCCGCCGTGGCCCGGATCCGCGGAGTGGCCACGAAGGCGAATACCGCGGCCACCACGGCGAACCCCGCTCCGCCGAGGAAAGCGAGCTGGAAGCCCTCTGTGAGCGCGCTCGCGTCGGGGCGCCCGCCACCGGCGATGTTGTCCGTGCGCGTGTTGGCGAGCGTCGAGAGCAGCGCCAGGCCGAGCGCACCGCCGATCTGCTGCGAGGTGTTGATCAGCCCGCTCGCCAGCCCGGAGTCCTGCTCCGCCACCCCGGCCACGGACGAGATGGTGACCGGTACGAAAACCATCCCCGCGCCCACGGCCGCGACCACGGACGGGCCGAGCACGTCGGAGACGAAGCTCCCGCCGGCCGACACCTGGCTGAACCAGGCGAGCCCGATCGCCACCAGCACCAGTCCTCCGATCATCACCGGGCGCACCCCGTAGCGGGTGGCCAGCTGCGACGACACACCGGCCGCGACGATGATTCCCACCGACAGCGGCAGGTAGGCGAGACCCGCCTCGAGGGCCGAGAACCCCAGCACCTGCTGCATGTACAGGGACACGAAGAAGAACATCGAGAACAGCCCCGCGCCGAAGATCAGCATGATCCCGTTGGCGGCCGTGAGGGCCCGCAGCTTGAAGATGCGGAACGGGACCAGCGGCTGCTCCGAGCGGCTCTCGATCACGACGAACGCGGCGAGGAGCCCTACGGCCAGGGCGAGCAGGCCGATGGTCTGAGTCGAGCCCCAGCCGGCGTTCTCGGCATCCACCAGCGCGTACACCAGGATCGTGAGGCCCGCGGTGACGCTCAGGGCGCCGGCCACGTCGAAGCGGCGGGCCATGTCGTGCGCGCGGCTCTCCGCGATCACCCGCGGGGCGATGGCCGCCGCGGCCAGTGCGATCGGCACGTTCACCCAGAACACCCACTCCCAGCCGAGGCCGTCGGTGAGGATGCCGCCCAGCAGCACGCCCGCGGCGCCGCCGCTGCCGGCCACCGCGCCCCAGACGCCCATGGCCTTGTTGCGCTCAGCGCCCTCGGTGAAGGTGGCGGCCACGATCGAGAGCGCGGCCGGCGCGAGGATCGCGCCACCGAGGCCCTGAACGGCGCGGGCCACGATCAGCTGCCCCTCGCTGTTGGCGAGCCCGCCCGCGAGGGAGGCCAAGGCGAAGACCACGAGGCCGACCATGAACATGCGCCTGCGTCCCAGGAGGTCGGCCGCGCGACCGCCGAGCAGGAGGAAGCCGCCGAAGGTCAGCACGTAGGCGTTCACCACCCACTGAAGGTTCTGCTGCGAGAAGTCGAGGGCGGTGCCGATGGACGGAAGCGCGACGTTCACGATCGCCGCGTCGAGCACGACGACGAACTGGGTCATGGCGAGAAGCGCAAGGGCCTGCCATCTCCGGTCGTAGGCGGTGCGGGTCTCGGTCATGGCGGTGCTGCCTCCGTGCGGCTCGGGTCCGGGCTTGCCGGGGATTGACCCGGCGGCTAGAATCGGAAGTGGTGTTCCGGTTCCACTTAGAGACTATACGGAATCGGCGTTCCGGTTGTCAATGGCATGGCTGCGGTGCTCGCCCGACCAACGCTCGGGCTGCGCTCCTCGCCGGCGTGGTCAAGGACCGGGTCTAGAGCATGGAAGCGGCCTCTCCCACACGCGCTATCCGGGCCGACGCCCGCCGCAACCGCGAGCGGGTGCTCGAGGCCGCGCGGGCCTGCTTCGCCGAGCACGGCCGGATCGCCCAGATGGACGACGTGGCCCGGCGCGCCGGTGTGGGAGTGGGCACCGTGTACCGGCACTTCCCGGACAAGGCGTCGCTCCTCGAGGCTCTGGTGGCCGAGCGCTTCGCTCAGTTCACGGCGCTGGGGCGAGAGGCCCTGGAGCACGAGGATCCCTGGGAGGGGTTCAGCGCCTGGCTCTTCGCCTGTGGCGAGCTCCAGGCCGAGGACCGCGCCTTCTGCGACAGCATGGCCGCCGGTATCGAGCCCGAGGTGGTGTTCGAGATCGCGGAGCGGTCGGGCCTCCACGACGTGAACCAGCGGGTGATCGACCGCGGCCGCAGAGCCGGCGTCATCCGCAAGGACGCCCGCCCCGAAGACATCCCCGTGATCATGGGCGGCGTGGCCGCCACCGCCCTCTCCCCCAAGGCAAAGCTCGGATGGGGCTGGCGCCGCCACCTGGCCATCGCCCTGGACGGCATGAGGGCACCGGCGCAGTCGAAGCTGCCGGACTAGCTTCGAAGCGGTGGCCGAGCGCCGGCGCGCAGCTAGTGCTTGGAAATCACCCTGTCGATGAGGTTGTACTCGCGCGCCTCTTCGGAACTCATGAAGTAGTCGCGGTCCGTGTCGTTGGAGACCTTCTCCAGCGGCTGCCCTGTGTGCAGGGCGAGGATCTCGTCGAGGCGCCTGCGCACGTCGATGATCTCCTTGGCGTGGATCTCGATGTCCGTGGCCTGGCCCTGGAAGGCCGAGGAGACCTGGTGGATCAGGATCTTGGCGTTGGGCAGCGCCATGCGCTTGCCCGCCGCGCCGCCGGCGAGCAGGAGCGCGCCCATGGACATGGCGATGCCGACGCAGATGGTCTGCACGTCGGGCTTGATGAACTGCATCGTGTCGTAGATGGCGAGTCCGGAGTACACGGATCCGCCGGGCGAGTTGACGTAGAGCGAGATGTCCTTGTCCGGGTCCTCGGATTCGAGGTGGAGAAGCTGGGCGACGATCAGGTTGGCGATGTCGTCGGTGACGGGGGTGCCGAGGAAGACGATCCGCTCGTTGAGAAGGCGCGAGTAGATGTCAAAGGCACGCTCGCCGCGAGAGGTCTGCTCGACGACCATGGGAACGAGTGGGCTCATAGGCGCGACAGTCTAGTGACGGGTCAGACGGTGCCTGAGGAGCCCGGCGTCCAGATCTGGCCGGACTTCTCGGCGGCTTCCTTCTCGGGCGTCCAGAGCTTGTCGCGGGCCTCCGCCGTCTCCGCCGGGATCGGCTTGGCGCTCTCCACGATCATGTCCACGGCCTTGCGCATGGCGATGTCTTCGCGCAGGGCTTCCTCGGCCCCCTGTGAGCGCGCACGCTTGAGCGCGCGCTTGACCTGCTTGTCGGTGGCGTCAGGTCCGGCGGCGGCGCGCAGCGCCTCGTCCACCTCTTCGTCGGTCGCCTCGATCTTCTCGGCCTCGACGATGGCGGTGAGCACGGCCTCGCGCCGCAGCGCCAGCTCGGCCTCGGGCTCGGACTCCACGACGAGCTCCTCCTCGGTCTTGCCCGTCATCTCCAGGTAGCGGCGCGGGTCGATGCCCTGCGCGGAGAGCCGGTGCGAGGTGCGGTGCCACATCTCGTGGGCCTTCGAGTGGATCAGCTCCTTCGGGATCTCCACGTCGGAGGCCTCCACCACGGCGTCGACGGCGGCCGCGCGGAACTCGGTCTCGATGTTGCGGACGTCGGCCTCGGCGATGCGCTCGCCGATCTCGGTGCGCAGCTCGTCGAGCGAGTCGTAGCCGCCGGCCTCGACGGCGAACTCGTCGTCCAGCTCGGGCAGCCGCTTTTCCTTGACCTCCTTGACCTCCACGTCGAACTCCGCGGCCTGGCCGGCCAGCTGCTCGACCGGATAGTCGTCGGGGAAGGTCAGGGAGACGGTGCGGTCGTCGCCCGCGGAGGAGCCGTCGAGCTGTTCCTCGAAGCCCGGCACCAGCCGGCCCGATCCGAGCTCGAGCAGGAAGCCGCGGCCCTCGCCGCCCTCGAAGGGCTCGCCGCCGATGCGGCCGACGAAGTCCATGACCACGTAGTCACCGCTGCCGGCGGCGCGCTCGACGGTCTCGAGCGAGGCGAGGGACTCGCGCATGCGCTCGAGCTCGGCCTGCACCTCCTCCGGGTTCACGGCGGGCTCGCGCCGCCCGACCTCGATGCCCCGGTAGTCGCCCACCTTGGCCGGCGGCACGACCCCGACCTCGATCGAGAACGTGAGCGGAGAGCCCTTCTCGGGCAGGTCGCCGATGTCCACCTGCGGGTCGCCCACGGTCGTGACTCGGGCTTCGCTGACCGCCTCCTCGTACCAGACCGGCAGCCCGCGGCGCACGGCCTCGTCGAGCACGCTCTCGCGCCCAACCTGCTGGAGCACGACCTGCGAGGGCACCTTGCCGCTGCGGAACCCGGGCACCTTCATCTCGCGCCCGATGGCCTCGGCCGCCTGCGCCAGCTGGCGCTCCACGGCGTCGCTCGGGACCTCGACCTCGAGCCGAATGCGCGAGTCGTCCAGCTCGGTGGTGGTGGTCTTCAGCGCGGTGGCCATCCGGGCGCCCAAGATAGCGTGACGCTGTGGGAAATCCCCGGCGCGGACCCTTGGAGCGACTTCAGGCCTGGATCGTGACCGGTCCGCCGGGGCACGCCTGGAGCGCGCTGGCGGACATCGCGGTGTTCTGGTTCCGGTGGGGCTCTCAGCGCATGCTGGCGGGCGCCGGCAGGCTGTTGAGCCGCCTCCGGTAGCCGTTCATCGCCGCCCGGGCCATGTCCCCGTGCGTCTGGCCGCGCAGCCGGGCGACGCGCTCGCGGTGGTAGGGGCTCGACAGGCTCTCCGCGTGCCCGATGACGTTGCGGGTGCGGATGCCGTAGCGGCCCTGGAGCGAGCGAGTCAGGCGCAGGGAGGCCCGCATCTGGGCGCGGTTCCCCAGCACCTGGCCGTCGCTCTGCCCCACGTGCTCGATGCCGATAGCCGTCCAGTTCAGGCCCACCGTGTGCCGGCACATGATGCTGGTGGGCACGAGGCCGTAGACCGTGCCGTCGCGGCCGATCACGTAGTGGGCGCACACCCCTGGCAGCTCACCCAGCTCCACGTCGGGCGAGTCGTTGGCGAATGTGCTCAGGACGGGCGCCAGCGTGTCGGTGGCGGTGTAGTGCTCGACGATCACCCGGGGGTGGCGGAGTCGGTAGTCGTCGATCCCATAGTGGCGCCGGGCGTAGGCGCGCATCTCCTGTTGGCGGCGCGACCCGAACGGGATCGGCCGGTTCACCACACGCTGGGGGGCCACGGCCCGCGCCACGGCCATGGCGGCCCCGGCCTGACGGGACACGCCGCGCGCCGGCTGTCGTCCCGCGGGAAGCTCGACCACGAACGCCGTGTCGTCGCGGAAGTGGTGGTTCTGCCAGCCGCTGGCGGTGCCGTGGTACGGACCGATGGCCCGGCGCGGCAGGAGGCCGCGGCGGCTGTATAGGCGCTCCAGGAACGGGTCCCCGTCCGAGCGGACCACGATCCGGAGCGCCTGGTGGTACCAGAGCGTGACCCGCGGCCGCTCGCGCTCGATGAAGCGTGAGATGGCCTGCGTCTCGGGCTCCGAGCCGGCGGCCGATCCGGAGTGGTAGGTGTCGAAGGGGCGCCCGTCCGCCCGCCAGCCGTCCGGGAAGTTGCGGTTCAGGTCCACGCCCCGCGAGTTCTGCCGCGTGCCCGTGGCGGCGCCGTCCGGGTTCACGCTGTCGATCAGCCAGAGGGCGGTGCCGCGCGGCGGCGTGGCGCGGCGCAGCCGGGCCACCACCTGCCGCCCGGCGTTCTCGGTGCCGTGGATGGACCCGATCACCAGCACCTTGACCCGCGCCCGCGCGCTTCCGACGCGCAGCGCGCGGATGGGGCGGCCCTGCGCGGAGCGGCCCACCAGCACGCTTCCCGGCTCGGCCGCGGCGACGGGGGCCGGTCTGGGAGGCGCCGCGAGGGCGAGCTCGGCACGGGGGGCGCCCCCGCCGCCGTCGTGCCGGGTCTCCGCGGCCCACAGGCCGACGGCCAGAACCGCCAACACCAGGATCGTGGCTGTGCGCCGCATCCCACCGAGTATGTCGCCCGCCTCCCGCCGCCTGGCCGTGGCCGAGTAGATTCGCGCCGATGACCGCCGAGCTGGCCGCGCGGGCCGCCTCCGAGGGCCGGATTGCGATCGACACCGAGTTCGTGTCCGAGCGCCGCTACCGAGCGCTGCTGTGCCTGGTCCAGGTGGCGGTGCCCGACCTCGACGCGCCGGACGGCGTGCGCACCGAGGTGCTGGATCCGCTGGGGGACGACTTCGGCGACGATGATGCGGCCAGCCTCGGCCGGGTGCTGGCCGACCCGGAGGTGCAGGTGGTGGTGCACGCCGGGCGCCAGGACGTGGCCATCCTGCGACGCGAGTGGCGCACCGACGTGCGGAACGTCTTCGACACCCAGGTGGCCGCCGGCTTCCTCGGCATGGGCAGCCAGGAGGGGTACGAGTCGCTCGTGCGGCGCGTCCTGGGCGAGCGCCTCAAGGGCTCCGAGGGCTTCACCCGCTGGGATCGCCGGCCGCTCACCGATCTTCAGCTCGAGTACGCCGCCGACGACGCGCGCTGCCTGTTGGCCGTGGGCGAGGGCCTGGAGCACCAGCTCGGGGAGCGCGGGCGGCTCGGGTGGGCGCGCGAGGAATGCCGCGCCCTCGAGGAGGTGACCGACGAGCGCACGCCGGACCAGATCTTCGAGCGCCTTCCCCGGCTGGGACGCCTGAGCGAGACCGGGCGGGCGGTGGCGCGCGAGCTCGTGGAGTGGCGCGAGGAGAGCGCCCGCTCACTGGACCGGCCCGTGGGCTTCGTGCTCCCCGACCAGGCGCTGATGGAGCTGGCCCGGCGCGCGCCCACGGACCCGAACGGGCTCGAGCAGATCCGCGGTCTGCCGCCCCAGACGCTGCACCGGCGGGGCGACCGCCTGATCGCCGCGATCGAGCGCGGGAGCCGGCGCGAGCCGCCGCCCCCTCCCCCCTCCCCGCCCTCCCGCGACCAGGTCGACGCGCCGCTGGTGTCGCTCGCGCAGGCGCTCGTGCGCCAGCGGTCGATGGACAGCGGCGTGGCGGTGGAGCTGATCGCCACCCAGTCGGAGCTCACCGCCCTGGTATCCGCCGCCCGGCGCGGCGACGAGGCCGACGGCCTGCGCGTGACCGAGGGCTGGCGCCGCGAGCTGGTGGGCGACGAGCTGCGCGAGCTCCTGGCCGGCCGCCGGCGCCTCAGTGTCGGACCCGATCGCTCGCTCCAGGTGTCCGAGGACTGATCGGGGGTACGGTGCCCGGCGTGGCCACTAACCCGAAGTTCCTCGGCATCTACCTGAACGACCATCTGGCCGGCTCCACCGTGGGCGTGGAGCTGGTCAACCGGGCGGCGAAGTCGAACCGCGGGAGCGAGTACGGGGACTTCCTGGCCCAGCTCGCGGAGGAGATCGGCGAGGACCGCGACGAGCTTCAGCGGATCATGGACGCACTGGATGTCCGGCGCGACCACCCCAAGGTGCTGGCGGCGTGGACGGCGGAGAAGTTCGGGCGCCTGAAGCCCAACGGCCAGCTCACGGGGTACTCGCCGCTCAGCCGGCTGGTGGAGCTGGAGGGTCTCGCGCTCGGGATCACCGGGAAGCTCGGTCTCTGGCGCACCCTCCTGGGCCTCGTCCCCGCCGAGCCGCGTCTCGACAAGGCGCAGCTCGCCCGCCTCGAGGAGCGTGCGCGGCACCAGCGCGACGAGATGGAGGACCACCGGCTGCGCGCCTCGCACGAGGCGCTGCGCGACTAGATGAGCTGGGAGCCCGAGCTCGAGGAGCTGCGCCGCCGGGAGGAGCTGGCGCGGCGCATGGGCGGGACGGAGCGGGTGGAGCGCCAGCACGCGTCCGGGCGCATGACCGTTCGCGAGCGCGTGGACCGGCTCTTTGACCCGGGCACCTTCCACGAGACGGGTGCGCTGGCGGGCCGCGCCAGCTACGGCGACGATGGCGAGCTCGAGGACTTCCTGCCCGCCAACACGGTGGTGGGCCAGGGACGGATCGACGGCCGGCGGGCCGCCGTCCAGGCGGATGACTTCACCGTTCGCGGGGGCGCGGCCGACGCGGCGATCTGGGAGAAGGCGCTGTTCGCGGAGCGGCTCGCGCAGGAGATGCGCATCCCGATCGTGCGACTGGTGGACGGCACGGGCGGCGGAGGGAGCGTCAAGTCACTGGAGGACATGGGCTTCTCGTACGTGCCGCCGCTGCCGGGCTTCGACCTCGTGGTGAGGAACCTGGCGACCGTGCCCGTGGCCACCGCCGCGCTCGGCCCGGTGGCCGGTCTGGGCGCAGCGCGCGTGGTGTGCTCGCACTTCTCCGTGATCGTGCGGGGCACGGCGCAGCTCTTCGTGGCCGGACCGCCCGTGGTGGCCGCCGCGATGGGCGAGTCGCCGGACAAGGAGACGCTGGGTGGCTCCCGGCTGCAGGCGCGCGCCGGCGCCGTGGACAACGTGGCCGCCGACGAGGACGACGCCCTCGGCCAGCTGAAGCGCTTTCTCTCCTTCCTTCCCGCGAGCGTCTGGGAGGCCCCTCCGCTGGTGGACGAGCCCGACCCGCCGGACCGCCGCGAGGACGAGCTGATCGGCATCGTCCCGCGGGACCGGCGCAAGCCATACAAGACCCGGCGCATCCTCGACGCCGTGATGGATCGGGGTTCGGTGTTCGAGCTCGGAGCAGCCTTCGGCCGGCCGATGATCACCGCACTGGCCCGACTGGGCGGACGGCCCGTAGGCGTGCTGGCCTCGGACACCGAGCACTACGGCGGTGGGGTCACGGCGGACGCCTCGGAGAAGATGGCCCGCTTCGTGGACACCTGCGACCAGTTCCACCTCCCGGTGGTGAACTTCGTGGACGTGCCCGGCTTCGTGATCGGCACGGAGGCGGAGCGGGCGGGCACCATCCGGCGCGGCTCGCGTGCCCTCTTCTCCGTCTACCAGGCGAGCGTGCCCTGGGTCTCGATCCTCATGCGCAAGGTCTTCGGGGTGGCCGGAGCGGGGCACGGGGACGGCTCGCGCCTGAACCTGCGCTACGCCTGGCCGTCGGGGGACTGGGGCTCGCTGCCGATGGAGGGCGGCCTCGAGGCGGCCTACCGACGCGAGCTCGAGGCCGCCGAGGACCCGGTGGCGCTGCGCGCGGAGATCGCGGCGCGGCTCGAGGCTGTGCGCTCGCCGTTCCGCACCGCCGAGCGCTTCAGCGTCGAGGAGATCATCGACCCGCGCGACACCCGCCCGCTGCTCTGCGACTGGGCGGAGCGGGCACACGAGCTGGTGCGGCAGGACCTGGCCTCCGGTCCCAAGGCCCGCGGACCACGGCCATAATGACAGGGCGATCGGGCTCCGCTCCTCGCCTGGGCCTCGTCCTCTCTGGAGGTCGCTTCCTGACGATGCACCCCGCCGCGCCGGTGACCGGCGCGCTCGCGGTGGGCGACGACGGTCTACTGGCCGCGGCGCCGCCGCCGGGCGCCGAGGCGGTGGACCTTCAGAGCGCCTGCGTGGTGCCGGGACTGAACGACGCCCACGTGCACTTCCCCACCTGGTCGCTCGCGCAAACGCAGGTGCGCCTCGAAGACGCTCACTCGCTGGAGGACGCGCTGGCCGCCGTGGCCGGCGCCGTGGGTGGCGTAGGGCCGGGCACATGGCTGCGCGGGCTCGGCTGGCGCGACGCGGACTGGCCCGAGTCTCCGGACCGCCGGGCGCTCGACCGGGTGACCGGGGACGTGCCCACCGCCCTGACGTCGAGGGACTACCACTCGCTGTGGCTCAACAGCGCGGCGCTCGCCCTGGCGAACGACCTGGAGGTGCCCGGCGGCGTGGTGGAGCGCGACGCCGGAGGCGAGCCCACGGGGGTGATCCGCGAAGCCGCCGCCTGGGCGTTCCGCGATCGTCACGCCCGCCCGCCGATCGACGAGCTCGTGGAGGCCGCGGCCGGCGGTGTGCGCCTGGCCAACTCCCGCGGCGTGACGGCGATACACGACAAGGACGGCTGGCTCGGCTCGCTCGAGGTGTTCCAGCGCCTGCGGGAGCGCGGCGAGCTCCACCTGCGGGTGTGGCAGTCGGTGCCGCACGAATGGCTCCCCCACCTTGCCGAGCTCGGCCTGCGATCGGGCTTCGGTGACGACCTGTTGCGCCTCGGCTACCTCAAGGTGTTCATGGACGGGACGCTGGGCTCCGCCACGGCCCGGCTGCTGGACGGATCCGGCGTGGAGATCACCTCGGGCGCGGAGCTCGAGCAGATCGTCCGCCGTGCCGCGGCGGCGCACTTCCCGGTCGCGGTGCACGCGATCGGCGACGCGGCGAACCGCGACGCGCTGGACGCGTTCGCCGCCAGCCGCGACGCCTGGGAGCCGGCGGGACTGCGCCCCCGCATCGAACACGCCCAGCTGCTCGCGCCCGAGGACGTGCCCCGCTTCGCGGAGATCGGCGTGGCCGCGTCCGTTCAGTTCAGTCACGCCCCCTCCGACCGCGACCTGGCCGACCGCCTGTGGGAGGGGCGCGACGGCGCCTACGCGTTCCGCTCCCTGCTGGACGCGGGCGCGACGCTGGCCAACGGCTCGGACGCGCCCGTGGAGGAACTGGACCCGCTGGCGGGGATCGCGGCCGGGGTGCGGCGCACGATCGACGAGCGCGAGGCCTGGCGCCCGGCGCAGGCCGTGACCGCCGAGGAGGCCCTTTGGGCCGCCACCGTGGGTCCGGCCCGGCTGGCCGGGGACGAGGGCCGCCGGGGCATGCTGGTGCCCGGGCAGATGGCCGACCTGACCGTCCTCGACCGCGACCCGCTGGCCTGCGAACCGGACGAGCTTCCGGACATCCGTGTGCTGGCCACGATGGTCGGCGGGCGCTGGGTGTACGTGGCACCCGACGCCCCCTTTGCCGTCACCCCGATCCCGCCGCCGTCGGAGCCGTAGCCCCGGCGCGGCGGCACCGTGAGGCCTAAGCGAGGGCGGGCAGGCCGAACTCCGCCCGGAACTCGTTCGTGTCGTGGAGGTGCGGGAACGGCTTGTCCGGTGCCTCCACGCCGAGCGCGTCGGCCAGCGGCTCCCAGCCGTCGCCCAGCTCCCAGTACACGAGGCGGTCCGCGGGAATCTCGCGCTTGATCGTCTCGACGCGGTCCCAGTACATCTCGCGGGCCCACTCCTTGTCCTTGAAGCGGCCCTGGAAGTCGCCCTCCCAGATGAGCTTGTCGATCACGCCCCAGAGCTCGGGCGCGGGCGGCTCGCGGCTCGCGTCCTGCTCGAGCTCGCCCGCCGCAGCCGCTTCCTTCACCGCCATGATGGTGTTCGCGCAGCTCTTGTAGAAGCCGTCGAAGTCGCGCACGTTGAGGAGCACGGGCACGTCCGGGAAGGCGGCCGCGATCTCACGCCACTTCGTCGCGGCAGGCCAGTCCACCGTGGCCTCCCAGCCGTCGAAGACCTCGGTCCAATCGACGGGCTCGTCGTTCGCGACCTTGACCCACTGGTCCAGGTCGCGCGCCTTGTTCTCTCCCGTGATCAGGTCGATCATGTGGAAGCAGGGACCCGCGCCCAGCTCCTCCAGGGCGGCCTTGAGCGACATCGTGCCGGTGCGGCCGAAGCCCACGCCGATCATCTTCATGCTGTTTCTCCCAGTCCGGTCCCGCTTAGTTGCGGTGGTGGTATGACCGACGCCCCGGTCTCCGCGGGACCAATCGGGAGACCGGCCCGGAGCAGTCTGCCACCCCCGGCCCTCGGGCGCGGGCCGAGGCGGGGGCGGCCGGGGCCCTTCCTTGGGTCAGGAGGGCGGGGCGATGCGCGAGAACGGGTTCCCCGGTCCCGACAGGGGCTGGCCGAGCGAGCCGTGGCCGCCCTCAGCGAGCGCGCGGAGCGCGAGCGGCGGCTGCCCGTGGCCGAGGTGGCCCGCCTGGCCGTGGCCGGGCTCAACGGCCTGGCGCTCTCGCACCTGGTGCACGGAGACCGAGAGCGCAGCCGCCGGGACCTCGAGAACCTGGTGGACGCGCTCACCGCCGTGGCGGTGGAGCCGCGGGTCGCGGCCGAGCTCCCCTAGGCGGCCACGTACAGCTCGTCGAGCGAGTCCTCCAGCCAGTCGATCAGGCGCCACACGTCGGGCATCTGGTCGCGGTCGGCCACGATGCCGAAGTCGAGCGTGCCGCAGTAGCTCATCACGGTGATGTTGAGGCCCATACCGTCGGTGATCACCGAGACCGGGTAGTTGGCGTCGAGGCGTGCGCCCGCGAGGTAGAGCGGGAACTGCGGGCCGGGCACGTTCGAGATCACCAGGTTCCACGTCGGGCGGCCGGGCGAGGCAGTGGAGAGGGCGAAGGTCACGCGCGCCGCGCGCGAGAACACGGCCGGGGGGATGAAGTGGTTGGCGTCCTGGAGCAGCTCCGCGGGCATGGCGCGGTGGCGGTCCTTCATGACCCGCAGCGCTTCATGCGTGCGCAACAGGCGATCCACCGGGTCCTCGATGTCGGTGAACAGCGGGGCGCTCATGAGCATGATCCGGTTGCCGAACGTGCCCATCTCGTTGTCGCTGCGGACTGACACCGGGATCTGGGCCACGAGCGGCTCGTCGAGCAGCTCGTCGTGCTCCTCCATCCAGCGGCGCACCGCGCCGGCGCAGATCGACACCACCACGTCGTTCACCGTGCAGCCGTGCCGGTTCTTGATCGTCTTCACGGTCTCGAGCGGGAGGCGCCCGAAGGCGAAGCGGCGATGCGGAGATATGCGGCCATTGAACGACGTCTTCGGCGCCTTCAGGTTGGTCCGCTCCAGCAGACCGCCGTCCCCGCGGCGGAAGGCCCGGGACACCGCGTCCGACACGCGGGCCGCGGTGCCGGCGCCGGGCAGCGTGCTGAACGCCGTCTCGTCCAGGTTCGGGAGCGCGGTGGGCAGCGCGCGCAGGAGGCGCAGCGGGTAGCGCGGCAGGCCGAGCAGCCCACGGGCGAACATCTCCAGCTCGCCCGGGTCCCCGTCCGGGGACGGCTCCTCGGCCGGGGGGATCTCCCGTCCCTCGGGCACGAGGTCGAGCAGCACGCCCATGATCTCCGCCCCCGACAGCCCGTCCACCAGCGAGTGGTGGATCTTCGTGAGCAGGGCCACACGGCCGTGCCCGAGACCGTGGATCAGGTACGCCTCCCAGAGCGGGCGGGCGCGGTCGAGCGGGCGGCCGACGATGCGCGCCACCTGCTCCGCGAGCTTGTCGTCGCTGCCCGGCGCGGGCAGGGCGAGCTCGCGCACGTGGAAGTCGAGGTCGAAGTGCGGGTCGTCGATCCAGTAGGGGTAGTCGAGCCCGAACGGCACCTCGGCCAGACGCCAGCGAAGCGGGGGGAGCAGCGGCAGCCGCTCGGCGATCAGGTCGTGCACCGCCTCCAGGGTCAGCCGTCCGTCGGGCCTCGTTGACGGGTCGAGAATCGCCAGGCCGGCCACGTGCCCGCTCTGGCGCGTGGACTCGAGCGCTAGGAACTGAGCGTCGACGCTGGTGAGCTGGCGCACGGGCCTAGCTTCGAGCGTCGGGACGGCGCGCGTCAACCCGGAGCCGCCGATCCGGCCAGGTTCGGGCCCGGAGCGGGCCGGGTACGCGCCGGATATGAGAGACCTGATCGTCACCGAGAACATCACCCTCGACGGGGTGATCGACGCGACCGAGGGCTGGTTCGCACCCTCCGGCGACGAACCGCACGTCGATCGCACCGACGTGGAGTCGGCGATTCGTGACCAGTGCGAGGCGGCCGACGCGTTCCTCGTCGGAAGGGTCACCTTCGAGCAGATGCGCGGCTACTGGCCGCAGCAGACCGACGACACGACGGGCATCAGCGACTACCTCAACGCGGTCTCCAAGTACGTCGTATCGAGCACGCTGCGCGACCCGGGCTGGGAACCCACCACGGTCCTGAACGGCAAGGTCGAGGAGGAGATCAGGAAGCTGAAAGGCGGGCCCGGCCGCGACATCGTGACCACGGGCAGCATCACGCTGGTGCACGCCCTGATCGCCGCCGGCCTGGTCGACGAGTACCGGCTGTTCACCTACCCGGTCGTGCTCGGTACCGGCGAGCGTCTGTTCCCGGACGGGACCGAGATCCCGAAGCTGCGGCTGGTGGAGAGCCGGCCGTTTCGCTCCGGCATCGTGCTCTCGCGCTACCGGCCCTAGCGCTCGGCCCAGCGCTGGCGAGGGTTCTCGATCGGGACGAGCGTCTGCTCCACCTGCTCGCGATAGCGCTCGAAGTTCGGCGGCAGCGAGAGCCGCTCGCCCAGGTGCTCCAGGTCCTCGTCCGTCGCGAATCCCGGTCCCAGCGTGGCCACCTCGAACAGCACGCCGGAGGGCTCGCGGAAGTAGATCGAGCGGAAGTAGAAGCGATCGATGACCGGCGTGGCGCGGGCGCCGGCATCGCGTGCACGCTCGCCCCAGGCCTCGTGGTCCTCCATCGTGGACGCGAACGCCACGTGGTGCACAGTCCCGGCGCTCGGCACCCCGCTCTCGGCGGGCGGGGGGTCGTAACCGAAGCGGCCACCCCGGTGCTCGCCGCGCACCTCCCAGCCGTCTCCGGCCGGCTCGAAGCCGAGCGCCTCCTCCAGAAGCGCGCGGCTCGCCTCCGGGTTCGCGGAGTACGCGCGCACGCCGTCGAAGCCGCGCAGGGCAAACTCCGCCGGCACCTCGGGATGCTCGGCGCTGAGAGGCTCGTCTTCGCTCTCGTCCACGATCAGGTCGTGGGCCAGCCCCTCCGGGTCGGCGAACCGCAGTGAGCCGTCCCCGCGGGTGCTCTCCGCCCCCTCGGCGCCCAGGCGCTCGGCCCAGAAGTCGAGCGCCTCCTCGCTCGCCACGCGCCAGACGATCGTGTGCACCATCCCCGCGCCCGCGCGTCCGGGGGCGGCACCGGGGTACTCGAAGAAGGTCAGGTCGGTGCCCGCGCTTCCCCTGTCGTCCGCGTAGAAGAGGTGGTAGACGGTGGGGTCGTCCTGGTTCACGGTCTTCTTGACGAGCCGCAGTCCGAGCACCCGTGCGTAGAAGTCCACGTTTCCGGGTGCGTCGCCGGTGATGGCCGTGATGTGGTGAACGCCCTCGAGCTTCATGAGCCGAGGATATCCCCCGCCGGGACTAGGGCTGGTGCGGTGCTCGCCCGACCAACGCTCGGGCTCCGCTCCTCCCTAGGCAAGGAGGAGCAGCCGGAGCACGCGCTCGGCGCGCCGGGCGTCCGGCTCCTCGCCGGTGATCCGGTCGAGATACACGTACGACTCGACGATGCGGACGATCGTGTAGGCCACGTCCTGGTGGAGCTCGGGCGCGAGCTCCAGCGCGCCGCGAGCGAACTCCTGCTCGAGCATGGCCTGAACGTCCGCTATCAGCCGCGGCTGGAAGCCCATGTCGGTCCAGGTGAGGAGCCGCATGGCCAGCTCGCCCTCATCGGCCAGGAAGCGCGACATGCCCGGGTTCTCCAGGACCTGCTCGATGAAGCGGGTGACCACCTGGACGATGCGCTCGCCACCCTCGTCGTCCACCTCCGCGCGCAGGTTCTCGAGCGTCTGCCCGGCCAGGGACCAGATCACCTCTACGAGCAGCTGCTCGCGTGAGCCGACCCAGCGGTAGAGCGTGACGCGGTTCACCCCCACGCGCTCGGCCAGCGCGCTCATGTCCACCCGCTCCGCGGCGAGGAAGGTGTGGCGGGCGGCCAGGAACGCATCGAGTCCGGTCCGCCGGCGCGTGTCCGAGCTCCCGGCGAGCTGACGCTGAAGCGGCGTGGGGCCTCGGTCGGTCGCCGTTCGGGGGCGGGCCATCGGCGTACTGTCGCAGGCTCAATAAGAGGCCTGCGCGTGCCGATCTAGTGGCTATGGCTGCAAGGTCGTGGCTCTGCCGCGACGACATGGACCGCGAGCGGCTGCTCGACATGGAGCGCCGTATCGGTCCCGTTCGTCGCAAGGCGTTGGGCCTGATTGCCCTGACGCTCGTGGTGTGCGGTCCGTGGATCGGATTCTGGACGCTCCTTCCCCTGGCGCTGGCCGGCCTCGTGTTCCAGTTCGCGGAGAGGCGGGCCCCGAGGTCGCAGCGCCCCGAGTACGTGCTCTTCGCCGCCTGGACGTGCAGCGAGCTGGCCATCGCCGGAGCCGTGGCGCTCACCGGCGGCCCCGACGTGCCCACGCTCTCGTGGCTCGCGATCCCGGTGGTCACGCTCAGTGCCCGCTTCTCCAGCCGCGGCGTGACCTTCGGCGTTCTCGTGGCGGTATCGCTCCTGGTGGCCGTGGCCTTCGGGGTGGACGCCGCCGCCGTGGTGGACAACCCGGTGCTGGTGCTCGCGCCCGCCGCGCTGATCGCCGCCACGGCGATCCTGTCCACCGCGCTGATGCAGTCCGACCTTCACTTCCGCAGCGAGAACGTGATCGACCCGCTCACCGGGATGCTCAACCGCAAGGCCCTGGGCACCCGGGTGGCCGAGCTCGCGCAGCAGTCGGAGGTGAGCGGCGAGCCGATCGGGATCGTGGTCGGCGATCTCGACCACTTCAAGGAAGTGAACGACAACTGCGGCCACACCAAGGGCGACGCCGTCCTGAAGGACGTGGCCTACGACATCCGTAAGGAGCTTCGGGCCTTCGACCTGGCCTACCGGCTGGGGGGCGAGGAGTTCCTGGTGATCGTGCCCGGATCCGACGCCGTGCAGGCGGCGGTGCTCGCGGAACGCCTGCGGGTGGCGCTCTCATCCGGGACGTATGGCGGAGACCAGCACGTGACGATGAGCTTCGGCGTGAGCGCGTCGTGCCACAGCGAGCGCTTCGAGTACGACCGGGTCTTCGCCGAGGCCGACGCCGCCCTGTTCGAGGCCAAGCGACTCGGCCGCGACCGCGTGTGCAGCGCGGCCGGCGAGCGCGAGCTGTCGCCGGCCTAGCGTCCGGCCGCCCCGAGACGCGAAGGGACGCGGTGCGGGGCGTCGAAACAACGGCGCATGGCTCAGGCTCCCGAGAGACAAACCCCCTTCGCGTCGCTCGAGGCCAGCTCGCGCGAACGTCTGCTGGCCGAGACCGCGGAGTCCTGGTACCACTTCGGCGACTCGGCGGACGTCGGCGATCTGATCGAGCGCGTGGAGGACGCCCTGCGCGAAGGCGATCAGCGGCTGGCCGGAGCACTGATCTTCGCGGTGCTCTCCTCAGACGACACGAACCTCGCCCGCAGCCTGGGCCGCGTGGCCCCCGGCCGCACCTGAGATGCCATCACGCAGCCGCGGGCCACTCGACCATCCGCTCGTAGACCGCGTGGTGGTTGAGCAGCGCCAGGTGGTGGGGTGCGCCCCACGTGCATCCCGTGCTCGGCGCGGAAGGGAATGTGGCCGTCGCGCGAGCGCCCCGAGGCGCTGTCCTCGAGCACGAGCAGGTCTCCCACCGGTCGGCCCACCGGGTGGCGGGGGTCGCCGCTGAGCGTGGCGGCTACGAAGCAGTGGTCGGCGCCCTCGAGCAGCGGACCTCCATGGTCGCCTCGCGGCGCAGGGAATGAGGGTCGCGGTCGCGCCAGTCCTCGTCCACGAGCGACCCGTGGCGCAGGTCCCTGATTCCTGCGGTGCCGCGGCGCAGGAACGAGGCGAGCGGGCGCGGCTCCGGGAGGCGGTGGAGGGCCTCGCCGGCCACGTGCACGCCCTGGGCCAGCGGCGCGCCCATGTGCGGTGTTCCGAGCGACACCACGTGGCGCACGTGCTGCACCCCCTCGGCGTCGTCGAGTGACGCGTAGTGGCAGGTGCTGCGTGCCACGAGCCCGCCATCGAATGCCCGATCAGGTCGATCTGCTCCACCGGAGCGGGCCACCCCGCGCACCGCGACTCGAGCAGCTCGGCCAGCGAGCGGCCGTTCTCCGAGATGTCGCGGCCGGTGTTGTAGCGCACGTCAACCGCGGTGGCCCCGAGGTCCCGGCTCAGGCGCGTGCCGTGCTGTCCTGGGGCGTCGCGGCCGGTCCCGCCGGAGCAGGCTCGCACAGGTTGCGGCGCCCACGGCGGCCATGGCCCTCAGCCTGGGTTCAGGTCGGACATCAATCTCCATTCGCAACCCCTGATCCTGGGGGTTGTCATACCCCCCAGGGGTACGCTAATGGTCCGGGTTCATGGAAGTGCCTCACCGGCTGCGCGCTTGGTGAGATCGCGGGCATGATCATCGGCACATCGCTCGGGTTCTCCAACCTCGGGACGGTCGGCGTGTCCGTATTCCTGGCGTTCCTGTTCGGCTACGCGCCCACCAGCATGCCGCTCCTGCGCGCCGGCCTCGCGCTGGCCGCGGTGGTGCCGATCGCGCTCGCCTCGGACACCTTCAGCATCGCGACGATGGAGGTGGTGGACAACCTGATCGTGGTGACGATTCCCGGCGCTCTGGACGTCGGCGTGGGCGACCTGCTTTTCTGGGGCTCGCTGAGCATGAGCCTCTTCGTGCCCCTTCCTGGCCGCCGTTCCCGTGAACCGCTGGATGATCGCCCGCGGCAAGGGGCACGTGAAGGTGCACGAGACCGGCATTCACGGCGGCCCGCCGCCTCAGGTGGTGGGGGCGATCCTGGCCGTGTCCGGCGTCTTCGGCGCCGTGGTACTGCTCGCTGAAGCTTTTTAGAGAGTAACCACGATCACATCGAGCCGGCGGGGCCCATGCACGCCCTCCACCCGCTGCAGCTCGATGTCCGACGTGGCCGACGGCCCCGAGACCATCGTGATCGGGCGCCCCGCCACCGCCGCCTCCCGCAGCGCCGTCACGGCATCGGGCACGCCCGGCACGATCTGCGACTCGACCACCACGCACACGTGGTGGTCGGGCACCAGGGTGAGCGCCCGCGGTCCGCAGGCGGGCGACGAGTCGAGCACGATCGTGCCCGTCTCCGCCACGGCCAGGGCGCAGCCGGTGAGCACGCCGTCCACCGCGTCGAGGTCTCCCGGCGCCATCGCGCCGCCGTCCAACCGCTCCACGCCCTCCACGTGCCAGGCGGCGCCGGGGGCCACGGCCAGCCGGCGAGTTCCGCGCTCCCGGCACACCGCGGCCACCTCCGCCCCCGCGTCGGACTCGGCCACCCGGCGCACCGTGGCCCGGTACTCGGCCACGCGCTCGCAGAAGCGGTCGACCATTTCGGGCCCGCCCGCCGCCGAGCCGGCCTGGCGGTAGCGGCGCGGCACCTCCGGGACGTCCCCCTCCGGTCCGAGCGCCGCGCGAATGCGGCCCAGCACCACGTCGCGCGCGTCGCTCACCCGCGCCCCCGCCACCAGTCCCGGAACGTCTCATCCGGCGGGTCGGGAAGGTCGCGCACCTCGGTCCAGCGGCGCAGCGGGCCCACCGGCAGCCGCGCCATCGGCCCGCGTCCCAGCCGGGCCAGTCGCTGCGCGGCCTCGTAGCGGCGGCGCGACGCGAACACCCGCGCCAGCAGACGGAGCGTGGCCCGCTCGCCCCGCCCGGTGCCCGCCCGCTCGCGCACCACGCGCCCGCGCAGGTGGACCAGGATCCGGGGGATGTCGATCTTCACCGGGCAGACCTCGTAGCACGCCCCGCAGAGGCTGGAGGCGAAGGGCAGCGTGGGCGCCCGGTCGAGCCCCGCCAGCTGGGGCGCCAGGATGGCGCCGATCGGTCCCGGGTACACCGAGCCGTACGCGTGCCCGCCGGTGCGCGAGTACACGGGGCAGACGTTCAGGCACGCCGAGCAGCGAATGCAGTGGAGCGCCTCGCGGCCCACCTCGTCCTCCAGCACGCGGGTGCGCCCGGCGTCCACCAGGACGAGGTGGAACCGGCGCGGCCCCTCCCCCTCGCTCACCCCGGTCCAGAGCGAGGTGTAGGGGTTCATCCGCTCTCCCGTGGACGAGCGCGGCAGCAGCTGGAGCATCACCTCGAGGTCGCGCCACTCGGGCAGCACCTTCTCGATTCCCATGACCGTGATCAGCGTCTCGGGGAGGGTGGTGCAGAAGCGGCCGTTGCCCTCCGACTCGACCACCGCCACCGTGCCCGTCTCCGCCACCGCGAAGTTCGCCCCGCTCACGCCCACGGGCACGTTCAGGAAGCGGTCGCGCAGGTAGCGGCGTGCCGTGTCCGTGAGCGCCTCGGGCTCGTCGGAGAGCCGCTCGCCGGCGGCGATCGTTCGCTCGAACAGCTCGCGGATCTCGCGGCGGTTCAGGTGGATCGCCGGCACGAGGATGTGCGACGGCCGGTCCTCCGCGAGCTGCACGATCAGCTCCGCCAGGTCGGTCTCCACCGCCTGGATGCCCGCGCGGGCGAGCGCGTCGTTCAGCCCGATCTCGTCCGTGACCATCGACTTGACCTTGATCACCTCGCGCGTCCGGCGCTCGCGCGCGATGCCGGTGACGACGGCGTTGGCCTCGGCCGCGTCGCGGGCCCAGTGGACCTCTCCCCCGGCTTCCGTGACCCTGGCCTCGAGGCGCTCGAGCTGTTCCGGGAGGGTGGCCATCGCCCGCGCCTTGATGGCCGCGCCGGCGTCGCGCAGCTGCTCCCAGTCGGGAACCTCCGCCACCACCGACGCGCGCTTGCCGCGGATGGTGGTGGTGGCATGTCCCAGGTTGCGGCGCAGCTGGTGGTCCGCCAGCGCGGCGCGCGCCGCGGCGGGGAAGCTTCCGGTGGTCACTCGGCCGCCGCCAGCACCTCGGCCAGGTGCATGGTTCGCACGCGCTCGCCTCGGCGCCGCAGGCCGCCGCCCATGTGCATCAGGCAGGAGTTGTCCGCGGACACGCACACCTCGGCCCCGGTGCCCGTCACGCAGGCCAGCTTGTCCTCCAGCATCGCCGCCGAGGTGTCCGCGTTCTTGACCGCGAAGGTGCCGCCGAAGCCACAGCACTCGGCGGAGTCGGGTAGGTCCACCAGCACGAGCCCGCGCACCCGCGAGAGCAGGCGCAGCGGCCGATCACCCACGTGGAGCAGCCGGGCCGAGTGGCAGGTCGGGTGGTAGGTCACGGTGTGCGGGAACGTGGCCCCCACGTCCTCGAGCCCCAGGCGGTCCACGAGGAACTCGCTCAGCTCCACCACCCGCGGCACGAGTGCCCGCACCTCGCGCTCGAGGCCGGGATCGCCGCCGAGGCGGGCGATGCTCGCGTACTGGTCGCGGACCATGCCCACGCAGGACGCCGAGGGCGATACCACCACCTCGGCGTCGCCGAACACGTCCACGAAGCGCCGCACGAGCGGCACGGCCTCGAGCTGGTAGCCGCTGTTGGCGTGCATCTGGCCGCAGCAGGTCTGCTCCTCGGGGAAGTCCACCCCGTGTCCCAGCCGCTCGAGCACCTCGACCACCGCCCGCCCGGTGCCGGGGAACAGGGTGTCGCCAAGGCAGGTGATGAACAGCGCCACGCGCACTCCTGCCCCCTACCCGGAGTGCCTTGGCAGCAGACGCCCGATCCGGGTTCTCTGTTGGAGCACGAGCGGCGTGGCCGGCGCGGCCTCTCCCCCGCAGCCCTTCACCCGCCGGGTGAAGGCGGTGGGATCGGCCAGCAGCTCGGCCGCCCGGTTGCGGATCTCCTTGCTCAGCCCGAACGGGATCTCGCCCACGCCGTCCACCCCGGCGAGCCGGCCCAGGATCTCGTTGCGGAGACTACGCATCAGGCATCCCTGGTCCACCCGCGCCGACTGCGGATAACGGTTCTCGGTCCAGAGCAGCCTCCGGCCCGACGGGTCGAGCGCGAACTCGGGCACGATCCAGCCCTCGCGGCCACCGCTGGTGACCCGCCGCGGGTGCCCCGCCAGGCGCACGCGGGCCCGGCCCCCGGACCAGCGCACGTCCTGCGCGTAGAGGTCGGTGGCCTGCCCGAGCACGGGCTGGAGGAAGCTCTCGCTGAACACGGACAGGATGAGGATGTAGTCGTAGCGGGCCGGGAGCTCCAGGAACCGGGCCACCCGCGACCAGTCGTCGTACGCCCCGGGCAGCCCGCGGGAGGACATGAAGAGGACCCGCCTCATGTCGGGCGTGAACACCGCCTGCTCGTCCCAGGCGGGATTGTGGGTGAGCCGCGACGGCAGGCAGCGCCCGCGGCTCGGATCGGGGAGCCGGCAGAAGTAGAGCTCGGGATTGATCGCCGTGCCCGCGGTCTCGGTGTAGAGGAAGCCCGAGCCGTCCGGGGCCCACCACTGAGTCTCGTACCAGTGCCCGTTCCCCGGCCGGACCACGTGCTCGTCCACCAGTCGCGGACCGCGAGGACCGTGGGGGTCGAAGCGCGCGACGCGAACCTCCGAGCGGCCGTTCCCCCCCTCGTCGGCGTTCCAGTTGAGCGACGTCCAGGCGATCCAGCGCCCGTCGGGCGACCAGTAGGCGTGGAAGCTGTCGTTCAGCTCACCGCTGGCCGTGAGGTTGGTCCGGCGCCGGCCGTCGCGCGTCATCACCCACACGTCGGACCCGATGCCGCCGAAGCCGGGGCCGCCGAGCTTGGCCGCGTGGCCGCTCCAGGAGTGGAAGAGGATCCAGCGCCCGCCCGGCCTCACCGCCGGAACCTGGTTCGGCCCCTGGAGGCCGCAGCTCAGGCACCGGCGCGCACTGCCGTCGAGATGGGCACGCCAGATCTGCACCTGGCCGTCCCCGCCCTCGTCGCGCTCGGTGGGGTTGTGGTAGACGACCGTGTTGGAGTCGAGCCAGTCCGGGGCCTGGCCGAACAGGAACGCGTTCGGGCGCACCCGCAGGTCGCCCCCGGGCACGGCCATGGCCGTGGCACCGGTCGCCATGGTGGCCAACAACACTGCGAGCCCAACCGCCAGCTTGCCCATCGTGACTCCCTCAGTCGCGGGCCGCCAATCTAGATACCTTGCCCGCATGGGTGCGCTCCGCACGGCAATCGTCGCTACGGCAACCTGGCTGCTGTTCGCGCCCGCGGCCGATGCTGGCGGCCTGCGGCTGGTAAGTCAGCAGCGCCTGGACGATCGCATGCTCGAGCTCACGCTCCGGACCCCGGCGGCATCCGGTCCCACGAAGGTCCGGGTGCTGCTCCCGAGCGGGTACGCCCGCGGCACGCGGCGCTACCCGGTCCTCTACCTGCTCCACGGCGCCGTGGACGACTACCGCTCCTGGACCGACAAGGGCGATGCCGAGGCGCTCACCGCGGGCCGGCCGCTGATCGTGGTGATGCCGGACAGCGGGCTCGGCGGCGGCTACGTGAACTGGTGGAACGGCGGGCTCCGGGGCCCACCGGCCTGGGAGACCTACCACGTGCGCCAGCTCATCCCGTTCGTGGACCGCCGCTTCCGCACCGTGGCCCGCCGCGGCGGGCGTGCGGTGGCCGGCCTCTCGATGGGCGGCTTCGGGGCGATGAGCTACGCCGCTCGCCACCCGGACCTCTTCACCGCTGCGGCCGCGTTCTCGGGCGCGGTGGACACGGGTAACGCGGCGATACGGGCCGTGACCTCCGACGTGGTCTACGGCCCGCGCGACACCCAGCAGGTGCGCCAGCGCGGAAGCAACCCCGTGGACCTGGCGCCCAACCTCCGCGGGCTCCAGCTCACGCTGCGCACCGGGGACGGCCGGGCCGGCGGCCCGCTCGGCGGCGGCCCCGACGGAGTGGAGGCCGTGGTGCAAGGCGCGAGCATCACCCTCCACCAGCGCCTGCGGGCGCTGGGAATCCCGCACCTGTGGGACGACTACGGGCCCGGGGCCCACACCTGGCCCTACTGGCGGCGAGATCTCCAGCGGACGCTGCCGCGCCTCCTGGCCGCCTTCCGGCGCGGCGCCGGCACACCGGCCCGATTCACCTACCGGGCCACCGCTCCCCGCTACCGGATCTACGGCTGGCGGGTGGCGGTGAAGCGCCCCGCGCTCGAGTTCAGCGAGCTGCGCAGCCACGGCCGGCGTGGCTTCAGCCTCACGGGCAGCGGCACCGCACACGTGGTGAGCGCCCGGCTCTTCCCCGCCGGAAAGCGCGTGGACGTGACCGCCCGCTTCTCCTTCGGGAAGCCGCGGCACACTTTGGTGCGCGCCGACCCGTCGGGCCGCCTAACGCTCACCCTCACGCTCGGGCCGGGCAACCCCGCCCAGCAGGACACGGCGGGCGCGCGCACCACGCGCTACCGCACGCGCGTGCTCTTCACCCCCGCGCCCTGACCGGGGCCCCGGCGGGGAGCGCAGCCCGATCGTCGGCGAGGAGCGCAGGCCGATGTCATCGGGCGAGCACCGCAGCCCGATGTCATCGGGCGAGCACCGCAGCAGGTTCTCACTTCAGGCAGAGGCGGGAGTAGTCGTTCCCGTACACGGGATGCACCACGGCGCAGTCGTGGAAGTTCATCCGCTCCGACAGGAAGGTGGGCGTGGTGCTGTGGCCGTAGGGAGCCACCCAGGCACGCTCCACCAGGGTGCGGTTGAGCGCCTCCCAGCGAGCGGTAACCGCGGGGGTGAGGTGGGGCCGGCGGTTGAGCGCGGCGATGTCCCGGTCGATCTCGGGATCGGCGACGTTCCCCGGGTTGGGGTTATTGGTGGCCTGGATCGATCGTCCGTCCACCAGGAAGAAGAAGTCCTTCGGGTGGGGGAAGTCCTGGAACCAGTTGTTGAAGCCGGTCTGCGCGCGGGTGCCCTGGTTCCCGATCACCTGGAAGTACACGCTGCCGTCCACGATCCTGGGCCTCGCGTCGAGCCCGATCTGTTTCAGCATGTCGGCGTAGGCGAGTGTCACCTTGTCGGTCGGGTTGTCGGAGTTGCCCCACACCGTGACCTTCGCCCCCTTCGCTCCGGCCTCGGCGATGAGGCGGCGCGCCCTGTCCAGGTCGGGCCGGGCGCTTGGATCGCCCCACGGGCAGTGGCCGCGATCGAGGCGCATGTCGTACCCCGGCACCGAGGGCGGGACGAATGAGCACCCCGGCACGAGGGCGCCCGCGAAGAGCCGCACCAGCGCGCGCTTGTCGATCCCGTAGTTCACCGCCCGGCGAACCCTCGGGTCGTCGAACGGCGCCACCCGGGTGTTGAGGAAAAAGTAGTAGGTGGACGCCGCGGGCGTCTCCTTGAAGCGGTCGCCGTAGCGGCTCCGCACCTCGGGCTTGATGTCGGCGGGCGGGGCGTCCTGCATGTAGTCGAGGTCACCGCGGATCACGTCCTGCGCCTGACGTGCCGGGCTCTTCACGATGTCGGTGGTGATCGAGGCCAGGCGCCCGGCGGGAACGCCCTGAATGCCGAGCCCCGCGAAGCGCGGGTTGCGGCGGAGGACGAAATGGCGGTTGGGCACCGAATCGGTGATCTCGTACGCGCCCACGCCCGGCGGCGGATCGGAGGTCAGGTTGCGGAAGGGCGTGTCACCCGGCACCGGCGCGGCCAGGGTCATCGCCAGCACGTTGGAGAAGGTGCCGTCGGGGTGGGTGAGCGTGATCCGGATGCGGCCGGACCCGTCGTCCGCCTCGATGCCGGAGATGTCCGCCTGCGGGCGCTTCGCCTTCAGGTAGCGATCCACCCCGGCGATCTCCTCGAAGAACGAGCTGCCACCGGACTCCAGCGTCAGCAGGCGCTTCACCGCGTGCTCGAAGTCGGAGGCCCGGACGGGCGTGCCGTCGGAGTAGCGGAGCCCGTCGCGCAGCCGCAGCACGTAGGTGAGGCCGTCAGCCGACACCCGCGGGAGGTCGCGCGCCAGGCCGGGAATCAGCTCCGAGCCGCGCGCCCCCTCCTCGTGCCGGTAGGTGAGCAGCGGTGTGTACACCACCCATAGCGCCTCCCACGAGTTCGTGGTGTACCCCAGGGCCGGGTCGAGCGCGTCGGGCTGCGAGGTCTGCGCGATGGTGATGGAGCCGCCGTCGCGCCCCGCCCCGCGGTCTCCGTCGCTCCCTCCGCAGCCGGCCACCACGAGAGCGGCCACCAGTGCGAGCAACAGGACATACCGGGTAGCAGCTGGACCGGGACGAAGCATCCAGTCCCGCTATCGGCGGGACGGCGCCGATTCACAACCCCGGGAGGGCTCGCCCGGCCCCGGTCCCGTCGGCGATCACGCTCGCCACCAGGTCCGGGTCGTCGAAGAAGGGAGTGTGTCCGAGCCCCGGCAGCGTCACGTGGCGGGCCTGCGGCAGCACGCGGCGCGCGCGCGGAGCCTGGCGGCCGTAGATCAGCAGCGCGTCGCGACTCCCCCAGGCCACGGTGAGCGGCACCCCGGTGAGCTCCTGCCCGGCGCTGAAGGTGTGCTTCTCGAAGGCCACCAGCGCGGGGGCGAACGCCGGCGCACTCCAAGCATCCTCCAGCAGCAGCAGCGCCTCCTCGGCCGGCATGCGCCAGGGCCGCGCAAAGAGCTGACCGAGCAGCAGCGTGCGCCCCACACGTGTGCCCGCCAGGGCGCGCACTGCGGGGCGCAGGGCGTGCGGCAGGGCTCCGGACACCCTCAGGGAGAGCTGCGAGAAGCGTCTCTCCCGCGGTGTCCAGAAGCCCGCGGGCGAGATGGCGGTGGCCGACGCCACCGCTCCCCGGCGGACCAGCTCGAGCGCGATGGCTCCGCCCATCGAGTTGCCGGCCACGTGCGGGCGGCCGAGACCCTGCTCGGCGAAGAAGGCGATGAACGCGTCCGTGTAGGCGCCGATCGTGGGCTCCACATCCGCGGGAAGCGGGCTGGAGCGCCCGAAGCCGGGCGAGTCCGTGGCCACCACGTCGAAGGTCGGGGCCAGGCGGTCGATCACCGGGCGCCACCCCTGCCAGTGGTGGCCGATCCCGTGGATCAGGACGAGGGGCTCGCCGCGGCCGCTGCGGTGGTGGTTCACGACCGGCCGGCGGGCCGCACCTCGCGGAACTCCTCGGGGCGGATGGCCCGCGTGGCGCGCACGTACTCGACCATGAACCCGGGCCAGTTGTTCACCACACGCCCGCTGCCATCCAGCCGGTACCAGTTCCGGCAGCTCGTCCACACCGAGTCGCGCAGGCGCTCCTGCAGGCGGTCGCCCGACGCCGCCTGCACCTCCGGGCGCACCTCCAGCGCCGCGCCGCGGCTGCGGGCCGCGCGCAGGGCGTCCATCACGTAGCGCACCTGCGCCTCGATCATCACGATGATCGACCCGACGCCCAGGTTCGTGTTCGGGCCGTAGAGCACGAACATGTTCGGGAATCCCGACACGCTCATGCCCAGGTGGGCCTCCGCGCCCCGGGCCCAGGCCTCCTGGAGGTCGCGGCCGCCGGCGCCCGTCACAGCCATCGGCATCACGAAGTCGGTCGAGCGGAAGCCGGTGCCGTAGACGATGCAGTCCACGTCCCGCTCGCGGCCGTCGGCGGTGACCACGCCGCCCGGCGTGACGCGCTCCACCTCGTCCGTGACCAGCTCCACGTCCGGACGCTGAAGCGCGGGCAGGTACTCCGAGCTGAACAGGATCCGCTTGCAGCCGAACGGGTAGTCGGGCCACGCCTTTTGCCGTACCGCGGGGTCTTTCAGCTGGCTGCGCATGAAGAGCTTCGACCACGTGCGCAGCAGCGCCCCGAGCGGCTTCACGCGGGTGATCCCGGCCACGAAGGTCTCCATGAACAGCCACATTCCGTAGCGGCGGGCGGCCTGGAGCCCGGGCACGTGCGCGATCGCCCGGCGCATGAGCTCCGGGTAGGGCGAGTTGTCGCGGGGAAGCATGTAGGGCGCGCTGCGCTGGTACACGTCGAGGTGCGCGGCGCGCTCGGCCACCTCGGGCACGAACTGGATCGCGCTGGCGCCGGTGCCGATCACCGCCACGCGCTTCCCCGTCATGTCGTAGTCGTGGTCCCACTCGGCCGAGTGGAACGAGCGCCCGCGGAACTCGTCCATCCCGGGTAGCGACGGCCAGCGCGGCCGGCTCAGCTGGCCGCAGGCCACCACCAGGGCGTCGGCCTGGATCTCCTCCCCTGTGGTCGTGCGCAGCGTCCAGCGCGTGCCGGCGTCGTCGAACTCCGCGCTCGCCACCTCGGTGCCGGTGCGCACCCGGTCGATCACGCCGTGCTTGCGCGCGGTGTCGTGGAGGTAGTCGAGGATCTCCTGCTGCGGGGAGCAGGGCTGGGACCAGTCGCGGCGCTGGTCGTAGGAGTACGAGTACAGGTAAGAGGGCACGTCGCAGGCGGCGCCGGGATAGGTGTTGTGGTGCCACACCCCGCCAAGGTCGTCGGCCCGCTCGAGAATGGTGAAGTCGTCGATGCCCTCGCGCCTCAGGGCGATCGCCATGGCGATGCCGCTGAAGCCGGCACCCACGATCGCGACCCTCATGCGCCCGCCTCCGCGAGCGGCGCCTCGGCACCGCCGAGCACCGGGCGGCCGCGGATCAGGTCGGCCGCGCGCTCGGCGATCATCACCGTCGGCGCGTGGGTGTTGCCGCCGGTGATCAGCGGCATCACCGAGGCGTCCACGACCCGCAGGCCATCCAGGCCGCGCACCCGCAGCTCCGGGTCCACCACCGCGGTCTCGCCGTCCCCCATCGCGCAGGTGCCCACGGGGTGGTAGATCAGCTCGACCCGGCGGCGCAGCGCCGCCTCCAGGTCATCGTCAGTCGCGGCGTCCGCCCCCGGCTGAAGCTCCCGCCTGACGGTGGAGGCGAGCGGCTCCTGCGCGGCGATCTCGCGCGCCAGCCGCATGCCCGCGACGAGCGAGTCCACGTCGTCGCGCTCGGCCAGGCTGTTGGTGAGGATGCGCGGCTTGGCCCGCGGGTCGGCCGAGCGCAGCCACACCCGGCCGCGGCTCTGGGGAGACACGAGCACGGGCGCGATCGTGGCGCAGTGGCCCTCGAAGGTGGCGGCCCCGTGATCCTCGTAGAAGAGCGCGCCTATGTGGAACTGGATGTCGGCCGCGGCCAGCCCGGCCCGGGTGCGCACGAAAGCCACCACCTCGGCCGCCGTGGAGGTGAGGGGACCGCTCCGGCGCAGCACCCACTCGGCCATCGGCTTCGGCTTGTCGGCCCCGTAGAGCGTGTCCTCGTCGCCCAGCTCGAAGAGGCAGGTGATGAAGGGGTGGTCCTGGAGGTTCTCCCCTACGCCCGCCAGCTCGTGCCGGACCGGCACCCCGATCTCGCTCAGCTGCCCGGACGGGCCGATCCCGGACAGCATCAGGAGCTGCGGCGACCCGATCGCCCCGGCGGCGAGGATCACCTCGCGCTCGGCCGTGGCCACGCTCTTGCCACGGCCGCGCCGGGCGTAGCGCACACCGGTGGCACGCCCGCCCTCGAGCTCGAGGCCGAGGGCCTGCGTGCCCGTGAGCACCCGGAGATTGTCCCGGCCCATCGCCGGGCGCAGGTAGCCGTCGGCCGCACTCCAGCGCCGCCCGCCGCGCTGAAGCACCTGGAACATGGACACGCCGTCCTGCTCCGGGCCGTTGTAGTCGTCGATCCGCGGGATCCCGGCGGCCTCGGCGGCGGCCAGGAACTTGGAGTTCATCCGCCGCGGCGAGCGCTGGTCTGCCACGTTCAGCGGGCCGCCGGTGGCGTGGAACTCCGACGCGCCGCGCTCGTTGTTCTCGGCCTTCAGGAAGTAGGGCAGCACGCCGCCCCAGCCCCAGCCGGTGGCCCCGCGCGCCTCCCAGATGTCGAAGTCGAGCGGCCGCCCGCGCACGTAGAGCATCGCGTTCATCGAGCTGGACCCGCCCAGAGAGCGGCCCCGGGGTATGTACAGCGAACGCAGATCGCAGAACGGCTCGGGCTCGGTGGCGAAGTCCCAGTCGAGCTTCGTGTGGAACTGCTTCGAGAACGCAACCGGAATCTTGATGTTGGGACTGAGGTCCCGCCCACCGGCCTCCAGCAGAAGCACCCGGACGCCGGGGTCCTCGGTGAGCCGGTTGGCCAGCACGCACCCGGCCGAGCCCGCGCCCACGATCACGTAGTCAGCGGTGGGCACCGGTTTGTCCCTCGTGGCCTGATTCGATCGCGCGAGCCGTCATTGACGCGGGAGGATCCTATGGGCTGGGGCGTACCCGGGCGGGAGTTCGTCGAGTTGCCGGGGCATAGACCCGGTAACTCGCCAAACCCCCCTCGACGTCCTTCCGGGAATACTCGGCGGGCATGTACGAGGAGAACGTGGACACCCTGCGGCGGGGCCTGGCCGCCGTCAATCAGCGCGACCGGGCTACCTGGCTCGCACTCTGCCCTCCGGAGCTCGAGAACGTTCCTCCCCGGGACTGGCCGGAATCATCTCCGATTCAGGGTGCCGGCGCGGTCTTCGACTTCTTCCTTCAGGGAAACGAGCCCTGGGACAAGAGCGCCCTCGAGTACACGGAGTTCATCGATGGAGGCAACGACACCATCCTTGCCCACGTGCAGGGCGAGATGCGGGGCAGGGCGAGCGGGGCGGGAGTCCCGTGGAGCTTCTGGTCGGTGAACACGTTCAGGGACGAGGGGCTCGTGCGGATCGAGTGGTTCGCGAACCGCGCGGACGCCCTCAGGGCCGCGGATATTTCCGAGTAGCCGCGACCAACCGTCAGGCCGCGCTCGACTCCATGGACGTCCGCCGCGCCGGCGCCGCTCCGGGTCCCCGGCGCCTGCCCACGCGGCCCACCACGGCGGCCAGGCCCGGCGGCACCCGGCCGTCGGTGGACAGCCACGAGCCGGCGATGATCAGCAGCAGTCCCGCCACGGCGCCCGTGCCCGGGCGCTCGCCCAGCACGGCCACGCCCAGGGCCACCGCCACGACCGGGGCCACGTAGGTGATCACCGTGGCCCGGCCCGGGCCCACCTCGGTGACCAGCGCTGCGAAGAGCACGAAGGCGGTGGCGGTGCAGAGCAGGCCGAGCACCAGCAGCGCTCCGATCGCCTCCGAGGGAGGCACGGCATCCGGCGGCGCCAGCAGCGCGGCCGGGGTCAGTATCAGCGCAGCCACGGCGGTGGCCGCGCCCATCATCGGCACCGGCTCGATGTCGGACAGGTGGCGCTTGAGCACCATCGGACCCGCCGCGTAGCCCGTGGCGGCCAGCAGGATCGCCCCCGCACCCAGGAGCTCGCCGGCGTCGCCCGCCACGTCCAGGCCCACCAGTGCCACCACGCCCGCGAAGCCCACCACCAGCCCAAGGAGCCGCCGCCCGTGCGCGCGCTCGCCCTCGTCGAACCGCAGCGCCATCAGCGCCACCAGGAGCGGCACCGCGGCGATCAGGATCGCGGCCAGCGACGAGGACACGTGCTGCTCGCCCGCGGCGATCAGCGGGAACGGGATGCAGATCTCCACCACGGCGTAGACCGCCACCAGGCGCAATCGGCCGCGCAGCGTGGGCAGCAGGCCGGCCCGCCAGGCCAGGCCGAGCAGCACCACCGCCGCCATGAGCACGCGCACCCAGGCGAGGAAC
Source organism: Solirubrobacterales bacterium (assembly GCA_038323835.1). Lineage (GTDB taxonomy): Bacteria > Actinomycetota > Thermoleophilia > Solirubrobacterales > Thermoleophilaceae > JACVRW01. The sequence goes on from JBBQHI010000012.1 coordinate 31,626, forward strand.
ACGGGCGGGACGCCGTCGTCCACAGCGATCTTGATGAAGAGGTAGGGGATCCCCCAGAGGACCGAGACCGAGGCGAACGCCCCCCAAGCGCGCGTGCTCATCCGGGTCAGGATCGCAGCCCCCGCGCGGCGGCGCCGGAGCCGCGACCACAATCCGGAGCGTGACGGCACCGGTCGAGAGCCACGCGTTCGGCCTGGGCCTCGACCTCGGGTTCGAGGTCCCGGGCCTGTGGCCGTCGCCAAGCGGCCGTCCGCGGGTGCGGCTTCGCCGCGTGGCGCCGGGGGACATCGACGCGGGGTGGGACGAGGAGAACGCGGAGACGCCCCCGCGCGGGCCCTGCTGGACTGCGCTCCGCCCGCGGGAGTGCCCGCCTGGCGCCGGCAGCGGGTGCTGGTGGGCAACGTCCTCCCCCTGGCCGCGGTGCTCGCGGGACACGAGGCACTGCACGCCAGCGCGGTGGATATCGACGGCCGCGCGGTGGGCTTCGTGGCCCGCACGGGCGCCGGCAAGACCCTCGATCGCCGTGAGCCTCGTGCTCCGCGGGCAGCGTTCGTGTGCCACGACGTGCTCTCCCTCGACGCCGGCCCGGACAGCACCGTGACGGCCCATCCCGGCCCCGGCCTGTCCAACCTCCGCCACGAGGAGGCGCGGCGCCTGAAGGGATCAGGGCTCAAGGTGCTCGGCCGCGACGACGACGGGGTGAGGGTCGTGCTGGCCCGTCGCGAGGAACCGCTGCCGCTCGACCGCCTCTACTTCGTGGAGCGCGGGAAGGAGCCCGGCGAGGCTCCGGGCATCGCGGACGCCACCGATCCGGGGCTGGTGCTCGGAGCCACGTTCACCCTCATTGTCCGCACCGAGGAGCGGCTCACCCGTCAGCTCGAGCTCGCCTCCGTCGTGGCGGCGGGAGCGGGAGTCCATCGCCTGACCATTCCCCCCGGCGTGGGCCCGGACGAGACGGCCGCCGCCGTGGAGGCGCACGTGCGGGAGGAGCCCGGGTGATCCGGCGCTTCGTGGCCTTCGTCGGCGTTCGCCCGGGGGCGCCTCCGCTCGCCCCCTCCATGCTGGAGGACGGCCCGCTGCTGCTCTTCCACGACGGGCCGCCGCCCGCCGCCGCGGGCTCGGTGGTATGCCTGCTCGACGGGATCGTGGACGACGTGCCCGCGCTGGCCGCCGAGGTGGGCGAGCGCCCGGGCACCGGCGCCGAGGCAGTGGTGGCGGCCGGCTGGGCACGGCTCGGGCCCGCCCTGCTCGACCGGCTGGGCGGCGAGTGGGCGCTGTTCGTGTGGGACCGCGAGCGCTGCCTGGCCCTGGCCGCCTGTGATCGCATGGGCTCGCGCACCATCCACCACGCCCACTCCGGATCCGGGGTGGTCATGGGCTCGGAGGCGCGCGAGGTGGTGGACGCCCTTCCGGCGAGCCCCGGCCCGGACGACGCCGCGATGGCCCACTGGCTGTCCGGCGGCGGCCCGCCGGGCGCTCGCACCCTGTACACCGGCGTGCTCCGCCTGCCCGGTGGCCACGCCGTGACGAGCGCCGGCGGCGGCGCGAGCGCCACGCGCTGGTGGCGCCCTCGCTTCGAGGAGCCCGCCGTGCGCTCGCTCGACGACGCGGGCGGGGCCGTGCGGGAGCGCCTGCGTACCGCCGTGGACCGGGCGGCCGCCGGCGGCGGCGAGGCGGGCGTGCTGCTCAGCGGCGGCATCGACTCGGGCGCGGTGGTCGCGGTGGCGGCGGACGGCGGTGCGCGGCCCGGCACGCGGACGTACTCGGCCGTGTTCCCGGACCACCCGAAGGTGGACGAGGGTGGCCTGATCGACGAGCTTGTCCCCGCGCTCGGACTGCGCCCCGTGAAGGTTGAGGGCCGCACCGGGCCCCTGCTCGACGCCGCGCTCGAGTACCTCGCCGAGTGGGAGCTCCCTCCCCTCTCCCCCAACCTCCCCTTCTGGCTGCCGCTCCTGCGGCGCGCGGCGGCCGAAGACACGACGGTGATGATGGACGGCGAGGGCGGGGACGAGCTCTTCGGCGTGGCCCGCTGGCTGCTGGCCGACAGGATGCGCGACCGGCGCCCGCTCGCCGCGTGGGCGCTGGCCCGCCGCTTCCCCGGCACCGGCGTGAGGCCGTCGCGGCGCATCGTGGCCCGGGTGGTGCGCGACTACGGGGTGCTCGGCGCTCTGCCGCACGGCCTGCACGAGGTGAACCTGCGGGGCCCCTGGGTCGAGTCACGCACCCCGCCGTACCTCCTCCCCCGCACCACCGACGTGCACCGGGTGGCCGCGGACGAGTGGCGCTGGGTGCGCGGGGACGGGCCGCGCTGGTGGCTGGGGCTGATCGAGTCGCTGACCGGCGCCGACGGCCCCGCACCCGCGCGCGAGCACGTCCGACTCCGCTCGCGCATGACGGGGATCGAGCCGCGCCACCCGCTGCTGGACGCGGACCTGGTGGACCTCGTGCTGAGCCTCGACCCCGAGCTGGCCTTCGACCCTCACCTGAGCCGGCCCGTCCTTCGGGCCGCCGTGGCCGGGCTGCTGCCGGACCGTGTCCGGCTCCGACCCGCGAAGACCACGTTCGACGCCGTGTTCCAGCAGAGCCTGGCCGGCCCCGAAGCGTCGCGCATCCGGCGCCTCCTCACCGCTCCCGACGCCGAGATTCGCCGCTACACGGATCCGGCCGGAGTGGCCGCCCTGCTGGACCCGGCCGCGGTGGCCGGCCTCGGAGGCCGGCGGCGCTGGGCGCTTCTCCTCTGGCGTCTCGTGACCGCCGAGCTGTTCCTGCGCCACCAGGCCGACCCCGCGCTGCCCGCCCGGCTGGCGGGCGGCGCCGACTGCTGATGGGCCGGCGCAAACGCCGCACTCCGGTTCCCACTTTTCTTTTCACGGGACCGCAGGTAGGGTCGCCGCCGTGGTCGCAGAGAGCTACGAGAAGCCCGTGGTTCACGACCCCGGCACACTCGTCGAGAAGGGCAACGAACCCTTCACCGTCTCCCAGCCGGACTTCGGCGACCCCACCGTCTGCGGCACCCCCTGAGCGGCTTGCCCTTCTCCGGTCTCCGCGGAGGCCCAAGGACGCGGGGAAGCTGCCCGAGCCGCTACCGCGCGTCGTTGTCGCCGCGGCGCATGCGGCAGCGCGCGCGGTACCCCGCGGGCGCCCGCCGCGCGAGCCATACCCACCGCCACACGTAGCCGCCTGGCCCTGGGCGTCCCCGCCAACGGCCCAGCCCGCGTTTAGCCGCCGCCGGAGTTCCTCACCAGGTCAAGCGCGTACTCGGGCCACCACACCCCGGCAACCGGAGCGCCGGGGCGGCACGCACCGTCGCTCATTCCCGGCTCCTTCACCCAGAGATAGGCATCCACGCGAGCCCGCCCGGTGTGGGTGGTGGGGTCGTGGCCGAGGGCCCGGCCCGGGGGGTTGCACCACTCCGGGATCGCGGGGCTGGTCGGGGCCGACCCGTTGCCGTTCCGGCCCGTGTCAATCACGAAGTGCTTGCCCCGGAGCCGGGCGGAGAGCGCGCGTCCGTAGCTCACCGTTCGGTTGGTGCCGTAGAAGTTGCTCACGTTGAGGGAGAAGCCGTCGGCGTTCGCGATCCCCGATTTGCGTAGCGGACGCACCAGCCGGGAGACGGGACGTATCCAGCCGGCGTTCCCGGCGTCGAGGTACACACGCGTCCGCGGCGTGGCGGCGAGCGTCCGCACCGCGAAGCGCAGCAGACGGAAGCGCCCGCTCCGGTGGGCGCGCGTGACGCAACTGGAGAAGGTCTGCGCCAAGGCATCGGGCTCCACCACCACCAGCGCTCGCCTGCGGCCGATCCCCTTCGCGACGGCGCGCACGTAGGCGCGATAGGCGGAGGCGCTGCGCGCGCCTCCGGCGGAGAAGCCGCCGCAGCCCCGGTTCGGGACGAAGTAGACCACGAGCACCGGCACCCGGTGCAGTCGCGCGGCGAGAGTGGTCACATCGTGGGCGCGGGCCTCCGCGCCGTCGTCGGTGGGCAGCCATACCCCGGTGGAGCGGCGCGCGAGGGCGGCCATCGCGTCGGCGTCCGCCGATCTCCCCTCCGCGCGCCAGCTCTGCGCCTGGCCGCCGGCGGGATAGTCCGGGTTCACGTAGAGCCGCCAGCCCGCCAGCGGATTGCCCGCGCCCCGCGCGGCGGGCGCGCGAGCGGCGCTCCCCGCGGAGCCCACGGCGGCGGCCAGCGCGAGGAGCGCGACTCCCGCGCAGATGAACCGGAGCCTGTGGGCGCGGCGGGCCTCCACGGGCACGCACACTACCCCGGCGGCGAGGAGCTAGCCTGCCGTCCCGTGCGCGCCGTCCAGATCGCCGAGCTCACGGGCCCGGACACCGCCCTGAGGCTCGAGGACCTGCCCGAGCCCGAGGCCGTGCACATGCTCTCCGGCGACCGCGCCGTGGTGGTGGACGTGCACGCCGCCGGCGTGTCGTTCCCGGAGGTGCTCCAGACCCGCGGGGAATACCAGGTGAAGCCCCCCGTGCCGTTTGTGCCCGGAGCCGAGGTGGCGGGCACGGTGCGCCGCGCGCCCGACGGCGCATCGGTGTCACCGGGTGACCGCGTGGCCGCCTGCTGCCTCCTGGGCGGATTCGCCGAGGTGGCCGTGGCCCCCGAGTTCCTCACCTTCCCCCTCTCCGACGAGCTCGACTACGCCCAGGGCGCCGGGCTGATCCTCAACTACCACACGGCGTACTTCTCGCTGAAGCTGCGCGGGCGCCTGTCCGAGGGCGAGACCGTGCTGATCCACGGCGCCGCCGGCGGCGTGGGCACGGCGGCGATCCAGGTGGCCAAGGGCCTCGGAGCCCGGACGATCGGCGTGGTGTCGAGCGAGGAGAAAGAGCAGGTGGCCCGCCATGCGGGCGCCGACGAGGTGGTGCGCTCCGACGGGCCCTGGAAGGACGAGGCCAAGGAGCTCTCCGGCGGCGGCGTGGACGTGATCATCGACCCCGTGGGCGGCGACCGTTTCACCGACTCCCTGCGCTCGCTCGCCGAGGGCGGGCGCGTGGTGGTGGTGGGCTTCACGGGCGGCTCGATCCCGGAGGTGCGCGTGAACCGCCTGCTGCTGAACAACGTGGAGATCGTCGGCGCCGGCTGGGGCGCGTACGTGATGGCCAAGCCGAACGTGAACGTGGAGATCGGCGAGGCGGTGAACCGCCTGGTGGACGAGGGCTTCGTCCGCCCGGTGGTGGGCGCCCGCTTCCCGCTCGAAGAGGCGGCCGAGGCGTTGAAGCTGATCGACGGCCGCGGGGCCACCGGCAAGGTGGTCCTCGACGTGCGCGCGGATTAGCGCCCCCTACGCCGCGATAAGCGCCACGCCCACCAGCGTGGCCGCCACCCCCATCGCCTGGATCCGCGAGAGGCGCTCGCCCAGCAGTGCCACGCCAGGGCCCACGGTGACCACCGGGAACAGGGAGCCGAGCACCGACACCAGCGAGAGCTGGCCGTGATCCGCAGCCGTGATGTAGAGCAGCGTGCCGGCCACCAGCAGCAGTCCCGGCACGGTCATCAGGGGTAGCTGGCGCGTGGCCCGCAGGCCACCCAGCCGCCGCCCGGCCCACAGGCCGACGAGCGCCACCAGCACCAGGCGCGCGTCGAACAGCGCCCACGCGCGGCCGTGCTTCGACGCCTCGGGGAGGGCGGTGAGGAAGACCCCGAAGGCCACGGCCGAGGCCGAGGCCCAGATCGCCGCTCCGCGCGGGTCGGGGTACGTCCGCCCGCCCGCCGCGCCGTCCCGGCGCGAGGCCATCGCGGCGCCGGCCAGCGCCAGCACGAGGCCCACGGCCTGGGTGGGCTTCAGCGCGTCGCCGCGGGTCAGTCCGTACACCACGGGCACCACGGCGCCGAGGGCGCCGATCGGGCAGCGCCGCCCCGCCGTCGCCCGCGAGGTACACGGCGCAGCCCACGAGCGCAGCGAGCTGCGACACCACGAGCCGGTGAGTCTCGCAACCGCCGATCCGCACCGCCCGGGCGCCGGATTGCGCCACGGGCGCACGGGATTTGTCCCCCGATCCACCCTGATCCTTCGCGCCGCCCCATCGCGCCTGCCCCGTTCGTCATCCTTCGGCCCTCCCCGGCGGGCGGCGGATGGCCCAGATATCCCGCGCCGGTAGCCACGGATGGCAGCGGATACCCAGGCATCAGCGGCCGCCCGGCGGCCCCGGACTCGCGCACGGCGGAGGACGGCCCGACACCGGGGCTGGAGCGAGGCCCACGTGCAGCGCCTGTTCTGGCGCGCCGGCTTCGGCGCCACCCCCCGGGAGGCCCATCACTGGGCCCGGCGCGGCAAGGCGCCCACTATCCGCTGGGTGCTGAACGGCGGGCCGTCCCCGGCGCCGCGCATCGGCCCGGCGAGGGTGGACGGGCATCGGCTCGATCCCGAGAACGAATGGAGCCACGACGTGCTCTGGTGGCTCGACCGGATGATCCGGTCGCGGCACCCGCTCCAGGAGAAGCTCACGCTCTTCTGGCACGACCACTTCGCCACCAGCGACCAGGACACGCCGCTGATGCTCGCCCAGAACCGGACCTTCCGCCGCCACGCGATGGGCAGCTTTCCCGCCCTCCTCACGGCGGTCACGAAGGACCCGGCGATGCTCCTGTTCCTCTCGCTCGCGGACTCGGACAAGGAGGCGCCGAACGAGAACTACGCGCGCGAGCTGATGGAGCTGTTCACGCTCGGCCGGGGGTACAGCGAGCGCGACATCCGCCAGGCGGCGCGCGCGCTCACCGGCTTCCGCGTGGACTGGCGCGAGAACGGTCCGCCACGCTGCTTCTACGACAAGGAGTCGCACGCCACGGGGGTCAAGCGGATCTTCGGTCACGCCGGCAACTTCGACTGGCAGGACGTGCTCCGCCTGTGCGCGGGCCACCCCGCCCACGCGCCCTTCCTGGTGGGGAAGCTCTGGGACTACTTCGTGGGCACCCCCATCCCGGGTGGCACGCGGGCCCACCTGGCCCGCACCTACCGCCGCTCGGGGCACCGGATCAAGCCGGTGGTGGGCGAGATCCTGGCCCACCCCGCGCTCTACAGGAGCCTCGACGCCCCCGGCTTGGTCAAGTCGCCCGTCATGTTCGTGGCCGGCGCCCTGCGCAGCGCCGGCCAGCCCATCGACGGCGACGCCTGGGGCTGGCTCACCGAGAGCATGGGCCAGCAGCTCTTTCACCCGCCGTCCGTGGCGGGCTGGGACTGGGGCACGGCGTGGCTGTCCTCCAACGCGATGCACGTGCGCTTCGACGCCGCGAACTACCTGCTGGAGACGCGCAGCCTGCGCGTGAAGGAGAAGGCCACTCCGGTCAAGCTCTCGCCCCTGCGCGCCGTGGCCAGGGCGCGCCGCGCGGTGGGCGACCCGTGGACCTCCTCGCGCACGGACGCCGAGCTGCTGCGAGTGGCTCACCGACTCCTCACCGAGCGAAAGCTGAAGGACGGCGAGTGGCGCCAGGACCGCCAGGAGCGCGCCGACATGTGCCAGCGGGTGCTCCGCCATCTCCTGCTCTCCGGCCCCGACGCCCAGGTGCACTGACCAATGGCCCGCCACACCGCCTGCGACGACTTCCACCGCACCTCCGAGGCCGTGCGCCGCGAGTACCTGGGCGGACCCCCGCTCACGCGCCGCCAGGTGCTGGCCGCAGGGATCGGCGCGGGGCTGACCCTGTACACGGCCCGGGCGATGCCCGTGACCCGCGTCTTCGAGGCGGCGGCCGCCGACGCGGCCGCGGCCCCGAACGCCCCGGTGCTGGTGTCCGTGTTCCTCCCCGGCGGCGTGGACCTGCTCGACACCCTGGTGCCCCTCCACGACTACGGCCGCTACGCCGACCTGCACAAGGACCTCAAGGTGGAGGCCTCGCCGCTCGAGGGAGGCGCCGGCCTCGGGCTGAATCCGCAGCTGAGCCGCGGCGTGGGCGGCGGCATCCGCGGGCTCTTCGAACGGGGCCGGGTGGGCTTCCTACCCGGCATCGACTACCCCGACCCGGACCTCTCCCACTTCCACTCCCGCCACTTCTGGGAGACCGGCCTGATCACCGACCGCAGCGCGCCGGGGTGGCTCGGCCGCTGGCTCGACCGGACGGGGAGCCCCGACAACCCGCTCCAGGGCATCTCGATGGGCTACGGGCTCTCGCCGCTCATGCGCTCGGGTCGCGCGCCGGTGGCCGCGGTGGCCTCGCCGGGCGACGCCGGGTTCTGGATCCGCGATGTGTGGGGAGAGCCGTTCGACGAGGCGATGAAGACCTACGAGAAGCTGGGCCACGGCCCCGCCGGGAGCCACGCCCTGCGCTCGTCGCGCACCGCGGCCCGCCTGGCGAAGCAGGTGGCGGACCGGCTCGAGCCCTACGCCGAGAAGGACGGGAAGGACCCGCTGGCCTCCCCGGTCCCCTACCCCGCCGAGAGCGACTTCGGCAAGCGGCTGCGCTACCTGGCGGCCATGATCTCCAAGCCGCTGGGCATCCGGGTGGCGGACGTGCAGGCCGACGGCAACTTCGACACCCACGACAGCCAGAAGGAGCTGAGCGGCATGCTCGGCGACGTGAGCGAGTGCCTGGCCGCCTTCCAGGCCGACCTCGAGGCGCGCGGCGTCTCCGGCCGCGTGATCACGCTCGTCTGGTCCGAGTTCGGGCGCCGGCCCGAGCAGAACGGCTCCGGCACCGACCACGGCGCCGGCGGGGTGGCCTGGGTCCAGGGCGACCGCGCGCTCGCCGGGGTGCACAGCGAGTACCCCGACCTGAACCGGCTCGACGACCACGACAACCTGAAGGTCACGATCGACTTCCGCCGCGTCTACGCAAGCCTGCTGGAGCAGCACCTGGGCACCGACGCCGCGTCGGTGATCCCCGGCGCGGGCCGGCTCGGCCGCGTCTCCCTGGTCCGGTGAGGCGAGTACTCCTCCTTCCCCTGCTCGGCCTGCTGGCCGCGGCACCCGCACTCGGGGGCGCCACCGCCTCCCGCGGCACTTCGGTGGGCGTGAGCGAGCGGGAGTGGCGCGTGTCGCTCTACCGCGCGAGGGTGCCGGTGGGCGTCGTGCGCCTGAACGCGCACAACTACGGCCAGGACAGCCACGACCTGGCCGTCCGCAACGCGGCGGGCAGGGTGCTGGGAGTGGTGCCCAAGGTCCGGCCGGGCCGCACGGACACGCTGCGGGTGCGCCTGCGGCACCCGGGGCGCTTCGTGGTGTTCTGCACGCTCGAGGGCCACGAGGCCATGGGCATGCGCGCCCGGCTCACGGTCGTCAAGCGCAAGCGTTAGCCGCCGGCGGGACGCGCCGCCTGGCGGTCCTGGTCCTGCCCGCGGCCCAGCCGGCGGCTGAGATCCTCCGCGGTGAGCGGCGGAGCGAAGAGGAAGCCCTGTCCGGCCGAGCAGCCGAGGGCGCGCACGGCCTCCACCTGGTCGCGCTCGTCGATCCCCTTGGCCACGATCCCCACCCCGAGCTCGTCCCGAAGCCTCGAGACGGCGCGTGCCAGGGCGTCGTCGTTGGGGTCGCCCACGAAGGCGCCCTCCACCTTCACCTCGTCCACGGGCAGCCCGTAGACGTGCGCGAGCGGCGGGCGGCCGACGCCGTAGTCGTCCAGCGTGATCCCCACGCCCAGCGCCCGCAGCTCCGAGAGCCTGATCCGCGCGGTGTCCAGGTCCTGCAGCACGGCGGTCTCGGTCACCTCGATCATGAGCCGCCCGGGCAGGAGACCCTCCTCCTCGAGAGCGGCTTTCACCACGGCGGGGAGGTCCGGCTCGCGCAGCTCACGTCCCGAGATGTTCACGCTCACCCGGAAGTCGTCGTCCACGCGCCCGCCCTCCTGCCAGCGGGCCAGCTGCGCGCACGCCGTGCGGATCACGTGACGGCCGATGGGCACGATCGTGCCCGTCTCCTCGGCCAGGGGGATGAAGTCCACCGGGCTGATCACACCGGCGCGGGGGTGGCGCCAGCGCAGGAGCGCCTCGGCCGATTTGATGCCCTCGTCGCCCAGGTCCACGAGCGGCTGGAAGAGCACCACGAGCTGGTCGCGCTCGAGCGCGAGCTCCAGGTCCTCGGACACCTCGAGGCGCTCCACGAGAGAGGCCCGCATCGCGGGCTCGAAGCGCACGGGCCGGCGCCCGCGCCCGCGCGCCGCGTAGGCGGCCACGCCCGCGTCACGCAGCAGGTCCATGGCCACGCCGCCTCCGTCCTCGGCCACGGCGACCCCCACGCACGGGTTGGGCAGCACCTCCTCGCCGCCCACGCGGACGGACCTGCACAGGCTCGTGACCAGCCGGCGCGCGACCTCGGTGGCCTCGTTCGCCCGCTCGAAGCCCTCGAGCAGCACGGCAAACTCGCTCTCCCCCACCCGCGCTCCGGTGTCCCCGGCGCGCAGCCCGGAGTCCAGGCGCCGAGCCACCTCCAGCAGCATCTCGTCGCCCGCGGCCGATCCGAGCACCTCGTTCACGGGGCCCATGTCCTCCAGGTCCACCATCAGGATGGCCACCGGCTGGCCGGCCCGGCGGGCACGGGCAAAGGCGTGTGTGGCGCGGTCCTCGAAGAGAGCCCGCGTGGGCAGGCCGGTGAGGTCGTCGTAGAAGGATCGCCCGTCGGCGGGACGCTCGCCCGGGCTCGCGACGGCCGCGCGAAGCGCGAGCACCACTCCCGCGAGCGGTGCGTCCTGCGGCGGGCGCTCGGCCACTCCCTCGACGGCCACGAGGCCGGAGTCGCGATGGACCATCGACCACCTTCCGCGGCGGGTCTCGCCCTCGGTGGTGGCCAGCGCGAGCGATGCCGCACCGCGATCCGATGCGGGCACGAGGTCCAGGAAGAGGGTGTCGGCGAGGCGCTCGGGGTCGTGGCCGAGCAGGCGCGTGACCGCCGGCGAGGCGTAGCGGACCACCCCGCCGTGGCCGATCACGAGCACGGCGTCGGGCGCGTACTCCACGAGCGCGCGGAACCAGCGCTCGCTCTCCTCGACCGCGCCCAGGCGGGCCCGATCGCGCTGCGATCCGCGACCGAGGTCGCGGAGCCGCGGGACGAGTCCGTCACTCATGCCGGATGCGCTGTGCGTGAGCCCACTGGTTAGTTGTCGTCAGCGGCCGGGCGGACCTTGACCTAGGCTGCCGGGTTCCCGTGACCAGCTTCTCCGAGGACACCGAAATCACCGGCGCCGACGGCCGCTACAGCGCGCAGCTCGGCCCGCGCTGGTGGGGGCCGGTGGCCCCGCTCGGCGGGTTTCTGGCCGCCTGCACGGTGCGAGCCATGGAGGCCGAGTCGGGTGACCCCGAGCGGTCACTCCGCTCGCTGAACATCCACTTCGTGGCACCGCCGGGGAACGGCGAGGTGGAGCTGCACGCGACGCTGGTCCGCCGGGGCAGGTCGGTGAGCACGGTCACCGCGCGCGCCGAGCAGGAGGGCCGGCTGCTCGGAATCGCCATCGGCGAGTTCTCAGCGCCGCGCCGCGGACCGTCGTGGACGGTGTCCCCCGTACCCGACGTGGTCCCGTTCGAAGAGGCTCCGCGCGTGTCGGCGGAGTCGCCCGGCGCACCCGTCTACCTGGACGCGCTCGAGCTGCGGTGGGCGGGCGGCCCGCCGCCGCTCTCGGGTGCGAGCGGCAACGTCGAGCTCAAGGGATGGATGAGAGCCGAGGGACCCGGGCCCCTCGACGCTGCGCTGCTCGCGTGCCTGGCCGATGCCATGCCTCCGGTGGCGCTATCGCGGGCGGCGCTGCCGCTGGGTGCCCCCACGCTCGACCTCACGCTGCATCTCTTCGGGCGTCTCCCCGTCCCCGGGGCCCAGGCCGAGACCCCGGTGCTCGGTCGCTTCACCTCGGCCCGCGCGCAGGACGGCCTGTGGACGGAGGACGGCGAGCTATGGACGCCCGACGGCCGGCTGCTGGTGCAGTCCCGCCAGCTCGCCCTGATCGTCCCGGTCAGGCACTGAGCGCTCGAGCAGGGCGCGCAGGTCCGCGCACAGCTCATGCGTGGCCTCGGCCGCGGCCGGGCTGAGCGCGCCCAGGTCGAAAAAACCGTGGATCAGGCCGGCGTAGGCGCGCTTCACCACCGGCACCCCGGCCTCCTCGAGCGCGCGCGCATATGCGTCGCCCTGGTCGCGCAGCGGGTCGAACTCGGCGGTGGTGACCACGGCCGGCGGCAAGCCCGACAGATCGGGCGCGGCGAGCGGGCTCAGCCTGGGGTCCGAGGGATCGGCCCCCGCCAGGTACTGGTCCCGGAACCACTCCATGTCCTCGCGCGTGAGGAAGAAGCCCTCCGCGTTCTCGGTCTCGGAGGGGTACCCGCCCGCGAAGTCGGTGCCGGGGTAGATCAAGAGCTGCGCGGCCAGAGCCGGCCCGCGGGCGTCGCGCGCCATCAGCGCCACCACGGCCGCGAGGTTGCCGCCGGCGCTGTCCCCGGCCACGGCGATGCGCCCGGCGTCCCCGCCGAGGCGGTCCACGTGCTCGGCGGCCCAGCGGGTGGCGGCGAAGCAGTCCTCCGGCGCGGCCGGGAAGGGATGCTCGGGAGCGAGCCGGTAGGCCACGCTCAGCACCACGGCGCCGGCCTCGCGGCAGAGCGCGCGGCACTGGTTGTCGTGCGTGTCCAGGTCGCCGATCACGAAGCCGCCGCCGTGGAAGAACACGATCGTGGCCAGTTCCCCGTCGGCCTCGGGGCGATAGATGCGAGCGGGCAGCGGGCCCGCGGTGCCCGTCACCTCGAGATCCTCGGTGGCCCGCACCGGCAGGATCGACTCGGCGGGACGCAGGTCCACGGTGAGCATGCGGAAGCCCCGGCGTGCTTCCTCGGGCGTGCCCGCGGCCAGCGACGGGCGCTTCATCGCGGCGAGCATCGCGAGCATGCCCTGGATCGGGGGGTCTACCGGCATCCGGCGCCTCAGTCGCCCCTGGCCGCGGCCTCGGTCTTGGCGCTGTTCGCGCCGTCGCCGTTGCCGTTGGGCAGGGACGAGAGGAACTGCATCATCACGACCTTGGTGGCCATGCCCTGCTCGCCGCTCTCGGCGAGGCGGGAGCCGGCGTCGGACTCGACCTGCACGAGGCGCTCGAGCAGCTCCGCGATCATGCCGTGCAACTCCTCCCAGCCGCGCTCGTCGAGGACCATCGGAGCGCGGCTCAGGATCCGGTCGTTGCGTGCCTCGAAGGCGCTGGCCTCGATCGAGTCCGCCACGTCGTCCCAGATGAGCTGGAGCCCGACGTCGGAGATCGCCTGGCGCAGGGACCGCGGGAGGCGGCTCCAGTCGCGGTCGCTGAAGTATGGGCGGGTGATGGCGCGGTAGAAGTGCTCGACCGCGCCGCGTCGCGGCCGCGTGCTCACGAGCTCGATGCAGTCCAGCTCGAGCAGCGCCTTCACGTGGTAGCTCACGTTGCCGAGCGGTTCCCCGAGCTGCTCGGCCATATCGTTGGGGCTGGCCACTCGCTCATTGAGGATGGCGAGGACCTGCGCCCGCAGTGGGTGGGAAAGAGCCTTGGCCACGCGCTGATCCACCAACGCCTGCCGCTTGCCTGTCATCCGTGATCTCTCAACTCTCGTTCAAGTTTCTAAGCGTCCTAGGTAGTCTGATCTAAACGTTTACCTCAAGGATTCCCAACCGGTTCGCGATCTCCGGGTGAGCAAGATCCTCGTCGCATTCCAGCCTATTGAGCCGGCGGTTGTCGGGCGCCAATCTACCGTCATCGTCTCGGCCTGAAGCCGCCCCCCCAGGAGCTCGCGATCGCGGTCCGCGACGGCCACCGCATCGCTGGTCCGCCGCACCCGGATCCGCTCCTCGCTCTTCCACATCCGATGCGCCAGGAGTACGGAGCTCCGCGCTCAGGTGGTCGTGCAGCCTCCGGATCGACCCCGGCAGCGCCGCCTGCTCGTTGTGGACGGGCACGACGATCTCGATGCGCGGGGCCTCGGGGGCCGCGTCCGGCGGGGCCGGGCGTCCGGGGAAGAGGGCGGATTCTCGGGCCGCGAGAGCCAGGTGAGCGTCTCGTGGCTGGCCGACGCGGTGGCGAGCGGCAAGATCCGCTGGATCCTCACCGACGAAAGCGGCAGCGGAATGCCCGCCGACGGCCGCGTGGGATCAAGCGAGGTGATGGCCGCGGTGGCCAAGACGTGCACCAAGGTCAGTCTCTCGTCCACCAGCGGCTCGAGCTCCGGCGCTCTGTACGACTGCCAGGGCCACGCCGCCGACCTGCGAGCGCTGGTTTCGTAGGGCCGCTCCGCGCTGCCTTCGTCTACTGCGGGCGGGGTGCCGGGGTGTCCCGTCACGCTGCCGTCACCTTTGGGTGGCTTCCCGGCACTGAGCGCCTGCTCGGGCGGAGGGGAGCCCCCGCTCTTCTCGGTCCCGGTTACTGGTAGGGGTTCTTGGGCGAGCGGTCGTCGGAGAGCGAGTCCTGCGATCCCGTGACCAGCGCCTCGATCGCGTCGGCGAGGTGCTCCCGGTCGATGTTGCGCTCCTCGCGCGCGACCCGGATCCGGTGCGCCTCGAGCAGAACGTCGGCGTGGGTGTGGCCGGCCGGCGGCTCGAAGCGGTACGACGCGAGCTCGATAAGAAGACCCATCGGGTCCTCGAAGTAGATCGAGTCCATGAAGCCGCGGTCCTTCACGCCGCTGTGCTTGATCTCGCGCTCGTCGAGTCGTTCCACCGCCTGGTGGAAGGTCGCCTGCGAGAGCGCGAACGCGATGTGGTGCACGCAGCCGGGGTCGGTGGGGGTGCGGGCCGGATCGGGCTCGCGTTCCTCGTTGGTGAAGATCGTGATGAGGCGCCCGTCGCCCGGATCGAAGTAGAGGTGACTGTCGGCGGCGTTGTCGAGGTTCGGCTGCTCGAACACGAACGGCATTCCGAGCACCCCCTCCCAGAAGTCGATCGACGTCTGCCGGCCGGCCCCGACGAGCGTGATGTGGTGCACGCCCTGGCTCTGAAGCTTTCGCATTCGCCCCCCTCTCGTGACCTATCGCTCTAAGAGCTTCGCTTTGTATCCGCTGCGCTCGAGGCTTCCCCATGGCACGAGCTCCACCCGTGTCTGCACGACGAGCACGCTGCGCAGTCTGTCGCGTATCGAGTCGGCGAGTGCGCCATCCGGCGCGCGGCCCTGCGAGCTCGACGCTCACCGGAAGCGGCGGCTCCTGCTTCACCCAGGCCGCGCCGGGCCTGACCACGGCCGAGGGGACGACGTTCACTCCCCAGACGACGAGCATGTCGTCGGTACGCCCGATGCACCGCACGCGCGGGCCTGTGCGGCCGCAGCCGCAGGGGCTCACTCGATAGTGGCCCGGTCGCTATGAAATGAACGGTGGCGCAGGAGTTCCCTGGGGCGGAGCAGAGGTAAGCGTGTGGTGCAGGAGCCAAAAGGGGGAGTCCGTGGAAGTGGTCGACTTCGGCCAAATGATGATGACCCGGACCGGCAGTTTCAGGCGACGACAAGGTAGAAGGCCGAGCGCTCGAGGAGGTGGCCGAGCTGGCTCGTGGAGCTCGCGTCGTCCAGTGCGACGGCTCGAGGATCAGCTCGGCCCGTCCTCCGGCCGGCGCTCGTAGTCCACCGCCTCCTCCGCGCGGCCCGCCAGCAGGAACCCGATCGGCTGCTCGCGCTCCTCGGCGAGGTGGGCGAGCAGCCCGGCGGTGCGCGCGAGGATCGGCACGGCCTTCACCGTGGCCGGCGGGAAGCCCAGGTCGAGCATCACCGCCGCAATCGGCATCGACACGTTCATGGTGAGTGGCCTGCCCCACTCCTCGGCCGCGGCATCGCGAAAGCGGCGGGCCAGCAGCACCTGAGGCCCGCTAACGCCGCGGGCGTCGGCGAGCTCGAGGATGCGCTCGGCGCGCGGGTCGAGCGGCCGGTGGACGGGGTGCCCGAATCCCGGGAGCCGGGCCCCGGAGGCCCGGACCGCACGCGCCATCTCCCCGGCCACGACGGCCGGATCGCCCCCAGATGCGACGCTCTCCTGCGCCTCCTCGAGCAGCACCGCGCAGGCCTCGGCCGTGCCCAGGATGACCGGGCCGCAGCCGAGGATGCCCGCGGCCACGGCCCCCTGGAGCGAGCCGGGATCGGCCGCGAGCGTCATCCGCGCGGCCACGTTGGTGGGCATCATGCCGTGCTCGGCGATCGCCACCAGCAACAGGTCGAGGAAGTGGCGCTGATCCTCGGTGGGCTCCTCGCCGGTGAGCAGCAGGTGGAAGTACTCGGTGAAGCTCAACCTGCCCATCAGGTCGCCGCAGAGGTCGCGGCCCCGCACCTCCACCCTGTCGGGATAGGCCTGACTGATGTGGCTGACGGCCGGCCCGTCCTTCCCGATCGGCATACGGTCGGCCGAAGCTAAGCGCCGGCCGGCCGAGCGTCAAGCCCGGAGCGCTGCCCTGCCAGCGGCAGCCGCACCGTGAACACCGCCCCGCCGCCGGCGGCGTTGGCGGCGCCCACCGTGCCACCGTGCGCGTCCACGATCCCGGCCACGATGGCCAGCCCGAGACCGGCCCCCGCGCGGCCGCGCTCGCGCCCGGGCTCGGAGCGGGAGAAGCGCTCGAAGAGAAGGCTCGGGTCCTCGCCCGGCGGCAGGCCGGTCCCGTGGTCGCGCACCTCGATCTCCACGAGGCCGGGCCCGTCGCGACGGGTGGCCACCTCCACCGTCGTGCCCGGCTGGGTGTGCACCAGCGCGTTGCGCATCAGGTTGGCCAGCACCTGCCGGAGCTGGTGGGGATCGCCGAGCACGATGGCCTCGCCCTGGTCGCTGGTCTCGATCTCGCGGCCCGGGTCGGTGGCTCGGGCGTCCGCCGCGGCGTCGGCGGCCAGCGCGCTCACGTCCACGGCCTCACTGGGCCGGTGGTGCACCTCGCCCAGGCGGGCCAGCGTGAGCAGGTCGTCCACCAGCACCCCCATGCGCGCCGACTCCTCCTCGATCCGCGACATCGCCTTCTCAGTGTCGGCCGGCTCGCGCGCCGCTCCGATGCGGAAGAGCTCGGCGTAGCCGCGAATCGACGCGAGCGGGGTGCGCAGCTCGTGGGACACGTCCGCGAGGAAGCGCCGCAGCCGCCCCTCGGTGGCCTCGCGCTGGCTGAAGGCGTCGTCCAGCCGGTCGAGCATCGAGTTCAGCGCCAGGCCAAGACGCCCGACCTCGGTGCTCTCGCCCGCCGTCTCCACCCGGTGGGAGAGCTCGCCCGCAGCAATGGCGTCTGCGGTGTGGCCGATGCGCTCCAGCGGCCGCAGCCCCGCCCTGACCAGCACGAAGGACAGCAGGGCGAGCAGCGCCAGCACACCGGCGATCACGAGTCCCTCCACCAGCAGCAGCCGGTGCAGGGCGTCCTCCACGCCCTGGAGCGGGATGGCCACGATCGTGAACCCACCGCCGCGGCTGGGGGTGGCCCGCACCCGGTAGCGGAGGTCGCTGCTCCCCTTCGCGTCCACTGTGAATGGCCTGCCCACGGTGACCTCGCTGGGAATGTCCGGCTTGGGCAAGTCGGTCTGGTCGGAGAACGGCGTGACCGAGCCGAGCACGCGCCCGCTGGCCGCACGGCGCTCTGCGTAGGTGCCCGGCGGGAGGTTCGTCTCCGCGGGGTCGGGTCCGCCCGGGCCCGGTCCGGAGCCGGCGCGGGCGTCGAGTCCGCCACGAGGTCCCCGGGCCGAGTCGCCGTCGAGGTCCTGACCGGTCTTGATCTCGAGCGCCCGGGTCACCGCCGGGCCGGCCGCGCTCGTCTGGTCGTCCACGCGCTGCTCCTCGAACGAGCGCTGGGAGAAGTAGGTGATGGCGGCGAGGGCGAGCAGCCCGACCGCGGAGAGGATCACGAGCGTCGCGATCAGGCGCGCGCGGAGCGACACGGTCAGCGCTTCGGCGGGCGCAGCGAATAGCCGACCCCGCGCGAGGTGTGGATGAGCGTCGGCCCGTGGAGGTCCAGCTTCTTGCGCAGGTAGCTGATGTAGGTCTCGAGCACCCGGGCGTCGCCGCCGAAGTCGTAGTCCCACACGTGGTCGAGGATCTGCCCGCGCGTGAGCACGCGCCGGGGGTTCAGCATCAGGTACCGGAGCAGCCGGTATTCGGTGGCCGTCAGCTCGATCGGCTGGTTCGCCCGGCTCACCTCGCGGGAGTCCTCGTCCAGCTCGAGGTCCTCGAACACGAGCCGGCTGGACTCGGAGCCCCCACCGGTGCGGCGCAGGATGTTGCGTATCCGGGCCACCAGCTCCTCGAGGCTGAACGGCTTGGTCATGTAGTCGTCGCCGCCGGTGGTGAGGCCGCGCAGCTTGTCCTCGCTCGCGTCGCGCGCGGTGAGGAAGAGGATCGGCACGTGGCCGCGCTCGGCGCCCAGCCGCTCGGCCACCTCGAAGCCCTCCATGTCGGGCAGCATCACGTCCAGGATCATCACCTCGGGCCGGAAGCTCTCGACCGTCGAGAGCGCCTCCTTGCCGGTGGCCGCAGAGGCCACCTCGAAGCCCTGGAAGCGCAGCGCCATCGCCACCACGTCCACGATGTTGGGCTCGTCGTCCACGACGAGCACGCGGTGCGAGGTGGAGTCGGTGGCCGCCATGCAGGCCCATTGTCCTCATGAACCTGGGAAAAGCCTGGGAGCCCGCTGAGAGTGACCAGGCGCTTATGATCCGCGCGGGGGAGGACGATCGGACGACTGCCGACAGCCGCGCTGCTGCGGCGCACGCTCACCGTGTGCGTGGCGGCGGCGATCGCCGCTCTGGGCGCCGTCCCCAGCGCGAGCGCGGCCGGGCGCTGCGGCTCCCACCCCTGGTGCGACACCTCGCTGTCGCCCGAGCGCCGCGCACAGCTGCTCGTGTCCGCGCTCACCCCCGCCGAGCGGGCCTCCCTCCTGGCCGGCGACGTGGCCACGGGAGTCACGGGCGACCCGGGCGGCCACACCGGCGCCGCGTACGGCGTGTCCCGGCTCGACGTGCCGCCGCTCTACCTCACCGACGGGCCCGTGGGCGTGCGGCAGGGGCCGAGCACCGCCATGCCCGCTTCGATGGCGCTGGCCGCGAGCTTCGACCGCTCGCTCGCCCGTCTTGACGGCGCGGTGGTGGGCAACGAGGCTCGCCTGAAGGGCAACGACGTGGTGTACGCCCCCACGGTGAACATCCTGCGCACGCCGCTCTGGGGGCGGGTCTTCGAGAGCCTCGGCGAGGACCCCTTCCTCACCGCCCGCATCGGCGTGGAATGGATCCGGGGCGCCCAGGGGCAGGGCGTGATCGCGAACGTCAAGCACTTCGCGGCCAACAACCAGGAGGGCGCGAAACAGGCCGACGGCAGCATCGCCGGCAATCGCCTCAGCGTGGACGCGCGCGTGGGCGAGCGCACCCTGCGCGAGATCTACCTGCCCCAGTTCGAGGCGGCGGTGAAGGAGGGCCATGTGGGCTCGGTGATGTGCGCCTACAACAGGCTGAACGGCGCGCACGCATGCGCCAACCGCCCCCTGCTCGACGGCGTGCTGCGCCACGACTGGGGCTTCCGCGGGTTCGTGCTCGCCGACTATGCGGCCTCCAAGACCGTGGGCACCGGGCTGGCCGCCGGGCTCGATTTCGAGCCCTGGCCCTTCATCGACGCCGACGGCGGGGAGAACCTCACGCCCGCGAACGTGAACGCCGCGCTGGCCGCCGGACGCACCACCCAGGCGGCCGTGGACCATGCCGTGGGGAACCTGATGCGCACGCTGTTCGCCTACGGCTACTTCGATCGCGCCGCCTACGTGGACGACGACTCGCGGGTGGACAAGGCGGGCCACCTGGCCGCGGCCCGCCGGATCGAGGAGGGCGGCATCACGCTGCTGAAGAACCACGGCCGCGCCCTGCCCCTCGACGCGAAGCGGCTGCGGTCGCTCGCGATCATCGGGTCGGACGGCGACGGCTACCGAAACGGCGGCGGCTCCTCCGACGTGCGCCCCTACTCGTTCGTGAGCGTGCGCCAGGGCATCACCGCGCGCGCCGGCAGCGGCGTCGAGGTGCGCTACGCCCCGGGCACCGACCTGGCCAAGGCCGAGCAGACCGCCCGCGGCGCCGACGCCGCCGTGGTGGTGGTCTCCGACACGGCGGCCGAGGGCACGGACAAGCCGTGCCTCGGCCTGGACTGCGGGGCCACGGACTCACTCTCCCGAGACGCCCTGATCGCACGCGTGGCCAAGGCCAACCCGCGCACGATCGTGGTGCTTCAAACCGGAGGCCCCGTGCTCACCCCGTGGCGGGACAAGGTCGAGGGCATCGTGGAGGCGTGGTACCCGGGCGCCGCCGGTGGCTCGGCCGTGGCCCGCGTGCTGTTCGGCGAAGTGGACCCAGGCGGGCGCCTCCCGGCCACCTTCCCGAATCGCGCCGCAGACCTTCCCACCGCCGGCGATCCGCGTCGCTACCCGGGCGTGAACGGCACGGTCACCTACAGCGAGGGCGTGCTCGTGGGATACCGCTGGTACGACGCTCGCCGCATCCGCCCCGCCTACCCCTTCGGCTTCGGCCTCTCGTACACCCGCTTCGAGCACGGACGGCTGCACCTGCGCTCCGCCGCACGGGCGCTCGGGCTCCGGGTGTCGCTCACCGTGCGGAACAGCGGGCGCCGCACCGGCGTGGCCGTGCCCCAGCTCTACCTCGGGTTGCCGGGGGCTCCCGGGCGCCTTCAGCCGCCGCGGCAGCTGAAGGGCTTCGAGAAGCTGACGCTGCGGCCCGGCCACCGGAGCCGGGTGAGCTTCGCGCTTGACGCGCGCGCCCTCTCCTACTGGGACGCCGCCCGCCACGGCTGGCGCGTGGCCCCCGGGTGTTACTCGGTGCGCGTGAGCTCGGCCGGGCACGGCCCCGCGGCCGCGGGAACGGTCGCCGTGGGCCGAGCCCGGTGCGGCCGGGCGGCGGTGCGCCTGCGGGGGTAGGCACGCCGGCCACTTAGATTCTTCAAAGGGAATTTTTCCGCTCCCTTCAGGTCCGCCCCCCAGGCTGCCGCGGACATGAGCGAGTTCATGAGTCATGTCGCTGCCACCGCGCTGCCGGTGGCGGCCACACTTTTCCTGCTGGCGCTCCTTGCTCGCGGGGTGCTGTGGGCGCGGATCGACGACGAGGAGATGCAGCGCATCGCGCGCCGGTCCCTCGAGCCACTCAGCACGGGGTGCCTGGTGGGCGCTGTCACGGCCGCGCTGGCCACGGCCGCGGCCGGTAACGCGGGCGTGCTGTCGCTGGGCGTGCCGCTCCTTCTGGGCGCCGGCGCGATGCTGCTGCACAGCGAGCCCGCCACCACTCGCCCGGCGGAGGTCGTGTCCGCTCCGGCGGCGGCACCGCCACGGTCGCACGAGACGCCCACGCCACCGGCCTCCCTCTGGGTGGAGCCGGGCGACGAGAGCTCCGGGAGCCCAACGGGCCTCTGGAGCCGCGGGTGAGCTTCGCCAGCCCCGTGTTCCTGATCGGCCTCGCGCTGATCCCGGTCCTGCTCGTGGTCTACGTGCGCGCCGAGCGTGGCCGGCAGCCGTTCGCGCCGGCACCGCTGATGCCTTCGGTGGCGCTCCGCCGCGCCGGCTGGCGGCGCCACGCGGCCGTGGCCGGTTACGGCATCGTGCTGGCCGCCGTGGTCGTCTCGCTGGCCAAGCCGCAGGCCACGATCGCCGTGCCGACCGAGCAGGCCCGCGTGATGATCCTGAGCGACCGGTCGGGCTCGATGCTGGCAACGGACGTGGCGCCGAACCGGCTCACCGCGGCGAAGAAGGCGGCCGGCGCCTTCCTCGACGCCGTACCCGATCGGGTGCGCGTCGGCGCCATTGCGTTCAATCAGAGAGCGGAGTTGCTGCAGTCTCCGACGCGTGATCACGACGCGGTCCGCGACGCGCTGAAGTCGGTGCAGCCGGCCGGCACGACCGCCACCGGCGACGCCATCAAGACGACGCTGGACAACATCAAGGGCAAGGCGCCCGCCGCCATCGTCCTGCTCTCCGACGGCAAGTCGGTCCGCGGCAGCGATCCCGTCGATGCCGCGCGGGCCGCGAAGAAGCGGAAGATCCCGATCTACACGATCGCGCTGGGCACGGCCGGCGGCACGATCGACGGCGGCCGGCCCGTGCCGCCCGACCCGCGGACGCTCGCGACGATCGCCCAGGTCACCGGCGGGCGCGCGTTCAGGGCCGGCGACGTCGGCGCGCTCGACCAGATCTACCAGCGGCTCGGCTCGCAGGTCGCGACCGAGCTCCGCAAGACCGAGGTGACGAGCCTGTTCGCCGGCGGCGCCCTCGCGCTGATGGCCCTCTCGGCACTGTCCTCGATCCGCTGGCTCGGCCGGCTGGTCTGACTACCAATGACACCGGAGGAACCCATGTCCAACCCAGAGACCAATCAGGCCACCGACGCGCGCGCCGCGCTGGAGTCCGCCCTCTACGAGTGCAAGCGCGTCGTGGTCGGCCAGGATGCGATGCTCGAGCGGCTGCTCGTGGCGCTGCTCACCGGCGGCCACGTTCTGCTCGAAGGCGTCCCAGGCCTGGCCAAGACACTCACCGTGCGCACGCTCGCGACCGTGCTCGGCGGCTCGTTCAGCCGCATCCAGTTCACGCCTGACCTGGTGCCGGCCGACCTGATCGGCACCCGCATCTGGCAGCCGGGCAACGGCACGTTCCGCACCGAGCTCGGCCCGGTGTTCGCAAACCTCCTGCTCGCCGACGAGATCAACCGCGCGCCCGCCAAGGTGCAATCCGCGCTGCTGGAGGTCATGCAGGAGCACCAGGTCACGATCGGCGGGGAGACGCACCGCGTGCCGGATACGTTCCTCGTGCTGGCCACCCAGAACCCGATCGAGTCCGAGGGCACCTACGAACTCCCCGAGGCTCAGGTCGACCGCTTCCTGTTCAAGCTCGTGATCGACTACCCGGCGGTCGAGGACGAGATCACGGTGCTCGATCGCGTCTCGGTCTCGATGCCGCGGGCGGGCGGGGTGCTCCCGATCAAGGACCTGCTCGAGTACCAGGACGCGGCGCGCCACGTGTTCGCCGACCGCTCGATCATGGCCTACGCCGTGGCCCTCGCGGACGCGACGCGCCACCCGAGCCGGTACGGGCTGGACGACCTCGAGCCGATCATCGAGTTCGGGGCCAGCCCGCGCGCCTCACTCGGCCTCCTGCAGGCCGGCCGGGCGCTCGCGTTGCTGCGCGGCCGTACGCACGTCGTTCACGACGACGTGCGCGACCTGGCCGCCGACGTGCTGCGCCACCGTCTGGTGCTCTCATACGATGCGCTCGCGGATCGCGTCCAGCCGGACGAGCTGATCCACCGGCTGGTGGAGACGGTCGAGCCGGACAGGACCGCACACCTCCTGGAGGCGGCGTGAAGCTGATCGACCCACCCGGCCGGCAGGGGCCGGGCCCGCTCGCGCGCGAGGCGGTCGAGCGCCTGGACCTCGGGCTCGCCCGCCGCGCCGGCGGCCCGATGTCGGGCGAGCGCCGGGCGTCGGGCGTCGGGGCCGGCACCGAGCTGGCGCAGCTTCGGCCCTACGAGCTGGGCGACGACCCACGCCAGCTCGACCCCGCGGCCAGCGCCCGCACCGGCGTCGCTCACGTCCGCCAGCACGTGCCCGAGCGCGCGCTCACCACCTGGATCGTGCTGGACCTCAGCGCGTCGATGGCGTTCGGCACCGGCCTCCGCCTTAAGTCCGACGTGGCCGAGGGCGTCGCGGCCACCGTCGCGCAGCTCGCGGTGCGCCGTGGCGGCAGCGTGGCGGCGATCACCACAGGCGCGCCCGCAAACGCGACGCTGCCGCCCCGCGCAGGGCGCGGCGCCTTCGCGGCGGTGCGGCGGCTCGTGGGCGCGGGCGTCGCCCCGGACGCGACCGCGCCCGAGTTCGCGCTGGCCGGGGCGCTCGGACGGACGGCTCACATCGCGCGCACGGCCGGCCTGGTCGCCGTGATCTCGGACTTCCGCGAGGAGGGCTGGCATGCGCCGCTGCGCGGTCTTGCCCAGCGCCACGCGGTCATCGCGATCGAGATCACCGACCCGCGCGAGGCCGAGCTGCCCGATGTCGGGCACATCATGCTCGTCGATCCGGAGACGGGCCAGACCGTGGCGGCCGACACGTCCTCGGCGAGCGTTCGCGCCGCCTTCGCGGCCGCCGAGGAACAGCGACGCGCCGAGCTCGCTGAGACGCTGCGCCGCGCCCGCGCACAGCATCTGACCCTGTCGACCGGCGACGACTGGCTGCGCGAGCTGGGACGCGTGCTGCGATGACATTCGCCAGCCCGGTCCACCTGGTCGCGCTGCTGGCGATCCCGGCCGTGGCCGCCGCCTACGCGATCGCAGGCAACCGCCGCCGCCGGTACGCCCTCCGCTTCCCCGCAGCGAGCGTCTTCGCCCGCGTGGCGGATCGGCAGCCGCTGCTGCGCCGCGCACTGGCGCCCGCGCTCCTCGCCGCCGCCGCGGCGGCGCTCGCCGTGAGCTTCGCCAAGCCGCAGGCCACGGTGGCCGTACCGGTCGAGAAGGCCTCGGTCGCGCTCGTCACCGACGAATCCGGCTCCATGTCGGCCACCGACGTGGAGCCGTCGCGCCTCGCGGCCGCCCAGTCCGCGGCGGCGACGTTCCTGGACCGCGTGCCGAAGAGGCTGCTCGTCGGCTTCGTCGGCTTCTCCTCGCAAACCAACGCGGTGGTCGAGCCGAGCACCAACCGCGCCGCGGTCCGAACCGCGCTCGACAGCCTGCAGGCCGACGGCGCAACCGCCACGGGCGACGCCCTTAACTCGGCGCTCGACCGCCTGGCGGCGCGCCGGGGCAGGGACGGCAGGCAGGCCCCGGCGGCCGTGATCCTGCTCTCGGACGGCAAGCGCACCGAGGGCGGCGACCCGCTCGTGGCGGCGCATCGGGCCAAGGAACTCGGCATCCGCGTGTCCACCGTCGCGCTCGGCACCGGCGACGGGACCATCCCCGGGCCGATGGGCGAGCCGATCGCGGTCCCCCCCGACCCCGACACGCTCGAGCAGATCAGCCACATCACGGGCGGAACCTTCACCAAAGCGGCCAACGCCAACGACCTGGCCAGCATCTACAAGGACCTGGGCTCGAAGGTGGGCACCAAGCGCGTCCAGCGCGATGTGAGCTCCAGCGTCGCCGCGGCCGGCCTTGTGCTGCTGCTGGGCGGACTCGGCACGGGGCTGCGCTGGCGCCCACGCATCGCATAGCCCCGTCAGTCGGGTGGCGCCGCGCGACCTCGTGCTCGTCGACGAGGCCGTGCAGCCGGCGGCCTCGCAGCGCGCACGCCCTGCTCTCGCGCTTCGAGTTCGAGCCCAAAGACCTCGTGCTCGCACGGCGGTCCTGTCGCGGCGGCGTCGCCTGACCCGCCTCGCCGACTCCCGCGCCCGTTTCGTGGAGGGGCCGCGGCCGCCGTCGCCTAAGGTCTCCGCCGTGCTGAAGATCGGCTGGAAGGCCTCGGCGGAGCAGTTCGGCCCGCGCGAGCTCGTGGAGTTCGCGGTGCTGGCCGAGGAGCTGGGATACGAGAGCGTGGTGGTGTCCGACCACTTCCACCCCTGGCGCCACGACGGGGGCCACTCGCCGTTCTCCTTCGCCGTGCTGGCCGCCGTCGGGGAGCGCACGTCGCGCGTCGCGCTGGGCACGAGCGTCGTGGCCCCCGCCTACCGCTACCACCCCGCGATCGTGGCCCAGGCGATGGCCACGCTGGGCGTGCTCTACCCCGACCGGGTGTTCCTCGGCGTGGGCACGGGCGAGGCGCTGAACGAGATTCCACTGGGCGTGGACTGGCCGGAGCAGAAGGTGCGCTTCCAGATGCTGAAAGAGGCGTGCATCCTCATGCAGCGGCTGTGGCGCGAGGAGCGGGTGAGCTTCGACGGCGACTTCTTCCAGACCGACAGGGCCACGCTCTACGACCGGCCCGAGACGCCGATCCCGCTCTACATCGCGGCGGCCGGGCCCGCCGCGGCGCGGCTGGCCGGCCGCATCGCCGACGGCTTCATCACCACCAGCGGCAAGGACCCGGCGCTGTACGCGGAGAAGCTGCTGCCCGCGGTGCGCGAGGGCGTCGAGAAGGAGCAGCGCTCACCCGGCGAGGTGGAGCTGGTGCTGGAGGTGAAGGTCTCGTTCGACGAGGACCTCTCCCGCGCGCTGGAGGACACGCAGCACTGGGGCGCGCTTGCCCTCACCGCGGAGGAGAAGGTGGGCGTGGACGACCCGATCGAGATGCAGCGGCTGGCCGACGCGCTTCCGGTGGAGCGCTCCGTGACCCGCTGGATCGCCTCGAACGATCCCGAGCAGCACGTGTCCGCCCTGCGCGAGTACGTGGACCTCGGCTTCAGGCACCTGGTCCTTCACTTCCCTGGGCCCGACCAGGAACGCGCCCTTCGCGGCTACCACGATCACGTGCTGCCCCTCCTGCGAGCATTGACCCCATGACCACGATCTCGAAGTCCCCCCTCCTGTGAGCGGCCGCCTCGACGGCACGGCCGCACTGGTCACCGGTGCCTCCAGCGGCATCGGCGAGGCCACGGCGCTGGCCCTGGCCGCCGAGGGCGCGGCCGTGGCCATGGTGGCCCGGCGCGGCGACCGCCTCGACTCCCTGGCCGAGCGCGTGGGCGCGCTCGGCGCTCACGCCCTGCCCATCGAGGCCGACGTGACCGACGAGGGCGCGGCCGGCGAGGCCGTGGACCGCGCCGCCTCCGAGCTCGGCCGGCTCGATATCGTGGTGAACAACGCCGGCGTGATGCTCCTGGGGCCCGTCGTGGGCGCACCGCTCGAGGAGTGGGAGCGGATGATCGACGTGAACGTGCGCGGCCTCCTCTACTGCTCGCGCGCCGCCTTCCCCCACCTTTTGAAGGCGGCCAAGGAGGGCTCACGCGGCGTGAGCGACCTGGTGAACATCAGCTCGGTGGCGGGACGGCGGGCCACCGCGGGAGCGGGCGTCTACAACGCCACCAAGCACGCGGTGGGTGCGTTCAGCGAGGCGCTTCGCCAGGAGCTGGCGGGCCAGCAGGTGCGGGTCTCGCTGATCGAGCCCGGAGCGGTGTCCACGGAGCTGTCCAGCCACAACCGCCCGGAGATCCAGGAGCAGATCGCAAAGCGCTTCGGCGACATCGAGCGCCTCCAGGCGGGGGACATCGCCGACGCGATCACCTATGTGGTGACCCGGGCGTCGCATGTGGCCATCAACGAGGTGCTGATCCGCCCGACCGGCCAGGTGGGCTGACCAGCCTTTAGGCGGGCGTCAGGCGCCGTCGCCAGTCTCTCAGGGGCAGTTTGCGTCCCCAACTGAGGAAGAGGAACATGAGAAAGTCGATCTTTGCTTTGGTCACCGCCGTGGCGGTGCTGGCGGCTGGCGGCGTTGCCTACGCGGCGAACGTCTATTCGGTCACCGGCAGCGCCACGCCGGCCGGCAAGGGCAGCGCCAAGAAGCCCGTGCCCAAGACGCTCAAGTTCGGTCTCGCGGTGAAGGACTCGAACCCCGCCAACCGCGGCACCCCGATCAGGACCTTCGCCATCGGGGCCGAGGGGCTCGTGACCTACCCCGAGGCCTTCCCCAACTGCACCTTCTCCCAGGCCAATGCGGCCACCGTCTCGGGCAAGTGCAAGAGCGCCAAGGTGGGCTCCGGGCTCGTCCAGAACATCGTCGGCCCGGGCACCAACCCGACGGTGAAGCTGTTCTGCAACCTGAAGCTGGGGCTCTACAACATCAGCGGCAGTGGCAAGAACGGCGGCCTGGCGATCCGGCTGGACGGCGACCCGCCCTCCCCCACGAGTGAGAGCTCGAAGGCGATCGGCTGCCCCACTCCGATCCACCTGGCGATCAAGGCCGCGTACAAGCCGGTGAAGATCGGCGGCATGACCTCGGACGAGCTGCGCTTCACGGTGCCGCCGGACCTGCTCCACCCGTCCGGGCTCGACAACACCGTGCGCAACGTGACCGCCAAGATCGCCAAGACGGCGAAGAAGAAGATCGCGGGCAAGAGCCGGAAGGTCGGCTTCTACTCGGGGGTCGGATGTAAGGGCAAGACGCGTGATATCCGGGCCACCTTCACCGCCGAGGACGGCGCGAAGGGCACGGACACCAGCTCGTTCAAGTGCTGAGCGCCTGATCGCATCGACTCATGACGTCCCTGGGGCGGCCTTCGGGCCGCCCCACCCGGTTCAGAGGCCCCGCCGCAGCACCGCCTGCGCGGCCGAATAGCCGCACATCCCGTGCACCCCCCCGCCCGGCGGCGTGGACGCCGAGCAGATGAAGATGCCGGGGTCTGGGGTCGCGTAGGGCACGGGCCGCACGGCGGGCCGGGTGAACAGCTGGCGCAGGTCCTGCATGCCGCCGTTGATGTCTCCGCCGACGTAGTTCGGGTTGTGGCGCTCCATGTCGGCGGGGCCCATGGCCCGCCGTGCGGTCACGAGTGCCCCGAACCCGGGTGCGAAACGCTCTATCTGGGCCTCGATCCGCTCTCCCATGTCCACGCCGGAGCCGTTCGGCACGTGGCAGTAGGCCCACAGCGTGTGCTTGCCCGGCGGGGCGCGGCCGGGGTCGAACAGCGACTGCTGGGCCACCAGCACGAAGGGGCGCTCCGCCTCCCGGCCCCCGGCCACCTCGGCCTCCGAGGCGGCAATCTCCTCGAGCGTGCCTCCGACGTGCACCGTGCCCGCCCGTCGGCACTCCGGCGCGGTCCAGGGCACGGGGCCGTCGAGGGCGAGGTCGAGCTTTAACACGCCGGGCCCGTAGCGGTAGCGGGCCAGCTCGCGGCGGTAGCGCTCGGGGAGCCGGTGGCCGGCCAGGACCAGCACCTGCCGCGGTGTGACGTCGAGGAGCACTGCCTTCGACGGCGGAAGGGCATCCACGCTCTCGACGCGGGTGCCGGTCCGGATCTCGCCCCCCAGCGAGCACAGGTACGAGGCCATCGCGTCGGGTATCGCCTGCGATCCGCCGCGGGCCACGGGCCAGCCGGAGTGGTGCGCGAGCATCGACAGCACGAGTCCGAACGCGGCGGTGACCGGGCGGTCCAGCCGCAGCATGGAGTGGGCCGCCGACCCGGCGAACAGCGCGCGGGCGCGGGGTTCGGAGAAGCGGGACCGCGCCAGCCCGGTGGCGGACCTGGCCGCGCTCCGCCCGAAGCGCGCAAGCGCGAGCGGGTGCCGGGGTGGGCGCGCCGGGCCGAGCAGGATGGGCAGCAGGCGCGGCGTGTCCCGCACCAGCGGAGCCATCAGCGAGCGGTAGGCGTCCCCGTCGCGTCCGCCGATCGAGGCGGACGTCTCGTCCAGCGAGCGGGCGAGCACCACAGCGGTGCCGTCGTCCAGCGGGTGGGCCAGCGGCACGCCGGGATGGATCATCTCCAGCCCGTGCTCCTCCAGCGGGAGGCGGCCCAGGAACGGCGAGGCCGCCGTGAGGGCGTGCACGGCCGAGCACACGTCGTGCACGTATCGGGGCAGCGTCAGCTCGGCCGAGCGCGCCCCACCGCCCACAGTGTCGGCCTGCTCGAGCACGAGCACCGACCGGCCCGACTGGGCGATCGCGATGGCCGCGGCCAGGCCGTTGGGCCCGGAGCCGACGACCACCACATCGCGCTGCGGCTCCCGGATGGTCATCGCGGCCGATTATCCCGCCGGCACCGCGCGCTCAGCCGCGGTCCGCGCCCGGCACGGCAGCGGCGCTGCCCGCCCGGGCGGTGTCCAGCACCAGGCCGGCCACCAGGTCGGGGCGATCCCACATCGGGATGTGGCCGCAGCCCGGCAGCATCAGCGTCCGCGCACCCGGCACCTCCAGGTGCACCGGCCTGATCAGCCGGTCGAGCTCACCGAACGCGACCGTGAGCGGTACCAGGATCTGGTCCGGGTCGGTGAAGTGGGTCTCGCGCATGGCCGCATTCGTGGCCTCGTAGGCGGTGGCCCGGGCGTAGGAGTCCACCATCCGGATCGCCGCGCCGCGGGGCACGCGGTCGGGATCGCCCACCACGAAGCCGAGGGCCAGGCGGCGCGCGCGGCGACTGCGCAGCAGGAGCGGCAGCAGCGGGCGCAGCCTGCGCGCCAGGCTGTTCGCCCGCCCGCGCGCCGGAGGCCCTCCGGGCCGGCGCAAAGGGGCGCCCCACAGGCCGGCGGGGCAGATTGCGGTCACCGACAGAGCCCGCTCGGTCTTCCCCAGCTCGAGCGCCACCCAGCCGCCGAGGGAGTTGCCCACCAGATGCGCGCGGTCCAGGCCGAGGTCATCGAGCAGCTCGGCCACGGCGCCGGCCAGCGCCTGCGGCGACGGCGACACCCCCTCGGGGAGCGCCGGCGAGTGCCCAAACCCGGGCAGGTCCACCGCGATCACGTCGAGCTCGCCCGAGAGCGGCTCGAGCACCGGCTCCCACACGCACAGCTCGCTTCCGATGCCGTGCAGAAGCACCACGGGCTCGCCCTCGCCCTGGCGGCGGTAGTTGAGGCCAGAGCCACGCGTGTCCTTCATGTCAGAGGACGTCGGCACAGAAATGGATACGCGTGAGGGGCGGTCCCGGATCGGCCCGCCGTGGCCCCTTGCCCAGCCCCCGGCGGGGAGTTAGGGTCGCTCCACTCGCAATGACCGGCCCTCTGTACCGCATCGGCCGGGTCTGTTCGCGTCATCACTGGCCCGTGATTGTCGCGTGGATCCTCGCCGCCGTCGCTCTCGTGCTCGTCGCAGGCGCGGCGGGGACACAGAACAGCGACAACCTCTCGCTGCCCGGGACCGACTCCAAGCGGGCCACGGACCTGCTTCAGACGCACCTCCCGAAGCAGGCCTACGGAACCAATCCCATTGTGCTCCAGGCGCCGAGCGGCAAGCTCACCGACTCCAGTTACAAGAAGCCGATCGACGACACCGCCTCCTCGCTGAAAAAGGCCCCGCACGTGATCAAGGTGGTGAGCCCGCTCGATGCCGACGGGGCGAGCGCGCTCAGCAAGGACAAGACGATCGGCTACCTCTCGGTGACCCTCGACGAGGGCCCCAGCGACCTGACCGAGGAGGAGGCCCAGGACATCATCGACGCGGCAGATCCCGCCAAGGCCGCCGGCCTCGAGGTGGCCGCCGGCGGCTACGTCGGCAACGCCGTGTCCAAGGCCGACGAGGGCAACAGCGAGGCCATCGGCATCGCCGCCGCAATCGTGATCCTCCTGTTCGCGTTCGGGACCGTCACCGCCATGGCGCTCCCGATCGTCACGGCGATCTTCGGCCTGGCTGTGTCGCTCTCGATCATCAAGCTGCTCGGGCACGTGGCCGAGGTCCCCGACGTCTCGTCCACGCTGGCGACGATGATCGGGCTGGGCGTGGGGATCGACTACGCCCTCTTCATCGTCACCCGCCACAAGCTCCAGATGAACGACGGGATGGAGCTGCGCGAGTCGATCGCGCGCGCCACGGCCACCGCAGGCGGAGCGGTGGTGTTCGCGGGCGGCACGGTGGTGATCGCGCTCGTTTCGCTGCTCGCCTCCGGGATCCCGCTGGTGGGGACCATGGGGTACTGCGCGGCCGTGTCGGTGGTGGTGGCCGTGATGGCGGCCACCACGCTCCTTCCCGCCCTGCTTGGTGCCCTCGACTTCCGCATCAACTCGCTGCGCGTGAAGCTCGGCAGGACGCACCCGGACGACCACCAGCCGCACGGCTGGGCCCGCTGGGCCGGCGGCGTGGCCCGGCGGCCCTGGATCTCGGTGACCGCCGCCGTGCTGATCCTGGCGGTGCTGGCCACGCCGGTGCGGAACCTCCAGTTCGGCTCCTCGGACGCCGGCGAGAAGCCCGACAGCACCACGGCCCGCCAGGCGTTCGACCTGATCACGGAGGGCTTCGGCCCGGGGGCCAACGCCCCGCTGCTCGTGGGCACCACGCTGGGAAGCCCGGCCAAGGCTGACCAGAAGCAGCTGAACCAGGTGGAGCAGCAGCAGAAGCAGCTCACCCAGCAACAGCAGCAGCAGACCCAGCAGCTCGTGCAGCAGGGCGTGCCCCAGGATCAGGCCCAGCAGCAGGTGGACCAGCAGACGGCGAGCCAGCAGCAGCAGCTCGACGAGCAGAAGCAGCAGGCGTCATCGCCCACCACCGACACCCGGATCACCAACCTCCAGGACGCGATCAAGAAGACGAACGGCGTCCAGTCCGTGTCGCCGGCCACGCTGGACAAGGCCGGCACGTCCGGCGTCTTCACGGCGATTCCCACCACCGCGCCCTCCGACCAGAAGACCGAGGACCTGGTGGACCACCTTCGCTCCGACGTGATCCCGAGCGCCACAAAGGGCACCGACGAGAAGGCGTTCGTGGGCGGCCAGACCGCCGGCTACATCGACCTGGCCAACCGCATCTCGGACAAGCTCCCGTCGATGATCGCCATCGTGGTGGCGCTCAGCTCCCTCGTCCTGCTCCTGGCCTTCCGCTCGCTGTTGCTGCCGGTAAAGGCGGCGGTGGCCAACCTGCTCTCGGTGGCCGCCGCCTACGGGGTGGTGACCTTCGTGTTCCAGGAGGGCCACGGCGCGAAGCTGATCGGGCTCGAGGGCCCCACGCCGATCGTGAGCTACGTGCCGCTGCTCATGTTCGCGATCCTGTTCGGGCTCTCGATGGATTACGAGGTGTTCCTGCTCACCCAGATCCAGGAGCACTTCAAGGAGTCCGGCGACCCCCGCCAGGCGGTGATCGACGGTCTGGCCTCGACCGGGCGGGTGATCACGTCGGCGGCGCTGATCATGGTCTGCGTGTTCTCGAGCTTCGTCCTCACCGACGACGCCGTGATCAAGCAGTTCGGGGTGGGCTTATCAGTGGCCATCGCCATCGACGCCACGGTGGTGCGGTGCCTGTTCGTGCCCGCGGTGATGACCCTGCTCGGGCATGCCGCCTGGTGGCTTCCCGCGCCGCTGGGTCGCGTGCTCCCGAAGATCAGCGTGGAGGGCGAGGAGTACTTCGCCGCGCTGGAGGCACGCGGGAGGTAACCAGGGGGAGCTCAGACCCGGCGGCGGGAGTGCGCGCCCGCCGACATCCGCTCCAGCAGCTCGATCTCGTCCAGCGCCTGGCCCGCGCCCTCGGCCACGCAGGTCAGCGGCGAGTCGGCGAGCACCACGGGTACGTGCGTCTCCAGCTCGACGCGGGCGCGGAACCCGCGCAGCAGAGCGCCGCCTCCCGCGAGCAGCATGCCGCGCTCGGAGATGTCCGAGGCCAGCTCGGGGGGCGTCTCCTCCAGCGCCTCCTTCACCGCGGCGATGATGTCCGCCACCGGCGGCTCCAGCGCCCGGCGCATCTCGTCGCTCGTGACCATCACCTCGCGCGGAAGGCCCGACACCGGGTCACGCCCGCGGACGGCGGTGCTGGCGTCCGTGGTGTCGGGGTTGACCCCGCCCACATCCAGCTTCACCCGCTCCGCGGTGGTCTCGCCGATGGCCAGTCCGTGGGTGTTGCGCAGCCACGCGGCCACGGTCTCGTCGAGGTCGTAGCCGCCGGTGCGCAGCGAGCGGGAGACCACGATCCCGCCCAGCGAGATCACGGCCACCTCGCTCGTGCCTCCCCCGACGTCCACCACAACGTTGGCCCGCGGCTCGCCGATGGCCAGCCCAGCGCCGATGGCCGCGGCCAGCGACTCCTCGATCAGGTGCACGGAGCGGGCGCCGGCGGCGAGGCTTGCCTCCATCAGCGCACGCTGCTCCACATCGGTGATCCCGGAGGGCGCGCAGATCATCACCCGGGGATGGGCCAGCCGGCTGCGGTGCACGCGCCCGATGAAGTGGCGCAGCATCTGCTCGGTCACCTCGAAGTCGGCGATCACGCCGTGGCGCAGGGGGCGCACCGCGGTGATCGCGGCCGGGGTGCGGCCGATCATGCCCTGCGCCTCCTCGCCCACGGCATGCACGTCGCCGGTCTGGGAGTCGATCGCCACCACGGACGGCTCCGACAACACGATCCCCTGCCCGCGCACGAAAACGAGCGTGTTCGCGGTGCCGAGATCGATGGCAAGGTCCTGCGCGCCAGGGCGGGCCCACACGCGACGCCACAACGGGGCGCGCCGCGAGTCGACGCCGGCACCACCGGCTCCGGTCAGTCGTCCGTTGATCATCGAGGCTCCCCCCACGCTACCCGCCGGACCGCCCTTGGGCCGTGCGCGCGCCCCGGCTGCACGGGTTGGCCCAGAGTCGTGCCGGGTAGTGAGGCCGCCCGATCGGTGATCGGGCGAGCACCGCACCACCTTGGCTAGGACACGCCCACGCGCTCGTCGCGGCACACCGAGTTGCGCGTGCGCTTCGCCCGGTAGAGCCGGCCGTCCGCCCGGAGGGTGATCTCGCTGGGCGAGGCGTCGGGGTGCGTCCGGTGAGCCACCCCGATCGACATGGTCACGGCCGTGAGGTCGGGAGTCACGGGGTCGAGCTCGCTCAGCCGCACGCGCAGGTCCTCCGCAAGGGCGGTGGCCGCCTCGGCGTCGGTGTCCGGGCAGAGCACTCCGAACTCGTCTCCCCCAAGCCTCGCGGCCAGGTGGCCGGCGCGCACCCGCGCGGTGAGCACCTCGGCCGCCGCATGGAGCACGCGGTCGCCGGTGGGATGGCCGTAGCGGTCGTTCACCGTCTTCAGCCGGTCCAGGTCGCAGAGCAGGATCGCGAGATCGGTGCCGTGGCGGGTGCTGCGCTCGAACTCCTTGGCCAGCGTCTCGTCCCAGCAGCGCCGGTTGGCCAGGCCGGTGAGCGGATCCTCCCGGCTCAGCCGCTCGAGCTCCTGGAGCAGCTCCTGGCTGCGCTCCTGCTCGTGCTCGAGCTGCATCCGGCTCGTGAACTCCCGCCACGCGCTCACTTCACGGTGGATCTGGCCCACGAAGGCGATCACCGAGGCGGTGCCGAGGTAGAACACGATCGTGGCCAGGCCCGGGCCGTCGGGCGGGGTGGGCGACGTGGCGATCGCCAGCGCCAGAGACGCCCAGCTCAGCATTATCACCGCGGCGGTGTACTGCCACGACACCACCAGCAGGAACGAGGTCGCATAGATCGCGAGTGACATGCCGAGCGTGTAGGGCGCGTAGAAGCCGGGAACGCGGGAAGTCATGTAGGCGATGGCGCCCTGGATGAGCAACAGGAGCGCGACCATCACCAGCTCGGGGTTGCGCTTGCCGAAGCGCGTGAAGAGCGAGAGCCACAGGGCCACCAGAGGTATCTCGAGAGCCAGGCGGATGGCGATGAAAGTCCCGGCCTGATCGGGGGCCACGACGCGATCGAACACGGCCCACGCCGGCATCCCGAACACGGCGATCAGTCCGGCGGCCAGCGCGGTGGAGCGCGTCCGGCGCTTCACCTCCAACCGGAAGGCCGGGCGGATGCTGCGATTCTCGAGAATGTTCGTTTCCATTGGCCACCGGGGAGCTCACCCGGCCCTTCGACTGCCATCGGCCAATCACCCCGGCGCCTTGAGATCTGTAGGGCATCCGGATCGGATAGAACCTCTCTCTCGTGACCCTTCTCACGCCCGACCCCACTCGCATCGGCCGGCCCGGAGCCGAGCCGTACGCGGATCGAGTCCCCGATTGGGTGGCCGGCGGGACGCCGCAACCGCTGCGCGGCGGCCTGGAGTCACTTCTGGGGGCCGAGAACGTGCTCTCACGTGCGAGCGACCTGGTGCGCTACGCCTCGGACGCCAGCCCCTACCGCAAGATCCCGCGGGCGGTGGCCATGGCGCGCTCCGCCGCGGCCGTGGCCGCCCTGCTCGGGTTCGCCCGGCGCGAGGGCACGAGCATCACCCTCCGGGGCGGCGGCTCCAGCCTGAACGGTCAGGGCCAGACCGAGGCCATCCTGGTGGACGTCCGGCGGCACTTCGGGTCCATCGCCGTGGAGGACGACGGCCTTCGGGCGCGCGTGGGCCCGGGCGCCCTGCTCGGGCACGTGAACCGGGTGCTCGCCCCGCACGGCCGCAAGCTCGGCCCCGATCCGGCGAGCACGGACATCGCCACCGTCGGCGGCGTGATCGCCAACAACTCCGGCGGCATGCGCTGCGGGGTGACCCAGGACTCGTACAGCACGCTGTCCTCGCTCACCTTCGTGCTCCCCTCGGGCACCACGATCGACACCGCGGCTCCGGGCGCCGAGGAGGAGTTCGCGCGCCGCGAGCCCGAGCTCGCGCGCGGCCTGATCGAGCTGCGCGACGAGCTGCGGGAGGACGACGACCTGGTCGAGCGCGTGCGCCGGAAGTTCGCGATCAAGAACACCACCGGCTACCGCCTCTGCGCGTTCCTCGACGCGGATACGCCGCTGGAGATATTCCGCCGCCTGCTCGTGGGGTCCGAGGGCACGCTGGCCTTCATCGCCG
Source organism: Solirubrobacterales bacterium (assembly GCA_038323835.1). Classification (GTDB taxonomy): domain Bacteria; phylum Actinomycetota; class Thermoleophilia; order Solirubrobacterales; family Thermoleophilaceae; genus JACVRW01. The sequence goes on from JBBQHI010000012.1 coordinate 67,730, forward strand.
AGGCGGTGTTCAACACCGTGCCGCAGCCGCGCCGGACCACGATCTCCTGGCTCCACTTCCCGAGCATCGACGCCGCGGTAGCGCCGGTGGACGCGCTGGTGGCCGCAGGCGCCCGCGCGGTGGAGCTGATGGTGGCGCCGGCGCTGATCGCCGCTGCGCACTCGCTGCCCGGCACCCCCGAGTACTGGAAGGAGCTGCCGCCCGACTCGGCGGCGCTGCTGGTGGAGTTCGGGGCCGACGACGATGCCGCGCTCGATTCCCTGGTGGCCAAGGCCGAGGAGATCGTGGCCGGGGACGGCCTCCTGCGCCCGTCCGAGTTCACCCGCGACGAGCACGCGGTGGAGCTGGCGTGGACCGTGCGCGAGGGACTCTTCGGGCTGGTGGGGAAGCTCCGGCTGCCGGGCACGGCGCTGATCTCCGAGGACGTGTGCTTCCCGCCCGAGCGCATCGCCGAGGCCGCGGGCGACCTGCGCGAGCTGCTCGGACAGCACGGCTTCCTGTCCGGTGTGGCGGGACACGCCTCCGCCGGGAACCTCCACTTCATGCTCACCCCCGTGCTCTCCGACGAGGCCGACCGCACGCGCTACGACGCCTTCATGCACGACCTGGTGGCGCTGGTGGTGGACAAGTACGACGGCTCGCTCAAGGCCGAGCACGGCACCGGAGTGAACATGGCGCCCTACGTGGAGCGCGAGTGGGGCGCCCTGGCCACGGAGATGATGTGGCGCGTCAAGCGGCTCGCGGACCCGGACGACGTGCTCAACCCGGGTGTCGTGCTGAACCGCGACCCCGACGTGCACATGCGCCACCTGAAGTCCTCGCCTCCGATCGAGGACGTGGCCACGCGGTGCGTGGAGTGCGGCTTCTGCGAGCCGGTGTGCCCGAGCCGCCACGTGACCACCACCCCGCGCCAGCGCATCGTGCTGCGGCGCGAGATGGCCCGCCAGCCCGAGGGCTCCCCGGTGCTCGAGACGCTGCTGCGCGAATACGAGTACGACGCCATCGAGACCTGCGCGGCGGACGGCACGTGCCTGAACGCGTGCCCAGTGGCCATCGACACCGGCAAGCTGATCAAGGCCTTCCGCGCCGAGGAGCGCACCGACCGTGAGGAGCAGGCCGCGCTGTCGGTGGCGAGGCGCTACGCAGCCGTGGAGCGCGCGGCGCGAGGAGGGCTGCGAGCGGCCGAGGCGGTGCGCCGGGTCCTCGGCGGCGGAGCGGTACGCGGGGTGGCGGACACGGTCCGCCGCGCGGTCAGCCGCGACCTCGTGCCCACCTACCCGGACGCGATGCCCCCGCCCGCGCCCGCGCGCCTGCCGGACACGGTGGCCGCCGGGGCGGCCGCCGTATACCTGCCGGCGTGCGTGAACCGGATCTTCGGCAACCCCCGCGCGGCGGCGGCGGAGCCCACCCTGCCGGAGGCCCTGGTGGAGGTTTCGCGCCGGGCGGGCAAGCCGCTTTGGATCCCGCCCGACGTGGCCGGCCACTGCTGCGCCACCCCGTGGAGCTCGAAGGGCTACACGCTCGGGCAGGAGCACATGGCGCGCCACACGGCCGAGGCGCTCTGGCGCTGGAGCGACGGCGGGCGGCTGCCCGTGGTGACCGACGCCAGCTCCTGCGCCCACGGCCTGATCCAGGACGTGAGCCCGGTGCTCGACGAGGAGGCGCAGGCCCGCTTCGCCGGGATCGAGGTGCTCGACTCCGCGGTGTGGGCTCACGACCACCTGCTGCCGCGGCTCGACGTGCGTGAGCGCGTGGCCTCCGTGGCCGTGCACCCCACCTGCTCGGCCGGCCACATGGGCATACACGCCAAGCTGGAGGGCGTGATGGCCGCACTGGCCGACGAGGTGGTGGTGCCCGTCGGCGCGGGCTGCTGCGGAATGGCGGGCGACCGCGGGCTGCTCCACCCCGAGTTGCCCGAGTCGGCGCTCCGCGACGAGAAGGCGAGCCTCGGGGCGCGGAAGTTCGACGGCCATGTGTGCTCCAACCGCACCTGCGAGATCGGGCTGCAGCAGGTGACCGGGCGGCCCTACGCGTCGTTCGTGTTCATGCTCGAGCGGCTCACGCGTCCGGCCTAAGCCCGCCTCGCTCCCTGCTGTTCGTGTTGAATCCGGAGTAGGGGTACAACTTTCGAGCAGTGGGAGGCCGTTGAATGGTGTACGAGGAGACCCTCACTGGTCACGGCGGCGAGGTGCACGTGCGCGTGTGGGAGCACGGCGAGCCGGTGCGCGTGGCGATCCTGGTGCACGGCTACGGCGAGCACATCGGCCGCTACGACCACGTGGCCCGCGCGCTCGGTGACGGCGGTGCCGTGGTGTGGGGCCTCGACCACGTGGGCCACGGGCGCTCCGACGGCGACCGCGCACTGGTTCCCGACTTCGACGCGGTGGTGGACGACCTTCACCGGCTGGTGATCCTGGCCCGCGACGCCCACCCTGCGCTGCCCGTGGTGATGGTCGCCCACTCGATGGGCGGGATGATCGGCACGCGCTACTCGGAGTGCTTCCCCGGCGAGCTCACCGGGCTCGTGCTCTCGGCTCCGCTGATCGGCACGAACGCCGCCGGCGCGCTGCTCGCGCTGGACGAGATCCCGGAGATCCCGATCGACGTGGAGGTGCTCTCGCGCGACACCGCCGTACAGACGGCCTACGCGGAGGACCCGCTCGTGTACCACGGTGCCTTCAAGCGCCCGACGCTGTCCGCGATGGCGACCGCCCTCCTGGAGATCGCCCTGGACGCCGACCGCGTGACCGGCCCGGTGCTCTGGCAGCACGGCGAGGCGGACCAGCTCGTGCCGCTGGAGGACAGCCGCCGCGGGGTCCGGCTACTGCGAAACGCGCTCGTCGAGGAGCGCCACTACCCCGGCGCCCGCCACGAGATCTTCAACGAGACCAACCGCGACCAGGTGCTGGCCGACACGGTGGAGTTCGTGGAGCGAGTTACGGCGCGGTAGGGCGAGTGTGGTCGGACTTTGTCGGCCCTGGGACGACGAACTGGGGCCACGTCGGTAGCCCATCCCGCCCCGGCGGCTGGCGCTAGGCCACAACGCGCAGATGCCGCACCGGGCGCCCGCGCAGCTCCCGCACCACGGCGTCCACCAGGCGCTCCTCGTCCCTCACCTGGCCGTCCGTCACCGCGTTGATCAGCGCGCGCTTGCGCTGGAGCACCTCGGCCATGGTCTCGTCGATCGTGTCCGGGGCCAGCAGGTAGTACGCGGTCACGGCGCTGTCCTGGCCGATGCGGTGCAGGCGGTCCTCGGCCTGGTCGTGCCGGGCGGGGGTCCAGTCGAGCTCCAGGAAGGCCACGTTCGACGCCCGGGTCAGGGTGATGCCCTGCGACGCCGCCTTCATCGAGCACACGATCAGCTGCGGGCCGTCCTCGCGCTGGAAGTCGTCCACCGCCTGCTGGCGCTTGAAGGTCGAGTCGGCGCCCAGGATGTGCACCGCGTCGGGGAAGCGCTCCATCACCGCGCGCTGGATCGCCACGTGCTCGGCGAACACCACCAGCGGCTCTCCTGAGGCCTCGAAGTCGGCGATCCAGCTCAACGCGGCGGGCAGCTTCCCGCGCGCCGCGAGCTGGCGGAGGTTGTTCAGGCGCACGAGCTGCTCGGCCCTCAGCGCAGCGGCCACCTTGGCGTCGATCGCCCGCATGTCCAGCGGCAGCGTCTGCAGCCACGAGATCACGTCCTGCTCCGCAAGGCGGTACTCCTGCTCGTTCAGCAGCGCCACCGGGATCGTGTCCTGCCGCTTGGCCGGCAGCTGGGGCAGCACCTGCTTCTTCGTCCGGCGCACGTAGCAGTGCGCCCTCAGGTTCCAGTGGAGCCTGTCGTCGCTCCCCGCCGCCCGGAAGCGCCGGGTCAGGCGCGCGCCGCTGCCGAAGTCCTGGAGGCGCCCGAGTATCCGCAGCTGCGCCACGAGCTCCTCGGGCCGGTTCAGGATCGGCGTTCCCGTGAGGCCGAACCGGAGGGCGTCCGTGGGCAGCCGCTCGGCGAGCTCCAGCGCCGCCTTCGTGCGCCGCGCGCGCGGGTTCTTCACGTAGTGCGACTCGTCCAGGATCAGGGCACGCAGCCCGCGCCCGGCGAGCTTGCTCAGGTGGGCCTCGAGGATGTCGTAGTTGAGAACGACGATGTCGGCGTCCGCCGCGTCCCCGGCCCACGAGCTGTCGGTGCGGCCGTCGAGCACGGCCACGGTGCGGTTGGGCAGCCAGATGTGCGTCTCGCGCTCCCAGGTGAGCTTCATGCTCGCCGGGCACACCACGGCGGCCGGGAACGCCTGGTCGCGCTCCAGCGCGGCCAGCGCCTGCACGGTCTTGCCTAGCCCCTGCTCGTCGGCGATGAAGGTGCGGCGGCGCTCGAGCGCGTACCGCACGCCCGCCCGCTGGAAGGGATGGAGCACGCCGCCGAGGTCCAGGCCGTCGAGGTCCGCGTCCTCCGCGTAGGAGAGCGCCACCGTGGCCGCCGCCCGCTCGTGCTCGGCCACCAGCTCCGCGAGCATCCCGCTGACGCGCTCGTCGAGGTGGATCTTCGGGTTGGCCTCTACGAAGTTCGTGAGGTCGGAGGCCAGCGCCGGATCGGCCGGCACGGCGATTCCCCACGACGCGTCACGAACGTAGAAGCGCCCCGGGCGGGCAATCGGATGCGCCTCCGGCAGCTTGCGGAAGTCGCGCGCGGGCTGCGGGTCCCAGATCGTGAAGATCGTGACCTCGGGCTCGCCCTCGTCGCCCACCTCGATGCTCAGCTCGGCCGGCGCCGGCGTGCGCCCCGCCGACAGCTCGCGCGCGCAGCCGCGGGCCAGGTCGTCGAGCTGCACGCCGTCCAGGTCGTAGAGGAGGTCGGCGGACTCCATGCTGAAGGGCAGCAGGTGCCTCCCCTCCGCGTCGTCCGCGGCCTCGCTCAGCTCGGGCGGGGCCTCGCCGGCGAGGGTGCGCAGGATGAACGCGCCGGAGCCCCGGTAGGACACCACCGATACGGCCGCGCGCCAGCGGTCCGAGTCCGCGAGCCATGCCTGCACCTCCGGCGTGGGCTCCAGTCCGGGGAAGCGCTCCAGCACCCTCTCCACCGACTTCGCGAGGCGCGGATCGGCGGGAACACGCCAGTGCTTGGTCCGCCAGTTGAACCAGCGCTTGGGCAGGCGTTTGACGGCGTCGTTCAGCTCCTCGTGGAAGGGGAAGTCGAAGACGATCTCGACGTCGCGAGGGTTGTCATCGAGCAGCCACACCCGGCCGCGGGCGGGGGCCTCCTCCGTTTGGGGGGTTTCGGGCGCCAAACGACCCAGACTAGCCACGCCGCGGGCTGGAGGCGACAACTATCCGTCCAGGGCCCGCTGGGAGCGGGAACTAGGGCCGGTCGCGAATGGCCACGATGCCGCCCAGCAGCGCGCCCAGATACGCCGTTCCGTCGCGCCCCAGCGCGACCCCGGCGTAGTTGTTGTTGAAGGTGAGGCCGGTGCCGGAGAGCTGGGTCCACACCGTTCGCCCGGTGCGGAAGTCGATCGCGGTCCAGTAGTAGGGCTGGCTCCCGGCAGGGTCCACGGGGCGCGTGTAGGCGTAGATCAGTCCCGTCTTCAGGGAGAGCTTCGGCACGACGGTGGGAGCGCGGGCCGTGCGGTTCGTCCATCGCAGCACGCACCCGCGGCCGTTGCGCCGGATGTCCACGCGCGCGAACCCGGGCTCCGTGGGCTGCCCCGTGTTGGGCCCGAGCGGGTCCTGATAGCCGTAGTTGTTCTCCACCACGAGCGAGCGGCCGGCGCCGATGAGCGAGTTCTCGGTGGCGCTCGCACCCTTCCGGAACACCGGGATCTGGCAGACCGTGCGCCGCTTGCCGTGCAGCCGCGCGCCGGTCCGGTAGACCACCACGTTCATGGGATCGGCGTTGTCGGTGATCGCCACGTAGCCGCCCGGGAGCACCGTCGGAGTCGTGCCCGTGCCATCGTCCACCTGGCCGGGCTTCTTGATCCCGGAGTTCCTGTACCTGACGCTCCACACGACCTTCGGCCGGCCGTCCTTGCCGGCCCGGAAGCGATACATGCGGCGGTTGGTGGCGACGAACACCGCGCCGTTCGCGCCCGTGGCGAAGGAGTTCTCGATCTGTCCCTCGCTCCCCTTCCCCATCCGCCGCAGCCGGATCCGGCCCGACTTCGGCGACAGCGTGCCCACCACCCCGTTGCGCTTGGACACGAACCAGATCCGCCCGCCCGAGTCGGGAAGCGTGGACGTGATGCGCTCGTCGGAGCGGAGCGCCTTGCTCAGGTCGTAGTCGTGCTGGAGCGCGAACCCGGGAGTGGCGCCCGTCTCGGCGATCACGAGAAGGTGCCGTGTGGTGGTGGAGCTCCACACGCGGTCCTTCTCGTCGAGGAAGAAGTAGGCGCCGCCGCTGAAGTCCTGGAACAGCGAGGTGCCCGGGGTGACCGGCTGGCGCGGCGGCAGCCCGAACTCGGCGAGCACGTTCAGCGTGTCCGGGTCGAACATGAACAGCCGCGGCCCATCGGCGCCGATGCAGGTGGCCACCAGCCGGCCGCGGCCGTCGAAGGTGATCGAGCCGCAGAGTCTCCGGATGTAGGTGGAAAAGACCTCGGGGGAGCGGCCCAGCGGCCCGGCGTAGCGGTAGGTGTCGGTCTGCCAGGCGTCGTTGTGCAGCTCGCTGAAGGGGTTGTGCGCCATGAAGCGGTTCTGGAACGTGCGCGGCACACCCTTGACCGGCTTCGCCTTCGCCGCCTTGCCGGTGAAGGCCGGGAGCGTGGTGGGCGGTCCGGGCGGGATCGGCGTGGCCGCGCCCGCCGCGGCGGGCAGCGCGAGGACCAGGCCGAGCAGAAGCAACGTGGCCGCGGGGCGGACGGGGTTGAAGGTGGAGGCGGGCAAGGCGGACGGGTCCGGTGTCGGCGTATTTGACAGGGCCGCGGGCGCCGGGTCAAGTCCGGCAACGCCCGGGCTCCGCTCCTCCCTTAGGATCACGGGCCGTGAACGGGGAGCTTCAGAATGGATGAGCGCTTCTGCGACGTAGGCCGCGGGGTCACGCTCTGCTACGAGACGTTCGGCGACCCGAGCGATCCGCCGCTCCTCCTCGTCATGGGGCTCGGCATGCAGATGGTGGGCTGGCATGAGGACTTCTGCGCGGAGCTGGTGCAGCGCGGCTTTCACGTGGTGCGCTTCGACAACCGCGACGCCGGGCACTCCACCCACTTCCCCGGGCGCGCTCCGAAGATCGGCCAGCTGCTTGCGCGGCGCTTCGAGCCCGGCCAGTACACCCTGGCCGACATGGCCGAGGACACCGCCGGCCTACTCACCGCGCTGGAGCTCTCCCCCGCGCACATCGTGGGAGCCTCGATGGGCGGCATGATCGCCCAGACGCTGGCCGCCCGGCACCCCGAGCACGTCCGCTCGCTCGTATCGATCATGTCCACCACCGGCAGCCGCTTCCGCGGTCAGCCCGCCGCGGCGATGTACCGCCCCCTGCTCAGCCCCGCGCCGGCGGGACGCGAGGAGTACCTCGCTCACATCGAGCGGCTGTTCAGCCTCATCGGCTCGCCCGGCAGAGCCGACGTGGAGGACCTGCGTGAGCTGGGTGCGCTCTCCTATGACCGCGACCGCGACCCCGCGTCCACGCCGCGCCAGCTCGCCGCGATCCTCTCGTCCGGCAACCGCACCCGCGAGCTTCGCGGCATCAAGGCGCCCACGCTCGTGATCCACGGCACGGCCGACCGGCTGGTGCGCCCCTCGGGCGGCGAGGCCACGGCCCGGGCCATCCCCGGCTCGCGGCTGGTCCGGATCGATGGCATGGGACACGACCTGCCGCGCGCCTTCTGGAAGCAGATCGCCGACGACATCAGCGATCACGCGCACGCGGCGGACCGGACCGCGCCCGCCCGCGTCCCGGCCTGAGATTCGTGGTCCGGTGCTCGCCCGATGACGTAGGGCTGCGGTGCTCGCCCGATCACCGATCGGGCTGCGCTCCTCCCCGGGTCAGCTGGTAGAGGGTTTGCGTGCGGACACGAACTGCGCCAGGCCGGTGACCCGCCGGGCCACCGCATTCATGCCGTGCCCCGCCAGAGCGCCGGTCAGCTCGTCACGCCCGAAGATGCGCACGCCGGTGAGGGGCCGCGTGGCCAGGTTGGCCACGCCGGCCGGCAGCGGGCCGCGCTGGACGCTGGCGAGGAGGGCCACCCGGCCGCCGGGCGCGAGCACGCGCACGATCTCCTCCACCGCCTTCAGCGGCCGCTCGATCAGGTAGAGCGCGGCGAAGCAGCACACGGCGTCGAACGAGCCCGCGCGGAAGGGGAGATCCTCGGCGTCGCCTCGGAGATAGGCGAGGTTGCCCCCGCTCGGCTGGGCCGCGCCCTGGGCCAGCATGGTGCGCGAGGCGTCCAGGCCCACGGCCAGGCCGTCCCCCACCTCGGCGGCGAAGGCGCGCGTGAAGTTGCCCGGGCCGCAGCCCACGTCGAGCACACGGTCGCCCGGCGCCAGCTCGAGCATCTCGATGGCGATCCGGCGCTCGTCGTCCATGCTCGGCCCCAGCGCGCCCATCAGCAGCCGCCCGCCGAGCGGCCGCCACAGCCGCTCGTAGATGAGCGGCAGCGCCGCGCTCACCATCAGCCGCTGGCCCGGCAGCCGGCCCGTGGGGTCGTCGTCTCCCAGGAGGTCGAGATAGCCGTCGGTGGCGACCGTGTCCGCCGGCCGCCGGCTCGGCTGGAGCAGCGCTAGTGCACGGTCCATCGCCGGCGCCTTCGAGCGCGAGGAGGCCATCGCCGAAACCTAGCCCAGCTTCGGTCGCGGTGGGATGATCCGGCGGTGCCGACCCTGGCCACCGTGGGTGTGTACGGCTTCAGAGCGGACACCTTCCTCGACGCGCTGCACGGCGCAGACGTGCGCCTCCTGCTGGACCTGCGCCAGCGCCGCGGAGTGCGGGGCAGCGAGTACGCCTGGGCCAACGCCGGACGGCTGACGGCGGCCCTGGCGGGGGTCGGCATCGACTACCGGCACCACCTGGAGCTGGCCCCCACCACCGATCTCCGGAAGCTCCAGTACCGGGAAGACGACCGCCTGGGCATCGGCAAGCGCAACCGGGAGCGGCTCGCGCCCGAGTACCGGGAGCGCTACCTCCATGAGATCCTCGACCCGGCCGACCTCGACGCCGTGGTGGCCGAGATGCCGCCCGAGGGCGCGTCGGCGCTCTTCTGCGTGGAGCGCGATCCCGAGGCCTGCCACCGGTCGCTCGTGGCCGGGCGGATCGCCGAGCGCTACGGCCTCCCCGTCGTGCACATCAGGCCGTAGACCCACGACGTAGTGCAAGCTCCTTGCAATAGCAGTAGGGTCGCGCTGTGTCCCCGTGACGGCGGGGGCGTGGTCACGATAAGGGGTGAAATGGAGGCTATGCGCGCAGGCTCGCAACCCGTTTCGCGCTGGCAGCGGATACGTGGGGGATTGACGCCGTCGGAGTGGGCGACGGTGGCCGGTATGGCGGCGGTGGTCGGCGTGCTCCATGTGATTGGGTTCTTCTTGCTGTTCGCGGTCGTGGTGCCGAACGATTTCGATCTTGGAGCGTCGGGGGTGTTCGGCGTCGGGATCGGGATCACTGCGTACACCCTTGGCTTGCGTCACGCGTTCGACGCAGACCACATCGGTGCCATCGACAACACCACTCGGAAGCTGATGACGGATGGACAACGGCCGCTCAGCGTCGGGTTCTTCTTCTCGCTCGGGCACTCGACGATCGTGTTCCTGCTCGCGATCGGATTCACCGTTGGGATCAGGGGGCTGAGCGGCGCGGTCGCCGACGACAGCTCGTGGCTGCACTCGGCCACGGGCCTGATCGGGCCGACCGTGTCGGGCACGTTCCTGTGGATCATCGGCATCCTCAATCTGTTCGTCCTCATCAGCATCGTGAGGATCTTCCGGCGCATGCGCCATGGCCACTACAGCGAGGCCGAGCTGGAGGATCAGCTCAACAACCGCGGCTTCATGAACCGCTTCTACAAGCGGGCCACCAACACGGTCACCAAGCCCTCGCAGATGTACCCGGTCGGGCTGCTCTTCGGCCTCGGCTTCGACACCGCCACCGAGGTCGCGCTCTTGGCCACCGCCGGCGCCGCGGCTGCGGGAGGCCTGCCGATCTACGCGATCCTGTGCCTGCCGATCCTCTTTGCCGCCGGAATGTCGCTGCTGGACTCGATCGACGGCGCGTTCATGAACTTCGCCTATGGCTGGGCGTTCGCCAAGCCGGTGCGAAAGATCTTCTACAACATCACCATCACGTGGCTGTCGGTGGTGGTCGCGCTAGTCATCGGGACCATCGAGTTGATGTCGGTGCTCGCTGAGAAACTGACCCTCACCGGACAGCCATGGGACTTCGTCTCGGGCCTCGACCTCAATTACGTCGGCTACGCGATCGCTGGGCTGTTCGTGCTCACCTGGGTCGTCGCGCTGCTGATCTGGCACGTGGGGAAGGTGGAGGAGAAATGGTCGGCCGGGATGGCCGCCGCGCAGGCGGCGCCCGCCACGCGAGTGGCGGAGCAGGGGCAGCGCCAATGACGGGATCGCCGGAGCGTGACCCTGAGGCGTTCGAGGGGATCGACGGCGCGCTGGCGCTGGTTCGCGCGAGTGGGCACAGGGTCTCGACGGCCTGTCGAGTTGTGCTCGGCGCGCTCTTCAGCGCCGAAGGGCCGGTCTCGGCCCAATTCATCGCCGACGGGCAGCGGGGGCGAGCCCTCACCGTGGACTTGACCTCCGTCTACCGCAACCTCGAGCGCCTCGAGGAGCTGGGGATCGTCAGGCACGTTCACCTGGGGCACGGCCCCGGCCTCTACATGCTGGTCGGGTCGGGCGAGAAGGAGTTCCTCGCCTGCGAGCGCTGCGGCCAGGTCACGGCCCTCGACCCCGCCCAGCTGGAACCTGTCCGCAGCCAAATTGAAAAGCGTTTCGGGTACCGCGCACGGTTCGGGCACTTCCCGATCATCGGGCTATGCGCCGCGTGCGCCGGGGCGGACGCGGCCCCCGAGCGGGACCAACAGCACAGCCACGGCGACTACGTGCACGCCCACGCCCGCGGCTCAGGGGAACGCCACCGGCACTGAGCCTCGGCGGCTTTCGAACGGTCCTCAGGGCCTCGGTTGCTGGATGCACACCGGGCGTCACGCCTTCCCGGCCGCCGTCTTGCGCGCCGCCCGCCGCCGGGCCGGAATCGTGGCCTTGAGAGCGGAGAGGTCCTCCAGCATGCCCTCGGCGATGCTCTGAACGTCCGGGGTCTGCTCGCGGTCGGCTGTGATGCCGATGTCCACCGAGCCGCGGTAGCTCATGATCGTCACGTTCAGCCCGGTGCCGTCGGCGATGATCGAGAGCGGGAAGAGAGCCTCGAGGCGGGCCCCGCAGCTGTAGATGTCCATCGCCGGGCCGGGCACGTTGGACACGATCAGGTTGAAGAGCGGGCGAATGGTGGGCACGGCGCTGAGCTCGGCCAGGACGCGCGCCGCCCGGGTGTGGAGCGCCGGGGGAATGAACTCGGTCACGTCGCGCAGCGCCTTCGCCGGCAGCGCGTTGTGGCGCTCCTTGGCCGAGGCCAGCACCCCGTGCGCGTACTGGAGCCGGTCCACGGGATCGGCCAGGTGGGTGGGCACGGCCACGGCCATGATCGACACCTGGTTCCCGAACGTGCCCCGCTCCTCCTCGGTGCGCACGGACACGGGGATCTGGGCCACGAGCGGGCCGTCGGGCAGCTCGTCGTGCAGCATGAGGTGCTCGCGCACGGCGCCCGCCACCAGCGAGACCACCACGTCGTTCACCTTCACGTCGTAGTGGCTCTTTACGAGCTTCACGTCCGCGAGCGGCGCCGACGCGAACCCGAAGATCCGGTGCGGCGAGAGCCGGGCGCCGTAGGGGCCCTTGGGGGCGCGAATCGCCGGCCGCTCGATCACCTCTGCGTGTCCGTCCCGGTTCACGAGCCTCCGCGCCCGCGAGAGCGTGCGGCTGACCGTGGGGGTACCGGGCACACCGAGCAACGACGTGAGCGCGTCCACGTGCGGCAGCAGGCGCCCCACACGACCGGCCACCGTCACCGGGTAGCGCGGCAGCGCGGCCACGCCGCGCATCAGCATCCCGGCCGTGCCGGGCGCGCCCTGAAGGGCCGGCTCGTCGCCCGGCGGCTCGATCTCCCGTCCCTCGGGCGCGAGGTCGTAGAGGAGCGTGAGGATCTCGCCTCCGGACATCCCGTCCACCGCCGCGTGGTGGATCTTGGTGAGCAGCGCCACACGCCCGTCGGGCAGGCCGTGGATCAGGTAGAGCTCCCAGAGGGGACGCGAGCGGTCGAGCCGGCGCGAGTAGATGCGGGCCACCTGCTCCGCCAGCTGCGCGGTGCTGCCGGGCGGGGGCAGGGCGATCTCGCGGCAGTGGTAGCCCAGGTCGAAGTGATCGTCGGGCACCCAGTAGGGCAGGGCCAGGCCGAGCGGCACCTCGGCCAAGCGGAGGGTGAACGGGGGGATCAGGTGGAGCCGCTCGCTGAGCAGCCGGCGCACGTCCTCGATCGTGACCCGGCCTCCCGGAGCGGTGGACGGGTCGAGAACCGCCACCGAGCCCACATGGCCGTAGTTGCGGTCGCTCTCGAGCGCCAGGAACTGCGCGTCCAGCGATGACAGTTGCCGCACCTTGCCTCCTCTCCGGGGCCAGCCTACTGCGCGGCGTGCGCGAAGCCGTGCAGGGCCGAGGTGTTCACCTGGGGCCAGGGATCCCCGGGGCGGGCGAGCAGGTAGCCCTGAACCAGGGGAGCGCCCGAGACGCGCACGCTGGCCAGCTCCTCCGGGGTCTCCACGCCCTCCGCCACGAGCAGGCCGCCGGTGTCCCGCGCGTAGTCTGCCAGGGCGTGCATCAGCGCCGCCCGGCCCGGGTCGGAGTCGATCCCGCGGACCAGGACGCGGTCGAGCTTCAGGTACGTCGGCCGCAGCGTGGCGAGCTGGCTGAGGCCGGAGTACCCCGCCCCCACGTCGTCCACGGCGATGCCCATCCCGCGGTCGCGCAGCTCGGCAGTGGCGCGCGCGGCCGTGGCCTCGTGGCGCACGAGCGTCTCCTCGGTGACCTCGACGATCAGGCTCTCCGGCTGGGTGCACCCGTCCAGCAGCTCGGCGGTGCGGGGGTCGCCCAGCAGCGGCGCGGAGAGGTTCACGCTCAGGCGGGCGCCGCGGGGAAGGCTCGGGATGAGCGTCAGCGCCTGACGCAGGCAGGCGAGCTCCAGCTCGGCCCTCATGCCGAACTCGTCGGCGAGGGCGAACCAGTGGAGGGGACCCTGGCCGCCGCGCGTGGAGAAGCGGGCCAGCGCCTCGTAGGCATGGGGCCGGCCCGTCTCGACGTCCACGATGGGCTGGACGGCGATCCGCAGGCCCTCGCCCCGGCACAGCCGCGCCAGTGCGGCCTGGGCGCCGTCGGCGGCAGCGGAGAGCGGGGCGCCGTCGTAGGCGGTCACGTGAACGCCGCCGGAGCGCTTGGACACGCGCAGGGCCACGTCGGCGGCGGCCAAAAGGGCCTCCGCGCCGGTGCCGTCCGCGGGTGCGCGGGCCACGCCGGCGCGGGCGGTGCACTGGGCCCCGTCCTCGCCGGACACGGCCTCCATCAGCCGCTCGGCCACCAGCTCGGGGACGTCGGTGAACACGAGCGCGGCGAACTCGTCGCCGCCCAGGCGCCCCAGCACGTCGTCACCTCGCAGGGCGGACTGCATCGCCTCGCCCGCGCGCACGAGGAGACGGTCCCCCGCGGCGTGGCCGAGGCGCTTGTTCACCGAGCCGAACTCGTCGAGATCGAGCGCGATCACCGCCGCGGGTCGCTCGATGGTGGCGAGCTCGGAGAGCTGGTCCACGCGGGTGCGGAAGGCCTGGCCGGAGAGAAGCCCGGTGAGGGAGTCGTGGGCGGCGTCGTAGCGCGCCCGTCGCAGGAGCTCGGTCATCTCGCGCGAGATGCGGCCGGCGGCCAGTAGAAGTGCGATCGAGCCCGCGGCCAGGCCGAGGTTCTCGGTGGTGAACGTCCCCGTGGTCACGATCGGCGAGAACAGCGCTCCCACCACGATCACACGTCCGACCCGCCCGACGCGTCCGCCGCGGGCGAGCACGCCGGTCACGGCGGCCACCAGCCAGAGCAGGCTCACCTCGTCGACGCGGCCCTGGTTGTAGCCCACCATGCAGATCACCGCGATGCACGAGAGCGCCTCCTCGTAGCTCAACCAGCGTTCGGTGTGCACGAACCGCTCGACCAGGCCGGTGAGCCCGATCACACCGAAGCCGATGGAGGCCGCGACGATGTGCGGGTAGGCGCCCGGGTCGAGGGCGAGCAGGGCCCCGCCGATAAGGGCCAGGGCTATCCGGCAGCGAGCCGCGTATATCCGCGCCCCCGCCACCTCGGGCGTGGGATCCGGTCTCTGCCCCATGGCCTGACAAACGTCGGCAACCGGGAAGCCGAGCTTGAACGGCCCGCCGCGCCTGGGGGACGCTCTGCGGCTACTTCCGCTCGAGCACCACGATGGGGATCCGCCGGTCGGTCCGCTTCTGGTAGTCGTCGTACGCGGGCCAGACCTCGGTCATCTTGCCCCAGAGACGCTCGCGCTCCTCCCCCTCGGCCTCGTGGGCCCGGACCGGAATGTGCTCCGCCTTCACCTGGATCTCGGCCTCGGGATTGTCGCTCAGGTTCTTGAACCAGGCCGGGTGCTCGGGGAGCCCGCCCTGGGAGGCCACAAGCACCCAGCGCCCGTCGTCCTCGCGGTGGATCAGGGGGGCGATCCTGGTCTCGCCGGACTTTCGCCCCGTGGTCTCCAGGAGCAGGATGTCCGCGCCGCGCCAGTGGTAGCCGCGCTCGCCGCCCGTCTCCTGGTACACGCGGACGTGCTCTTTGCCGAACAGCTTGTCTTCGCTCTCGCTCATTGCCCCGAGGCTAGGGGTCCGCGCAGCCTGTAGACCAGGTGATCGCGGCCGTACGCCAGGCAGCGGCCGTCGCGGGCGAATCCGAGCTTCTCGAGAACGTGCACCGAGCGCTCGTTGTCGGGCTCCACCACGGCGGCCAGCTCTTCGAGGCCCAGCTCCCCGAAGGCGGGCGCCAGGCAGAGACCGGCCGCCTCCGTGCCGTACCCGAGCCCCCACCAGTCCGCCCCGAGCGTGTACCCCAGCTGCACCTCGCCGCTGACGTGGAACAGCCCGGCGTCGCCGATCAGCCGGCCCGACGATCGCTCGATCACCGCCCAGAAGCTGAAACCGTGCCGCTCCTGGTGGGCCATGTACTCGCGCAGCACCGCCTCGGTGGCCGCCGGCGTCCGCAGCGCGCCGTGCCCCACCCAGCGCATGACGAGCGGGTCGCCGAGGATCGTGTGCGCGGCCGCCACGTCGCCGGGGCCGAAGGGGCGCAGGTCGAGCCGCTCGCCGGCCAGCGGGAAATGCATGGGGCGACGGTATCCGGGTTGAGGGGCGGCGGGCCGCGCCAACGGGGGTGTGGCGGGTTACCGGGCGTATGACCCGGTAAGTCTCCAAACCCCCCTCGGCCCGGGCCCTACCGCCCGACGCCGAACGTGCTCGGCGGGTACCGCTTCTTGAACCCGAGGCGCGTGCCCCGCGGCGGCGCCTCCCATTCCGTCGAGTGTCGCGCGTACGAGAGCGCTCTCGGCGGGTACCAGGCGATCTTCTGGCCGGAGCAGGACTGCCCGTAGCCGGGGCGGTTGATCCAGAGGTAGGCGTCCGCCATCGGGTGCGACGTGGCGGTGGTGGGAGCGGGGCCGAGGCCGCGCAGGCCGGGGCTGCACCAGACGTTGATCACGCGGTGGTTGGCCTTGTAGTGCACCGGGCCGCGGCCGTTCTCGGCCGTGTTGATGATGAAGTGCTTGCCCCCCACGCGGCGGGAGATGTCCAGGCCGTGCTTGATGTTGGCCTTGGTCCAGTCGTAGTGGGTGGCGTTCAGCATGAACCCGCGCACCTTCGCGATGCCGATCGCCCTCAGCTGCTTGGCGGTGCGCTTCGCGTTCTCCCAGTCGGACGCCCCGGCCTCCAGGTAGATGGTGGCGTTGGGCAGCTTCGAGAGCGCGTCCACCCCGTAGCGGAGCAGGCGCAGGCGGTCGTCGCGGCGGCTGGGCGCCAGGCAGTCGATCGTGCCCAGCGAGTCCGGCTCGAAGGCGATGACCACGCGGTCGTCGCCGATCGCGCGGGCCAGGTCGTCGTACCAGCTGCGCGTCTCGGCGTCCGCCGGGGGACCTCCGCCCTGGTAGGTGGGCGAACAGCCGGTGGCCTCGGCGCGGAGCACCGTGAAGATCGGCACCGTGCCCTGCTCGCGCGCCGGGTCGATCAGCCGCCGCACCTTCACGAAGAAGTTCGGCCGGGTGAAGCGACCCAGCCACAGGCTCTTGGGCTCGCGCGCGATCTTCCAGATCAGGTCCGCCTTCTTCTGCTCCCCCGCCCTGCGGTAGGCCTGCCACTGGAGGTACGAGGGCGCGTTCGGATCGTTGTAGAAGCGCGCCCCGGCGAGCGGGTTGGGACTCCCGGCGGCCACGCCGCGTGGGTCGGCCTTCGATGCGGCCGCGGGTACGGCGGCCCCGCTCCCGGCGGACGAGGCCGCGAAAACGGCGCCCGCCATGAGAAGCACGATGAGTGGGATCCGTAGCTTGATCAAGTTCCTCCGAGAACTGCCGGGCACACGGCGCAGCGTCCCTGCCCGCCGGTCCCAGGGACAGTAGGGAACAACCGGACGGGTTCGGGTGGGTCTTCCGTCTAGGTCAGCGGTCCGGCGCCAGGTGCGGCACACGCCTCAAGCGCCGGGAACGCGGCCATGATCACCCCCCACGCCCACGATGCAGGCGAGGCCCCCGGACACCACCGAGCGGGGACCGGCCAGGCCGGCGACCGCGCCCGACTCCACGTCGCCCAGCAGCGCGGAGGCGATCAGCGACGGCAGCTCCACCGCGCCCAGGAGTCCGGTGAGGAAGGCCGAGCCGGTCTGGTCGTAGACCTGGAACGGCAGCGCCACGAGCGCCGCCTGGGTGCCGAGGCCCGACACCACGTTGCCGAGCACGAGCAGCCGTAGGTCGCGCGACGTGCGCAGCGAGCTGATGTCCACGGCGATGCGGCGCACGCCGACAGAGGCTACGAAATCGGGGTCCGGTGCTCGCCCGGGCCACCGCCCCGGGCTGCGCTCCTCCCAGGCCGGCTTGGAAGAGAGCGGGCCCGCCGGCCCATGCCCCGCCACGGATCGCCCTCGGACTCAATCCGATCGGCGATCGTCTTCACCGTCCAGCGGCCGGGGCGCAGGCGGCCGTCGGAGAGCTCCGCCCAGTGCACCGGCACCGCCACCGGGGCCCGCGGCAGCGGGCGCACCCCGTAGGGCGCCACCACGTGCTGGGCGTAGTTGTTGCGGTTCACGTCCACGTAGATCTTCGATCCGCGGTCCGTCTTGCGCCATTCGAGCGTCAGCCGCCGGGGATCGTCCTCCACCATCTCCTCCGCGAGCGCGCGCGCGAAGCCGTGCACGTCGCCGAAGCCCGCCCCGCGGCGCAGCGGGCACACCACGTGGACCCCGCGTGAGCCCGTGACCATCGCGTAGGGCACGAGTCCGGCGGCCCGGAGCCGGTCGCCGGCATCGCGGGCCGCGGCGCGCACGTCGGCGAACCCGCCGCCCGAGGGGTCGAAGTCGAGGATCAGGCGGTCCGGCAGGCGCGGCTCGTCCGCGCGCGAGAGCCAGACGTGCGGCGTCACCACGTTCTGGCCCGCGAGGTAGGCCAGCGTCGCGGCATCCTCGGCCAGGGCGTGGGTGACCGTGCCTCCCCGCTTCGGCACCGTCGCCCGGGCGATCCAATCGGGGAAGTAGGGGGGCACCGCCTTCATGAAGAAGCCCTTCTCCTCGATGCCGCCCGGGAACGCCTGAAGCGCGAGCGGACGGCCGGCCACGTACGGGAGCATCGCCGGCGCCACGCGCTCGTAATGACGCGCGAGATCGAGCTTGGTGACCCGCGCGCCGGGGAAGAGCACCTTGTCGCGATGGGTCAACCGCACGGAGCGCCGGCCCACCCTGATCTCGTCGCTCACCCCTCCCTCATCACCTTCCCGGCGGGCTTGTCGAAGCGCAGCCCGAGGAAGCGCGGGTGGCGCATCCGCCCGTGGCGGGTCCACTCCGTGAATCCGATCTGCGCCACCAGCTCGGGCTCGACCCAGGCCACGCCGCGCTCCTTGATCGCGCTCGCGTCCGCAAACGGCGGGTCGTCGCGACGCAGCGGACGCAGCTTCGCGGCCAGGTCCACCAGCGTCGCGCGGGTGAAGCCCGTGCCCACCTTCCCGGCGTACAGGAAGTGGCCGTCGCGGTGGTAGCCGAGCAGCAGCGCGCCCAGCTCCTCGCGAGAGCCCTTCGGCGGCGTGTACCCGCCGATGACCATCTCCTGCGAGCGGTCGCACTTGAACTTCAGCCAGTCGCGCGAGCGCGAGCTGGAGTACGGGCTGTCCGCCCGCTTGGCGATCAGCCCCTCCCAGCCCTTGCGGCAG
>JBBQHI010000013.1:0-82502 GCA_038323835.1 Solirubrobacterales bacterium
CAGTACATGAGCCTGTGGGAGACCCACGACGCCGTGCTCACTCCCGCCCTGGCCGAGCGTCCGGTGCGCATCGGCGAGATCGACGCCTCGAGCGACACTCCGCTGGCCGACTTCGCGCGCTCCGGCGCCTTCACCCCCTACACGGCCAACTTCAACGTGAGCGGGCAGCCGGCGATCTCGCTGCCGCTCTTCCAGTACGCCGACGGCCTTCCGCTGGCCGTTCAGCTGGCCGGACGCCCGGCCGACGAGGCCACGCTGCTGTCGCTGGGCGCGCAGCTCGAGGCCGCCAGGCCCTGGGCGGACCGCCGACCGGCGCTCGCCGCGGCCTAAGACCCCCTAGGCAAGGGCATCGAGCGCCGCCGCCAGCACGGGCCGGTCGCGGTCGTAGCTGAGCAGCTCCTCGGCCTCCCCAGGGGTGACCCAGCGCACCTCGTCCACCTCGTCGTTGGGCTCGAAGCCGAGGTCCTCGACCGGCTCCATCAGCCAGTAGCGCACGCGCTTGGGGCGTCCCTTCGCCCTGTAGTGCGACGACGGCAGCTCTCGTCCCAGCCGGCAGCGCAGGCACGCCTCCTCCTCCACCTCGCGCACCGCGGCCTGCTCCCAGCTCTCGCCCGGATCGAGCTTGCCCTTGGGCAGGGTCCAGTCCTCGTAGCGGGGGCGGTGCACCACCAGAACGCGCCCGTCCCGGATCACCACGCCGCCCGCCGCCTGGATCTCGTCGCTCACAGGTCGTGCACGTCCGCGCCGCCGGGGGCGAACGCCACCCGCGCCACGTGCCAGCCGGGCACCTCGGCCTTCAGGCGCTCCACCAGCGCCCCGGTGGCCTGCCAATCGCACCAGAAGAGCACGGTCGGGCCCGCACCCGAGATCGTGGCTCCCACCGCCCCGAACTCGGTGGCCCGCTCCAAGAGCTCCATCGATGCAGGGTAGAGCGAGCGCCGGCGCGGCTGGTGGATGCGGTCGCCGAGGCCCCGGGCCACGAGCGACATGTCGTCGCGGGCCAGGCCCAGCACCAGCAGCGCCGCGTGGCCCACGTTGTGCACCGCATCCGCCAGCGGCACCTCGTCCGGGAGCGCGGCCCGGGCCTCGGCCGTGGGGACCTCGCCCGGGGGGCGGGCCAGCACGCCCTCGAGCCCTCCCGGCGGGTCGAAGCGCACCGGCTCTCCGTCGCCGCAGATCACGAACCCGCCGTACAGGGCGGCGGCCACGTTGTCGGGATGGCCCTCAATCTCCACCGCGCGCTCGAAGAGGGGCGCATCCAGCTCGAACATGTGGTCCGCCGCCACCAGCCCGGCCACGATCGCCGCGGCGCTGGAGCCGAGCCCCGCCCCCGATGGAATCTCCGAGCGGATCCGGAACGTCAGCCCGTCCGCGGGGTGCAGGGCCTCGAACGCCCGCACCACCAGGTTCGAGCGGTCGGTGGCCACGCCGGGCACGTCGCATTCCACGCCGAACTCGCCCGTCTCCTCAACCTCGAGCTCGAGGCCCGGGGACAGGGCCGCGGCCAGCACGTCGTACCCCGGGCCCAGGTTGGCCGACGACCCCGGCACCCGGACCTGCCGGCGGCGCCTCATTCGAGCACGGCCCGTTCGACGCTCTCGATGTCGGGCTCGCAGGGCACCACGGAGGCTGCGCGGTTCATGGCCGTCTGCGGGTCCTTCAGGCCATGTCCCGTGAGCACGCAAACCACGGTGCCCTCGGCCCCGTACTTGAGCAGCCCGGCCACCGACGCGGCCGAGGCCGGCTCGCAGAACACCCCCTCGCGCGCGCCGAGCAGCGAGTACGCGTCGAGGATCTCCTCGTCGGACACGGCGCGCACCTGGCCGCGCGAGGAGGTGAAGGCGTCCATCGCGTTCTCCCACCGGGCCGGGTTGCCGATGCGGATGGCGCTGGCCACGGTCTCGGGACGCTCCACGGGCGCTCCGTGCACGAGCGGCGCCGCCCCCTCGGCCTGGTAGCCGTGCATGGCGGGCGCCGCCTCGTACTCGCGGAAGCCCTTCCACCACGCCGTGACGTTGCCGGCGTTCCCCACCGGGATGCACACCACATCCGGGGCCTCGCCCAGCTCGTCGCAGACCTCGAACGCGCCCGTCTTCTGGCCCTCGATCCGGTACTCGTTCACGGAGTTCACCAGCGCTATCGGGTGCCTGCCGGCCAGCTCCCGCACGAGTGCGAGCGCCTCGTCGAAGTTGCCTCGCAGCGCGATCACCCGTGCTCCGTGCATCAGCGCCTGGGCCAGCTTGCCGGTGGCGATCTTGCCCTCCGGCACGATCACCGCCCCGCGCAGTCCGGCCCGCGCGGCGTAGGCCGCGGCGCTGGCCGCCGTGTTGCCGGTGGAGGCGCACACCACGGCCTCCGCCCCCTCGGCCACCGCTGCAGACACGGCCACCGTCATCCCGCGGTCCTTGAACGACCCCGTCGGGTTGGAGCCCTCGAGCTTCAGCCACACCTCGCAGCCGGTGAGCTCCGACAGGTGGCCGGCGCGCACGAGTGGCGTGTCCCCCTCCCCCAGCGTCACGAGCGGCTCCACCGGCAGCCGGTCGCGGTAGCGCCACAGGCCGCGGACCACCGCTACTCGAACACCTCCTCGATCACACGTATGACGCGCGGGGTGGAGCGCACGAAGTCGAGCCGCGAGATCAGGTCCACGGCCGCCCGGAAGCGCGACTCCAGCACCGGGTGCATGACCATCACGAGACGCGCGTCCGTGCCGATCCCCTTCTGCACCACCGAGCGCACCGAGACACCCTGGAGGCCGAGGATCTCGGCCACCTGGGCCAGCACCCCGGGGTGGTCGGCCACCTCGAGGTGGAGGTAGAAGGACGACACCACGTCGGTCACGATCGGCTGGTCCACGGCCGGCGGGGGCAGCGACGGCGGCGGGATCATGGCCGAGATCACGTCGCCCAGCACCGCGGAGGCGGTCTGGGTGCCGCCCGCGCCGGGACCCGAGAGGGTGATCTCGGTGATTGCCGGCGACTCGATCGTCACCGCGTTGAAAGCGCCGCCCACCGAGGCCAGCGGGTGGCCCGCGTAGAGGAAGACGGGGTGCACGTGCACGGCGATCCCGCCCTCCAGCCGCTCGGCCGAGCCCACGAGCTTGAGCGAGAGCCCCAGGTCCCGGGCGTAGGCGATGTCTTCCGGCGTGATCTTCTCGATGCCCTCATGGCTCACCTGGTCGAGCCGCACCACGGCGTTGAAGGCGAGCCGGGCCAGGATCGCCATCTTGGCCGCCGCGTCCCTGCCGCTCACGTCCTCGGTGGGATCGGCCTCGGCGTAGCCGAGCTCCTGAGCCTCCGCCAGCGCCTCCTGGTAGGTGGCCCCGGTACGGGCCATCTCGCTGAGGATGTAGTTGGTGGTGCCGTTCACGATGCCGTGCACCCGCTCGATGTGGGCCGCGGCCAGGGTCTCCGACATCACCCGGATCGCGGGCACCACGCCGGCCACGGCGGCCTCGAAGCGCAGCTGCACCCCTCCGGCGCGTGCGGCGTCGAACAGCTCCTCGCCGAACTGGGAGAGCAGCTGCTTGTTGGCCGTGACCACGTGGCGCCCGGCGGCCATCGCGCCCAGCAGGTACTCGCGCGCCGGGTCGGTGCCGCCCATCAACTCGACCACGAGGTCGCTGCGCTCCAGCAGGTCGGCGAAGTCGCCGCGGCTGCGGGTGAGCACACCCACGATCTCGGGCCGCCGGCCGGCTTCGGCCTCGATCGCGTCCGCGCGCGACTCGAGCAGCTCCTCGAAGGCCGAGCCGACGGTGCCGTGACCGAGCAGCGCGACCCGGAACGGGGGCTCAGACGTCACGTAGCGTCAGATCTTCGAAGGTCTCGCGGCGGACCACCAGACGGGCGTCGCCATCGCGGCAGAACACGATCGGCGGGCGCCGGATCGCGTTGTAGTTGTTGGCCATGGCGTGCCCGTACGCGCCGGTGGCCGGCATCACGAGCAGGTCCCCGGGGCGCGGAGCGGCCAGCGGCACGTCGCGCGCCAGCACGTCCCCCGACTCGCAGTGCATGCCCGCCACGGTGCACACCTCGTCGCCCCCGAAGCGGTCGGCGATCTCGGCCTCGTAGCGGGCCCCGTAGAGCATAGGGCGCAGGTTGTCCGACATGCCGCCGTTCACGGCCACCCAGGTGCGCACGTCCGGGATGCGCTTGACGGTGCCCACCTCGTACAGGGTGACGCCCGCGTTCCCCACCAGGGAGCGGCCGGGCTCGCAGAGCACCCTCACCCCGTCGGGTGCGTGACGCAGCAGCGCCTCCACGTAGTCCTCGATCGCGGGCGGGTGGTCCTCGGCGGTGTAGGCGATGCCCAGGCCGCCCCCGAGGTTCAGGAGCGGCCACCCGCCCAGCTCGCCCAGCACCTCCGCCACCGACTCGAACGGCTCGAGGTCGAGGATCTGCGAGCCCACGTGCGCGTGCAGGCCGCGGACCTCGAGGCCCGCGGCGCCGGCGCGCTCGATGGCCTCGGGCAAGTCGGCCATCGGGAAGCCGAACTTCGAGTCGGCCTGGCCGGTCTGGATGAAGGCATGGGTGCTGGCGCTGATCCCCGGCGTGACCCTGATCAGCACGCGCTGGGAGCGGCCCGAGAGGCGGTCGATCTCGTCGAAGGAGTCGAGCACGATGTGGCCCACACCGCGGTCGATCGCGTAATCCAGCTCCTCGCGGGTCTTGTTGTTCCCGTGCATGTAGATCCGCTCGGGGTCGTAGCCGGCGGCCAGGGCGTGGTGCAGCTCGCCGGCGGAGGCCACGTCGCACGACAGGCCCTCCTCCATCATCACGCGGAAGGCCGCGGTGCAGGGCAGCGCCTTGCCGGCGTAGATCACCTCGAAGCTGTCACGACGTGAGGCCATCGCCTGTGTGTAGGCCCGGGCCCGCGAGCGGATGTCGTCCTCCGCGTAGACGTAGGCGGGGGTGCCGAACTCGCGCGCGACGTCGAAGACGTCGCACCCCCCAACCTCGAGCCGTCCCCGCTCGTTCAGGCGTGACCCGAGCGGATAGACATGTGACACACCCACGGCTGCCATGATCGGCGGCGATTATGAAGCACGCCCCGCCTGCGCCGCCCGAGCTGGGCATGAGCAACGGCCTTTCGCATGCCCTGTTCCTCCCCGAGGGCGACCCCGAGGTGGGCGTAGTGGTGCTTCACGGCGCCGGCTCGGCGAAGGAGAGCCACTTCGACTTCGCCCGCGGCTGCCGCGACGATGGTATGGCCGCGCTGGCCTTCGACTCCCGCGGGCACGGGCGTTCGGAGGGGCGGTTCGGCCCCGGCGCGGTGGACGACGTGCTGGCCATGGTGGCCGTCCTCCGGGCGCACGTTCCCCGGGTGGCCCTGCGCGGATCGAGCATGGGAGGGTTCCTTGCCCTGCATGCGGCCGCGCGCGACCCCTCCATCTGCGCCGTGGTGGCCATCTGCGCGGCGCCCGAGGACCTGCTGCGAAGGGCGCTCCGGCGCGACGGCCCCGAACGCTTCGCCTGTGACGTGGGGGCCACGGACGCCTGGCTGCGGACGCTCGACCTGCACGCCGCCGCGGCGGGCCTCGGCCCCGACACCGCGCTGCTTCTCCTCCACGCCCGGGGGGACGAACAGGTGCCGCCCGCGGTGAGCGAGGAGCTGTTCGCCGCTGCCCACGAGCCCAAGCGGCTGCTGGTTCTGCCCGGCGGCCACCACCGCTCGCTCCAGCACGACATGGAGCTCCAGGCGCTCTCGCGGAAGTTCGTGCGCGACGCGGTCCGGGCGCCTCGACCTAACTGAGAATCGTTCTCGTTTAGTCTTCGCCGGATGCCGGCGCCAAGCGACCTCTGGGAGCTCCCGTTCCTGCGCGACGCCCTGGTCGAGGTGATTCTCCTGGCCGTGGCCGGCGGAATGGTGGGCGCGTGGGTGGTGCTCCGGCGCCTGGCCTTCTTCTCCCACGCGGTGGGGTCCGCCACCTTCCCGGGCCTGGTCACTGCCGACGCCACCGGGATCAGCCCCACCCTCCTGGCCCTCGCGGTGGCGCTCGGGTACTCCGGGGGCGTGAGCCGCACGGCCCGCGGCGGGAGCGACGCCGCCGAGGGCACGGCCCTCCTGCTCGTGGCCGCGCTGGCCACGGGCGTGGTCCTGGCCAGCGACGTGTTCGAGTCCGGCGCCGGCGTGGACCGCCTGCTGTTCGGCACCCTGCTCGGCCTGGACGCCTCCGACCTCTGGCTCTCGGGCGCGTGCGCAGCCGTGGCCGCCGCGGCCACGGTTGCTCTCGGGCGGTCCTGGGGCGCGATCGGCTTCGATCCCGACTGGGCCCCCGCCCTCGGCCTGCCCGTGGCGGCGCTCGACCTGGCCCTGCTGGCCCTCGTGGCCCTCACCGCCGTGGCCGCGCTCCCCGCCGTGGGCGCGCTGCTCGTGGGCGCCGTGTTCGTGCTGCCCGCGGCCGCGGCGCGGGTCGTGGCGCGGAGCGTTCCTGGCCTGGTGGCCTGGGCGCTCGTGCTCGGGCTCGCGGAGGCGGTGGCCGGGCTCTACCTCGCCTACTGGCTCGACGCGCCCCCCGGCCCCCCGATCGCCGTGCTGGGCGCCGGTACGTACGGCGTGCTGGCGATCGCGGCGGCGCTCGGCCGGCGTGGGCCGGTGGCGGCGTGACCGAGCCGCCCGTCATGGCCCGCGACCTGTCCGCCGGCTACGGTGGGCCGCCCGCCCTCAGCGGGGTGACCTTCGCGGCCGAGGCGGGCCGCTCGGTGTGCGTGCTGGGGCCCAACGGCGGCGGCAAGACCACGCTCTTCCGCGCGCTGCTCGGCGAGATTCGCCCCGCCGGCGGGGAGCTGCGCGTGGAGGGGCGGCCGGCCTACCTGGCGCAGTCCGAGCGCACGCGCCTCGACTTCCCGGTGAACGCCGCCGACGTGGCGCTGATGGGCACCCTGGCCGCGGGCCGCTGGTGGCGCCCGCCGGGCCGTGAGGGCCGGGACGCGGCCCGGGCGGCGCTGGCCCGCGTGGGGCTGGACGGTCGGAGGCGCGTTCCGTTCGGGCAGCTCTCCGGGGGCGAGCGGCGGCGAGCCCTGCTGGCCCGAGCGCTTGTGCAGGACGCGCAGGTGCTGCTCCTCGACGAGCCGCTCGCCGGCGTGGACCCCGCCAGCGCCGCCCTGATCTCGCGGGTGTTCGAGGCGCTTCGCTCCGAGGGCCGCACCCTGCTCGTGTCCACCCACGACGTGGCCGCGGCCCACGAGTGCGACCTCGTCCTGTGCCTGAATCGCCGCCAGGTGGCCTTCGGGCCGCCCGACCTCGTGCTGAGCCGCGAGACCCTGCAGGAGACCTACGGACACGAGCTGATCGTGCTCGGCCCCGGGCGCGCGGACGCCGCCGTGGTGCTCCAGCACGGCCCGGACTGCGAGCACGGCTAGTGCACCTGCTCGACCCGCTTCTCGACCCGCTGCGGTCCGGCATCGACCGGCGGGCCATGCTCGAGGTCGTGCTCCTGGGCGCGTCCTGCGGCGCGCTCGGATTCTGGGTGGTGAGCGAGCGCCTGAGCTACGCCGCCGAGTCGCTGGCGCACGGGATGCTTCCCGGCCTCGTGCTGGCCGCGCTGGCGGGATTGCCCCTCCTGCTCGGCGCCGTGGGCGGGGTGCTGGCCGCCACCCTTCTGATCGCCGCCGCGGCGCGTGATCCGCGCATCGGGGCGGATACGGCCACGGGGGTGGTGGTCACCGGGCTGCTGGGGCTTGGGGCGCTGCTGGCGCTCACCCCCGAGGCGCCGCAGCGCCTGCAGGAGCTGCTCTTCGGGGACCCGCTCGGCGTCTCGGACTCGGACCTGGTGGCGGCCGGCGTGCTCGCCGTGGCGGGCACGGGGACCCTCGCGGCGCTCCACCAGCCGCTGTGTGCGCTGGCCTTCGACGACGCCGGCGCGGGGGCCCTGGGCGTGCCCACCGGGCGCCTGCGACTGCTGCTGATGGGACTCCTGGCCGTGGCCGTGGCCGTGGCTGTGCAGGGGCTCGGCACCCTGCTGGCCCTGGCCGTGCTCGTCGGCCCGCCGGTGGCGGTGCGCCCGTGGTCACACTCGCCGGCCCGAGCGCTCGTGCTCGCGGCAGCCGCCGGGGCCGCCGCCGGGGTCGCGGGGATCTACGTGAGCTATCACGCGGGCACCGCGGCGGGCGCGTCCGTGGCCCTGGCCCTGTGCCTGGCGGCGCTGGCGGGCTCCGTCCTCCCGGGCCGGCTCAGGCCGGTACCGGCCGCGGCGCGTCCCGGCGCGTAAGGATCAGCGCCGTGCCGAGGGCGATCGCCCCCAGGCTCACCAGCTGGGGCAGTGTGAGCCCGGCCACCACAGAGTCGTTGCGCCGGATCAGCTCGATCAGGAAGCGCTCCACCCCCACGATCACGAGGTAGATCCCGATGAGCACGCCGGGAGCGAACCGGTCGCGCAGGTGCCAGAGCACCAGCGCCGCGATGCCCATGGCGAAGGTCTCGTAGACCGGCGTGGGGTGCACCTCGTTCGTGGTGGGCACGGTGCCGTCCGGGTAGGACATGGCCCAGGGCAGGTTCGACGAGGTGCCGTAGTCACCGTCACCGGAGAGCTGGCAGCCCACCCGGCCCAGGGCGTATCCGATGGCCACGGGCACGGCCGCGGCGTCGGCGAGCTGCCAGGTGAGCACCCCGCGCCGCAGCGCCCAGATGATCACCCCGGCAGCGCCTCCGGCGAGCCCGCCGAAGAAGACCAGGCCCGACCCGGAGAAGATGTTCCCGAGCAGGTCGCCGGAGACCTTGTCCCAGTTCTGCACCAGGTAGTCGAGCCGCGATCCCACCAGGCCTCCCACAAGCGCGGCGAAGAGCATCTCGTAGGCCCAGTCCACGGGCTTCCCGAGCTCCTTGAGGCGTCGCGCCATGGTGGCCCCCGACGCCAGGAAGGCAGCCGCGAAACAGAGCCCGAAGGTCTGGAGGGTGAGCGGTCCGAGATGGATTTCGGGCAGCACTGGATCGGACCCTAGCGTCCTGGCCCTACCATCACGCGGATGGGCAAAGCCGCCTTCGTGACCGTGCTGTGCGTCCTCCTCGCGGTGCCCGCGACGGCCGCCGCGGCCGCGGATGTGGTCGACCTCGCCGCCCTGCGCGACGCCCGCCGGCTGACGGCCGGCGCGGCCACGGACGGCGTGATCCCGCTCCCCCTGCCCGGCGATTCGAAGGCCCGGGCGTCCACCGCCGCCCCGGGCGAGCTCACCGCCATCGCCCGGCGCGCCGGCCCCGTGCGCGTCCTTGTCGGTGCGTCGTCACATGCGGACGTGCCCGGGATCGCCGCCGCGCTGAGGCGGCTCGGCGCCCATCCGCAGGTGTTCGCCGAGGCGGGAGTGGTCGCCGCCACCGTGCCCTCCGGCGCGGCCCTGGCCCGGCTGCTGGGCGCGGACCCGCGGGTGGCGTACATCGAACGTGACCGCGCCCTGCGGATCTCCGTGGACCCCTACGACTCCGTGGACGCGACCCCCGGAGGGTCGGGCATCAAGTACACGTGGGGCTATGACGAGGTGCGGGCCGCGGGCGCGATTCTGGCCGCCGGCGGGGGCTCGAAGCACCGGATCGCGGTGGTGGACACGGGCGCGGACGTGACCAGCCCGGAGCTGGCCGGCCGGATCGCGGGGCGCTACGACATCCGCAGCAAGCGCGGCAACGTTGGCGACCGGGTGGGCCACGGGACCTTCGTCTCCGGGCTGATTTCCGCCATCGACGGCAACGGCATCGGCGGAAAGGGCGCCGCCGGGAACACCAAGCTCGAGGAGATCCGGGCCTCGCTGGACGGCAGCTTCACCGTGAGCGACCTCGTGGCCGGCATCGAGGCCGCCGTGCGGCGGCATGTGGCCGTGATCAACCTGAGCCTGGCCGGGCAGGGGTTCTCCATCAGCCAGCTCCGGGCGCTCCGGCTCGCGTTCTACAACGACGTGCTGCCGGTGGCCGCCTCGGGCAACAACGGGGACACCGGCAACCCGCTCGAGTTCCCGGCCGCGGCCCTAGGCGGTACGCGCGGCCAGCGCGGGATAGGCCTGTCGGTCACCGCCACGCGCCCCGGGGGCGCCGCGGCCTCGTTCTCCACCCACAACGACTACGTGAGCCTGGCCGCCCCGGGCGCGGGGGCCACGGGGTGTGATCTGGGGGTGTTCTCGATCCTGCCCACGGCCGCCGGCACCGAGTGGGACGACCCGCTGTCCTGCTCGCGCCTGTTCACTGCGGCCGGCGGGCGCTTCGCCTACGGGGAGGGCACGAGCTTCGCGACCCCGTTCGCCTCGTCCATAGCCGCGCTCGTGTGGCAGGTGCAGCCCCGCCTGGCCTCCGAGCAGGTGGCCGACGTGCTGATCCGCTCCGCCCGCCAGACCGTCGGCCGGGGCTGGAACCAGCTCACGGGCGCGGGCGTGGTGGACGGCACCGCCGCCACCGCGCTGGCGAAGGTCTACGACGTGAGCCCGCCGCCCTCGCGCGGGAGGGCCCGGCGCCGCGGCCGGTCGAGCGTGGGTGTGCACATCGGACGAGCACATGACCGCACGCTGCGGGGTCACGAGCTCGCGGGGCACCTGCGCTACGGGCTGCTCGTGTCCCGCGACGGGGGGAAGACCTTCAACTCGCTCATCCGCCTGCGGAGGCCGGTCAATCGGGTGGTGCAGCTCAAGGGGTCGGCTTTGAACGTGCTGGTGGCGTCGGTGTGCGATGCCAACGGCAACTGTGGTCTGAAGCGGTTGGGGCGCTACCGGCGCTTCTAGTTTTCTCCCGTCATCCCTGGCTTGAGTAGTGGTGTGAGGGTTGGGGCGGATTGGGCGTTGGCGAGGCGGGGCAGGCCGAGCACGTCCTCGATGGTCGCGAGCGTCGAGTAGTGGTCGACGGCACGGGCCGAGGTGGCACCCGGCAGCGCGCCCGCCCCTGCAAGCACGATTGCGACGCGACCGCCGCGGGACCCGTTGCAGCACGACTCGTTGGTCGTGCCCTCGTCGAAGGTGAGGACGAGCACTCCCCGGGGCCCGAGCGCGCGGAGAAGCGGCGGCACGGCGCCCTGCAGCCACGAGTCGCCCGCCGAGACGTCGCAGTCGTGCATGTCGTGGCACAGGTTCGGCGTGATCCAGGTGAAGCGCGCGAGGCCCCGGCGTCCGTCGGCTTGGAGCCGGCTCAGGGGAACGACCTTGCGACATCGTTCCGGCCGCGACCACACCCGGGTCAGGTAGGCGAACGGGTTGTGCCGCTGGGCGTAGGGCCCCGCCTCGTCGCCGTCGTAGTGGAAGCAGGCGCGCGGCATCGACTCCATGTACGCGCGCCAGGAGACGCCGGCGGTCTCGAGCTGGTCCACCAGGCTCGGGGCGTCCACCGGGCATTGCGACGGGAGGCAGTCGCTCGTTATCCCCGCCGTGGTGCCGGTGACCAGGCCGATGTAGTTCGCCAACGATGGGTGGTCGAGCCCGTGGCCTCCCGTCAGCAGGGCGTACCGCCGCGCCAGCGCGGTCAGGTATGGCGCCTGCGGGTTGCCGACCACGTCGTCCACCTCGTGGTTCTCGAGCACCATGACGGCTATCCGCGTGGGCGTCCTTTCGGCCACCGCGCGCGACGCCGCCGTCCGCCCCGGAGCCTCGTTGGTCACGGCGCCGCCGGCGGGCGAGTCCGCTCCCCCGCCGCCGCACCCCGCGAGCAAGGCGACGGCAAGCAGGAGCAGGCCACGCCTCATCGGTGCCCGAAGGGCGGCGGGTGGGCGGCGAAGAGAGCGCTGAAGCCGGAGGCAAGCTGTCTCCGCTCCGCGTCCGCGAGGCGCCCCCGGCCGTGAATCAGCTTGTACTGCAACGGAGGCATCCCGCCCCGAGCGATCACCCCCTGCACCTCCCCCGGGTCGGGCTGCGGGCGATCCCACTCCGACAGGTTCATGGCTCGGCGCCCGCCGTCCACGTCGTTCTGCACAAGCCACGAGCTGGGCGCGACGTGCGAATACAGCGGCCACGACGTGTGATCGGTATGGCAGTCGGCGCAGGCTCCGTCGAAGATCCGCTGAGTGCTCGCGGAGGCGAAGCGGACCTCGCGGGTCGGCTTGGGATCCTTGTGCGCGCGGCCGTACGGCACCAGCTGGGCGGCCGCGAACAGGGCGGCGAGCCCGATCGCGGCCAGACGGACGACCCTGCCGTTGACCATTCCCGGACCGTAGCTACGGCCGCGTGGGCGGGCTGAGCTAGAGGTAGCCCATCGGGTCCACGGGGGCACCGTTGATGCGCGTCTCGAAGTGCAGGTGGTCGCCCAAACAGTGGCCGGTGCAGCCCACCGAGCCGATCACCTGGCCCTGCTGCACGGAGGCCCCGTTCGAGGTGCTGAACGCGGACTGGTGCGCGTAACAGGTGGAGAGGCTCGCGGTGTGCTGGATGCAGGTGTAGTTGCCGTACCCGTCCTCCCAGCCCATGAGCACCACGCGACCGGAGTCGGCGGCGTGGATGGGCGTGCCGGCGGGCACGGCGATGTCCACGCCCGCGTGCAGGTGGCCCCAGCGCATTCCGAACCCGGACACCACCGGGCCGTTCACCGGCCAGATCAGCTGTCCGCTGCCCTGCTTCACCGGGCCGGCGAAGGCCCTGGCGCCGGCGCCCTGCAGCGCGGAGGCCACGCGGGCCTGCGCCGCCTCCAGAGAGGCCAGGTCGCCCTCGAGCGAATCCTTCTGGGAGCGCACCTGGGCCAGCGCGCCGCGCCGGTCGCCGCGGGCGGAGGCGAGCTGATCGCGTGATGCCAGGAGCTGGTCCTGCGCCGAGGCGATCTGATCGCGCTGCCGCAGGATCGATTCGGCGGCGAGCTGCTCGCGGTGCTCGAGGCCGGCGAGCTGGGTGGCCTGGTCCTGGGCGCTGTCGCGCAGCCCGCGCACGCGGGCGGTGATCTGGCGATCCTGGTCGGAGATGCGATCGAGGAAATCGGCCCGCTCCAGCAGGTCGCCGAAGCCGTCGGCCTCGAGGATCACCGTGAGCGCGTCGGGCGAGTCCGCCTTGTAGATCTCCACCAGGCGCTCGGCCAGCACCTTGCGCGCCGTGGCCAGGTCGCTGCGCAGTCGCTCGAGGCGGTCCCGCGCCACCTCCAGGCGGTCGCGCACCCGCAGCAGCTCCCCCTTCTGCCGGTCGAGGCTCGTCTGCACCCGCCCGAGCCGGCCGCGCGTGGCGTTGATCTGACCCTCGAGCCCGTCGATGCGGTTCGAGTAGCCCTGGATTGTGGTGGTGAGCACACCCTCCTGGTGGCTCTTCTGCTCCACCTGTGCGCGCTTCTTGTCGATCTTCTCGGACAGGGGCGCAGACTGCCCCGGCAGAGGGAGCACCAGATACGCCGCGAGGGCGATGGTGATGGGAGCCCAGAAGCTCTTTCTCATGTCGCTCGTCCGGACCGCGCTTACGGGGTTAGCTGACGGGCTCGCGGCGGGTGCCGCTACGCCGTACCCGAGACGGCGATTCGCCCCCGGCCATGGCGGCCACGGTTCCCCCGTTTCCCCCGGTGGTGCAGGGAAATTCAGCGCTTGGGACGGCGCGACTGTATCAGAGGCCGTCGCGCCCGCACCCCGGTTTCCCCCCTCTGCAACCAGCCGTGCACGCGCTCGCGGCAGATCGTCGCAGCCGGGTCACTACAGTTGCCCCCATGGCCACTCAGCGCGCTGTGTTCCCCCGAGATAGGGGTCTTCAGTTCCGGATGCTGGTCACGCTGTTCCTGCTCGGCATCCTCTACGTGGTCTTCATCGGAGTGCTCGCCCTGGCGGGCGCCGGAGCCGTCGTCACGCTCGTCTTCGTCGGAGGCCTGCTGCTGGCTCAGTTCTTCCTCTCCGACAAGCTGGGGCTGGCCGCGATGGGGGCCAAGGAGGTCACTCCCGAACAGGCCCCCGGGCTGCACGCGATGATCGAGCGGCTCTGCATCCAGGCCGACCTGCCAAAGCCCAAGATCTGCGTCGCCGACAGCGAGGTTCCGAACGCGTTCGCGATGGGCCGCTCTCAGAAGAGCGCCACCGTGTGCGCCACCACGGGCATCATGAAGGTGCTGTCGCCGTCCGAGCTCGAGGGCGTCATGGCCCACGAGCTCACGCACGTGAAGAACCGGGACGTGCTGATCATGACCGTGGCCAGCTTCTTCGCCTCGCTGGCGTCGATGATCCTTCAGTTCTCGTTCTTCTTCGGCGGCGGAATGGGCGGCGACGGCGACGATGACGGCGCTCCGGCCGCGCTGATCATCTTTATGGTGTCGCTGCTGGTGTACGTCATCTCCTTCTTCCTCATCCTCGCGCTCTCGCGCTACCGCGAGTTTTCCGCCGACCGCGGCGCGGCCATCATCACCGGTCGCCCGAGCGCCCTCTCCGCCGCGCTGGTGCGGATCTCGGACCAGATGAAGCAGGTGCCCACCCAGGACCTTCGCCAGGCCGAGAACCTGAACGCGTTCTTCATCGTGCCGGCCAGCGTCAAGGGCAGCCTCAAGACCCTCTTCGCCACGCACCCGCCGCTCGAGAAGCGGATCGCGCGCCTGCAGCAGCTCGAGTCGAGCCTGCAGGGCACCGCCGCTTAGCCGATGGGCTTCCTCGACGCCCTGCTGGGCGGCAGGGGAAAGACGCTGAAGGGCCCCGCGCCGGATCGCCTGTTCGCGATGACCACGGCGCAGATCACGCTCGAGACCTCGCTGAACCTGAAGCACCGCGGGGTGGCCGGCATCGTCTTTCAGCCGATCGGCACGGCCGACTTCCAGGGCATCGTCAAGGACACCGAGGAACTGCTCCAGAGCAGCGCGAAGGACACCGGAAGCAAGCTCGAGTCCTCCGACGACGAGTTCGGCTACCGCTGGCTGATCCTGAGGGACGCCGATTTCGAGGACCTCGTCGTGTCGCTGAACACGGTGTCCACCGAGCTCCAGGGCGGCGGCTACGGCGACCGCCTCCTGTGTGCCGTCTTCTCGTTCGAGGAGGACGGCCGGCCGCTCTACTTCATCTACAACTTCAAGCGCGGCAAGTACTACCCGTTCGTGCCCAAGGGCAAGGGAGCCCAGGACCGCGACTCGGAGCGGGAGCTGCGCCTCAAGGCCCAGGTGGGTGCAGAGCTGCCCTTCGAGGAGGACATGGCCCGCTGGTTCCCGCTCTGGGAGATCCCTCTCTAGGCCTCACGGCCGTGCCGCGCAGCACCTCGGACACCGGGCGCGGCTTGGCAATGAGGTAGCCCTGGGCGTAGTCCACGCCCAGGTCGAGCAGCATCGCGCGGGTTTCCTCGTCCTCCACGCCCTCCGCCACCGTCCGCTGGCCGAACCCCCTGGCCAGGCTCACCACCGCAGCCACCACGTGCTGGCTGGCCACGTTGGTGGGCAGGTCGCGCACGAACTCGATGTCGATCTTCAGGTAGTCCACCGGCAGGCGCTTCAGGTAGCGGAAGCCGCCGTAGCCCGTGCCGAAGTCGTCCAGCGCCACGCGGCACCCGAGCGCCCGGATGCGCTGGATGAACAGCTCTCCCGCGCGCTCGTCCTCGAGCAGGGCGGTCTCAGTCAGCTCCACCACGATCAGGGCCGGGTCCGCACCGGTTCGCTCCAGCTCGCTGCGGAAGTCGTCCACCAGGCGGGGGGCGGACATCGAGCGGGCGGACAGGTTGAGCTCCACCGCATGACCCTGGGCGGCGAGCCCGATCGCCTCCCCCACCACCCAGCGGTCCACCTGCTCGATAAGCCCGTACTCCTCCGCCGCGGCCAGGAACGCGCCCGGTGCGATGGGCTCGTCCTCGTCTCCGAGCATGCGCAGGAGCAGCTCGTGCTGGACCGTTTTTCCGGTGGCCACGTCCACGATCGGCTGGGCGTAGAGCACGAAGCGGTCGTCGGCCAGGGCGTCCCGCACCCGGCCCACCCACGCGAGCGATTCCATGTCCCCGCGCACGCGCCTATCCCGGGCCCGGCGTTCCGTGATGTCGCCGAAGACGACCACGGATCCCCGCACCCCGCCCTCGGTCTCGAATGGCTCGGCCACGATCTCCACCGGCATCTCGGTGCCGTCCTTGCGGATGAACACCTCATCCTCCAGGCGCATGGATCCGCCGTCGCGACAGGCGGCCATCAGCGGGCACTCGGCTATCGGATACTCGCTTCCGTCGTGATGCCGGTGGTGAGTCGCCTCGTGCATGTTGCGGCCGACCAGCTCTTCCTGGCGCCATCCGAGCAGCCGCTCGCCGGCCCGGTTCAGGTAGATCAGGCGCCCCTCGGTATCCATCGTGAAGAGCCCCTCGCCCATGCTGTTGGTGATGGTGTGGAGGTAGTCCCGGGCGGACCTGACCTGGCGCTCGGCCTCCGCTCGCTCGGTGATGTCCACGCACACGCCCACCGTGCCGGCCGGCGCGCCGTCGAGATCATTGAACGCGCTCACCTCGAGATACGTGGGGAATCGGGAGCCGTCCTTCCGAAGGGCGTCGACCTCTCCCTTCCACTGCCCGGCGTCGCGGACGGCCCGGAGCACGTCGTCCAGCTTCAGCACGTGGTCAGGAGGCACCACGAGCTCGGCGAGGGGCCGGCCGACGGTCTCCTCCCGGGTCCACCCGTACATTCGCTCGGCCCCCGCGTTCCAGTGGGTGACCACGCCGCCGAGATCGGTCGCGATCACCCCCACCTCCACCGCGTCGAGCAGGTGCACCTGGAGGTGGAGCCGCTGCTCGGCGACCTTGCGCTCCGTGATGTCCTGCTGGGTCCCTCGCACCCCGTAACGCCCGGACGCGTCGGCCATTGCCTCCAGGCGCGTCTCCGACCACCGCGTCTCGTTTCCTCGCGTGTACCGGTGCTCCAGCTCGAGCGGCCTTCCGTCCTCCAGCGCCCTCGCCGCGGCCTCGCGCAGCTGTCCCCGGTCCTTCGGCGGCAACAGAGCCTGGGCGCTCTCGATGGTCATCTCGGACTCGCTCTCGAGTCCGTAGAGCCGGTAGAGCTCGCTCGACCACCGCGCGTGGCCCGTGCGGTAGTCCAGCTCGAAGCTGCCGACCCGGGACACGCGCTGCGCCTGGGTCAGGCTCTCCTCGCTGCGCCGGTAGGCGATCTCCGCCCTCTTGCGGGCGGTTATGTCCTGCGAGGTGCCCCGCACCCGGACCACGCGACCGTCAGCGTCGCGGACCGGGCGGGCACGCGTCTCCACCCACCCGATCTCGGGGTTCGGCACCTCCCACGGGCTCTCGAGCACCACCTCCTCCCTCCGGCCCTGGCTTACCGCGATCAACGCGTCCATCACCTCGGTGGCGTAGGGCTCGGGGACCAGCGCCAGCAGTCCCGCGAGCTTCGGCTTCGGCGAGTCCGGCACCTCGAGGCCGGTGAGATCCATGAGCCCGGAGGACAGCTCGATCGAGTCGTCGGCGGGGTCCCACTCCCAGCTGATGAGCCGGGCCACCGAGTGGGCCTCGCGGAGGCTTTCCCGCTCGTCCTGCTCGCGGCTCACGTCGCGAACCACGCAGAGGAAGCCGGGCTCGTCCTCGCCCAGCATGGACGCCTCGATCAGGACGGGGAAGCGCTCGCCGCCCCGGCGCACGAAGGTCAGCTCGAAGTGCCCGGCATCGCCCGCAAGTGACTCGTGGAAGGCCCGGCTGTTCGCCTCGATCGCTTCTGGCGGCCAGAACGGCCGCGGCGGCACGGTGCCTGTCAGCTCATCGGCCGACAAGCCCGTCATCTCGCAGAAGCGCTCGTTCACCTCGGTGATCCGTCCCTCCCCGTCCACCGCCCAGAGCCCATCGCGGAGTGCGGAGAGCAGGGCGCGCGAGTGGCGCTCACGCTGGGCCAGGCCGCCCTCGGCCGACATCCACGCCGTGAGGTCGATGGCGGTCAGACAGCAGCCCGCGGCCCCAAGATGACCGGACCACAGGAGCCGGCGGTAGCCGCCCCGGCTGGTGCGGCAACGGACGGCCACCGGGTCGGCGCGGCCGGACAGCCAAACCGTCTCGAGCGCGGTCGATCCGGCGAGCACGTCCTCGTGGTGAAGCAGGTCGAGCGGGCTGGAGCCCAGGAGCTCACCCTCGGAGAGACCGAGCACCCGCTCCCAGGCGGGATTCACCGCGCTGAGCAGACCGTCCCGGTCCACCACTCCGAGCAGGTCGCCGGAGCGCGTCCACCACGTTTGAAGGTCGGGCGCGCTGGCGGGCGTGACCCCGTCAGGCGTCGAGCGACGGCCCTGTGAAACGTCGGTCCTTTGCTTCGGCATTTTCCCCCGTCCGAGAGGCATCGGTACGCCAGCTCGACGACCGCATCCCCCATCCGGCCGATGGGGACGAAACGGGGCTTAGGCGGCCGTGCCCTGCGGGGCCGCGCGCTGGCGCAACTGGCGCCACTCCACGAACTTCCCGCCGCGCGCCCGGAAGCGGACGCGGACGATGCCGTCACAGGAGGTGCCCGGGACGCCGGGCCGCGGCTGAAGCGTGAAGGTGGCCACCGCGGTCGCGCCCTCTTCGTGCACCTTCGTGACCCGTCCGCGGCAGGGCAGCGAGCGGTTGAAGTCGAGGGCGGCCCGCCGCGAGGGGAGCCGGAAGCGCTCCGTCTGCTGGATCAGCGCGCCATGGGCGAAGTACTCCGCCGCGGCGGCGAAGTCGTCCCGGTTCAGCGCCGAGGACCAGCCGCGCACCACCCGCTCGGCCGCCGAGCGCTTCGGCGTGGGCGCATCCTGGCGGTCATCGCCCGAGCCGCCGCAGCCGGCGGCCACCAGCAGGGCGGCGCTCGCCGCGAGACCGATGGCCCGCTGGAGCAGTGATCTCCTCATGGGAAGAGTGTGGCGGCTGCGGGTGGGCGGAAACGCGACAGGTTGCCCGCGGCCCCGCTCACTCGACGACGATCTTGCCCTTCATCTGGGTCGGGTGAACGGTGCAGATGTACCGGTACGTGCCGCGCTTGCGCAGCTTCTTCGAATAGCTGCCGGACGTCTTCGTCTTCGAGTGGAACTTCCGCGGCCCGCGCGTCACGGTCACGTTGTGGGGCGCCACCCCAACCCAGTGCCAGCGGACGGTGCTGCCGCTCTTGATCGTGATGGAGCTCTTCTTGAAGAACAGGTCGCCGACCGTGACCCGTTTCGTCCTGGCGGCCTCAGCGTGCGGCTCGGAGGCGGCCGCGGGCAACGCCACCGCGGCGACGCCGGCGGGTATCAGGGCGAGGACGAGAACGAGGGTCTTGCGCATGGACGAGGTGCTCCTGGTCGAGGGGCTCGTTCACGGCATACGGACGCGGGCGGGAAACGGTTCGAACCGGCGCCCCGGGCGCCATCATGGCCACTAGGCTCGCGGCGTGGCCATGGTCGAGCTTCCCGGCGGCGAGTTCCTGATGGGCGAGGAGGGTCCATGGGCCTATCCCGGCGACGGTGAGGGACCCCGCCGGCGAGTGCGGCTCGATCCATTTCAGATCGATGCCCACGCAGTGTCGAGCGCCGACTTCGGCGCCTTCGTGGAGGCCACCGGGCACGTGACCGAGGCCGAGCGGTTCGCCTGGTCGTTCGTGTTCGCCGGCCTTCTACCGGACGACTTCCCGCCGACGCGCAGCGTGGCCTCGGCGCCATGGTGGCGGCAGGTCGAGGGCGCGGACTGGCGCCGGCCGGAGGGCCCCGGATCGGACCTCGAGGGACGCGCGGACCATCCGGTGGTCCACGTCAGCTGGAACGACGCGCAGGCCTACTGCGAGTGGTCGGGCCGCCGGCTCCCGACCGAGGCCGAGTGGGAGTACGCGGCCCGCGCCGGGTTCGAGGGCCAGGTGTTTCCCTGGGGTGACGAGCTCGAACCGGGGGGCGAGCACCTGATGAACGTGTTCCAGGGGACCTTCCCCGGTGAGAACACCGGCGCCGACGGCTTCCGCGGAACCTGCCCCACGAGCGCGTTCCCCCCGAATGCCTACGGGCTCCACAACATGACCGGGAACGTCTGGGAGTGGTGCTCGGACTGGTTCCATCCCGATTTCCACACGCGCGACAGGCGCACGAACCCCCAGGGCCCGCCCCGCGGCCTGAACCGCTCGACGCGCGGAGGCTCCTACATGTGCCACCACTCGTACTGCCGGCGCTACCGGGTGGCGGCCCGGAACTCCATGGAGCCGGACTCCACCACGGGAAACACGGGCTTTCGCTGCGTGAGCGATATCACCCCGAAGGGATGATGTAGATCGAGCCGGGCAGCGCTGCGGCGGTGATCGTCTACGAGAACCGCTGGGCGGCTCCGTTTGCCGCCGCGGTTCGCCGCAACGGCGCGGCGCTGGTGGACAACCAGCGCATCACCGCGGCTATCAGGAGGCTCCTCCCCAACAGGCGCCCGCGCCCGTTGCCGCCGCCCCCGCCGAGAGCCGGGTCCCGAAGCTCAAGGAGCTGGCTGACGTCAAGGAGCAGGGGGTGCTGACCGAGGAGGAGTTCGCGAGCGAGAAGCCCGCATCCTCGCGAGTTGAGCGAGGGGCTAGGGCGCTTCGACGCCGTGGCGCTGCAGGTAGTCGAGGTAGAACGGGCGCATCGCCTCGGCGATGGCACCCTTGCCCGAGTCCGTCACGTCGTCGAGGTGGGCACTCAGCCTCGTCACGTCCGCGTCCGCCTCGAGCATCTCCCCGGCTCCGGCCTCGGCCACCGGAAGCACCTCCACCAGCTGCCAGAAGAATCGGACGTCGAGGTGACGCCGCGCGCGCTTCACGGCAAGGTCGTGGAGCTCTTTGGACGAGAGCTGTTCCAGTCCGTCGTCGCTTGGCATCGACCTGACACTAGCCGCCCTACGAAAAGGAGATGTCGCTCGGAATCGTCTGGGCGGCCGGGGTACGACATCGTTCGCAGCCACCGGTCGGGCTGGACGACGCTCGGATTGCTGCTGGCGGTGATCCTCCTGCCCGTGGCCGGCAGTATCGTTTGCTGGGTGGTGCGGAGCCCACCGAGAAGGACATCGGGCCGGCTCAAGCAGCCGCGGCCGCGCAGCCGACAGGCGGGCGCACGCTCTGAGCCACTTCCGCGATCTCACCCGGTTCGAGTGATGCGCGACTCGAGGTGAGGCGATTGGATCGGCGCATGTCCCAAACCAGCCCGAGCGCGAATGACCTGGACGTCCGTTACGGCAACCGGTTCCTGACCGAGGAGGTACCCAAGGACCACATGCCCTCCGGTGGCATGCCCGGGCTGGAAGCGAGGCGGTTGATCGAGTACGAGCTGACCCTCGAGGGCGATCCGCAGCACAACCTCGCGACCTTCGTGACCACCTGGATGGAGCCGGAGGCTCGGCGGCTCATCGTGGAGAACCTCCACCGCAACTTCATCGACCACGCCGAGTACCCCCGCACCGCCGAGATCGAGCAGCGCTGCATCCGCATGCTCGCCGACCTGTTTCACGCGCCCGGGGAGACCACCGGTGCCCGTACGCAGGGCTCCTCGGAGGCGATCATGCTGGGCGCTCTCTCACTGAAGTGGAACTGGCGAAAGCGCCGCGAGGCGGCCGGCCGGCCGGTGGAGCGGCCCAACCTGGTGTTCGGCGGCGACGTGCACGTCGTGTGGGAGAAGTTCTGCCGCTACTTCGACGTGGAGCCGCGGATCGTCCCGCTCGCGGAGCGCAAGTACACGATCGGCCCCGAGGACGTGGAGCCCCACGTGGACGAGAACACGATCGGCGTGGCCGCCGTGCTCGGCACCACGTTCACCGGGCACATGGACGACATCCGCGGGATCAACAAGCTGCTCGCCGACATCGAGAACGACACGGGGCTTCACGTCCCCCTACACGTGGACGCGGCCAGTGGCGGCTTCGTCTGGCCGTTTCTCTACCCCGACTCCGAGTGGGACTTCCGGCTCTCGCACGTTCGCTCCATCAACGTGTCCGGTCACAAGTACGGCCTCGTGTACCCCGGCATCGGCTGGCTGATCTTCCGTGAGCGCGGCGACCTGAGCGAGGACCTCGTCTTCTACGAGAACTACCTCGGCAAGAACGACGCCACGTTCACGCTCAACTTCTCGACCGGCTCAGCGATGGTGCTGGCCCAGTACTACAACCTCATCCGCTACGGCCGCGAGGGCTACACGTACATCATGGGGATGATGCAGAAGAACGCGGCCGCCCTCGCAGAGCAGCTGGAGGCGTGCGGTCCGTTCGAGCTGATCGGGCAGGACGAGGAGCGGCTGCCGCTGGTGGCGTTCAAGCTGGCCGAGCCCAAGAGCTACGACGAGTTCGACATCGCCTGGCAGCTGTCGGCCGAGCGCGGCTGGATGGTGCCCGCCTACACGCTCCCGCCCGACGCCCAGCACGTGAAGGTGATGCGCGCCCTGGTGAAGGAGACGCTGAGCCGGGAGATGGTGGACACCCTCGCGCGCGACGTCTCGCAGGCCTGCGAGACGCTGGAGAAGAAGGGGGCGACCCACGAATCCGAGCGCCGGAAGGTCAAGACCGCAACGGGGTACTGACCGGGCCGACGCGGATCTCGAAGGCCGCCCGGTAGCTCTCACCCGGAGCCACGAGGCTCAGCTCCGGGCCGCCCCGCACGAGCGCGTTCGTGGGCGCGGTCATCGGCTCGAAGCACACGAAGTCGCTGCCCGGGGGCGCATAGACCTGCGCGAAGCGGTACCCGTCCTTGAAGCTGAGCGCGAGCTCCGATTCACGGCCGCCGAGCAGGAAACGCCCGGGCGGAACGAGATCGGAGAAACCGTCGTCCCATTCCGTGTCGCCGAGCGTGCGCGGGCCGGGCTCGAAGGGCTCGCTGTCCCCCGTGGGGATCATCAGGCTGTCGTGCGCCAGCCGGCGCCGGACCGGCAAGGTCATCCGGGCGTCCCCACGCGAGGCGCCCGGAATGCGCTGATAGGGGTGGAACCCGAACGAGACCGGAACCGCGGCGTCGCCGCTCGGCGCGAGCGTCACCGTGATCTCGATCGAGCGCTCGGTGAGCACCGCCTCGTACTCGAGGCGATGGGGAAAGGGGAAGATCCGGAAGGCCTCGTGCGCCGGTTCCCAGTGCAGGGCCGCCCGCAGGCGGGCCCCGTCCCCGTCCGCGGTTGCCGCCGCCACGTCCCACCGCAGGAGCCCGGGCAGTGCTCCGTGGATCGGCAGGCCGTTGTGATCGCGATCGAACAGGGCCACGTCGCCCGCTAGCGCCACCTCGGTGCGGTCGACCGCGTACGTGGATCCGCCGAGCCGGTTGGCCCACGGGTGCAACAGGGGAACGCCCATCGTCACCCCGCGCTCGCGGTAGGCGCGCAGGCCGTCGTTCACGGCCAGCAGCTCACGGTCCCCCAGCTTGAGCGAGTGGAGCACGACGTTCGCGCCGGGAGCGAACGTCGCCCTTAGGCCGTCGGGGCCGGGAGCCGCCAACTCGATCGTCTCGAGACCCTCTGCTTCGGAGGCGGTGCTCGAGTAGGCGGTCATAGCTCCGTCTCCTCGATCATGCTCCGCTGGACGAGGGTGTAGAGGAGGGCGAGCGCGGGCAGCACGAGCACCACGGCGGCGCCGAAGACGATGAGAACGGCGGTGAGAGTCGCGCTCGGCGCGGCCCCGGCCGCGACGGTGAGCTTCTGGGGAAGCAGATACGGGTACTGAGCGACGCCCCATCCCCACACCACGGCCACCACGGCGCCGACGGCGAGCGGGCGGGCGCCGCGGGGGGCCGCGCGGCGAAGGAGCACCAGCGCCCCCAGCCCGCAGACCCCGGACAGGATCACGAGCGGCAGGCCCTCATGCGTGAGACCGTCGTAGATGTACCGGGCGTCGGCGTGCATCACGAGAATGCCCGCGACCGCGAGACCGCCCGCCACCAGGGCCGCGCCCAGGGCTCGGGCCCTGAAGTACTCCTCCAGGTCGGGGGCCTCCGCCCGGCGGGCGTCACTCACCAGGAAGACCGCCGCGAGGTAGGCGCAGGTGGCGACGAACAGCACCCCCACCAGCAGCGACAGGGGATTGAGCCAGCTGGTCACCGGATCGCCCTCGGCATTGCCGACGGGCACCCTCCCCGACGCCACGGCGCCGATGACGGTCCCGAGGAAAAACGGCGTGAGCAGGGACGAAACACCGAAGAGGCGCTCGGCGAAAAGCCTGCCTCTCAGCCTCCGCGCGGAGTGGTGGAAGGCGAATCCCGAGCCCCGCAGCACAATGCCCAAGGCGGCGAGGCTCAGCGGGATGAAGAGCGTGGAGAAGATCGACCCGAAGGCCTCCGAGAACGCCGTCCAGAGCACGACCAGCACGAAGATGAGCCACACGTGGTTGGCCTCCCAGACCGGGCCTATCGCCCAGTCGACGAGCTCGCGCGCCCGCCTGCCGCGCTCGCCGCCGCCGGCCACCAGGCCCCAGAAGCCGGCGCCGAAGTCGGCGCCGGCGAACACGGCATACAAGCTCACTCCGACCCAGAGCACCCCGGCCACGGCGTCCGCGCTGCTCAACCGGGCCCCCCGGAAAGCGCGGCCGGGGCACTGGGACGCGGACCGTAGGGCTCGTCGCCGCCGTCCTCGTCCTGTGAATCCTCCTCACGCCAGCGCCTCGCCATCGTGCGCAGGGTCACCACCGTCGCGATTCCGAGCACCGTGTACAGCAGGAGCGCCACCGTGAACGTCACCCACACGCCACTGGCCCCGGTGGCCGCGTTCTCGGTGCGCATGACGTTGTAGACCACCCAGGGCTGGCGGCCCACCTCGGTCACGATCCAGCCGCACTCCATCGCCGCGATCGCCGCGACGCCGGACACCGCCGTGGCCCGCAGGAACCAGTGCGACCGAGGTATGTCGCGCCTGCGCAGCCACGTGAGGCCAAGCCAGAGGGCGAGCCCCATGAGCGCGGTGCCGATCCCGACCATCGCGTCGAACGCCCAATGGAGCATCGTGTTGGCCGGCGGCCGATCGTCGGCCGGCACCGAGTCCAGGCCGGTGACCTTCGTGTCGGTGCTGAAGCCGATCAGGAACGAGTCGAGACCGGGAATGCCGATCCCGCCCTTGACGCCATCCGCCGTGCAGCGACCGCCGAGGTACTCGGTCACGTGAGTCGACGTGTGCTGCAC
Source organism: Solirubrobacterales bacterium (assembly GCA_038323835.1). GTDB lineage: Bacteria > Actinomycetota > Thermoleophilia > Solirubrobacterales > Thermoleophilaceae > JACVRW01. Next base: position 24,877 of record JBBQHI010000013.1, read on the forward strand.
GCATTCCATTCCCGCGAACTTGACCGGCTGGTCGTTGGCGATCGCCCGCGCGGCGGTGTCGCCGACCCCCAGCTGGATCGGCGTCGCGATCGCCGCGACGGTCAGCGGGATCAGCAGGCCCAGCCTGTGGAGGCGGTCCCGCCGCCCGCGGAGCATGCCGACGGCGTACACCGACGCCACCAGGAAGCCCGTGACCATGTAGGCGGCCAGGAGCATGTGCGGGACCTCGTACGGCACCGCCGGGTTGAAGATCACCTTGAGGGGCTCCACCTTCGTCACGTCGCCGTGGGAGAGCGTGTAGCCGCGCGGCTGGTTCATCCACGAGTTGACCGCGACCACCGAGAACGCGCCCCCGATCCCGGAGAGGACGATCGGAACTCCGGTCCAGAAGTGTGCCCATCCCGGGAGTCGCTTCCATCCGAAGATGTAGATCGCGATGAAGATCGCCTCGAGGAAGAAGAAGATGCCCTCGATCGCGAAGAGGATCCCGAAGACCTCGCCGAACTTGGCGGTGAACGCCGGCCACAGGAGGCCGAACTCGAAGGAGAGCACCGTGCCGGTCACGGCGCCGACCGCGAACGTGACGGCCGCGACCTTCGACCACCGCCGGGCGAGCAGCATCGCGTCGGCGTCGTCGTGGCGAAGGCCACGGTAGTTGGCGATCAGCATCATCGCCGGGAAGGCCACGCCAAGGGAGGCGAGGACGATGTGGAACCCGAGCGTGAACGCCATCTGGCTGCGCGCGGCCTCGAGGGCCGAAGCGATCGGGAGGACGTTGCTCACCGTGGAGCCGTCTCCCTTGGCGGCGCCCGCTCGACGATCGAGAGCTCACCCTGGATCACCTGGCTTCCGCGATGCGCGAACCGCGTGGCGAGCACACGCTCGCCGGCATCGAGCAGGATCACCTGGGAGCCGTCGGGACGGATATGCGCATGATCGCCCTTCCGCGAGCGCTTCGCCACCGCCGCGAGCGCTCCGGGATCTCCACTCCGGTGGGTCCGCCGGCCGCGGCGGCTAGTGCTGGAGCGAGGGTGCCGGCAGCTCGGCCTCGAGCGCGTCCAGCACGATCGGATCGAACTGGCGCTCGCGACCCTCGTCCAGCTCGCGGGCCACACCGTCGGCGGGAAGCGCCTCGCGGTAGGGCCGGTCCTCGTTCATTGCCACATAGGCGTCGGCCACGGCCAGGATTCGACTTTCGAACGGGCTCTGCGGGCCCTCGAGGCCGTCGGGGTAGCCACGCCCGTCGAAGCGCTCATGGTGGTGGCGGACGATGTCGGATACGCGCTCGAGCCCCGGGATGCGGCCCACCAGGTCCGCGCCCCAGCTCGAGTGCTCGCGCAGCAGCTCGGCCTCGAGCGCATCGAGCGGGCCGGGCTTGAACAGCACCGCGTCGGGCACGCCTACCTTGCCGATGTCGTGCACCCGGGCCGCGAAGCTCAGATCTCGAAGCGAGTCGTCGGGCAGCCCCAGGCGCCAGCCGAGCCGGCGGGCCAGATCCACGACCCGGCCGCAGTGCTCACGAGTCTCCCCGTCGCGGAGCCCCAGAGTCTCGGCGAGGGCATCCACAGTCGCGGTGAGTAGATCGTCGGACGGGGGAGCGCCAGCGGAATTCGGCATCGTGCCTCGGTTCGCCGCGGGGCGTTGCTTCCCTCTTCCGGATGCCGCCGTACGTCAAGAGCGGCACAGGCGAGGAGCGCAGCCTGATCGGTGATCAGGCGAGCACCGGAGCCACTCAGTCCGGGATGAGGCCATCGCCCGAGAACTCGCCCTGCGCCTCGGCGAAGGTCACGTCCCGCGGGGGCATGATCACGTCGGACTCCACCAGCTCGTCGCCGTCGATCGCCTCGCCGTCGGTGCGCACCAGCTCGAGCATCTGGCTCCACAGCTCGCGGAAGCCGGTCTCGTCGCCCTCGCCGACAGCGGACACGGCGCGGTTGTCCAGCTCGTTCAGGCGCTCGGAGTCGCTGTCGGGCAGGCGGTACTGCCCCTCTCCGGAGATGCGGACGATCATCAGGCGGACTCCCCCTTCTCGCCCGGCTCGAGGGCGGGCGCCGCCTCGCCGCCGCCGGCGCCGAGCTCCGCCTTCATCTTCGCCAGCTCGTCGTCCACCTGCGCGCCGGCGCCGAGCGAGGCCAGCTCGCGGTCGATGTCGTCCTGGCCACCGCCGAGCTGCGACAGGTCCTCGAAGGTGCCGGCCGCCTCCAGCTCCTCGACCGCCGACGCACGGGCGCGCATCTGCTCGGTCTTGTCCTCGGCGCGCTGGATCGCGAGCCCGAGATCGGCCATCTCCTCGCCCACCCCGTTCGCGGCCTCGGAGATCTTCACCTGGGCCTCGGCCGCGGAGTACTGCGCCTTGATGACCTCCTTCTTGGTGCGGAAGGACTCGATCTTGGTGCGAAGCTTCTTCTCGTTCTCGGTGAGCGCCTCCTGCTGGTTCTGAAGCTCCTGCACCTGCTGGTCCAGGGACTGGAGCTCGGTCTGGGTGACCGTTTTGCGCTCCAGCGCCGCGCGGGCGAGGTCGTCGCGACCCTGGGCGAGCGCCTGGCGGGCCTGCGTGTCGAGCTTCACCACCTGCTGCTCGAGCTTTCCGGACTGCATCTGAAGGCGCTTCTTCGACGTGGTCACGTCGGCGATGCCCTTCTTCACGTTCTGGAGGAGCTCGACCTGTTTCTGGTAGCCGTAGTCGAGCGTCTCGGACGGGTCCTCGGCACGGTCGAGAGCCTTCGAGATCTTCGCTTTGATGACGGTAGACATGCGACCGGCCAACCCTGGCATGCCGCCTCCTTCAGGCTCGAGGTTCGGTACGGGCGCCGTACACTAGCGCCGCGTGGACCCTCGTCCTCCGTCAGCCTCGCGCTCGGTCCTGACCCGCTGGATGGGCATCGCCGACTCCAATACCGCGGGCGACGTGCACGGCGGCGTGATCATGCATATGTGTGACGAGGCGGCCGGGATCGCGGCCGTCCGCCACTCGGGCCTGCGGGTGGTGACCGCCGCGATGGACCGGATGACCTTCCTGCATGCGGTCCACACCGGCCAGCTCGTGACGCTCGTGGCCAGCGTGAACGCCGCCTGGCGAACCTCGATGGAGGTGGGCGTGCGGGTGGTTTCGGAGAACGTGCGCACCGGCGAGACCGCGCACACCTCCACCGCCTACCTCACGATGGTCGCGCTGGACGAGCACGGCCGGCCCGCCCCGGTGCCGCCGCTGGCGCCCGAGCACGCGGACGAGGTGCGCCGCGCGCGGGAGGCCCAGCTCCGCCGCGACAACCGGCTCGCCGAGCGAGCCCGCATCGAGGCCGAGCGGGCCCAGACCTCACACTCGTAACCCTCCCGTCACTCGCTCGGAGGGGGGTGTGGCGCGTTATGCATCCATACCGTGCAAAAGGCGCCACACCCCCTGGGCCTCGCCGGGCGAGAGGGAGATGGCTGACGCGCGAGCGACCCCAAACGCGCACGCTGTGGACGCGACGCAAGGGCACCGGCCCATCCAGCCGCCGTGCGCCGATTGAGCCGGGAGGCCGAGACGGCGGCCTCAGGACGCCGCCGCCGCGGCCCGCTCCGCCTGGTCGTGCTCCTGGGCCGAGCGGTAGAAGAAGAAGGCCACCGCGAAGAGCATCACCATCAGGTCGAGGCCCATCATCATTCCGCCGGCCACCTGCTGGTCGGTGATCGGCGAGAGCCCGTGATCGCGGGGCCGGTCGCCGTAGTAAGCGCTGTACGCCGGCGAGCGCAGCAGGATCAGGGACATGCCAAGCAGCATCCCCGGCAGCCGGGCGCCCAGCAGGTACGGGACCTTCCACAGCTCGCCCGGAAGCCGGCGCTTCTTGGGCTCGATCACCGACCACCACACCAGCATCGCTCCGAACAGGAAGGACAGGTGCTGGACCACGTGGAGCACCGGATGCTGGAGCGCTCCGACGAACGCGAAGGAGAAGTGCCACCCGTAGAGCAGCACCACCCAGACGGGCACGGCGACCATCGGCTTGCGGAGCGTCCGGAACACGCGCCGCAGGCGCGTGCGCCGGGCCAGGCTGACGAGCAGCGGCCGCGGTAGGTAGAAGGCGTAGACGGGGGTGCGCAGCCCCAGGAGGAGGAACGGCGCGGCCAGGTCCGCGAGCAGGAGGTGCTGGCCCATGTGGGCTAGCACCAGGTCCTCCGAGAGGGCGTCCACCGGGCCGATGAGGCCGGCGGCCACCAGGAACAGCCCGAGCCACCAGGCGGCCCGCTGGCCCACGGGCACTTCGTACCCGCGGCGCCGCAGGGTGGCCACCGCGCGGGTGTAGAGGGTGGCCATGACCGCCAGCAGCGCCAGGGCCCCGGGATCCAACTCGAAGGGCACCGGCTCCTATTGTGGCTGCCGGGGGCGGGATGTAACGACCCCGGCCCCACCAGAGTCACCAGGTGAGCCCGACACCAACCTTGGAAGGAGCCTGATCCGAATCGACGCGAATCCGCAGGAGTCCGACGGCGCGACCCGTGTGGCGTACATCCTCGGCGTGCCCTTGGCCGACAACGTGGTGCGCCAGTGGCCGCAGATGGAGGAGATCGTGCGCACGAGCAGGCTCGTGGCCGACGTCGAGGGGAACTTCCCCGAGCTCACGCTCGAGGTCGGCCGGCGCCTCCAACTCGACGATGTGATCGTGGTCGAGTGGACCGGGAACTACGGTGACGGCCGCCTGTACCGGAACGTCACCATCGGCGAGTTGGAGGACGGCCGGGCCGTGCGCGTCACCGACTACTGGGGCGAGCCCACCGTGACGCCCGACTGGCGCCGCCCCCTCACCGACCGGCTCGACATGCCCGGCGACGGCATCTGGCCGGACGCGGAACACCTGGCCCACCACTAGGGACCATGCTGGGAGGAGCGGGGCTCGATCGCTGATCGAGCGAGCACCGGACCATGGCGTCAATCGTGCGTGACCGCCAGGTGCGCGTAGCGGGGGTCGGTGACATTGCCCTTCATGACCCCATGTTGGCGCCGCGCACGCGCGCGGGCCATGGACCGCGGCCCAAAGATCCCCGTCCGCCGCCCGACCAGATGTCGAGGAGCCCACGCGCCTGGCTAGGAGCGCAGCCCGAGCGTGTGGTCGGGCGAGCACCGCAGCCCCCCGTTCTAGAGCGCAGCCCGAGCGTTGTTCGGGCGAGCACCGCAGCCCCCGTTCTAGGCCGCGACCGGGTCGCCCGGGGGCGTGCCCGGAGCCTGCGAGAGCACCGCAGCGGCCTCCTCGAGCCTCCGCGAGTACTCGGCCCGCTGCATCCGCGAGATCACCATCCGCTGCACCTGGGCCGTGCCCTCGAACAGCTGGTAGATCTTGGCGTCCCGGAAGAACTTCTCCAGCGGGCAGTCCGTGGTCTGGGCGTAGGGGCCGACGAGGTCCATCAGCGTGGTGGTGGCCCACATCGCCGTGTCGCCCGCCTTGAGCTTGGACATCGAGCCCTGGCCACCGGTCATCGGCATTCCGTTGCGACCCATCCAGGCGGCGCGCCACACCAGCAGGCGGGCGGCCTCGATCTCCGTGGCCACGTCGGCCAAGACCTGCTGGATGCGCTGCTGGTCTAGCAGCGGGGTGTCGTCCTCGGAGCGGCCCTCCAGGTACTCGAGGGTCCACTCGTAGGCGGCCTGGGCGATGCCAAGCGCCGACGCTCCCACCAGCGGGCGCGTGAGCTCGAAGGTGGCCAGGGCGCCCGACGAGCGGCCGGTGGACTGGCCCGACCGGGCGCGCTCCAGCTTCTTCTGGAGCTTCTCGTAGCCGCCCAGCAGGTTCTCCATGGGCACGCGGCAGTCGTCCAGCACGACCTCGGCCGTCTGCGACGCGCGGATGCCGAGCTTCGTCTCCTTCTTGCCCATCGACAGGCCCGGCGTGTCCTTGGGCACGATGAAAGAGGCCTGTCCGCGGTGCCCCAGCTCGGGGTCCACGGTGGCCACCACGACGGTCACGTCGGCGATGCCGCCGTTCGTGATGAAGACCTTGGTCCCGTTCAGGATCCACTCGTCGCCGTCGAGCTTGGCGGTGGTGCGCAGAGAGCGCACGTCGGATCCGGCGCCCGCCTCAGTGACGGCGTACGCGCCCAGCTTGATCTCGTCGCCCAGGCCGAAGCACTCGGGAACCCACCGCCCGATCTGCTCCGGGGTGCCCGAGCTGGCGATGCCGGCGGCGGCCAGGGAGCTGCCCGAGATCGCGAGCGCCATGCCGGCGCAGCCCCAGTGGAGCTCCTCGGCGTAGATGCAGCTCATGATCCCGTCCGGGTCGTTGCCCATCCGCTGAAGGTGGTCGAGGCCCTGCAGGCCCCATTCGCGCGCGGCCCTGATGCCCTCCCAGGGCACGCTCTCCTCGCGGTCGTGCTTGGCCGCCATGGGCCGCATGACCTCGCGGGCGAACCTGCGACACGTCGCCTGGAACTCGAGCTGCTCCTCGTTGAGCCTGAAATCCATCGTGGGGGCGCCTCCGGCACTGGTTGACTGACCAGTCAATCGTATGCCACGCGGCCGCTGTTCGCACGAATACATGGCTGCGGTGCTCGCCCGACCACCGATCGGGCTGCGCTCGCTGCCGGTCGGGCTCCGGCCTATCGTCGACGCCGGACCCATAGCTATCGTCCGCCGCGACTTGCGCCGGCCGCTTGCCACACTCGCCGCCGCCCTCGCCACGGCCCTCGTTCTCGCCGGTTGCAACCTCGGCGACGGCGACTCGCGTCCCGGGCAGGTGGGCGCCAAGGGGAGTGACGACCGGGCGGCCCAGAAGCTCGGCTTCCCCTTCACGGCCACCCGCAACACCGTCCGCATCGGCGGGGGCGACGCGACCACGGACGCCGCCGGGGTGGCCAACGCGCTCTTTCCCGCCACCGGCGAGTCCGACCGCCCCACCGCGGTGGTGCTCGTGGACAAGAGCGACTGGCAGTCGGCGGTGGCCGCCGCGGTCCTCTCGGGTCCGCCCATCGGCGCACCCATCCTCCTGGCCGACGGCAGCTCGGTGCCCGCCGCCACGGCGGACACGCTCGGCCGGCTGAAGCCGCGCGGGTCCGACCTGTCGAAGGACGCCCAGGTGATTCGCATCGGGGACGACGTGGCCCGCCCGAGCGGGTACAAGACCGCGGTGGTCGAGGGCGGGGACGCCTTCGAGCGCGCCGCTGCCGTGGACCGCTTCTTCTCGGCCGCCCGCGGTCGGCCCTCGAACAACGTCGTGCTGTACTCGGGCGACGACGCCGCCTTTGCCATGCCCGCGGCCGCCTGGGCCGCTCGCTCGGGGGACGCGGCGCTGCCGGTGAGGCAGGACTCCGTGCCCGCCCCCGTCATGCGCGCGCTTCGCGAGCACGGCAAGCCCACGGTCTACGTCCTCGGCCCGAAGCGCGTGATCTCGGACAAGGTGCTCGCGCAGGTGCGTGGGGTGGCGAACTCGGTGAAGCGCATCTCCGCGCCCACGCCCGTGAAATCCGCGATCGCGTTCGCCCGGTACCGCCAGGGCAACTTCGGCTGGGGGGTGGAGGTGCCCGGCTACAACTTCACGGTGGCCAACATGTCACGTCCGATGGACGCCGCCGCCGCGGCCCCTCTGGCCAGTCGCGGGGTGTTCGCCCCGCTGCTGCTCACCGATCAGGAGGCCGACCTCCCGAAGGCGCTTGAGAGCTACCTGCTGAGCGTGCAGCCCGGCTACGAGGTGGACCCGGGCCAGGCGGTGTACAACCGGGTGTGGATCCTGGGCGACGCGGACGCCCTCTCACTCAACGCCCAGGCGCGCCTCGACCGGATCACCGAGCTGATCCCCGTGCAGGCCACCGCGCCGTGAGCGTCTGGGTAACCTGCCGCCGGTGAGCGAGTACGAGCGTCCCGATCGCGCCGAGCGCGAGCCGACCGTGGAGGACGTGCGCCAGCTGATGGGCGCCTCCACACCGCACTTCTCGCTTCAGATCAGCAACCGCATCCACAACCTCGTGGGGAGGCTTCCGCCGGACCATCCCGCACGGATCGAGGGAGAGCGCGAGATCCGCCGGCTGGAGCGGCTCGCCGACGGCTCGGAGCACCGCGGGCCGATCCAGGCCCACGAAGAGGGTCTTCCGAGCTACCGCGGCTAGACGGACGCAGGCTCGGCGGCCAGGCCGCTGAGCTCGGCCACGCGCTCGCGGTGCTCGGCCGCGGAGCCGTAGAGCAGCCCGTCGGCCTTCGCCCGCTTGAGGAAGAAGTGCAGGTCGTGCTCCCATGTGAAGCCGATGCCACCGTGCACCTGGAGCGAAGAGGCGCTGACCCGCCAGGCCGCATCCGACGCGTAGGCCTTGGCCATCGACGCCGCTACCGGGAAGGTCTCGGGCTCGGCGTCGGCGGTCCATGCCGCGTAGTAGGAGGCCGAGCGGGCCCCCTCCGTCTCCAGCAGCATCTGCGCGCAGCGATGGCCCACTGCCTGGTACGCCCCGATCGGGCGACCGAACTGCTTGCGGTCCCGGGCGTAGGCCACGGCCATCTCCATGGCACGCTGGCTCACGCCGGTGAGCTCGGCGGACAGGGCGGTCACGATCCGGTCCAAGACGGCGGAGGTGTCTCCGGGCAGGGCGTCCCCGCCCTCGGCGCGCACCCGCGCGAAGCGCCGCGTGGCGTCGATGGTGTGCAGCGGCTCGATCTCGGCCTCCGAGGCCTCCAGCACACGCCCGCCGTCACGGTCCAGCAGCACGATCACGTCCGCACCCTCCGCGTCGGGCACCAGGCGCGCCTCCCCGTTGGAGGCCACGCCGACGGTGGCGCGCACCTCGCCGTTGGCGATGCCGGAGAGCCAGCGCTCCTGCTGCTCGTCGGAGCCGGCCGTCTGCAGGGCCAGACCCGCGGCGACGGTGGACAGGAAGGGCACGGGCGCGAGCGCGTAGCCCAGCTCCTCCATGATGATCACGAGCTCCACCACGCCGAGCCCCTGGCCGCCGCGCTCCTCGGACACGAAGATCCCGGGCCAGCCCAGGTCGCAGAGCTCCTTCCACACGGAGTCGTCGTAGGTGCCGCCCTCGGCGAGCTCGCGGAGGCGGTCGTTGGTGAAGCGCGCGGCCAGGAAGTCCTTGGCCGTGCGCTTGATGGCGTGCTGATCGTCGGTGAAGTCGAAGTTCACGGTGGCCTCCGCTATCGCAGCTTCGGAAGGCCGAGCACTCGCTCGGCCACGATGTTCTTGAGGATCTCGGTGGTCCCGCCCTCGATCGAGTTGGCGCGGGCCCGCAGGAAGCGGTAGGTCCAGGCTGAGTCCCAGAGCGCGCCGTCCTCGCCCAGGATGTCCACGGCCAGCTCGGTGAGCGACTGGTTCAGCTCGCCCCACTGCCACTTGACGACCGAGCCCTCCGGGCCCGGAATCCCCGTCTTCATGATGGCCGTGAGCCCGCGCCAGGCGTTCAGCCGCAGCAGCTCCACCTCGATGGTGAGCTGGGCGATCTTCTGGCGGATCACCGGGTCCGCGGTCACGCCGCGCTCACGGGCCAGGTCGGTGAGCTCGCCGAGCGCCACCCGCATGCCGGCCGCCGCCGATGCCCCCAGCCCCGCGCGCTCGTGCATGAGCGTGGTGATGGCCACGCCCCAGCCGTTGCCCACCCCGCCGACGACGTTCTCGTCGGGGATGCGCGCCTCCTCGATGAAGAGCTCGTTGAACTCCGCCTCGCCCGTGATCTGGCGTAGCGGGCGCACCTGCACCGCCTCCTGCTCCATGTCCATGATGAAGTAGGTGAGGCCCTGGTGCTTGGGCGCGTCCTGGTCGGTCCGGGCCACGAGCATGCACCACTTGGCCTTGTGCGCGTAGGTGGTCCAGACCTTCTGGCCGGTCACCACCCACTCGCCGTTGGACTTCACGGCGCGCGTCTTCAGCGATGCGAGATCTGAGCCGGAGTCGGGCTCCGAGAAGCCCTGGCACCAGATCTCCTCGCCCGAGAGAATCGGGCGCAGGAAGCGCTCCTTCTGGGTCTCGTCCCCGTGCGCGATCACCACCGGGCCGCCCATCACCATTCCGAGCACGTTGGCGGGCTGCGGCGCCTTGGCGTGCGCCATCTCCTCGCCGAACAGCGCCTGCTCCACCAGCGTGGCTCCGCGCCCGCCGAACTCCTTCGGCCACGAGAATCCGGCATAGCCGGCCTCGTGGAGCTTCTTCTGCCAGGCTCGCCGGTGCTCGAAGGCCTCGTCGTCCCCGGGCGGGTCCTCACCGGGGTGGTTGTCCGCGAGCCAGGAGCGGAGCTCGTCGCGGAAAGTCTCTTCCGATGGCGACAGGGTCAGGTCCATGGCGCCGTAATCTAGTCGGTGGGCTCGGAGCGCAGTCCGATCGTCGATCGGACGAGCGCCGAAGCCACAATCTCAGCCTGGTGCGGGGGTAGCGCGCACGGGAACGGACGCCGGACCGAGGCCCCGCAGCAGCCGCGCCGCCACGCCCTCCAGGGTCTGTTCGCGTAGGCGTGGCTCGGGTTCGACGTACGGTGAGGCGCCCGCGAGCCGCGCGTTCTCAGTAGCTCTTCGGCAGCCCGAGGGAGTGCTCGGCGACGTAGTTGAGGATCATCTCGCGCGACACCGGCGCGGTGCGCGTGAGCCGCACGCCCCACCACATGTCGGTGAGCTCGTACTCGAGCGCGAAGCCGTTGCCGCCGTGGGCCTGGATCGTCCGGTCCACGCACTTGATCGCGGCCTCCGCGGCGGAGAACTTCGCCATGTTGCTGGCCTCGCCGGCCCCCGGGGCGCGGGCGTCGCACAGCGCCGCGGCCTTCTGCGTCATGAGCCGGGCCAGCTCGAGCTCGATCTTGGCCTCGGCCAGTGGGTGAGAGACCCCCTGATGCGTGCCGATCGGGGCACCCCACACCTCGCGCTCGTTGGCGTATGCGGAGGCCTTGGCCAGTGCGCGGCGGCCGGCCCCGCACGCGATCGTCGCGCCCATGATCCGCTCCGGGTTGAGGCCGTCGAACACCGGCCCGAGCCCGCCGCCCTCACCACCCACGAGGCGGTCCTCATCCAGCTCCACGTCGTCGAAGAAGAGCGTCCACTGCTGGTCCGGGCCCACGTACGGCATCGGGATCGGCTCGCGCGTGAAGCCGGGGGCGTCCACGTCCACCAGGCAGAGCGACGGCAGGCCGAGCTTGCCGTCGGGCAGCCGGCTGCGGGCCACCACGAGAACGGCGTCGGCGTGCTCCACGCCCGAGATGTAGGTCTTCTGGCCGCGCAGGACGAAGCGGTCGCCGCGGCGCTCGAGCGACGTGGACAGGTTGTGCGAGTTGGTGCCGGCGTCCGGCTCGGTGATCGCGAAGGCCACCTTGGTCGTGCCCGCGGCGATGCCCCTCAGCCAGCGGTCGTTCTGATCCGGCGTCCCGTGGCGCGCGAGGATGCTGCCCACGATCGCCGGCGAGACCACGATCAGAAGCAGCGAGCTGCCCGCCGCCGCGATCTCCTCGCCCACCGCCGCCAGGCCGGCCATGCCGAGGCCGCCCCCGCCCCACTCCTCGGGAACGTTCACCCCCAGGTAGCCTTTGCCCGCGAGGTCGTTCCAGAGCTCGGTGGGCGGCAGTCCCTCGGTGTGCTTGCGGCGCGAGTAGGCCGGGCCGTACCCCGAGCAGATGGACGCGACGGTCTCGCGCATCATGCGCTCCTCGTCACTCCGCACGAGCGGAAGGGTCACGGCGGTCGTCGTGTCAGACGCTGACAGGGGGTGCCTCCCCGGCGTAGGCGCCACGGTGGCGCGCGTACATGTCCATGATCCACTGCCCACCGGGGCGGGCGGTGAGCTCATCGCTCAGCTCCTGCACCGCCGGCATCGCCTCGCCCTTCGGCAGGAACGGCCGCTCGGGAGGCGTGACCACGGGTGTGAACAGCGACGCGGCGGCGAGATCGGCCACGGAGAAGCGGTCGCCCACGAGATATCCGGACGGGCCCAGCTCGGCCTCGAGGCGGTCCATGGCGGCCACCACCGAGGCGCGCGCCTCCCGTGCGCTCTCCTCGGTCACGCTGTAGTCGCGGCGGACGAAGAAGCTCGCGACCGGGTAGCTCCTGCGAAGCAGCCGCTCGCGAACCGGGTCCCCGTCCGCGAACAGCGTCCGCGCCACCACGTCGGGATCCTGGAGCGTGTGGTGCCAGGCGAAGCGGCGCAGCTGCGGGCCGAGCTGCTCGTCGAAGAAGTCCTCTAGCTCGAGCGCACGGGCCCGATCGCCGGCGTCGGGCGGGTACAGCGGCGGCTCGGGGGTGTGCTCCTCCAGCGCGGCGATGATCGCGGTGGAGTCGCCGACGCGGCGACCGTCCAGCTCCACCACGGGCAGCCGCCGCTGGGCGCCGCGCGTCTCCACCAGCGCCCGCAGGCCGTGCAGCCCGGGCAACGGAACGCGGCGCTCGTACCGGATCCCCTTGTGGTCGAGCGCCCAGCGGGCCTTCTCGTTGAAGTGCGAGACCTCGATGTGCCAGAGGATCACGGCCACGTACGGCGAGCCTATCTCGCAGCACGGGAGCAAGACGCTCCGGTCCGGGCCAGCCCGGCCCCTCGCGCACGGCCATAGGATGGGCCGGTGCGCGTCGGATTGTTCGTTGCCTACTGGCCCTGGTTCTCCGCCGAGGAGCAGGTCGAGCTGGCCCGGCTCGCCGACGACCACGGGCTCGACAGCGTGTGGGTGGCCGAGGCGTGGGGCCAGGACGCGGTGTCGGTGCTCGGGCACCTGACCGCCGTGACGGAGCGGATCGGCCTCGGCTCGGCTCTGATGCAGATACCCGCGCGCACGCCGGCGGCCACGGCGATGGCGGCCGTGACCCTGGACGTGCTCTCCGAAGGGCGCTTCCGCCTGGGTCTCGGCGTGTCCGGCCCGCAGGTGTCCGAGGGCTGGCACGGCGTGCCCTTCCGGCGCCCCATGGCCCGCACCCGCGAGTACGTGGAGATCGTGCGCCTCGCGCTGGCCCGGGAGCGCCCCCTCGAATACGAGGGTGAGGAGTTCCGCCTGCCGCTCGAGGGCAGCGAGCTGGGGAAGCCGCTGAAGCTGCTGGCCAAGCCGGTGCAGGAGCGGATACCGATCTACCTCGGCGCCATCGGCCCAAAGTCGGTGGAGCAGGCGGCGAGGATCGCCGACGGCTGGATCCCGTTCATGTTCAGCCCCGAGCGGGCGCCCGATCTGCTCGCTCCCTTCGAGGGCACGGGCGTGGACGTGGCTCCCGCCGTGCTGGTATGCCTCGACGACGACGCGGAGCGCGCGCTCGACCTCGCCCGGCCCTGGCTCGCGCTCTACCTCGGCGGGATGGGAGCGAAGGACAAGAATTTCTATGTGGAGACGGCCGAGCGCTTCGGCCACGGCGAGGCGGCGCACGAGGTGCAGCGGCTGTTCACGGCGGGCGACCGCATGGGCGCGGCGAAGGCACTGACCCCCGAGCTGATCCGGGCGTCGGCCATCTGCTGTTCCTACGCGGGCCTGGACGAGCAGTTGGCCGAGTACGAGCGCGCGGGCGCGGGGACTCTGCTCGCCGTGCCCTTCGGGGACCGGCCGCGGATCGTGAAGGCGCTCTCGGCGGCCGCGGTCGCGGCCTAAGGCGTCCCGGCGCGCCGGCGCGCCTCATCCAGCTCGGTCTGGACCGTGCCCCTCTGGTCGCTGAAGGTCAGGCGTCGTTCCAGGTATGGAATCGCGGCCTCGGGGTCACCGGAGCGGTTCAGCGCCTTCCCCAGGTTGAAGAGCGCGTAGGCGTACTCGATGTCGCGGCTTCCCTCGGGCCATTTGGCCACCGCCTCCCTCAGCACCGGCACCGCTTCGTCGTAGCGACTTGCCTTAAGGAGCTCGAAGCCCTGCGCGTTCAGCTGGGAACCGCTTGCCCCGGCCTCGGGTGTGGCGGGCTCCGGCGTCGCGGTGGGGGCGGCCACCACCGGCGTCTCCTTCTTCTTGGGGCTCTTCTCTTTCGGCCGGCCGGCCGCCGCCCGCGGGGCGGGGGCTGTACTGCCGCCCGCGCCGCCATCGCCACCGCCGTCCCCCTGGGAGACGAGCGCCACCGCGCCCACCCCCGCCGTCACCACCGCCAGGGCCGTGATCGCCGCGGGCACCGCAAGCCCGCGGCCCCCGTCGGGGGCCGGCGTCGCCGATCGTGGTACCGGCCGCGGGCCGTGTCGTGGTTGCACCCCGATGGATTCGGTCCGTGCCATGCGCTTGGTACGGGCCGCGGATTCGGGCTGGCCGAGGGCGGCGACGAGCGTCGAGGCCAGCTCTCCGGCGCTGTGCGGGCGTTGCGCCGGATCCCGGTCGAGCGCCCGCCGGAGAACGTCGGCAGCTGCGGCCGGAGCCGTCGGGAGGTGCTCGCGGAGGTCGGGCGGCGGCTTGCCGTTCGCGTCCTGCACGATCTCCATCGGCGTGCGACCCTTCCGTGCTCGCGTTCCGGTGAGGGCCTCGAAGAGCACGGCCCCGAGGGCGTAGACGTCGGCGGCCGGCCCGGCCCGGTGCCCATCCAGCTGCTCGGGGGCCATGTATGCGGCGGATCCGAGGACCGTTCCGCTGCGCGTGATGCGGGTCTCATCTGCCGCGGTGGCGATGCCCAGGTCGGCGAGGAGAGCCGAGCCGTCGCCCCGTAGCAGCACGTTGGGTGGCTTCACATCGCGGTGGACCACCCCGTTGTCGTGCGCGTAGTCGAGAGCGCTCCCGACCTCCGTGGCTAGTCGAGTCACCTGCCGAGCCGGCAGGGGACCTCGCTTGATCGCTCCGGACAGCGCCTCTCCGTCCACGTACTCCATGACGATCAGGACGCCCTCGTCGTCGGTGAGGGTGTCGAACACGGTTACGAGGTGCGGGTGGTTCAGGGACGCGCCCAGTCGCGCCTCGCGGACGAAGCGGTACTCGATCTCCTTCGGGCTGGCGGAGTGCAGCCGCTTGACGGCCACCTCGCGGTGAAGCCGCTCGTCCCGGCAGAGCAGGACGGTCCCCATCCCACCTGAGCCCAGGCGCCTCAGCACCCGGTACCGGCCGACCAGCAGAGCTCCATCGCCACTCACCGGCACACCTCTCACCTACCCCTGCGCCGAGCGGATAACCCGCCCGGCGCGGACGTGCGTACCTACAGGCGCTGGATCAGCGTGCCGGTGCCGAGCCCGCCGCCGCAGCACATCGTGACGAGGCCGATCTCCTTGTCGGAGCGCTCGAGCTCGTGCAGCAGCGTGGTGATCAGGCGGGCGCCGGTGGAACCGAGCGGGTGGCCGAGGGCGATCGCGCCGCCGTTCACGTTCACGCGGTCCATGTCCGGGTTGTGCTCGCGGCGCCACGCGGCGAGCACCGACGCGAACGCCTCGTTGACCTCGAACAGGTCGATGTCGCCGATCTGCATCCCGTTCCGCTCCAAGAGCTTCGCGGTGGCGGGAATGGGTCCGGTGAGCATGATCACCGGGTCCACGCCGACCGTGGTCTGGTCCACGATCCGCGCACGCGCCTTGAGGCCGAGCGCGTCCGCCTTCTCCCGCGACATCAGGAGCACGCTTGCCGCGCCGTCGGAGATCTGCGAGGCGTTGCCGGCGGTGACCTTCCCGTCCTCCTTGAAGGCGGGCTTCAGCTGCGACAGCGTCTCGAGGTCGGTGGTGGGACGAATGCCCTGGTCGGTGACGTAGGTGTCGCCGTTCACCTGGAAGGGCACGATCTCGCGCTCGAAGCGTCCCTCCTCGGTGGCCTGGTGGGCCAGCTGGTGCGAGCGCACGCCGATCTCGTCGAGCTCGGAGCGGGGGATCTCCCACTTGTCGGCGATCATCTCGGCGGAGATGCCCTGGGGCACGAGGTTGTACCTTGCCATGAGCTCCTCCGGCCAGGGCGAGCCCACCTCGTCGACCCACTTGAAGCCCACACCCATCGGCACGTGGCCCATGTGCTCCACGCCCGACCCGATGGCCGTGTCGTGAACGCCGGCGGCGATCAGCGCCGCGGCGAAGTTCACCGCCTGCTGGGCCGAGCCGCACTGGCGATCGACCGTCGTGGCGGGGGTCTCCTGGGGGAGCCCGGCCTGCAGCCAGGCGTTCCGCCCGACGTTGAACATCTGCTCGCCGTACTGCTGGACGCAACCGGTGATCACGTCCTCGACCTCGGAGGCGTCGATCCCGGCGCGCTCGATGACCTCGGTGTAGGTCTTGCCGAGCAGCTCGTTCGGATGCGTGTCCTTGTAGTAGCCCTTTTCGGCGTGACCGCGCCCGATCGGGGTGCGAACCGCCTCGACGATGACGACCTCACGGCCGTGCCCATTGTTCATGCGAGCCTCTTCTTCCGCGATCGAATTGTGGTAAGCGTACTCGATTGACTGTCCAGTCAACCAGACGTCCCGAGCCCTCCCTCTCAAGCCGTTTCACGCCCGTCCATGAGCGCATCGAGAGCCCCACGACCATGACCGTTTCACGCCGTACGCGCGCGAGCGGCGTAGGTTCCTAGCCGTGGCCGAGCAACTCGGGATCGTCGGAAGCGGCGCCATCGCCCGCGGGCTCGCCAAGGTGGCGGCGGACCATCACGAGGTGGTGGTCTGGGCGCGCAGCGAGCGCTCCGCGGACCGGGCGCACGCCGAGGTGGGCGAGGACGCGCGCGTGGTCACCGACCTGGGCGAGCTCGGGGAGTGCGCGTTCGCGATCGAGGCGGTGACCGAGGACCTGGCCATCAAGAGCGAGGTGCTGTGCGGCCTCGATGCCGTGCTGCCCGAGCCCACGCTCGTGGCCAGCACCACCTCGTCACTGTCGGTGGCGGCTCTCGCCGCGGCCAGCGGGCGCCCGGACCGGTTCGCCGCCCTCCACGTCTTCAACCCGGTGGAGCGCATGCCGCTGGTGGAGCTGTGCTTCCCCGCGGAGGCCACCACGGCCACGCGTGAGCTCTTCCGCGACCTCTGCGAGCGGCTCGAGAAGACCGTGGTGGAGGTACCCGACTCGTCGGGTTTCGTGGTGAACCGCCTGCTCTTCCCCTACCTCTTCGACGCCGTGCGGCTGATCGAGGCGGGCGGTCTCGACGCCGAGGCTGTGGACACCTGCATGAAGCTCGGGGCCGGCCACCCCATGGGGCCGCTGCGGCTGCTGGACTTCGTCGGCCTCGACGTGTCGGCGGCCATCGGCGAGCAGATCGGCGCCGATGTGCCGGCGCGCGTCCGCGAGCTGATCGAGGAAGGAAAGCTCGGCCGCAAGAGCGGCGAGGGCTTCTACAACTACGACTGAGCCTGCGGAGGAGTGCCCGCGGGGCGCTCGCTGGGGGACACCATTCCCGCGGCCAGGTCCCACACGACGTCGGCCTCGCCGATGCCCTGCTGGCCCGCCAGCTCGGTGACGCGCTCCCAGGGGAGCGTGGCCTCCGGCAGGTCGTCCCAGCGGGCGAGCTCGAGCGAGTCGAGCGCTCCCTCGAGGTCGGGGGGCAGCTCCTCGCGGCTCCCCGTGACCGACTGTGCTCTCACGAGCGCACGCAACGCGTCACGTTCCGTATCGCTCAGCTTGACGCACCACATGCCGGGCGAAGTTAGGCCCAGGTGCGGACAGACCCTCGCCCGCCGAGCTCAGGACGGGGTGTCGGGCTCGCGGGTCTCCTGTTGGAAGCCACGCGGCGTGGCCGCGGCCTCCTCCACAGGCCGAGGCCGGCTTTCGTCCGGCTCGCGGTCCTCGTGGTCGCGGATCCGCACCGCCTCGATGCGGTTCTGGCGCACCGACTCCACGCGCACCGAATAGCCGTTGGCCTGCACCATGTCCCCGCGCTTGGGCAGCCGGCCGAGCTCGCCGAACACATAGCCGCCGACGGAGTTGTAGGCCTCCGAGTCCACGGGCAGGTCGAGCCCGTAGTCCTGGAGATCGGTGATCGGCACGTGCCCGCGGACCCACCAGTCGCCGTTGGCGAGGCGGCGGATGCCCGCCACCGCCGGGTCCGTCTCGTCGGCGATCTCCCCCACCACCTCCTCGATGATGTCCTCGATCGTGACGATGCCGGCCGTGCGGCCGTACTCGTCCACCACCACTGCCATCGAGGCACGCTCACGCTGAAGGTCGGCCAGGAGATCGTCGAGAGGCTTGGTCTCGGGCACGATGAGCGCGTCCTTCACCGCCGGCACGATCGAAGCCTCCGGCCCCTCCGACATCAGCAGCCGCACGAGCGAGTTGCCGTGGACGATGCCCCGGATGCGGTCGGTGTTGCCCTCCTCGGTGGCCACCAGGCGGGTGTGCCCGGAGTCCACCATTCGCCGGAGCGCGGTCTCCACGTCCTCAGATATGTCGACGGTGACCACCGCGGGGATCGGAGTCATTACCTGGCGCGCCTGCTGCTCGTGGAGATGGAAGACCCCAGACAGCATCCCGGCCTCTCCGGGGTCGATCTTGCCGCCGTGCGCGCTCTGGGCGATCAGGAGCTTCAGGTCATCGGAGCTGCTGGCCTCGTCGAACTCCGCGCGCGGGTCCACGCCCACCAGGCGGAGCATGGCGTTGGAGCTCGTGTTCAGCAGCCAGATGAAGGCGCCGAGCGTTGTCTTGAACAACTCGAGCAGCCGGGCCGTGCGGCGCACGGTGCTCTCGGCGTGGACGATCGAGTAGATCTTCGGCACCTGCTCGCCGACGGTGATGTGCAGCGAGGTGGTGAACAGGTAGGCGACGAAGATCGAGATGGCCACGGCCACGCCGTGACCCACCACGTCGCCGAGCAGCGGCTCGAGCTGCGCCGCGATGGCGGGCTCGCCCAGGAAGCCGATGCCCAGCGAGGCCATGGTGATGCCGAGCTGGCAGGCAGACAGGTACTGGTCGATCTCGTCGACCTGCTTCAGCGCCAGCGCGGCCCCTCGGACGCCCTCGTCCCGCATCTGCTCGAGCCGCGGCTGACGGGCGCGCACGAGTCCGAACTCGGCGGCCACGAAGAAGCCGTTGGCGGCCACCAGCACAAGCACTCCCACCAGCAGCAGCAGCTCTGTCATTGGAAGGCGCCCGGGCCCGGGAGCGGGGCCCTGCGCCGGCTACTTCGAGGAAGCTCGTCGTCGCTCATCGGCGAAGGGGGCGAGGGTAGCAGGGGGCCCCAGGCCCTCCACCTACGCCAATGCATCGACCTTCCCGGCCAGCACGAAGTCGTTCTCCGTGAGCCCGCCCTCGGAGTGGGTGCTGATCGTGACCGTCACCTTGTTCCACGAAATCTCGAGGTCCGGGTGGTGGTTCATCTCCTCCGCCACCGGCGCCAGCCGGTTAACCAGGCCGACGGACGACATGAAGTCGTCGCCCTCGTAGGTCTTCTCGATCGCGTCGCCGCTTCGCGACCAGCCCTCCAGGCCGGCCAGCCGATGCTCGATTTCCTCGTCGTTCAGACGTGCCATCCTCGTCTCCGTGCTCGTCGCCTCACTTGTCCCCTCGGCCACCGAGATGCTGTTCGCCCTGGGGCTGGGTGACTCCGTGGCCGGGGTGACCCATGAATGTGATTATCCGCCCGGCGCGGAGCGCCTACCCCATCTCACGCGAAGCGTGATCGGCGAGGGCCTGTCCGCCCGCGAGATCGACGACGCCGTGAGGGAGCGCACCGGGCGGGGCGAGGCGCTCTACGAGCTCGACGAGGAGACGCTCGCCGAGCTGGGCGTGGACCTGATCGTGACCCAGGCCGTGTGCGCGGTCTGCGCCGTGTCGTTCGACGACGTGAAGGCGGTGGCCGAGCGCCTGCCCACGCGCCCGGCCGTGATCTCCCTCGACCCCTCCACGCTCGGCGAGGTGCTGGCCGACCTGCCGCGACTGGCCGAGGCGGCGGGCGATCCCGACGCCGGCGAGCGCCTGGTGGCCGACGCCGCCGCGCGCGTGGCGGCCGTGGAGGACGCCGTGCGCGACGCCCCGCGTCCCCGCGTGGCCGCGCTCGAGTGGCTCGACCCGGTCTACGCCGGCGGCCACTGGGTGCCGCAGATGGTGCAGCTGGCGGGAGGCGAGGACGTGCTCGGACTGCCGGGCGAGCGGTCCCGCACCGTGGAGTGGGAGGAGGTGGCCGCCGCGTCTCCAGAGGTGGTGGTGTCGATGCCCTGCGGCCTTTACGCGGAGGAGGCGGCGGCCGAGACGGTCAGGCACCGCGACCGGCTCGCCTCGCTCGGCGCGCGCGTGCTGGCGGTGGACGCCGCGGCGTACTACTCCCGCCCCGGCCCGCGCCTCGTGGACGGCGTGGAGCTCATGGCGCACCTGCTCCATCCCGAGCTCGTTCCGGCGCCGGACTCGCGGCGCTCGATCGAGATCGACCTCGCGCGTGTCCGTGCCTAGGCCCGCTCAGGCCCCCGAGGACACCATGATCGACCCGGCCACGGCGAGCGCGGCGAGCAGCCCGCACATCACTGCGGGCAGCGCTTGCGGCACACGCAGCCGCTGACCGAGGTCGAAGAGCAGGTACGCGGACGCGGCGCCGCCCACCAGCCCCCCGATGTGGCCGCCGACGGAGATGCCGGGCACGGCGAAGGTGATCAGGAGGTTGAGCCCGATCCAGATGCCCAGGCCGCTCTCCATGATCCCGATGCCGCGACTGCGCATGACCAGGGCCGCGGCCGCCATCAGGCCGAAGATCGCTCCCGACGCGCCAACCGTGGGCCCCGCGGTGACCACGAGGGCGCCGAACGACCCGGTGATCAGGGAGACGAAGTAGATGATCGCGAAGCGCACGCGCCCCGCCACGGGCTCGAGAATCTGCCCGAGGATGTAGAGCGAGAACATGTTGGTGGCCAGATGGAAGAAGCCGACGTGCAGGAAGCCGGCGGTCAGGAGCCGGTAGTACTCGCCGTCGGCGATGGCCGCGCGGTACACCGAGCCGTCGATGAGCAGGCGGCTCTGACCGATCCCTCCGGAGGTGGCGCTCGCCCCTCCGAGGAACGCTCCGAGGGCCACCACCACGTTGATGGCGATCAGCGCGTAGGTGACCACCGGGTCCCCGCCCGTACTCGACATTCCGCGCACCTCGGTGCGCTGGCGCGCGCACTCGGGGCAGCGCATGCCCACCGACGTGGTGGTCATGCAGTCCGGGCAGATCGGCCGGTCGCAGTTCGAACAGCGGACGCCGGTCTCGCGTCCGGGGTGGCGGTAACAGACGTCCATCTACTGCGGCTCAGACTAGCTGGCGACCCGACGCTCCCATTTGCGGCCGAGGGCTAGAGGGGAACGCTCAGGATGGGGTTCTCGCTGGGCTGCTGGGCTCCCCCGCGGCGCTCGCGCGTGACCAGCACGGCGCTCGCCTTGCTGAGGTCGTCCGGGAGGGCCACGGTGCCCTGGCCGTCGGTGCCCACCACGAAGGTGGGCTGGGGCACGTAATGGCCGTCGCGCTGGACCCAGGCCTGGTAGACGCGCTCCCGGCCCAGCGCCGGAAGGCCCTGGGTGCGCAGCACGCCGCCACGCGCGCCGTTGTCCTCGTAGCGAAGGCTCGCCTGGGCGAGGGGCGCCCGCTCCTTGTCCACATTCGCGGCCACGGTGCGGTCCACCCGGGTGTTGTCGGATCCCAGCTGGGACACCTCGAACCCCACCGCGAGCCCAATCGCGAGCAGGCTCACGGCCATCACCACGCGCAGGCCGCCGGTCCGCGGGAGCAGGCCGCGGAGGCGCCCTCGCCACGACTCGCCCGCCCGTGCCGGCTCGCGCTCCCGCGCCTCGGCTTCCACGACGTCCATCAGCGAGCGCTTGAGCCCCGGCGGTGGCTCCAACTGCTCCACCGAGCGCGGAATGGCATCCGCCGCCGGGCGCAGGTGCTCCAGCTCGCGGCGGCAATCGGCGCAGCTCTCCATGTGCGTCTCGAAGTCGCGCAGCTCGTCGTCGGGCAGCGCACCCAGCAGGTACACGGCCACGTCGTCGCGGAAGCGAGGATGGTCGGGGCCGGTCACGCGAGCTCCCCCTGGGCGAACCCCTCCGCCAGCTGCTTGCGCATCTTCTCCAGGCCGAGGCGCATGCGCCCCTTCACCGTGCCGATCGGCATGCCGAGCAGCTCGGCGATCTGGCTGTGGCTGAAGCCGCCGAAGTATGCGAGCTCGACCGTGCGGCGCTGCTCGGCGGGAAGCGTCTCGAGCGCGCTGTGGACGCTGCGGGCCTCCTCGCGGCGGGCGGCCTCCACGTCGGTGCGCTCCGGGGCCTCGAGGCGCTCGGCCACGCCCTCCATCGACTCACGCCGGCGGTCGTGCACCGTGCCCCGGCGCAGCGCGTCGATTCCGCGGTTGTGCACGATCCCGAGCACCCAGGTGCGGACGCTTCCGCGCGCCTGGTCGTAGCGCGTGCGACTGCGCCAGATCGAAAGGAACGCCTCCTGCGTTATGTCCTCTGCGGTCACTTTGTTCCCCACCATCCGGTACGCAAGGGAGAAGGCGGCCCCCCCGTGGCGCTCGTACATGAGCTCGAACGCCCGCGGGTTCCCTCCTTGAACCAGCTGCATGACCTCTTCGTCCGCGAGGTTTCGGATATCTGCGGTCACGGCGTGGTGTTCCTACGCGGCAAAGGGGTGCATGGATCAGTGGCGAAGCTTGACCGTTGATGGAGACGCGCTCACCTGCCCAGGCATACGCGCTGGTTGCGGGGGCCATCCTGGTGGTTCTCGGCATCCTCGGCTTCTTCTACAACGCGAGCTTCGGCAGCGGCGAGGGCACGGCCCGCGACGCAGTGCTGGGAGTCCTGGACGTGAACGGCTGGCACAACCTGCTGCACATCGCCTCCGGTGTGATCGGCCTCGCCCTGGTGGGCTCCTATCCGGCGTCGCGCGGGTACGCCTTCGGGATGGGCGCGATCTACCTCGTGATCGCCCTGTTCGGCTTCGCCGCGGGCAACGGCGGCGAGATCGTGAACCTGATCCCCGTGAACACCGGGGACAACGTGGTGCACATGGCGATCGGCTTCGCGGGCGTGGCCGCGGGATTCGCCACCCCGGCGAGCCAGGCGCCCAGCACGGTCTAAGGCACGGTCCGGTGCTCGCCCGATCACCGATCGGGCTCCGCTCCTCCCTAGCCTCTGAAGCGGCGCTCGACGTCGCCTGCCGCGTCGCGCACCGCGCGCTCCAGCGACTTCAGGCTGCTCCCCTGGCGCTTGCGCTGGCGCTGGCGGGCTCGTACCACCACTAGCGCGCCGCCCGCGAGCGTGCCCACCACGGCCGCGGCCGCGGGCCGCGCCCAGTTGCGCGGGTCGCGCATGGCGGCGGGGTCCAGATCGGTCAGCTCCACCGCCGCGGCCTCGGTGAGCTCGGAGAGGGTGCGCTCCACCCGGTCGGTCAGGCGCTCGGGCGGGTCCAGCGGCACCAGGGCCGAGCGGAGCAGGTGCTCCAGGCGCTCGCCGTCAGTCATCGTCCTCCTCTCCGAGCCGCTGCTCCAGCTGCTTGATGGCTCGGTGGATCAACACCTTCGTCGCCCCCTCGGAGCGGTCGAGGGCGGTGGCGATCTCCCGGTTGTCCATGCCCAGGGCGAACCTCATGATCAGCGCCTCGCGCCGGTCGTCGGGCAGCTTCGACACGCCCTCCAGCACCTCCTTGACCTGCTCCCGGCCCTCCACCAACGTCTCGGTGTCGTGCGGGGCGGTGAGCACGGCGGCGTCCTCCAGCTGCGTGAGCGGGCGCCGCGAGCGGTCGCGGTAGTAGTTGGCCGCGAGGTTGTGCGCGATCCGGATCAGCCACGGCCGCAGCGGCCGCCCGTTCGACTCGCGCTGCGCACGCGCGAAGTGACGGTAGGCCTGGAGAAACGTCTGCTCCGTCAGGTCCTCGGCGTCGTGGTGGTTGCCGATCCGGTAGTAGGCGTAGCTGTATACGTCGCGCAGGTGCGCGCGATAGAGATCGGTGAAATCCCGGTCCAGGCGCTGCTTGTCCGCAACCTCTTCCAACCATGCGCAGCCTACTCGTGCGAGCGCGGCCGATCAGGCGGCCCGCCGGCCTCTTCCACCCGGCGTGGATCTCATGCTCTCGAGCCACTGCTCGGGGGAGGCCTCGCCCTCCAGCACCCGGCTCAGACCCGTGGTGACCGGCGCCTCGATCCCCTCGCGCTCGAACGCAAGGCCCAGCAGCGACACGGTGGCCAGCGACTCGGCCGTCCGCTCCAGCATCTGCTCCACGGCGCGCGGAGCCATGCCCGCCCCCACCGTCTCGCCCGCCCGGTGGTCGTGGCTCTCGGGAGCGATGGCCGTGGCCAGGAGGTCCCCGGCGCCGGCGAGCCCGGTGAAGGTCTCGCTCCGGCCGCCGCTCGCCACCGCCAGGGCGTGAACCTCGGAGAAGATGCGACCCGCCGCGGCGCCGGCCAGGCTCTCGCCCCGGGCCGCGGCCGCCGCGGATGCGAGCGCGGCCGTGTTGCTGGCGCACGCGGCCAGCTCGGCCCCGGTCACGTCGTCGGTCGTGTCCACCGTGAGCCCCCCGGCCTGCAGCACCTCGCCGAGCTGGCGCAGGAGCTCCGCGTCGCGGGTGGCCAGGACGACCGAGGCTCCGGGCTCGACCGTCTCGCGCGCGTGGGCGGGACCGGCCAGCGAAGCCACGGCCCGCGCGCGCACCCGCTCGGCCACGAAGGCCGACGGCGTGGTGCCGAGCGGCGGCACCAGTCCCTTGGACACCACGAGCACGGCACTGCGCTCTCCCATGTGAGCGCCGATGTCCCCCACCGCCGCGGGCAGTGCGCGACAGGGCACGGCCAGCACCACCAGGTCCACGCCGACCAGCTCCACGTCCCGCAGTGCGCTCACCTCGATGCGGCGATCGAGCTCCACGCCGGGCAGGTGGTCGGAGTTCTCGCGCCCGGCGGAGATGCGTGCGGCCTGGTCGCGCGTACGACAGGTGAGGTTCACCTCGAGGCCGGCCCGCGCGAGCACCGTGGCCACGGCGGTGCCCATCGATCCCGCGCCCACCACCACGGCGGTGCGCAGCGGCGGCAGGCCGCCGAGCCACTCCCACTGAAGGGCGACACACGGCCAGATGCGCTCGGTCACCTCGCCCGCCAGGAAGGGCGAGGGCTCCTCTACGCGCGGGAAGGTGAGCGGCGCGCCGAAGCGCAGGTGCACCTTGACCGGCCGGATCCGCCAGCCCCGCCGGGCGCGCTCGCTCCCGCTCACCGCCACCGGCACAACCGGAGCGCCGCTCTCGAGCGCCAGGCGGCCGACACCCCGGCGCGGGGGCTTGAGCGAGCCGCGCGTGACCCGGGTGCCCTCCGGGAAGATCACCACGACCCGGCCACGCTCCAGAAGCATCAGCGAGGTCTTCACCGACTCCTCGTCGGACGCGCCGCGCCTGAGCGGGAACGCGCCGAGGCAATTGAGGGTCCAGCCCGCCAGGGGGTTCTTGAACAGCTCCTCCTTGGCCACGAAGTAGATCGGGCGGCGAACGCAGCAGCCGAGCACGAAGGGATCGAGGAAGCTGCGGTGGTTGGAGGCGAGAATCACCCCGCCGGAGGGCACGTGGCGGTGGCCGTTTCGCGCCAGCCGGAAGTAGAGCATCAGAGCGGGCTGGGCGAAGGCGCGAACGAACCAGTACACCGGCGAGTTCACCCCACGCGTGCGAGTACGCGCGTGATAGAGCTCCAACGGGCGCGGAGCCCACAATTTGCGCACGAGTGCCATCGCCTCAGCTACCCGCCGCCCCCTCTCCCGTTACGCTGCCGGTGTGATCGAGTTCAGGCGGACGGTGAACGGTGCAGCGGCGGGAGCGGCCGCGGCCGCCATCTGGGCCGCTCAGCAGCCACTCGACAAGAAGGTCTTCGGCTCGAACTACGACGACGTGGAGCTGCTCGGCAAGCTCGCCACCCGGGGACCGGCCTGGCCCGGCGCCGGCACGGCCATCCACGTTGCCAACGGGGCCGTGTTCGGGGCCCTCTACTCACTCGTCCGGCCGTTCGCGCCGGGCCCGCCCACCGCCGTCGGCGCCCTGGCCGGCCTCTCCGAGCACCTCGCCTTCTGGCCGCTGGGAATGCTCGTGGACCGCTATCACCCCGCCCGCTCCGAGCTCGAGCCGCTGTGGCGCAACCGGCGCGCGTTCGCCCAGGCCACCTGGCGTCACCTGCTGTTCGGGCTGGTGATGGGAGAGCTGGAGCGCCGCCTCAACGCCGAGGGCGAGTTCGAGCCCCTCGAGGACGTGCCCGTGGCCTCGAACGGCCACGGCAACATCGAACACGCCGCCGCCGGCGCAGCCGGCGCCGAAGCTCGCTGAACGTCGAGCGTCCGGCCGGGCTACGCTCGGCGAGAGCGCCGGAGTAGCTCAGGGGTAGAGCACCGGTTTTGTAAACCGGGTGGCGCGGGTTCGATTCCCGCCTCCGGCTTGGAACAGGTCCATGCCAGGGAGGAGCGCTGCCCGATCGGTGATCGGGCGAGCACCGGACCACCCCTAGTAGGAGCCCATCGCGTAAATCGACATCAGCTGATCGTCGACCGCCGCGGGGCCGAACGCGCTGCTCGACCCATCGGCGAACGCGTCCAGGTTGAACTGGCGTGCCTTCGGCTGTGAGTCCCATGCAAACCGGGCGACGCCGTGGGTGGCTCCGGACTGGAGGCCGAGCCAGTACTTGCCGGGGCTCAGGCTCACGGCAGGGGCCAGGTAGAAGGGCTGCCAGTGCCCGCTCGCCCCTGCCGGGATCGTGACCGCGAAGCTCCGCGTGACCAGCGACCCAGGCCCGCCCGCGTTCCTGTAGAGCACGGCACGCACCACCTGGGAGCCGCCGGCGCTGCCCTTGCCGTCGACGTAGGCGTACACCCTGCTCGCCGTGGCCGGAGCGAAGAGGGTGAACGGAGATGCCCGCTTGGCGTCGGCGCTCATGCCGCTGAAGGCGCCTCCCTGGGAGGTCTTGCCGAAGAGGACCGAGTCGCAGCCTCCGACCCTTAGCGTCGTGCTCTCGGCCTCGACGTCCCCGACATCTCCGTACGCGGTGACCGTGTAGAGCCCCGGCTGCTGGTTGGCCGCGAGCTTGAAGGTGAAGCTGTACTCGCCGGCGCCACTGCCGTTGGTGTAGCCCAGCCTCACATCGCGGTAGGAGGAGTCCACGTAGTTGCCGGCCGAGTCGTTGACGCTCTCGAAGAACCCGGCGTCCACAGGCTCGTAGTAGTTGAACGGATACAGGCCGAACCGGCCGTGAACGTCGGTGTCCGACTTCGCCACGCAGTCGGGAAAGAGCGTCACGTACGCCTGGGCCGGTGACGCCGTCGCCACGAACGCTCCGATGGCCACGAGCGCGATGCGCACGAGTCGCATGAGAGGGCGAATCTACTCCGGCACCGGCGGAGCGGCAACGGTCGGCCGCTCACGGCCGGCCCCGGATCGCCCGGGGCCGCCCGGAGCCCGGAGTCAGACGGCGCCGCGGCCGCCGTAACGGCTGCCGAAACCGAAGCCGCCCGAGGGGATTCCGGCGAGCAGCACGAGCACCGCGCCGATGATCGCCAGGATAAACGAGAACATGTTGAGGATCACGAACACGATGATCGCCAGCACCACCGTCAACAGAATTCCGATCATTTCTTCCTCCTCCACAGGGAATGGAAGATCCCCATACCCGTCCTGCGAGGCGCGGAAACCAGCTGCCCTGCCGCAGTCCACTAGGAAGTGACGAAGACCGGCGTGCCCAGCGGCACCGCGTCCGTCAGAGCCTGGAGGTCGGCATCCGAGGCCCGCAGGCAGCCGGCCGAGGCGGGCGTGCCGATGGTGGCCGGATTGTCCGTGCCGTGGACGGCCAGGCGGTCGCCGCCGGTCCATCCGGGCGGCGGGTTCACCTGGTGGCCGCTGAGCGCGAGGATGCAGCAGCCGTAGTAGGCGCCGTAGCGGCTGCCCGGCATCTTGTCCGTCACCGCATAGCGGCCCGGGGGCGTGGGGGAGCTCGAGTTGCCGACGGCCACCTTCACGCTCCTGAGGGTCTTGCCGCCGCGCTGGAGCTCGAGAGTGCGCTCCGAGAGGTCGGCGTGCAGCGAGACCGTCGTGCGGCTGGTGCTGAGACCCGCGCTCTTGCGGTCCACCCAGGCGAGCCTGCCGTTCGGCTGCTCGTCGGTGACGACGCCGAGCCAGCGGCCGCGGGTTGCGGCCACGCTCAGCACCCGCTGGGATCCGAACTCGGTCTTGGGGCCTACCACGGCCACCGCGTTGCCACCGGGCTGCTGCCGGAGCGCCACCTGACCGCTGACCGTCAGCAGCTCGTGTCCCGCCGGGCGGGCGGGCTTGGGGGCGGGGGCCGGCGCGGGATCGACCGGCGTCTGCGGGGCCACCGCCGGCTGGCTGGGCACGCTGGCTGAAGCCTCAGCCAGCTGTACCTGGACACGGTAGCCGCAGATCGCGAAGAGCGCTGCGAGGAAAAGGACGAGGGCGGGGCGGATGGGCATACCGCGTGCATCGACGCCCTATCGAGAGCGGTCTGAGCCCGGCGCGGGGGAGTCGAACATCCGTCCAGACGCGACCCTCATCCCCGCGTGGGAGGCCTTGAGGAGCCCTAGTTGAGCACCTCACGCGTGGCCAGATGAGCGCCCACCTTGCGCTTGACGCGCTGGAGCGCGTTGTCCACGGTCTTGGTGTCGCAGGCCAGGCGCTCGGCGATCGTCTCGTAGCTGTAGCCGTCGAGGTAGAGCGACAGAACGGAGCTCTCGAGCTCGGAAAGCACGCTCGAGAGGCAATTCACCAGGCTGTGCAGCTCCTCGCTGGAGATCACCTGGTTGGCCGGGTCGTGCGCCGTGGGGCCGGGAAGCAGCTCGTCGAGCGTCGGATCGCCGTCCCCGCCGCCTGCCGCGGGGGTCTGCGAGAAGGACACGTACTCGTTGAGCGGGGTGTGCTTGTTGCGGGTCGAGGTCTTCACCGCGGTGATGATCTGCCGCGTGATGCAGAGCTCCGCGAAGTTCCGGAAGCTCGACTCGCGATCGGTCCGGTAGTCGCGAACCGCTTTGTAGAGCCCCACGAGCCCTTCCTGGATCAGATCGTCGGAGTCCCCGCCGATCAGGAAGTAGGAGGAGGCCTTGAGGCGCACGAAGCCGTGGTAGCGCTTCACGATGCGGTCGTAGGCGTCCTTCTTTCCCTGCTTGGCGAGAGCGATCAGGTAGTGATCATCAAGCTCACCTTCAGGGTTAGATCTAGTCCCGGCTGGGCGCCGGGTTGCGACAGTTCTGGGCGATGCGGAAGTTGCCATCCATGCTCCTCTCGGGCAAAAAGCCCTTGAAAGCTCGGTGGCGCGCTACCTCCCCTGGCGCCAGGTTGTTCTGAGAGTCTCGCCCTAAAGCTCGACTTCAGCCTGATCCGCGGGGAAGATATGGAAGTTATGGAGCCCTGTCAAGGGGACGGCGCAGGTGCAAGATGCCGTACACGAGCGCCGCCGCCGCGGTGGCCACGTTCAGGGACCCCACCCGCCCCCGCACGGGCAGCGCCACCACCTGGTCGCAGGCGGCGGCCACCCGGGTGCGCAGGCCGCTGCCCTCGGAGCCCAGCACCAGCACCACACGCCCGCTGTAGTCGGGCTCGTCGTACCGCACCTCGCCGGCCGCGTCGGCCCCGTAGACCCAGGCCCCGGCCTGCTTGGCCGACACGAGCCAGTCGGCCAGATTGCGCACCCGTGCGACGGGCAGGTGCTCCACCGCCCCGGCCGAGGCCTTGCACGCCGCCGGGGTGACAGAGGCCGAGCGCCGCTCCGGCACCACGAGCCCGGAGACGCCGGCGGCCTCGGCCACACGGGCCACGGCACCGAGGTTGTGCGGGTCCTGGACCTGGTCGAGAGAGATCACGAGCGCGTCCTCGGCGTTGAGCAGCGATCCCGGGTCGGCGTAGGGGTAGTCCCCCGCATCGGCACAGATGCCCTGGTGCTCCGGCGAGCCGCACAGCCGCTCGACCTCCCCGGCGGGGACGACGGCCGGCTCCACGTCGCGCAGCCAGGGCTCCGCCGAGGCGCCCTCCGTGGCCCAGACCCGGCTCACCGAGCGCCGGCCCCTCAGCGCCTCGCGCACGGGGTTGCGGCCGTACACGATCATCCGGCCGCGGGCCCGCTCAGCCCGCGCGCACGAGGCGGGCGCCTTCGGGGGTGTCCCTGATCTCCCAGCCGCGCGCCGCCAGCTCGTCCCGGAGGAGATCGGCGGCGGCGAAGTCGCGGGCGGCGCGGGCCTGCTCGCGGCGCTCTGTCAGCTCCCGGATCTCGGCCGGGGCCTCGGCCTCGGCCTCCAGGAGCCGCTCGAGCCCGAAGGCCTGAAGCATCTCCGAGAGGCGGCCGGGGGCCAGGCGCTCACCGGCATCCAGACGGCGGTTGACCTCTCCCATCCAGTCGTAGAGCGCCGCCCGTGCCTCCGGGGTGTTGAAGTCGTCCGCGAGCGCGTCGAAGAAGCGCTCCACCACGGGATCGAGGTCCTCGGGTGCCGCGGCACCTGGGTCCAGCCGCCGGACCAGCTCGCGCACGCTGCGCACCCCCGCCTCGGCCTGGCGCAGCGCAGCCTCGGAGAAGGCGATTGGCTTGCGGTAGTGCGAGCCCACGAGCCACATGAGAAGCGGCTCAGGGCCGAACTCGTCCAGTGCGGAGTGGAGCAGGAAGATGTTCCCGACGGACTTGGCCATCTTCTCGGTCCCCATCTCGATCATGCCGTTGTGCATCCAGACCCGGGCCAGGGGAAGCCCGCGCGCCGCCTCGGTCTGGGCGATCTCGTTCTCGTGGTGGGGGAACACAAGGTCGGAGCCGCCGCCGTGCACCTCGAAGTCCGCCCCCAGGAGGTTCTCGGCCATGGCGGAGCACTCGATGTGCCAGCCCGGGCGCCCGCGGCCCCAGGGCGACTCCCAGCTCGTGTCCTCGACCTCCTTGGTGGCCTTCCAGAGCGCGAAGTCCTGCGGCGCGCGCTTGAGACGCCCCAGGTCGTCGCCTTCCCCCTGCTTCATCTCGTCGAGCGGGCGGTTGGAGAGCTTCCCGTAGCCGGCGAAGCTGCCCACGCTGAAGTACACGTCGCCGCCCGCCTCGTAGGCGTGGCCCGAGTCCACCAGGTCCGCGATCAGCGCCACGATCGCCCCGATGGTCTCGCTGGCCTTGGGCTCGTGGTCGGGCCGCCCGAGCCCGAGCCGGTCCGTGTCCTCCACGTACGAGGCGGTCATGGCCCGGGCCAGCTCCTCGCTGGACACTCCCTGGGCGCGGGCCGCGTCGTAGATCTTGTCGTTCACGTCCGTCACGTTCTCGACCAGGGTCACGTCGTAGCCCTCGTGACGCAGGAACCTGGTGAGCAGGGCGAAGACCACGAACGGCCGCGCATTGCCCACGTGGACGCGCGCATAGACCGTCGGCCCGCACACGTAGACGCCCACGCGCGGGGGGTCGCGCGGCTCGAGCTCCCGGACCTCCCCGGTGAGCGTGTCCTGTAGGCGTACCCGGCGCATGCCGCGGGAAGGCTACGCGGGCCGCGCGACGAGGTCGGCCCGTGGCACGATGCGGGCGTGGGTGACGAGACACATCCGTTCGTTCTGACCGGCGGCCGGGCGGCACTCGGGACGCTCGACCGCGCACACGCGCCGCTGCTGGGCCAGTGGCTGAACGATCCCGAGGTCAGGCACGGGCTGGCCTTCCGCGGGCTGGTGGACCTGCCGGCGGAGGAGCGCTGGCTCCAGCAGATGAGCGAGGCGGGAGCCGAGCGGCGTCCCGTGACCGTCGGCTTCGCCGTGCACGACACGGAGGACGGCGAGCCGGTGGGCGTGTGCTCTCTCGAGCAGATCGACCACTCCTTCGGGCGCTGCGAGTTCGGCATCTTCCTCGGCCGCCGCCGCGGGTCGGGCATCGGCACCGACGCCACTCGGCTCGCGCTGGACTGGGCCTTCCACATGGTGGGCCTCCGCAACGTGCTGCTAGAGACCTACGACTTCAATGCGCAGGCCCGGCGTGCCTATGAGCGCGCGGGCTTCCGCGAGATCGGCCGGCGCCGCGACGCGGTGAGCGCCCTCGGCCGGCGCTGGGACGCGATCCTCATGGACGCCGTGGCCTCGGAGTTCGAGGGCTCGGTGCTGACGCGGCTGCTTCCGGAGGGCTGACGGGTCGCTAGGACACCGGTGGCCGGCGGGCGGGCCAGCCCACCTCGGCCTCCAGTTGCGCGGCGAGTGAGAGCAGGGTCTCCTCTCCCGAGGGCCGGCTGATCAGCTGCATGCCCATCGGCAGCCCGGTGTCGCTCATCCCAGGCGCGGGCACCGACATCGCGGGCTGGCCGGTGTGGTTCCAGATCGGCGTGAAGGGATAGGTGTCCGCCATCCCGAGGAGACAGCGCAGCGCGCCCAGCCCCTCCCACTCGGCCGCGCCGACGGGCGGCTTCCCGGTGGTGGGCGTGACCAGCACGTCGAAGTCGTCGAAGATGCGGTCGATGCGCCGGGCGTGGGCCCCAGCGTCGCGCTGCGCCCGCTCGACCTGAAAGCGGGGGATCAGCCCGCCGATCCGGCCGAAGCCGCGGGTGCGCCGCTGGAGGCGGTCGGGACGCGGGACCCGGCCCACGTCCTGGGCCACGCCGCCGAGGTAGCGAGCAATCCCGGCGTTGGGGCCGGCCAGGCCGTAGTCGGGGTCGCGCGTCTCTACGTGATGCCCGAGCGAGCGCAGCACGTCGCCCGTCTCCTCCAGCGCCCGGCGTATCTGTGAGCTCACCCGTGCCGGTGCGGGGGGCTTGGCGGAGAGGGCGATCCGGAGCCGCTCCGGCGGGCGGGCGGCGGCGGCCGCGTAGCGGCCGTCCTCGGTGCCCGCGCCCACGTCGAGCAGCAGCGCGGAGTCGGCCACCGTTCGGGCCTCGAAGCCGAGCGCGCTCATCCCGTACCAGTGCTCGGTGAGCGGCGAGAGCGGAATCCTGTCCCGCTGCGGCTTCAGTCCCACCAGCCCGCAGTTGGCGGCCGGTATGCGAATCGACCCGGCGCCGTCCGAGGCCGTGGCGGCGGGCACCAGTCCCGCGGCCACCGCAGCCGCGCTTCCGCCGCTCGACCCGCCGGGCGTGGCGTCCAGGTCCCAGGGGTTGCGCGTGATGCCGAAGGCCGGGCCCTC
The DNA here is from genome assembly GCA_038323835.1 of Solirubrobacterales bacterium. Lineage (GTDB taxonomy): Bacteria > Actinomycetota > Thermoleophilia > Solirubrobacterales > Thermoleophilaceae > JACVRW01. The sequence goes on from JBBQHI010000013.1 coordinate 57,674, forward strand.
GGTGGACCCGATGATGGCCAGCTCGGGCAGGTTGGTCTTGCCGATGAAGACCGCGCCCGCTGCCCGCAGGCGAGACACGAACTCCCCGTCACGGGTGGCGGGCTCGCTGAACGCTGCGGTGCCCCAGCGTGTGACCTCCCCCGCCAGGTCCTCGGTGTCCTTCACCGCCAGCGGCACTCCGAGCAGCGGCCGCGTATCGCCGCCCCGGCGGCGGGCGTCGGCCTGGCCGGCGTCGGCCAGGGCGCGCTCCGCCATCACGATGCGGAATGCGTTGAGCGCGGGGTCGAGGCGCCCGATGCGGTCGAGAAACAGCTCCACCAGCTCTCGCGAGGAGACCTGCCCCTCGCGGACCTGGCCGGCCAGGCTCACCACCCCGGCAAAGGCGAGGTCGTCGCGGTCCATCCGGGCGGACTCTAGCCCGAACAGCCGGCCGGCGTGAGGGCCGCCGTGGCCAGCGCGGCTATCCCCTCGCCCCGTCCCACGAAGCCCATTCCCTCACCGGTGGTGAACTTCACGTTCACGTCCCCCTCGGGCACCCCGAGCGCCTCCGCCAGCCGCTCGCGCATGGAAGCCCGGTGGGTGCCCAGCTGGGGCGTCTCGCACACCACCACGGCGTCCACGTTCCCCGGCACCAGACCGCGCTCGTCCAGCAGGACGCGCACCTGGCGCAGGAGATCCAGGCTGTCGGCATCGCGCCAGCGCTCGTCCGTATCCGGGAAATGAGCCCCGATGTCGTCGAGCCCGGCGGCCCCGAGCAGGGCGTCGATCACCGCGTGCGTGAGCACATCGGCATCGGAGTGCCCGGCAAGGCCGCGATCGAAGGGGATCTCCACGCCGCCCAGGATCAGGCGCCGCCCGTCCTCGAGCCGGTGGGAGTCGAATCCCATGCCCGTGCGCACCGTCATCCGATCGCCTCCATCCGCCGCTCGCGCTGCTCGAACACCGCCAACTCGGTCACACCGGCGTCCCCGAGCCACTCCACCGCGCGTTCGTACTCGTACCCGAGGTGTTCGGGCACGTGCGCGTCACTCGACAGGGCCACCGGCCGCCCTGCCTCCAGGCACATCTCCAGGAACGCCCGGTCCGGGTAGATCTCCCCGACCGGCTTGCGCCACCCGGCCGTGGACACCTCGACGGCCACGTCCGACTCGGCAATCCCGTCCATGGCGAGCTCGTAGAAGCGGCGCAGGTCACCGGCGGGCCTGGGCACCTCCCCTCCCCAGACCTTGACCAGGTCGGGGTGGGCCATGATGTCGAACAGGCCGCACCGGGCCAGCTCTCCGAGCGTCTCGAAGTACCCACGCCAGACCTTCTCGGGGTCTTGCGAGCGCCAAATGTCCCAGGCCTCCCAGCCCTCGGCCCCGTGCACGTCCACGGCCTCGTCGCGCAGGAAGTGCAGCGAGCCCACCACATAGTCCCAGGGGCGCCCGTCCAGCAGGTTGGCCAGCCTGTCCTCGCGCCCGGGAAGGAAGTCCGCCTCGATGCCGAGCCGGAGGTCCGTGTCCTCGCGCACGAAGCGGGAGTAGTCGTCCAGGTCGTCCACGGCCCAGTGCCGGTACCAGGGGTGCTCCCAGACCTCGAGCGCCTGCGAGAAGCGATGGATGTGCTCGGACACGCCCAGCTCCTCGATCCCTCGTTCGGCGGCGGTCTCCCGGTAACGCTCCGCGTTGGCCGGCGTGAAGTAGCGCTCGGCGGTGGCGTCCTCCCGGTCGGGACGGAGGTGGACGTGGTAGTCGGTCAGCACCGCGAGCGGAGTATCGCCTCGGCCATGCGCAGATCGAGATCGGTGGTGACCTTGAGGTTGTCCGGGGACGACTCCACGACCCGCACCGTACCTCCGGCGCGCTCCACGAGCCAGGCGTCGTCGGTGGCGGCGGCCAGAACCTCGGTACCGGCGTCGAGCGCCCGCCGCAGCACGTCGGCCCGGAAGACCTGCGGGGTCTGCACCGCCCATAGACGGTCGCGCTCGAGCGTGCGCTCCACCAGCCCCGAGGGACCTGCCTCCTTCACGGTGTCGGTCACGCGGGCGGCGGCGATCGCCGCGTCGGCGCCCTCGAGGGCGTCTATGCAGCGGGCCACCAGCTCAGGGGTCACCAGCGGTCGCGCGGCGTCGTGCACCACCACCACCGTGGCCTCGGGCGCCGCGTCCAGGGCGTTGCGCACCGACTCGGAGCGCCAGTCACCTCCGCGCACGCGGTCGGGGGGTTGCTCGTGGCCTGCCGGAACCGCCACCACCACCCGCGCGCAGGCGTCGGCGAGGGCGGCCAGGCTCCAGTCGACCATGGGCCTTCCGGCACAGACGACGAACGCCTTGGGCCCGGAGGCGCCAAGGCGTTCGCCGCTGCCGCCGGCGGGAACGATCCCGACGACGGACAAGGAGTGCTCAGAGCGCGGCCACTAGGCCGTGGCCGGCTCGCCGTTCCTGCTCGTGTGAGCGTCCGTGATGAGGGACTCGAGGTGGCTCTCCGCCTCGTCCTCCTCCATCACCAGGGCGTACATTAGCTCGGAGGCGAGGATCTTCTTCGCCCGCGTGTACATCTGCTTCTCCCCGGTGGAGAGGCCCTTCTCGGTCTCGCGGATGGCGAGGTTGCGCACCACCTCGGCGAGCTCGAACACGTCACCCGTCTTGATCTTCTCGCGGTTGTGCTTGAAGCGCCGGTTCCAGTTCTTCGGCATCTGGCTCACGTCATCGCGAAGGACCGACAGCACCTTCTTGACGTCATCCTCACCGATCACGCGCCGTAGACCTGCTCGGTCGGCGTTCTCGCACGGCACCATCACCGTCATGTTGTTGTGAAGGATCTGGATGGTCAGGTACTGGCGCTTCTCGCCCAGCACTTCCTTCAGCTCCTTCTTGAGGACCTTCCCCGCGCCATGGTGGGGGTAGACCACCTGGTCACCGATCTCGTAGATCGCCGGCGGGCGCTCGATCTCGAGGTCCTCGATGATTTCCTGCTCGATGACTGCGTCGCTAATGATGCCCTCCTACGTATTGCGGCGTGATCGCCGCGTTCCCATCACGTTTGTAGATACCGGTCCACGAGATTGATCTCCTGCAGCCTGCGCAGGCCCTCGCGGATGTCCTTCGCACGCAGGTCTCCGACACCCTCGACTGATTCCAGCTCGGGGTCGGATGCGGCGAGGATCTCGTCAAGCCCGTTGAACTCGCTCACGATGCTGTGCACCACCATCCTCGGCAGACGCGGGATGCGCCCGAGGATCCGGTGGCCGCGAGGCGAGGCCGGGTGGTCGAGTGTGTTGAGCTTGCGGTCATAGCCGAGCAGCTCGGACAGGCGACCGAAGTCGAGAAGGTCCTGGTGCGGGAGCCGTGCGAGCGAGTCGAGCACGGAGGCGTGCGCCTCGTCGGTGGGCGAGACGATGTAGTCGCGGACGAGGGCCGACTTGTCGGCGGCCACCCCCACCATCGTCTCCTCGAGCTGCATCTCGATCAGGCGGCCCTCCGCGCCGAGCTCCACGATGTAGCGCTCGATCTCCACCGCCATGCGCGTGACCAGCTCCGCGCGCTGGAGCACGGTGAGCACGTCGTGCAACGTCACGCCGCCCTCGAACTCGAGCGCGGTGAGGCGGGTGGACACCTGGTCCAGCCGGCTGCGGTACTTGTCGAGGGTGGCCAGGGCCTGGTTGGCCTTGGCCAGCACCACCGGGATGTCCTCGAGGATGTACTTCGCGCCGTCGAGGTAGAGCGACACCACGCCCCGGCCCGCCGAGATGGCGATCACGAGGGCGTCGGTCTGCTTCGAGACGCGCTCGGCCGTGCGGTGCCTCGTGCCCGTCTCGAGCGAGAGGATCGTGGGATCGGGCATCAGCTGCACGTTGGCCCACAGAATCTTGGTGCTGTTGGCCGCCAGCATGATCGCCCCGTCCATCTTGGCCAGCTGGTAGAGCAGCGCGGGCGTGTAGTCCACGTCCAGGCGCACCCCGCCGGAGAGGAGAAAGCCGAGCTCCTCGGACTCCCCGATACAGATCAGGGCGCCCGTGCGAGCGGGAACGATGTTGTCCAGGCCCTCCCTTACCGCGGTGCCCGGCGCCACCATCTCGAGTGCGCGAACCAGCCTTGGCTCTTGCCGGGCTTCGAACTCTGCAACTTCATCCCCGGCAAACGGCATGACCCCTAATTCTACGCGATCGGCCGTTTTCGTGCGGCGTTTTGGGCTCTAGGCAGCCTTTTTCAATGCCTGACACGTTTTGCGGCGGTCCGATGCCGCAGGGGCTGGGGAGGAGCGCAGCCGGATCGGTGATCCGGGGATTGCTCAGGCTGCCCTCGCCGCCTGCCCGCCCCGAAGCGCCGCGTTGAGGGTGCCTAGTGCCGGGCCGGGGTGCAGCACGTGCGTGAGTCCGAACTTGCGCGCCTCGGCCAGCCGGCGGTCCGCGTGGGCCACCTGGCGAAGCTCTCCCGTGAGGCCGAGCTCCCCGAATGCCGCGGTGGGCTGCTCTCCGTCCGCGGCCACTCCGCGAGACGCCGAGGCCAGGGCCAGGGCGATCGCGAGGTCGGCGCCCGGCTCGTCCACGCGCACACCGCCGGCGATCGACACGAACACGTCGTTGCCGCCGAGGCGCACGTTGCCGTGCCGGGACAGCACGGCCAGTATCAGCGCCAGGCGGTTGCGGTCCACGCCGTTGGCCACGCGCCGGGGCTGGGCTAGCTCGCTGGGCGCCACCAGCGCCTGGACCTCCACCAGCAGCGGGCGGGACCCCTCCATGGCGCACAGCACGGTGGAGCCCGGCGCGCGGGTGGCCTCGGCCATGAAGCGAGCCGACGCGTCCTCGACCTCCACGAGGCCGCTGTCGCGCATCTCGAACACGCCCACCTCGCTCGTGGAACCGAACCGGTTCTTGAGCGCCCGCACGGTTCGGTAAGAGCGCTCGCGCTCGCCCTCGAAGCTGAGCACACAGTCCACGAGGTGCTCCAGCACGCGCGGGCCGGCGATGGCACCCTCCTTGGTCACGTGGCCCACGAGGATCACCGCCACGCCGCGTTCCTTGGCCACGCGCATCAGCCTGCCGGCCACCTCGCGAACCTGGCCGACGGAACCCGCCGCTCCACTCAGGCCGGGATCGTTCAGCACCTGCACCGAGTCGATTACGCACACGTCCGGGCGCTCGGCCTCAATGGTGGCCACCACCGTGTCCAGGTCGGTCTCCGCGACGATCGGGACGCCGAGTGCCCGCGGGCCGAGGCGCTGCGCCCTGAGCTTCACCTGCGCCGCCGACTCCTCGCCCGACACGTAGAGCGTGGGCCGGCCGGCCGACGCCACGTTCCCGAGCGCCGCGCAGGTGAGCGTGGACTTGCCGATCCCGGGTGAGCCGCCGAGCAGCACCATCGATCCGGGCACGATCCCGCCGCCCAGGACGCGATCGAGCTCGCCGATCCCGGTGGTGATGCGGTCCACGGCGCTGGCCTCCACCTCGGCCAGCCTCACCGGGCGCAGGGCCCGGCTCGACCGCTTGCCCGCGCCCGCGGGCGCGGCGGCCCGGTGCTCCTCGACGAAGGTGTTCCACTCGCCGCAGCCGGGGCAGCGGCCGTGCCACTTCGGGCTCTCGTGCCCACAGGCCGAGCAGGCGAAGAGGGTGCTCGAGCGGGCCATGCAGCGAGGCTAGGCGCGAGGGTGGACGGCTTCACCCCCCTCCCTGTGACGGTGTGGTGCGGTGCTCCGGCCCGCGGCGAGGAGCGCAGCTTGATCGCCGATCGAGCGAGCACCCCAGCCAGGCACTCCCGATCGGGCCTCCGCTCCTCCCTGCAAGACCACCTTCCATCCGTCCGCCGGCGTAGATTGCATCGGCTCGGTGGAGCTGCTCGAGCAACCAATCGCAGGCACGGAGTTCGTGGCGCTCGACACCGAGACCAACGGGCTCGGCGGCGACCTCTGCGAGATCACCGAGGTGGGGGCCGTGCTGGTCGGCGGGGGCGAGCTGCACGAGACCTTCGACTCGCTCGTGCGCCCGGAGCGTCCGCTGTCCAGGGGCATCCAGCGCTTCACGGGCATCACGCAGGGGATGGTGGACGGCGCCCCCTCGCTGGACGAGGTCCTGCCCGAGATCGCCGCGCTCCTCGAGGGGCGGGTGCTGGTGGCGCACAGCGCCCGTTTCGACACGCGCGTCCTGCGCCAGGCGTTCGAGCGCGCCGGCCTCGACTGGCCCGGCCCGCCGGCCCTGTGCACGGTCGCCCTGGCCCGGCGCTTCGCCCCCCTGGCACGCAAGCGCGGGCTGGCACAGCTGGCCGACGCGCTCGGCATCGAGGTGCACGAGGTGCACCGCGCATTGCCGGACGCCCTCACCTGTGCGCGCGTGTTCTGCGCCCTCTTCCCCCGGCTGTGCGCGAACGCGGTGACCGTCGGCGAGGCCCTGGACATGCTCCGCTCGCGCCGCCGCGCGCGCAAGACCGAGCCCGGGGAGGCCATCCCCAGGTCCGAGCGCCCCGACCTCTCGACGCTGCCCGACGACCCCGGCGTGTACGTGTTCCGCGACGACCGCGGCCGCCCGCTTTACGTGGGCAAGTCGGTGTCGCTCCGCTCCCGGGCACGTGCGCATTTCTGCGCCCCCGCGGGCTGGACCGAGAGGGCCGAGGTGGTGGACTACCGCCCCACCAACTCGGAGCTGGGCGCGCTCGTGCTGGAGAACCGGCTGATCAAGAAATGGCAGCCGGCGGGCAACCGCAAGCTCAAGCGCACCGACCGCCACGTGTTCCTGCGATGTCGTCTCGATATTCCCTACCCGGTGCTGGAGGTGGCCGCGGAACCCGCCGTGGGGAACGCCGTGAACGTGGGTCCGCTGGGCAGCCGGGCGCTGGCCGGGGAGCTGGCCGACCAGCTCACGTCGCTCTACCGGCTGCGCCACTGCGGCCGGTCCCTGAAGCTGCGCGAGCATCGCTCAGCCTACGGGCAGATGGGCCGCTGCGTATCCCCCTGCCTCGGCGACCTGGACCCGAACGCCTATCGCCGCCAGCTCGATGCGGCGCTGGCCCACTTCGAGGGCGCGGAGCCCGGCCAGGAGCTGCTCGGCGAGATCGACCGCCGCATCGAGGAGGCCTCCGCCGGCAGGCGCTACGAGCGCGCCGCCGCCCTGCTGCGCAGGCGGGGCCGTCTGGCCTGGGTGCTGGAGCGGCTCGAGGGGATCCTACGCGCCACCCACTCGGCGCCGCGATTGATGCTGGTGAGGCATCCGGTGAAACCCCGCTTCGACGCCTTCTGGATCGTGCGCGGGCGGCTGGCCGACTGGGGGCCGCTGCCCGGCCACACCGAGCTCGTGGACCGCACCCAGGCGGCGGTGGAGCGGACCCGCTCGGCGCGTGGGCCCGTGCCGGCGGACGAGGTGGACGAGCTGCGGATCGTGTGGGGCTGGCTGGCCGAGCACGGGCCCGCCGAGCTGCCGCTCGATCCCGCGCCGGCTCCCGACGCGCTTCAGCGCTTCGTGGCGGGCGCGGCGGTGTAGCCGAGCGGCCCCAGGGGCAGAATCAGCAGCGAGAATCGTGAGCGTCTCCGCGGGCCATGAGAACAACCTGCGCCTGCTGCGCGCCCGTGACGCGATGGACCGCAGCTACGCCGACGCCCTCGACATCGACGCGCTCGCGGCCTCGGTGCACCTGTCCCGGGCCCACTTCATCCGCAGCTTTCGCGTGACCTTCGGCGAGACGCCGCACCGCTACCTGCAGCGCAGGCGGCTCGAGCGCGCGATGACCCTCCTGCGCGAGACGGACCGGCCGGTGACCGAGATCTGCCTGGACGTGGGCTTCTCCAGCCTCGGGACCTTCAGCCGCACATTCCGCGAGATCGTGGGCATCCCGCCCCGTGCCTACCGAGAGCGAGAGCAGGCGGCGCCGAGGGCGGCGATACGCGCGGGGGTGCCGGGCTGCATGGCGGCGATCTGGGACCGCCCATCGAGCACTTTCGGAGAAGACTTGCTGCGCGCGCCGGGCTAGGTTGACCCCATGTTCAACGCACTCACACATTCACACCTCTACGTGCTCGACCAGGACGAGGCACTGGACTTCTACGTCGGGAAGCTCGGCCTCGAGGTGAACGGCGACGTGGACCTCGAGTTCATGCGCTGGCTCACCGTGAACGTCCCCGGCGACCCGAACCGGGAGATCCTGCTCGAGGTTCCCGGCCCCCCGGCGATGGACGAGGACACCGCCGCCCAGGTGCGCGAGCTGCTCGGCAAGGGCGCGGTGGGAATGGCGATCTTCACCACCGAGGACTGCCGCGCCACCTACGAGGACCTGCGTGACAAGGGAGTGGAGATCACACAGAAGCCCGTCGAGCGCTTCTACGGCATCGACTGCGCCATCCGCGATCCGTGGGGGAACCACATCCGCATCACCGAGCCCGCCGAGAATCCGTAGTCCGGTGCTCGCCCGAGGACCTGACTGCGGTGCTCGCCCGATCACCGATCGGGCTCCGCTCCTCGCCGCCCCGGGCTGCGCTCCTCCTAGCACGTGCCGGTTAGTCGTCGTTCGGGGCGGCCAGCGCTCGCTCGGCCGCCTCGAACCCGATCCTGGAGTGGGTCTTGTCGCAGAACGGCTTCGTGGTCGACGCTCCGCAGCGGCAGAGCACGATCGGCTTGCCGTCGTCGCCGAGGTCGTACTCGCTGCCGTCGGCGTCGATCAGGCGAATCGGCCCCGTGACCTTGTAGGGCCCGCTGTCGCGGACCTTGATCTCCACCCTTTCCATTGGACGGACCCTACGCCCCGCCGCACGCCGTCATCCTTCACGGGCCGTGCAGCGCATCGCCCGCATCGAGCACTCCGAGGTCCGGGAGATCGTCCCCTCCCACCACTGCGTGGTCAGGTTCCGCCAGAGGCGGCCGTTCCGGCGCGCCGGGGTGGACGCGGTGGCCGATGCGCTGATCATGGCGCTGGAGGAGTCCCACGTGACGAACTGGCCGCCGCCCTGGGGCCTGGCCGACCGGCCCACCGACCTCTGGGCACTGAACGGCGACCTGGCCTTTCCGCTGGAGCGCACGCCGCTGCCCGGCCGCTACGTGGCCACCACCTGCCTCACCAAGCCGCGGGGGCGCTAGGACTCCGGCCAGGTATCCGCCATGATCTGGAGCACGAGATGAGCATGACCGCAGAGCCCCTGGCCGAGCAACAGGCCGCAGCACCCTCCCCCGCCGGGCCCCTGGCCGACGGTGAGGCGCTGCCCCCGCTGCCGCCGCGGGTGGAGCTCCCAAAGGCGCTCCAGACGCTGCGGGTCGGCATCCGCCAGATCGAGTTCATGACGCGCTCCCACCGCGAGCTGGGAGAGGTCTTCCGCATAGACACGCTGGCGGGCCGTCGCGACGTGGTGGCGGTCACGTCGCACCCCGACCACGTGAAGTCGCTCTTCACCGCCAGGCCCGAGCAGGCGCCGTCGATCGCCGGGGAGTCCTCCCTTCGCCCGATCGTGGGCCCGAACTCGGTGCTAACGGCCATCGGACCCCGCCACATGCGCCAGCGCAAGCTGCTGCTTCCGCCGTTCCACGGCGAGGCCGTGGAGCGCTATACGCGGATGATCGCCGAGGCCGCCGACCGCGAGATCGACCGCTGGCCTATCGGCACGCCGTTCGCGCTCGCGCCGCGGATGCAGGCCATCACCCTCGACGTGATCATGGCCGGCATCTTCGGCATCGAGGGCCGGCCAGCGCCGGGAACTCCCGAGCACGGGTTCCGCCGCGCGATCCGAGTGCTGGTGAACCTCTCCACCCGGCCCGAGGCTCAGGTCTTCGAGCTGGCGAACGCGGGCAAGAACGAGGCCGTGGGCGTGACCAAGGCCGCGCTCTCGTACCTCGACCGCCACGTGTACGCGGTGATCGAGGCCCGGCGCCGGGCCGAGCGCGGCACCGACATCCTCTCGCTGCTACTCGACGCCGAGACCGAGGAGGGCGAGCGCCTGACCGACGGTGAGCTCCGGGACGAGCTGCTCACGCTCGTGCTCGCGGGCCACGAGACCACCGCCAACTCGCTGGCCTGGGCCTTCGAGCGCCTGGTCCGCCATCCGCAGGCCTACGACCGGCTGCGCGAGGTGACCCGCTCGGGTGAGGATCCCGATGGCTACGTGGAGGCCACGATCCACGAGACGATGCGCTCCCGTCCGGTGATCCCGATCATCGGCCGCATCGTGACCGTGCCCTGGCGGCTCGGCGAGCACGGCGTGCCCGGGGACAGCTCGGTGCTGATCAGCATCCTGCTCGTGCACCACCGCGAGGACGTGTACCCGGAGCCCTACGCGTTCCGGCCCGAGCGCTTCGTCGGGCGCAAGCCCGGCACCTACAGCTGGATCCCCTTCGGCGGCGGCATCCGGCGCTGCCTCGGCGCCGCGCTGGCCATGGCCGAGCAGCGCGTGGTGCTCGACACCATCGCCAGGCGCACGGACCTCGTGGCACCCGATCCGCAGCCGGAGCGGGCGCGGCACCGAAACGTCACGATGATCCCCGCCCTGGGCGCCCGCGTGGTGGTCACGAGCCGGACCTGAGCGGCCTCGCGTCCGGTTCCCCGTTGCGCGTACGGCGAACGGGGCACATACTTCTGGGTCGAAAGAGCTTGTCGCGCGTAGGGCAGGGGCCCGACCGCAACCGTGCGCTGGCGCTACCTGTATAGGGGACAACGTGACCGACCGCGCGCAAGCATCTCTCAGAGGGCGATTCAGCATCCGGGCACTGGCAATCGCGGTCCTCGGGCTCGTGCTCCTGGCCGCCGTGGCCATGGCCGCACCCGGCGATCTCGACTCCTCCTTCGGCACCGACGGCATCGCCACCGTCGACTGGGGTGGCCCCGCCGATGCCGGGGAGGCCCTCGCCATCCAGCCCGACGGCAAGATCGTGGTGGTGGGCACCGGCTTCGGGGAGCCCCGAGACCTGGGGATCGGCCGCCTCAATCCGGACGGGACCCCCGACGACGGGTTCTCCGCCGACGGCAAGGAGGCCTTCGCCCTGGGAGACCTCGAACAGGGACACGCGGTGGCACTCCAGCCCGACGGGAAGATCGTTGCGGTGGGCGATACCAGCGTCGAGAAGCGAGCGGTGATCGTGCGGGTGGCCGCCGACGGCACGCCCGACAGCGGCTTCGGGGTCGCGGGCGTCAGGACGCTCGAGTACGGCGGCGACGACTCCTCCCAGGCCGTGGCCATCCAGCCCAACGGGAAGATCCTGGTGGCCGGGTACGGCGGCGTCGCGCCCGCGAACATGGCGGTGACCCGCCTGTCCGCCGACACCGGCACGCCCGATCCGACCTTCAACGGCGCCGGGACGGCGGCCGTGGACTTCGGCGGGAACGACTACGCCTTCGGGATGGCGCTCCAGTCCGACGGCAAGGTGGTGATCGTGGGCTACACCACCGCCACCGGCGCCAACCACCTCCCCGTCGTCCGGCTGAACGCGAACGGCACGCCGGACACGAGCTTCGACGGCGACGGCCGGGTGCTGCTGGGCGGGTCGTCCGGCGACCTCGCGAGGGCCGTGGCGGTGCAGCCCGACGGGAAGATCGTGATCGTCGGGTACGGCGGTGGTGACGCCCGGGTCACGCGGCTGAATGCCGACGGCTCGCCGGACACCTCGTTCGATGACGATGGCGCCACGGGGATCGACTTCGGAGGCAACGACTACGGCACCTCGGTGGCCCTCCAGGCGAACGGCAAGATCCTCGTTGGGGCGGAGAGCGACTCCCACGCGGCGGTGGCCCGGCTCCAGCCCGGCGGAACCCCCGATACCACCTTCCACGGGAGTGGCAAGGTCAAGATTCCCGCGGGCATCAACCACGCCATCGGCATGGCCATTCAGGAGGACGGCCGGATCGTGATCGTCGGCGGAAACGCGTCGAGTTCGGACAACGTGGCCGTGGCGCGTCTTCAGGGCGACACTCCCGCCTCGGGCGGCGGGCCCAGCGGCGGGGGCGGCGGACCGGGCGGCGGAGGCGGACCGGGCGGCGGGGGCAGCCAGAAGGTGCCCCGCTGCGCCGGCAAGAAGGCCACGATCGTCGGCACCGCCAGGTCGGACCGCCTGAAGGGCACCCGCCGTGCCGACGTGATCGTGGCGCTCGGCGGCAACGACAGGATCGCGGGCGGCCGCGGCAACGACATCATCTGCGCGGGGGACGGCAAGGACACCGTGAGCGGCGACTCCGGCAACGACCGCCTCTACGGCCAGAACGGCAAGGACAGGATCGCCGGCGGCAGCGGGAACGACAGGCTCGACGGAGGCTCCTCCAACGACCGACTCTCAGGCCAGAGCGGCAAGGACAGCCTCACCGGCGGGAGCGGCAGCGACGCTCTCGACGGCGGCAGCGGCAAGGACAAGCTGGCCGGAGGCAGCGGTAAGGACAGGCTCAAGGGCGGCAGCGGCAGCGACAGCTGCAACGGCGGACCCGGCCGCGACAAGGCGACCTGCGAACGCCGGCGCGGCGTCTAGCGCCCCGCGCCGGCGGCCGGCCGGTTCCTGGCTCTAGCTCTCGTCCGCTTCCGGCGCCGGCGGGGCGTCCGGAACGTCGGGCAGCACGTCGGGATCGTCGGGCAGGTTGCCGCCGGCAGGGCTCTCGCCGCCGGGCTGGTCAGCGCCGCCCTCCTCCAGCTCACCCTGGGCACCAACGCCCACGGGCTCGCGCACGCCCTTGCGAATCTCGATCGTGACCTCGCGGTCGTCGCCCTCCGGCGCACGATCGACCTCGACCGTTGAGCCGGGCGGCATCGACTGCGACAGCACCTCGTCGGCCAGCGGATCCTCGATGTAGCGCTGGATCGCCCGGCGGAGCGGACGGGCGCCCATCGCGGGATCCCAGCCCTTCTCGACCAGGAGCTCGGCCGCGCTGTCGGAGAGGTTCAGCGACAGCTCCCGCTCCGCGAGCGACTCGCGGATGCGCTTGAGGAGCAGCTCGACGATTACCGAGATCTCCTCCTTCGTGAGCTTGTGGAAGACGATGACCTCGTCGATGCGGTTGATGAACTCGGGGCGGAAGACCTTCTTCAGCTCTCCCATGATCCGGTTCTTCATGTCGTCGTAGCTGAGGCCCGTCTCGTCGCCGACCGTGAAGCCGATGCCGGTGTTCTTCGCGATCTCCGACGCCCCGATGTTGGAGGTCATGATCACGATGGCGTTCCGGAAGTCGACGGTGCGGCCCTGCGCGTCCGTGAGGCGTCCGTCCTCCAGGATCTGGAGGAGGATGTTGAACACGTCCGGGTGCGCCTTCTCGATCTCGTCGAGCAGCAGCACGCTGTAGGGCTTGCGCCGCACGGCCTCAGTGAGCTGACCCCCCTCGTCGTATCCGATATAGCCGGGGGGCGAGCCGACGAGCCGCGACACGGAGTGCTTCTCCATGTACTCCGACATGTCGATCCGCACCATGGCCTCCTCGTCCCCGAAGAGGAACTCGGCCAGCGTGCGCGCCAGCTCCGTCTTCCCGACGCCCGAGGGGCCGAGGAAGATGAACGAGCCGGTGGGGCGCTTCGGATCCTTGAGGCCGGCACGCGAGCGGCGGATGGCCTTGGAGACCGCCTCGATCGCCGCGTTCTGACCCACCACGCGCTTGTGGAGCTCGTCCTCCATGCGCATCAGCTTCTGGGTCTCGGCCTCGGTGAGCTTGAACACCGGGATGCCGGTCCACATCGAGACGATGTCGGCGATCTCCTCCTCGCCGATCTCCGGCCGCTCGCCGGACTCGCCCGAGCGCCACTGCTCCTCGAGCTCACGCTTCTTGTTCGTGAGCTGACGCTCCTTGTCGCGGAGGTTCGCGGCCTTCTCGAACTCCTGCGCCTCGATGGCGGCCTCCTTGTCGCGGCGGGTGCTCTCGATTTCCTCCTCGAGATCCCGGTACACGGGGGGTGCCGTCATCGACTTGATGCGCGCGCGAGAGGCGGCCTCGTCGATGAGGTCGATCGCCTTGTCGGGCAGGAAGCGGTCCGAGATGTAGCGGTCGGACAGCTCCGCGGCCGCGGCCAGTGCCTCGTCGGTGATGCCGACGCGGTGGTGCTGCTCGTAGCGGTCGCGCAGGCCCTTGAGGATCTGGACGGTCTCGTCCTTGGACGGCTGCTCCACGCGGATCTGCTGGAAGCGCCGCTCGAGTGCCGAGTCCCGCTCGAGGTACTTGCGGTACTCGTCGAGCGTGGTGGCGCCGATGGTCTGGAGCTCACCGCGGGCCAGGGCCGGCTTCAGGATGGAGGCCGCGTCGATCGCGCCCTCGGCCGCGCCGGCGCCCACGAGGTTGTGGAGCTCGTCGATGAAAAGGATGATGTCCCCGCGCTGGGTGATCTCCTTCATCACCTTCTTCAGGCGCTCCTCGAACTCGCCGCGGTACTTCGAGCCGGCCACCAGGGCGGCCAGGTCGAGCGTGTAGATCTGCTTGTTCTTGAGCGTCTCGGGGACCTCGCCCGCGTTGATGCGCTGGGCCAGGCCCTCCACCACGGCGGTCTTGCCCACTCCGGGCTCGCCGATCAGGACTGGGTTGTTCTTCTGGCGGCGGGAGAGGATCTGCATGATCCGCTCGACCTCGGTCTCGCGACCGACGACGGGATCGAGCTTGCCCTCGGCAGCCAGCTTGGTGAGGTTGCGGCCGAACTGGTCGAGCAGCTTCGAGGACTTCTTGCCCTCGCCCTGCTGGCCCGCCTGGGCGCCGCGGCCCTGGCGGCCGCCCGGGCCGGACAGCATGCGGATGACCTCGTTGCGGATCTTCTCGGAGTCGGCGTCGAAGTCGAGAAGGATGCGTGCGGCGACGCCCTCGTTCTCGCGCACGAGCCCGAGGAGGATGTGCTCGGTGCCGATGTAGTTGTGCCCCAGCGACAGCGCCTCGCGGAGCGCCAGCTCGAGCACCTTTTTCGCGCGTGGCGTGAAGGGGATCTGCCCCGACGTGACCTCTTCGCCCGACCCGACGATGCGGACGACCTGGGCGCGTACGCGCTCCACGGTGATGTCGAGAGACTCGAGGACGCGGGCCGCCAGGCCCTCCTCCTCTCGGAGCAGGCCAAGCAGGATGTGCTCGGTGCCTATGTAGTTGTGCTTGAGGATGCGGGCTTCCTCTTGGGCAAGTACCACGACCTGCCGGGCCCGTTCGGTGAAGCGCTCAAACACGGCTGCTCTCTTCTTGTCGGGTGCTACGAGGCCGGACGCTGCCCCGTCCACTTTCCCCCTACATCGGCATCTACGCCAGCTGTATGAGAAGGGCGGGTCAACGATCCTGCCTGAAAGGCGAGTCTACCAACGGGGTCCGGCTGTCCTTTCGGGGTTACCGCACCCTTAATCCCGCTCTCAACGGGGAGTTTGGAAGCGGTGGGCCGGGGCGACGCGCGTTTGGGCGCCTGCGCCCGGGCGCCGGTCTCGCCGGGGTCAGTCCCGCATGGCGGGAAACAGCAGGACTTCTCGTACGGAGGTGCTGCCGGTGAGGATCATGACCAGGCGGTCGATGCCCACCCCGATGCCGCCGGTGGGCGGCATGCCGTGCTCCAGGGCCCGCACGTAGTCCTCGTCGTAGGGCTGCGTCTCCTCGTCGCCGGCAGCCTGGTCGCGCTGCTGCTGCTCGAAGCGGGCGCGCTGCTCGTCCGGGTCGTTCAGCTCCGTGAACGCGTTGGAGAACTCCATCCCGGCGGCGAAGCACTCGAACCGCTCCACCAGCCCAGGCGCCGAGCGGTGATCCTTCGCGAAGGGCGACAGCTCCTTCGGATAGTCGAGGATGAACGTGGGCTGGTCGAGATGCGGCTCCACGTGCTTGGAAAGGAGGTCGTCCACGAGCTTGCCCCAGGTGGCGCCGGGATCGAGCCGGATGCCGCGCTCGGCGGCCGCCGCCACCAGCTCGTCGCGGTCGCGGTGGGCCAGCACATCCACGCCCGCCTTCGCCTGGATGGCGTCCCGCAGGGTGATGCGGCGCCACGGGGTGGAGAAGTCCACGGGACCGTCGTAGCCGATCTCCTCCGCGACGTACGAGATGAGCTCCTCGAGCCGCGCGGCGATGTCGTTGTAGTCCGCGTACGCCTCGTACCACTCGAGCATCGTGAACTCGGGGTTGTGCTTGTGGGAGACGCCCTCGTTGCGGAAGTCCTTGCCGATCTCGTACACGCGCTCGAGGCCGCCCACGATCAGGCGCTTCAGGTACAGCTCGTCGGCGATACGCAGGAAGAGGTCGCGGTCGAGCGCGTTGTGGTGGGTGGTGAAGGGCGCGGCCAGAGCGCCGCCGTACAGGGGCTGCAGCACCGGGGTCTCGACCTCGAGAAAGCCGCGGTCGTCGAGCCAGCGGCGAATCGCGCGCACCACCTTTGTGCGCAGGATAAAGCGCTCCCGGACCTCCTCGTTGGCGATCAGGTCGAGCTCGCGGTGGCGGTAGCGGGTCTCCACGTCCTCGAGGCCGTGGAACTTCTCGGGCGGGGCACGCAGTGACTTCGCCAGCAGCGTCCAGCCGGTGGCCCGCAGGCTGAGCTCTCCGCGACGCGACCGGAACGCGGTGCCGTCCACTCCGATCAGGTCCCCGAGGTCGAGCGAGACAAGCGTGTCGAAGGACTCCTCGCCGAGCACGTCGCGACGGGCATGCACCTGGATGCGGCCGGAGCGGTCCACCAGGTCGAGGAACGCGGCACCCCCGTGGCCTCGCCGGGCCGCCAGGCGGCCGGCCACGCGGTAGGCGCTGTCGGTCTCCTCGCCGTCCTCGAGCCCGGCGTGCTCCTCGTGCACGCCCGCGATCGGCACCACGCCGGGGAAGGCGTGCGGGAACGGCTCTATCCCCTCGGCGCGAAGGCGCTCGAGCTTGGCACGGCGGTCATCCACGCGCGGGACTCTATGCGGGGTCGCACCCGCGCCTGCCGGGAGAACGTCCGGGCGCACGCGGCCGAGCCGCGTGCTTCGGCTCAGGCGCGTTCGATCTTGGTGATCTTGAGCTTGCGGGCGGGGCCGCGGGGCACCGCCACGGTGATCGTCTCGCCGCGGCGATGGCCGATCAAAGCCTTCCCGACGGGCGACTCGTTCGAGAGCCTGCTCTCCGCCGGCGAGGCCTCCGCCGAGCCCACGATCTGGTACTTCGAGGACTTGTCCGTCTTCTGGTCCTTCACGTGAACGGTCACGCCCACTCCCACGACGTCGGTGGCCACCTGCTTCTCATCGATCACGCGGGCGCCCCGGAGCTTGTCCTCCAGGTCCGAGATCTGCTTCTCGAGCATGGCCTGCTCGTTCTTCGCATCGTCGTACTCGGAGTTCTCCGAGATGTCGCCGAAATCGCGGGCCTCCTTGATGCGCTCAGCCACCTCTCGCCGGCGGTCGGTCCGCAGGTGCTCGATCTTGACCTTGAGTTCCTCGAGGCCCTTGGGTGTCATGACTGTTTCGCGAGCTGCTGCCATATAAAAACCCTCCTATCGGACCCGGAGGGGACGGAGCAGTGTAGCAACCGTTTTGGCCGTCTCCGACTGGTTCGCGAACCGGTCAGAAAGCCGTTATCGGTGTGCCGAGCGTCTCCAGCACGGCCCGGGCGTGGGCCGTGGTGGGGGCGGTGACAAGTGGCTCGCGGCCGCGGCGCGTCAGTCCCAGCGTGTCCGCGTACCAGGGGTAGAACTTGCGCAGATAGCGGCCGGCGCGGTCGGCACCGAGGTGCTCCTCCGCCCGGTCGATTACCCATCCGAGCTCCTGGACCACCTCGTCGTGCGAGGGCTCGCCGGCGTACTCGCCGAGCAGGCGGGAGAATAGCCAGGGGTTGCCCAGGGAGCCCCGGGCCAGCATCACCGCCTCAGCCCCACTCTCCTCGAACGCAGCGATGACCCTCTCGTCCGAGGAGAGCCCGCCGGACACGATCACCGGAACCGGGAGCGAATCGGCCAGCTCGCGGGCGAGCGCATAGTCGGGACCGCCCGAGTGCCCCTGGGAGGCGTGCCGCGGGTGGAAGGCGATGCCGGCCACGCCCGCGTCGTCCACCAGGCGCTGGGCCAGGGTCATGCCCGAGAGGTCGCCCGCATGCCTGCCGGGGCGCAGCTTCACCGTGACCGGGAGCCCCGAGCCCTCGCCCGCCGCCCTGGCCACGGCCACGGCGCGGTCCGGGTCGTCGAGCATGGCCACGCCGGCGCCCGTGCGGCAGACATTCTTCACCGGGCAGCCCATGTTGAGGTCGATGATGTCCGCGCCCGCCTCGGCCGCCATGGCGGCGGCGCGCTTCATGATGTCCGCGTCCTGGCCGAAGAGCTGGATCGACACCGGGTGCTCGTCCGGGTGGATGCGCAGGAACTGGTCCACCGTGCGCGCGTTCCCGTAGGCCAGGCCGAAGCTCGACACCATCTCCGAGGTCACGAGGCCGGCACCGAAGCGCTTGGCCTGGAGGCGCACGAACCAGTTGCCGATGCCCGCGAGGGGAGCCAGCACCAGGCGGTTGGGCAGGCGGTGGCCGCCGAGCGTCCACGGGTCGGTGAGCAGGGGCATTACGTGCGAGACGGTAGCGCCGCGAGGACGAGCAGACCGCGCGTCTGAGCCGCGACCTCCCCGGGACGCTCGGTCACCTGTCGCCACGTGAAGCGCGCCACGCGCCAGCCCGCGAGCTGCAGCAAACGGTCCCGCTCCCGGTCGCGCTCGAAGGCCTGCGCGGTGTCGTGCGCAGCGCGGCCGTCGAGCTCGATGGTGAGGCGTTCGCGTTCCCAGAGGCAGTCGACCTCGAAGGTGCGGGTGGTGCTCACCGTGACCAGAGCGTTCGTGCGGGGTGGGTCGATTTCGTGCTGGGTCAGCAGGTGGAGGAACAGCTTCTCCAGCTCGTCTCGTGTGATCTGGAGCGGGGCTGCTAGGGCCCTCCTCAAGTCCGGTTCGCCCGGGCGACGGGGGTATCGGGCCATGCGCTCGGGAAGCGAGAGCCGGTCGGTGAGGCGCAGCACCTCGGCCTCGTGAACGGCGCGCTCCAGCCGATCGGGCGCGACCACGGAGGCGAGGTCCAGCAGAGTGCGGGGCACGGTGGTGACGGGGATGCCGTTCCTCACCGTGGTCTCGTCCGCAGGAAGGGTGGTGCGGTGGAAGCGGAGACCGGGGCGCGGGCGCCGTTTGTTTCCCACGGTCACGTCTATCGGTCCGGCGCTCTGTTGGCGCACGCCCCAGAGCGCGGCGGCCGTCCGGTGGCTGAGCACGGCGCCGGGACCGCCGGCGAGCACCGCGGCCATCCAGCGGCCCGGCTGGGTCACCTTCGGATGTCCCACGGCATAGACGCTCCGGTGGATGTCATGGAGGCGCCCGCGTTGGCGGCGCTCGTGGATGGCACGCCCACCGAGCCCGAGCGCGGTCAGCTGGGTACGGGCCACGACTCCGTGCTGCTTGGCCGCCAACCCGGCGATCGCCAAGTCCGCGGCAATTTTGGTGCGTATAGGGGAATCAATGTTCCTCGCGTTGGTCACCCCGCCACCATGGCGCGGCGGGTGTGACCTGTGGGTGACGAGGGTTACGAGTCGGTGCCGGCTCGGTTGCGCTCCCAGACCAGCTTCAGGCCGGTCAGGGTGAGCAGGTCGTCCACCTCGTCGACCTCCTCGCAGTGGGGCACGATCGCCTTGGCGAACCCGCCGGTGGCGATCGCGGTGGCCTCCTCCTCCAGCTCCTGGCGGAGGCGGCCCAGGATCGCGTCCACCTGGCCGGCGTAGCCGTAGACCACGCCCGACTGGATCGCCTCCTGGGTCCCCTTGCCGATCGCGTGCCGGGGGGCCTCTATGTCCACACGCGGCAGCCGCGCCGCCCGCGACGCCAGCGCCTCCAGGGAGATCTCGATGCCGGGGGAGATCACGCCGCCCAGGTACTCGCCCTCGCTCGAGACCACGTCGTAGTTGATGGCCGTGCCGAAGTCCACGGCGATGCAGGCGCCGCCCACCCGGTCGTACGCGGCCACGGCATTCACCAGCCTGTCGGCGCCCAGCTCCTGCGGGCGGTCGATGCGGATCGGCATTCCCGTTTTCAGCGACGGCCCGACCAGCGCGCCCTGCCCATCGAGGTAACGCTCGATCAGCTGCTCGTACTCCTGTGCGAGTGACGGCACCACGGACGAGACGATCGCCTGCTCGACCTCACCCAGCCCCAGTCCGCCCAGGCGCAGCATGCCGTCCACGACCGTGGCCAGCTCGTCGGCCGTGGCGAAGCGGACGGTGGCGAAGCGCCAATGACGCAACAGCTCATCCTCGCGGTACAGGCCGAGGTGAGTCTGGGTGTTGCCTACGTCGACGGCGAGCAGCACAGGCCGATTCTCACAGGTTGAGCGGGGCGCCCATCGCGTGGAACCCGCCGTCCACGTGCAGCACCTCGCCGCTCACCCCGCGCGAGAGGTCGGAGAGCAGGAAGCACACCGCGTCGGCCACCGGGGAGGCGTCGCCCGTGTCCCATCCCAGCGGGGCCTGGGCGCTCCAGCTCGAGGCCAGCCGGTCGAAGCCGGGGATCCCCCCGGCCGCGGGCGTGGACACCGGGCCGGCGGCCACCAGGTTCACGCGCACGCCGCGCGGGCCGAGGTCACGGGCGAGGTAGCGCGACACCCCCTCGAGCGCCGCCTTGGCCACGCCCATCCAGTCGTACACCGGCCAGGCCACCGAGCCGTCGAAGGTGAGGCCCACCACGCTCGAGCCCGCGGGCATCAGCGGAGAGAGCCCGGCGGCCAGCTCCTTGAAGGAGAACGCGCTGACCCGGAAGGCCTCCGCCGCCGACTCGGCCGGGGCGTCGAGGAACCCGCCCCCGAGCGCGTCCGCGGGCGCGAAGGCCACCGCGTGGAGGACGCCGTCCACCTGTCCGAAGCGGGACTCCAGCTCCGTGCGCAGGGCGGCGAGGTCGGAGCCGGAGGTCACGTCCAGCTCCAGCACGTCGGGCGGTTCGGGGAGCTTCGCCGCCGCCCGTTCGGTGAGGCGCCGCGCCCGGCCGAAGCTGGTGAGCACCACCGTGGCCCCTAGCTCCTGCGCGCGGGTGGCGGCCGCGAAGGCGATGCTCCCCCGGGTCAGGACCCCTGTGATCACGAGCCGCTTGCCCTCGAGCAGGGCGCCGCTCATGGCGCCTCGATGCAGAGCACGGCGTTGTGACCGCCGAAGCCGAAGGCGTTCGAGATCCCCACCACCGGGCCCTCGCCGCTCTCGAGCGGGCGGGCCTCACGGGGCACGTAGTCCAGGTCGAGCCCCTCGTCGGGCTCCTCGTAGTTCAGCGTCGGCGGAGCGATCCGGTCGCGCAGCGCGAGCAGTGTGGCCACGGCCTCCACGGCGCCCGCGGCGCCCAGGAGATGCCCGATCGCCGACTTCAGCGAGCTCACCGGGGTGGACCGGGCGCTGTCCCCGAGCGCCGTCTTCAGCGCCTCGGTCTCCGCCCGATCGTTGAGCGGCGTGGACGTGCCGTGAGCGTTCACGTAGGCCAAGTCCGCCGGGCTCACGCCCGCGTCCTCCAGCGCCAGCCGGACCGCCCGGGCCGCGCCGCTGCCGCCGGGCTCGGGAGCGGTCAGGTGGTAGGCGTCGGAGGTGGACGCGTAGCCCGCCAGCCTTCCGAGCACGCACGCTCCGCGCTCACGCGCCACGGAGGCCTCCTCCAGCACCAGCACGCCCGCCCCCTCGCCCAGGATGAACCCGTCGCGACGCCGGTCGAACGGGCGCGAGATGCCCACCTTGGACAGCGCCTCCATCTTCCCGAAGCCAGCCAGCGTAAGCGGGGTGAGGGTGGACTCGGTGCCGCCCGCCACGGCCTGGTCGGCGTCACCGTAGGCAATCAGCCGAGCGGCGATCCCGATCGCGTGCGCGCCCGCAGCGCACGCGGACACGGTGCCGAACGACTGCCCGCGCAGGCCGTACTTCATGGCCGTGACGCCACTGGCCGCGTTGGCCATCAGGATCGGGATCCCGAGCGGCGAGACCTTGTCGGGCCCGCGCTCCTGCATGATCGTGTGCTGCTCCTCGATCGTGGTGATGCCGCCGATCCCGGTGCCGATGATGCACGCGCAGCGGTCCGGGTCCCCGGTGGGGCCCTCGTCCCAGCCGGCATCGGCCAGCGCCTCGCCCGCCGCGGTGAGCGCGAGTTGCGTGAAGCGGTCCGAGCGCCGGACCTCCTTCACGGACAGGTGCTCGCGGGGATCGAACTCATCGCAGCGGCCGAGCCCGTCCTCGATCCCGGACCGGCCGGCCGTCCAGCGCTCGTGCAGCGTCCTCGCCCCGACGCCCAGCGGGGTGACCGCCCCGACGCCGGTGATCACCACGTCGCGCTTCACGAGAGCTTCTGCATCACCAGGTCCACCGCCTGCCGGACGGTCTTGATCTTCTCCAGGTCCTCGGCGCCGAGCTTGACCCCGTACTCGTCCTCCACGATCTGGGCCAGCTCCACCAGGTCGAGCGAGTCCACGTCCAGGGACTCGAAGTCGGCGTCGGGCCCGATCTGGTCGGGCTCGGCCCCGAACTCCTCGAGCGCGGCGAACACCCGCTGCTCGAGCACTTCCCTCGTCACTGTGGTCGACACTGCGTCCTCCTTTGGTTCAGGCGGTCAGGCCGCCGTCCACGGTCAGCACTGTCCCGGTCACGTAGCTCGCGTCATCGGACGCCAGGAAGCGCACGCACGCGGCCACCTCCTCCGGGGTACCCAGTCGGCGGGCCGGCACCAACTCAAGCAGGCGCGGATCCACGCCGGTGGTCATGTCCGTCTCCACGAAGCCGGGAGCCACCGCGTTGACGGTAATGCCGCGCCGGGCGACCTCGGCGGCCACGGTCTTGGTGAAGGCCACGAGCCCGGCCTTGGCGGCGGCGTAGTTGGCCTGGCCCGGGCTGGCCCGCTGGCCCACCACCGAGGCGACGTTGATCACCCGCCCGTAGCGCGCTCGCATCATGGCCCGCAGCGCGCGCCGGGTGGTGCGGAAGGCCGCGGAGAGGTTCGTGTCCAGCACGCGCTGCCACTCCTCGTCCTCCATTGCCGGCGAGAGGTTGTCGGCGCGGACCCCGGCGTTGTTCACGAGCACCAGCACGGGCGCCCCCAGCTCCTCCTCGGCCCGGGCCAGCAGGGGGTCCGCAGCCGCCGGATCGGACACGTCGGCCCGCAGCGCCACCGCCCGCCCGCCCGCGGCCACGATCTCCTCAACCACGGCGTCCGCGGCATCACTCCGCTCCACGTAGTTCACGCCCACGGGGCGGCCGTCCGCTGCGAGCGTGCGCGCGATCGCCGCGCCGATCCCCCGCGACGCCCCGGTCACGAGCGCGGCGCCCCGTGGCGCCGCCTGCTGTTCCTCTGTTGACATCGCTTCGCTCGGCCTCCCAGCCGGCCAGTATCACGAACGTCGGGGCCGCCGGCGGGCCGTGACTGGGAAAGTGCAGCCACCGTGGTCCGCCTGTTTCGCGCCCGCTGGTCCACCAACGTCGAGCGCGTGGCGCTCGCCCTCGCGCACAAGGGGGTGGAGGTCGAGTCGGTGTGGATCGACTACGCCGACCGCGCGCCGGTGGTCGAGGTCTCGGGCCAGCCGCTCGTGCCGGTGCTGGACGACGACGGCGTGGTGGTGGCGGACTCCCACCGCATCCTGCGCCATCTCGAGGCCACCCGGCCCGAGCCCCCGCTCTTCCCACGCGAACCGGCGCCCCGGGCGCACGTCGACCTGTTCATGGAATGGTTCGAGCAGGTCTGGAAGCCGGCGCCGAACGCGATCGAGGACGAGCTCTCCGGTGCCGCCCCGGACCGGGGGGTGGTGGCCGCGCAGGCCGGACGCATGGATGCGTGGCTCGATTTCTTCGAGGACATGCTCGAGGGAGGAGCGCAGCCCGGGCGTCGGCCGGGCGAGCACCGGACCCTGGTTTACGGAGGAGGGCTCCTGGGCCCGTTCTCCGCCGCCGACTGCGTGGCCTTCCCCTTCCTGAAGTTCGCCGCCGGACGCGACCCGGCTGACGACGAGCTCTTTCACCGCGTGCTGGACGAGCACCAGTCGGTGGTGGGGCGTCCGCGACTCGCGGCATGGATCGAGCACGTGGACGCGCGGCCGCGGGCCTGACCCGGCTTTAAACGGTGAGGCCCAGGCGCTCCGCCCGCTGGACCGCCTCGGTGCGGTTGCGCACATGGAGCTTTCGGTACACCGCGCTCGTGTGCTCCTTCACCGTGTGCGGGGAGAGGAACAGCCGGTCGGCGATCTCGCGGTTTGTCTTTCCCGACGCCATCAGCGCGAGCACCTCCCGCTCGCGCTCCGACAGCGGCGCCGAGGGCTGCTCGGGGCGCGGCGCGAACACGGTGAGCCCGCGGCCCACGTCGCGCACCGCCGCGGCCACGTCCTGGGCGGAGCGGTCCTTGGAGATGAAGCCCGACGCGCCCGCCGCCCGCGCCGCCTGAGGGGAGATCCAGCCCGCGCCGGAGATGAGCAGCACACGCGTGCCGGGCGACTCGCGGCGGATGGCCTCGCATACCTCGACCCCGGACTCCTCGCCCAGGAACAGGTCCACGAGCGCGACGTGCGGCTCGTAGCGGCGCGCCAGGGCCAGCGCCTCGTCCACCCCCGTGGCCGAAAGGCAGCGCTCCACCCAGGGCTGCTCGGCGAGCAGCAGCCGGAAGCCCCAGTGCACCACGTCGTGGTCGTCCACCACCAGCACGCGCAGGTTGCGCTCGGGGCTCACTCGCCCTCTGCCTCGTCCTCGTGGTCGTTGTCGCGCAGCGGCATCACCAGGCGCACGCGCCAGTCGTCGCCGTCGGGCCCGAACTCCACGAACCCGCCACGCTGAAGTGCCTCCACCGCAGCGAGCCGCAGGCCCATTCCCGTGCCTCGGGTGCTGCGCACCGCGCCGTCGTTGCGGACCTCGAGCGCAAACGTGTCCGCGGTGACCTTCACGTCCACCTCCACCCGCGTCGGCCGTGCGTGCTTGCGCGCGTTGCGCAGCGCCTCCGCGAGCACGGACTGGGCGATCGGCTCGAGATCGGGCGGCACCTCCATGTCATCGGGCCAGCG
>JBBQHI010000014.1:0-77476 GCA_038323835.1 Solirubrobacterales bacterium
CGACCTGCCGCTCGGCTCCCACCTCGCGCCGATCGGCGACTCACTGGACCCGACGGCCCCCGGCCTGGCCGACCTCATTGCCGATGCGCTCGACGCGCTCGGCCTGGAGGACGTGACGCTCGTGGGGAACGACACCGGCGGTGGCCTGTGCCAGATCCTCGTGACCCGGCGGCCGGAGCGGGTCGGGCGGCTCGTGCTCACGCCGTGCGACTACCGCGACGACTTCCCCCCGAAGATGTTCGCCTACTTCAAACCCGTCGCCCGCATACCGGGTGGCCTGCAGATGATGCTGGCTCCCATGCGCCTGCGCGCCCCGCGCTACCTCCCGTTCGCCTTCGGCTGGCTGGTGAAGCGGAAGATCGACCGCGACGCGGAGGACTCGTACATCTACCCGTCGCTCGTCACGCCCGGCGTTCTCGCCGAGGTCAGGCGGATCCTGCGGGTGGTGGACAAGAAGCACACGAACAACGCGGCGGACCGGCTCGGCTCATTCACCAAGCCGGCGCTGATCGCCTGGGCGCGCGAGGACCGTCTCTTCAAGCCTGCGAACGGCGAGGCGCTCGCCCGCGACCTCGGCGATGCCCG
The DNA here is from genome assembly GCA_038323835.1 of Solirubrobacterales bacterium. Taxonomy (GTDB): domain Bacteria; phylum Actinomycetota; class Thermoleophilia; order Solirubrobacterales; family Thermoleophilaceae; genus JACVRW01. Next base: position 586 of record JBBQHI010000014.1, read on the forward strand.
GCTTGAGTGGATCGACGACTCACGGACGTTCGTGTCCGAGGACAACCCGGAGCGCCTGGCCGAGCTGATCGCCGGCTTCGCGCGGCGGCACCAGGCCGCCGCGCAGACCGAGCGGCGGGCCTAGTTCAAGCGCTCGACGAGCATGGCTTGACCCTGGCCACCGGCCACGCACATGGTCTCGAGGCCGATCGTCTTGTCGTCACTCTCGAGGCCGTTGATGAGCGTGGTCATGATGCGCGCCCCGGTCATGCCGAACGGGTGCCCAAGGGCGATGGCCCCGCCGTGCGGGTTCATCTTCTCGAGCGGGATGTCGCACTCGTCCATGATCGGGATCACCTGGGCGGCGAAGGCCTCGTTCAGCTCCACCGTGTCCACGTTCTCCATGGTCATGCCGGCGCGGTCGAGCACCTTCTTGATGGCGCCGATCGGGCCCACCCCCATGAGCTCGGGCTCGATGCCCGCGGTGGCGGCGGTGATGATCCGCGCGCGCGGCTTCAGGCCGAGCTCCTTGGCCTTGGTGTCGGACATGACGAGCACGGCGGCGGCGCCGTCGTTCAGCGGACAGGAGTTGCCGGCCGTGACCTTGCCGTCGGGGCGAAAGGCGGGCTCGAGCGACGCCAGCTTCTCGAGCGTCGAGCTGGCCCGGGGACCGTCGTCCTTGGAGACCACGGTGCCGTCCGGCAGCGTGACGGGCACGATCTCGCGATCGAAGTAGCCGTCCTCCTGGGACTGCACGGCCAACTCCTGTGAGCGCTGGGCGTACTTGTCCATGTCGGAGCGGCTCACCTCGTACTTGTCGGCCACGTTCTCGGCCGTCAGCCCCATCGAGATGTAGGCGTCCGGGTCGCCGTTCTTGCCCTGAAGGTGCTCGTTCTTGTCGGCGTCGCCGGCGGCCTCGGTGCGCTCGTTGTAGCGCGAGACCCATTCCACGCCCGCGGCGATGTAGGCGTCGCCCTGGCTCGCCGTGACCGCGTTGGCCGAGGCCCGGATCGACTCGAGGCTGGAGGCGCAGTAGCGGGAGATCGTGGCGCCGGTCACGCCCACGGGCAGCCGCTCCGAGAGCAGGGAGATGATGCGGGCGATGTTGAAGGCCTGAAGGCCCTGGGGCATGCCGCAGCCGCAGTAGAGGTCCTCGATCAGCGCCGGATCCACGTCCGGGTTGCGCTCGAGGAGGGCGTCGACGATGAGGGCGCCCATCTCGTCGGGACGTAGCTGGGCCAGCGATCCCTTGAAGGCGCGCCCGATGGGCGTGCGGACGGCATCGACGATGACTGCTTCGGGCATGCGTTCTTCTCCTGGTGGCGAAAAGGGGGGGTGACAGAACGCTATCGACTGCGAGATTGGGCGGGGCCGGCGAGGAGCGGAGGTTGATCGGTGATCAACCGGAGCACCGGAGCATGCCTTCTATCGACTGCCGGATGGAGGCGGGCCGGACGAGCCCCCCGGAGGAGCCCTCGGCGTCTACGCCTCGGCGGCCGCGGCGATCCCGACCGACGCCGTGGCCGGACGCAGGACCAGCGTCGCCGCGCCCCAGACGACCAGCACGCCGGCGCCCGCGGCGAGGAACATGGGACGGGTGCCGATCACCGGGAGCAGGGCTCCGGCGCAAACGAAGCCGGCGCCGAACGCCCACGAGGCGATGGCGTCCTTGACGCCGAAGACGCGGCCCATGAGGCGGTCGGGGACGAGTTGCTGGAGCAGGAGGCGCTCGTGCACCATCACGAGACCGTTTCCGACTCCGCCAATGGCGAAGGCGGCGAGGGCGGCCACGTAGGTCGGGGCGAGACCAGCGGCGAGGAAAGCGACGGCGCTGAGCAGGAGCCCGGTGAGGTACCTGGACCCGACCTCCGCCACCGATCCGCCCTTCGAGCCGACGAGCGAGCCGGCCGCGACGCCGAGCCCGAAGACCGCGACGAGCACCGAGTAGCCGGATGAGCTGGCGCCCAGCGTGTCCTCGGCCAGCAGCAGCTCGCCGACGTTGAAGAGGCCCGCGAACAGCAGGATGCTGCTGGAGGCGGCGATCAGGACCCGCAGGCAGCGGGTGGAACCGGCGGCGCGAAGGCCCTCGCGGGTCTGGTGCAGCAGCGACTCCTCATTGCGCTCGGGCTCGTCGCCGGTGATCTTTCGGCCCAGTGGGCTGCGGGCGATGACGAGGGCCGATACCACGAAGCTGATGCCGTTGGCCACCATCACGGTGTCGGGCGTGGCGAGCAGCAGGAGACCAGCCGCCAGGACGGGGCCGAGGGTGTAGCCGATGTCGTCGAGGGCGCCGTAGAGCGAGGTGGCCGCGGGGAGGCGACGCTTGTCGACGAGTCCCGGGAGCCCGGCGAGGACCGCGGGCCGGAACAGCGCGGTGCCGGTGCCGGCGAGCAGGGCGAGCACGAGCATGGGCACAAAGCCGCCGATGAGACCGATGCCGATGAATGCGAAGGCACGCACGGCGTCCGCGAGGACGGCGCAGCCCCGACGAGACCAGCGGTCCGCCGCGGCCCCGCAGAACGGCCCGAGCACCATCGGCGGGACCATGTCGGCGAGCAGGATCAGGGTGATCGCCCAGGGCGAGTGGAGCCGCTCGTACGCGAGCACCAGCAGGGCGACATAGGCGGCCCCGTTGCCGAGCGAGGACTGAGCGTGGGCGAGGAAGAAGCCCCGAGTCCGCGGCTCACGCCGAAACAGCTCCAGGGTCGGGGTGAACGGGGCGGCGAGAGACACGATCAGGGCGCCTCTCGCCGCCACGAGGTCTGGAACAACCGGTCGAGCAGACGTAGGGTCAGTGACGCCATGCCATTGTGGGTTCCTTTCGACGGGGTCGGCTGGTGGTGCTGCGTGGTCGCTAGCCCTTGCGGAAGCTCTTGACGCTCATGGCGCGCCCTCCTCATTCTGGTTTCGGTTTGCTGGGGTTCGCTCAGCGTGGTCGCTAGTGCCTGAAGGCCATCTGTTCCTCCTGTCGTGAGCGGGCGCCTGTCGGAGCTGCCGTCAGCTAGTGCCTGAAGCTCATTGGTTCCTCCGTAGCTCGCTTCGCGCGTCGCGTGTGATTGCTGGGGCGTGTGCTCGTTAGTGCTTGAAGCCCGGCATTCCCGGTCCCTCCCTGTTTCGAGTGCCGTCTGCATGTAGAGCAGCCTCGCGGGACTCGGCGACCCCCGCAACGGGGGGCACCCCCTGGAAACCCCCTTGTGTTTTGCCGGGGTCGCTCGGGCCGGTGCGGGCGAGAAACGCAGCCCGACGCGTGATATCACTGCCCAGGTCGGCCCCCTCGGCCGAAAAGGAGGCAGGGGGAGACAGCTGATGCCTCTTCACCCGTTCAGCCCAGCGTATGAGAGCCGGCGCTTGTCCGAGCTCATCAGGGCGCTCGCGCTGAAACGCAGGATGAACGCTCGGAACTCTTGGGGCCGGTCTGAGATCGAGCTCCTGCAGCGCCGCCGGCTGCGCGAGACCATCGCTCATGCGCTGGCTCACTCTGCGTTCTATCGGGACCTCTACGGCTCGGTCTCAATCCGATCCGACGCAGAGCTCAGTCGTTTGCCGGTCGTCACGCGGAACCAGCTGATGGAGCGGTTCGATGACTGGGTGACCGATCCTCGCCTGACTCTGCCGAACCTGGAGGAGCACCTGGCCGGCTTCGAGGGCGCGGACGGTTACCACCCGGGCGGCTATCGAGTCCTGACCACGAGCGGAAGCTCCGGCCACAAGGGCGTCTTCGCGTTCAACGGCCGGGAATGGAGCGTCCTCCAAGCGCAGTTGCTTCGCTTCATGGACGGCATCGGCGTTGGCTTCCGGCCGAGGCTGAAGCCTCGGATGAGGTGCGCCTCGCTATTCGCCGGGCATCCCCCACACATGTCGTATCGGCTTGGAGTGAGCTGCGACGTCGGCGCGACGAACATCCTCCGGCTGCCGGCCACCACACCACTGGCCGATCTTGTGGAGGAGCTCAATGCCTTCAAGCCCGAGTGGCTGCACGCATACCCCTCGCTCGCGTCCCTGCTCGCCGAGGAGCAATTGCAGGGGCGTCTCCAGATACATCCGAGGGCCGTTTCGACCGTCGGCGAGGTTCGCACGGCGGAGATGGCCGCGCGCATGACCGCGGCCTGGGGCAGCCGTCCGTTCGACATGTACTGGATGACCGAGGGCGGGGTCGGGATGGAGTGCGACCAGCATCGATTGCACGCCGTCGATGACGAGGCCCTGCTGGAGGTGGTCGACGAAGCGAACCGTCCCGTGCCTCCTGGAGAGCCAGGTCACAAGGTGCTCGTCACGAGCCTGTACATGCGCACTCAGCCACTGATCCGATGCGAGGTCGGCGATCTGGTGACCGCTCAACCGGATGCCTGCCCGTGCGGCCGGCCCTTCCCACTGCTCCGGTCGGTTGACGGGCGAAGTGACGACGTCCTGTCGCTCGCCGACGGTCGGGGGGGGAGGGTGTCTGTTCATCCGACGGCGTTCCGAGGTCCACTTTCCGCAGAGCGCGCTTTGCGCGAGTACCAAGTCGTGGCCCGGGATGACCTGATACTCGTCAGGCTCGTCCCTTCCGAGGGGGTTGACCTCGGCACCCTGCCCGGCCGAGTCACCGCCCGCCTCCGAGAGGAGCTGGCAGCGGCGGGGGCCGCCCCGTCCCGGCTCGAGGTCGAACTCGTGGAGGCGATCGCGCGCGATCCGCAGCAGATGGACAAGCTCAAGCTCGTGCTCTCCGAAACGGGCCCGGCGGCCGTCCGTTAGGACGGGGCGGTCTGCGCGCTCGAGGCGAGCGCGCGCGGCAGCTCCGAGCGCGAGCCGATGTCGAGCTTGCGGTACGCGTTACCGAGATGGCCTTCCACGGTCTTCTCGGTGACGTAGAGCGCTTGGGCGATCTCGCGATTGCTGAGCCCGGATGCGGCCCTCTCGGCGACGCGTCGCTCGCTGGCCGTGAGCGCGTCAACTCCGCTGAGCACCAGCCGGCGCGGCCGGGCGCCGGCGGCCACCAGCTCGCTGTGCGCGCGTTCCGAGAGAGCGGTGGCGCCGCACTCCTCGGCCAGCGCAAGCCCCGACCGCAGAGGCTCGCGGGCATCAGAGCGTTGTCCCTCCCGGCGCAGCGCCGCGCCGAGGTCGGTGAGCGCCCGGGCGTATTCGAGGCGTGCAGGTGTGCGTTCGAGGACGCTCACGGCCTCGCGCAGGAGTTGCGTACCGGCGGTACCGCCCTCGGCGAGCCCCGCCGCGCGAAGGGCCATCCCGAGCTCCCTCGGAATCTCGAACTCACGGGCAAGCTCGACCTCCTGGTGAGCGAGTGCGATGGCCTCCTCCCGGTCTCCTGCGACAGAGAGAGCAGGAGCGAGGCTGGTGCGCCAAGAGATCAAACCGGGGTTTCGGATGGCCCAGGAGGTGCCGGCGAGCCACCCTTCAATGCGGCGACCGCACTCCCGGAGGTCGCTGATTCCCTCGCCCAGTCGTCCTTGTGCGACCCGCAGGCGTCCCCGGGTCGCGAGCAGCTCATTCGTCTGGTAGATGTCGGGTAGCTCGCCGGTGAGGCCATGCTCGTCGAGGAGCGTCGACGCCTCGTCGAGCTCTCCGCGCTCGATTGCCACCTCGATCAGGGTCGTCAAGAGCCAGGGAATCGTCAGTGCCAGCCGGGAGTCTTCGCCGAGGCCCTGAAAGATGCGCCGAGCGTCGGAATCAGCTTCGACGATCCTGCCCACGCGGACGAGTCCCAGGGCACGCAGCGTTATGACCATGCCGCCGAGGAAGCGAGACCCGAGGCGATGGGCATCCTCGAGCGCGCGGTCCCAGAGAGCCTCCGCCTCCTCGAGCCGATCGGCAGCCATGAGCCCGATCCCAGCCAGCGCGACCGTGGCCGGCTGCTCCTCGACCGACACCTGCCCTGTGGCCAGCGCTACTTCGACGAGGTCGGCGCCGTGGCTGGCCGGTGCGAATACGTGCACCGTGAATGACGACAGAACGGTGAGCAGTGTCGGGTCTGTCAGCTCGGCCCGCTGCTCCCACAGGCTCTGACATCGTTCGATCACGCGCTGGGCCAGCGCCGGGACCGGCATGCAGGCGAGGAAGAGCTGGGCCTCGAGCTTCTGCGCGAGCTCCGGGTCGTCTCCCCCGAGCTGATCCAGGGCCTCTCCGAGGACCCTCGCCGCCTCGGGAAGGTTTCCCCAGCTGAGCTGCGCCTTTCCGAGCTCGAGAGCGATCCGTGCTCGTGCGGACGGGTCCTTGGCGAGCTCCATGGCTTCCTGTGCGCGCGTAAACCCGCTGGCCCTGACCGCACCGATCTCGGCCAGGCCGAGCTCGACCAGGAGCTCCACCTGTTCCTCGGCGGGCGGGGGTTCAGCGAGTGCGCGCTGCAGGTAGTTGGCTGCCACATCGGGGGCGCCCCGCGCGTATGCCCGCCGCGCCGCACGGCGCATGACCTCCACTGTCTGAGCGTCCCCGCTCGGCTCGCTCGGGAGCAGGTGCAGCGCGATCTCGTCTTCGTCCGCTCCCGCCTCGGTGAGCACCCTTGCGGCCGTCTGGTGTTGCCGTGCCCGTTGGACGCCGGAAAGCTCGGCGTATATCGCGGCGCGAACGACCGGATGGACGAACTCGACGGGATCAAGAGTGATGATGCCGCCGAGGGCGAGCGCTTCGCACGCCCGGTCGGCAGACTGCTCGTCGAGTCCGGCCAGGGTCGCGGCGGCGGCCCGTTGGCTTCCGTCCCCGAGCACTGCCAGTGCCTGAGCCAGCTCGCCCGCTTCCGAGGGAAGTCGCCGCATCCGGCGGGCGACCGAGCGCGCGACGGATCGCGGCGCGATGTCGAACACGCGCCCCGCCTCCAGCGCGCTGGGGGTGAGGCCCTCGACGGTCAGTGTGACCAGAAGCTCGCTCACGTACAGGGGATTCCCCTTGGTGGCCTCGAAGCAGGCCTCGGAGAAGCTTCGGTCCGGATCGGGGCCGAACGCGAGCCGCACCATGCTGTCCACCGCCAGGGCCGTGAGAGGCGCGGGTTGCAGAACCCGCGAGGAGGGGCTTGAAGCCAGCTCGTCCAGCAGCTCGTCCTCTGCTCCCGGTTCGTCCGGCCTGGTACCGACGACCAGCAGGACCGGGAGCTCTTCGACCCGATTCATCAGGTACGCGAGGAAACGGAGCGAGGGAGGGTCGGCCCAGTGGGCATCGTCGACGATCAGGGCGAGTGGTCGCTTGTCCACGAGATTGGCCGTCAACCAGTAGAGCCCGTGGAGCGTCGCGTGGGATGCCTCGCCGCGGGCGGTGAGCTGGTTGGCATCGACCGCCTCGAAGAGCGGCTTAGCGAACTCCGCCGCACCGGCGAACATCTGCGCTCGCTCGCGGGGAGGCAGCGAGGCGAGCTTCGGCCCGTACAGCTGCTGGACCAGGCCAAAGGCAAACTCGCGCTCCAACTCGCTTGCGCGGGCAACCCCGGTTTGGAACCCGGCGTCGCGGGCCATCGCGAGCGCCGCTCGGAGCAGGCCACTCTTGCCTATTCCCGCCGCGCCTTCCACGAGCAGCAACGATCCATCCCCGCCGGCGGCCTCGGCGAGCAGATCGCGCAACACGGCGACCTCGGTCTCGCGTTCGAGCAGCTCGTCAGTCATGGGTGCGCCACGGTCCCAGGCGTCCTCGCCGACGGTGGCCACGATAAGCGATTCCTGAGCGATCCCCCGATGGGGACAGTATTCCCAGGTTTGGAGCGGCTAACGCCGCTAGTGCCGGTAGCTCATTGGTTCCTCCCCGGGTCGGTCTGGGCTTCGAGTGGGCTCGCTAGTGCCTCCAGCCCATCGGTCCTCCTCGTGTCGAGTGCGGTCTGCATGTGGAGAGCAGCCTCGCGGGACCCGACGACCTCGCAACGGGGATCACCCCCTGGAAATGCCCTGGTGTTTGTTGGGGGCCGCTCCGTCCCGGTGCGATTCGGTGAGGGGTAAGACGCTATCGGGGGGGCATCCGCAGGGCGCCGTCCAGCCTGACGGTCTCCCCGTTCATCATGGGGTTCTCCGCTATGGCGCAGGCCAGACGGGCGTACTCCTCCGGCAGGCCGAGCCGGGAGGGGAAGGGGACCTGCGCGCCCAGCGCCTGGCGCGCCTCCTCGGGGAGAGCGGCCAGCAGCGGGGTGTCGAAGAGTCCGGGGGCGATCGTGCACACGCGGATGCCGAGGCGGGCGAGGTCGCGGGCCGCGGGCAGGGTGAGACTCACCACGCCGCCCTTGGAGGCCGCGTAGGCGGTCTGCCCGATCTGGCCGTCATAGGCCGCGATCGAGGCGGTCATCACCACGGCACCGCGCTCGCCGTCCGGGTCAGGCTCGCCTGTGGCCATCGCGGCGGAGCACAGCCGCAGCACGTTCCAGGTGCCGATCAGGTTCACCCGCACCACGGTCTCGAAGGGCTGGAGGGCGGCCGCGCCGCGCTTGCTCACGGTGCGCTCGGCCCAGCCGATGCCGGCGCACGACACCGCCAGGCGGATGCCACCGAACGCCTCGACGGTGGCCGCCACCGAGGCCTCCACCTCGGCCTCGTCGGTCACGTCGGCCCGGTACGCCACCGCCCCGCCGCCCAGCTCGGCGGCCACGGCCTCGGCACGGCCGGCGTCGAGGTCCACCACGGCCACGCGCGCGCCGCGCGAGGCGAGCTCACGGGCGGTGGCGGCGCCGAGGCCCGAGCCTCCGCCGGCCACCAACACGCCGATTCCGTCCAGCTCCATCGGCCCGGCAGCGTATTTGACCGGCGTCTTACCCGCTTCTTACCGATCGCTGGGGGGTGTGTCGGAAGGTCGTGCTCCGCAGGCAACCCAATCCAATTAAGGAGCTCGCATGTCACGCACACCCCGCCGGACCACCGCCATCGCCCTGGCCGCCTCGATGCTCACACTCGCCCTCGCCGGCCAGGCGTTCGCCAACACCCAGGACCTGCGGTCCCCGGACGCGAGGGACGCGGCGCGCCTGTCCCAGCTGGCCACGCCCACCACCACCTACCAGGACCTCCGCTCCCCCGACGCGCGCGACGCAGCCAGCGTGTCCGAGCAGGGGCAGTACCAGGACCTGCGCTCCCCGGACGCGCGCGACGCCGGACGCGTCGTTCCCCAGGCCCCGGTGGCCTCCGCGTCGCCCTCGTCCGACGGGTTCAACTGGGGCTACCTGGCCATCGGCGCCGGCGCACTGCTGCTGCTGATCGTGGCCGGCACGCTGATCACGCGGTCGGTGCGCGTGGGCGCGAAGGCGTCGGTGCCCACCAGCTGACGGCGGCTCAGCCGAGCGCGGCGGCACGCGCGGCCCACACGTCCATACCGAGCTCGCGATATGTGCTCCTCGCCGCGGCGAGGAGCACGCGGGCCTGCTCCTCGTCGCCCGTCCCCGCGCGGGCGATGAGGAGGGAGGCCAGGTCGTGCTGCGCGTGGGCGAGCCAGGGGAGCGCGCCCATCCGGCGCTCGGTCTCGATGGCGGTGCGGAGGTGCCGCTCGGCGTCGTCGTGGCGGCCGAGCGAGGTGGCGAGTACCCCGAGCCCGCGGCCCACGGCGCCGAAGGTGCCCTCGAGAGGCGCCTCCGCGTAGAGCGCCTCGTACGGAACGAGCAGCTCGTAGACGGCTGTGGCCACGTCTGCATCCTCCGCGGACGCGCCGGCGTTCGAGAGCAGGCTGACGCTGAACAGCCACTCCGCGTCGAGGTGTTCCCGAGCGAGGTCCCGGGCCAGAAGCTCGTCGAGCACGGCGCGCGCCTCGCGCGGGCGGCCGAGCTCGGCATACAGGTGCGCGAGTGCGCAGGGGAAGCGGAGCAGCGTGGGGAACTCACGCACCGAGCGCCGCACGATGTCCTCCATCTCGGCGAGGCGCCCCTGCTCGCGGCGCAGCACGAACAGCCCGACCCGCTCGGACACGACGGAGTTCCAGCTCTGCGCCCGCCGGCCGAGGTCCTTCGATCCGGAGATCAGCTCCTCGGCCTCCGCGAAGAGCCCCTTCATGAGCGCGGCCACCATGCGGGTGGACCCCGCGTGCCACCGGTGGGCGGGCTGGCCCAGCTCTTCGGCAAGTCGCTCCAGGGCGTCCAGCTCGATCTCGACGGCCGCCGGATCGGCCAGCGCCCAGGCGCCGTGCAGGCGATGGTCGTGGCCCTCGTACTCCAGCTCCTTGTCGCCGATTCTCTGAGCCAGCGAGATGAGCTCCTCCGCTGCCTCTCCGAGGCCCACGTTGCCCGGGCCCTCCACGGCCGGCACGTACCCGTTGAGGGCGTAGGCGAGCGTCACCGGATCGCCGATCCGCCGCGCCATGTCGAGCGCCTCCTGGGCGAGCATGAGCCTTCGATCGCGCCGAGGCTCGTCCCGGATCGCGGGCGCGAGTCGCGCGAGCAGCCGAACGCGCGCCGGACTGTCTCCCTCGCCCACCGCGTCGAGCGCACGCTCGATCAGGGGGACCATCGCCGCGTCGCTGCCCGAGCGCGCCCAGGAGAACCGGCCGCAGTAGGCGAGGGCGGCCCGCGCCAGCCGGTCGGGCCAACCGCCTGCATCGGCGAGGGCCGCGGCACGGGTCAGGACCTCCTTCGCCTGTGTCGCGTCGCCGGCCCGGCTGAGCGCCTCGCCGAGTGCCAGCAGCAGGTCGCAGCTCCGCTCGTCGTCCGGGGCCACCGCGTCGATCAGATCCAGGGCGTTGGCGTAGTGCCGCGCGGCCTCCTCGAAGCCGAGCTGGGACGCCGCCCGGTCGCCTGCGAGTGACGAATAGTGGATCGCCTTCCCGGCCTCGGCATTCCCGGCGGCGAGGTAATGGTGGGCCAACTCGGCGAGGTGCGCCTCGGGGCTGCGCGCATAGAGGCCCTCGAGCGCCTCGGCGATGTCGCGGTGCAGGCGCGGCCGCCGCGTCGCCGGGATGGCCTCGTAGATGCTGTCGCGCATGAGAACGTGCGCGAAGCGCATGCGCCCCCTGCCACCGGGCACCTCGCCGACCAGGCGGGCCGTGGCGGCCTCCTCGACGGCTGCGTACAGCTCGTCCTGCTGGAGTTCGCTCACGCGCTCCACCGCCTCGAGGTCGAACTCGCGGCCGAGCACGGACGCCAGCACGAGCACGTCGCGAGCCTCGGATGACTGACCTTCGAGCCGGAGCCCGATGGCCTCCTTCACGCCCTGGGGGATCGGAAGCGCAGCCTCGCCGCCGCCCCGCTGGTCGGCGTCCTGCCCGGCCAGCAGGCGCGCCACCTCGCCCGCGAAGAGCGGGTTGCCCGCCGTCTCCTCGTGGAGCCGGTCGATCAGCTCGCCGGCCGCCGGACGCCCCATCGTCAGCTCGAGCAGGCGGGCGGTGCCGGGACGGCTGAGGCCACCCAGGGAGATCCGTGTGACCACTCCCTCCCGGGTCAGCTCGGGGAGCGCCTCGGCGAGCGGGTGCCCCGGTCCGACCTCGGTATCGCGATAGCAACCGACGATCAGGATCGGCGCGGCGGCCAGTTCCGCGACCATGAATCGCAGCAGCAGAAGCGAGGGTGCGTCGGCCGCATGCAGGTCGTCGAGGAAGACCGTGAGCGGTCGCGCCGCGGCAGCGCGCCGGAGGAAGGACGCCACCGCATCGAACACCTGGAAGCGGTCGCTCTCGGACTCGGACGCCGGTGCCGGCGGCAGATCGGGGAGCCTCTCGCGCAGCTCGGGGACGATCGTGGCCAGCCGGGCACCGTCCCGTCCGACCTGCGAGCGGAGGAGGACGCCGTCCAGGTCGCGCAGGTACGAGCGCAGCACCTGGACCCACGGCCAGTAGGCGGGGGCCCCGCCCGCCTCCCAGCAGCGCCCTACGAGCACGCGCGCCCCCCGCGCGCCCGCCTGTCCGGCCAGGGCTTCCGCGAGCCTGCTCTTGCCGACCCCCGGCTCTCCTCCAACCAGGACCAGGCCTCCTCGCCCGGACACGGAGGCCTCGAACCGCGACAGCAGCTCCTCCATCTCCGTCTCGCGACCCACGAGCTCCGCAGAGGTCGCGGGCTGCACCGGCTCCTCGAGCCGCTCGACCGGGGACGCGTCGAGGCTCGGATCCTGAGCGAGGATCCCGCGTTCCAGCTCCTTCAGCCGCCGGCCCGGCTCCAGACCGAGCTCCTCCACGAGGACGCGCCGGGCGTCGCGGTAGGCCTCGAGCGCCTCGGCCTGGCGGCCCGAGCGGTAGAGGGCAAGCATGAGCTGTCCGCGCGGTCGCTCGCGCAGCGGCTGCTGGGCGATGTGAGACTCGAGCTCGCCGATCAGCCCGGCGTGGCGGCCGAGCGCGAGGTCAGCCTCGAAGCGCTCCTCGAGCGCATCGAGGCGAAGCTCGTCCAGGCGCGCGATGTCGCTCTGGAGGGCGCCCTCGAAGCTCAGGTCCGCCAGTGGCGGACCGCGCCACAGAGCCAGGGCGTCGTGCAGGGAGCGCGCGGCCTCGCCCGCGCGGCCTGTCTCTGCTGCCGCCTTCGAGCGGCCCACGGCGTCCTCGAAGAGATCGAGGTCGAGCCGCCCGGGCTCCACCCGCAACTCGTATCCCGGAGGGCGGGTCACCAGAACCTCGCCGGAGGCGCCTCGGGTTCGCTCCGGCTCGAGCAGGTCTCGAAGCTGCGAAATGTGCATCTGGAGCGCCTTTGCCGCACCTCGGGGAGGTGTCTCTCCCCACAGGGCCTCGCTCAGGCGATCGCTCGACACGGTCTCGTTCGCGTTCAGCAGGAGCACGCCCAGAAGCAGCCTCTGCTTCGGGCTTCTGCAGGAAAGGCGCCGGTCGCCTTCGCAGACCTCGAGCGGACCAAGGATCTTGAACTCCAACATGCACGCGCCCCGGAGGCCGACGCTACCTGTTCGCGACCGCCCGGCGGCGGGAGCGAGTCAGGCCGCGGAGGCCACGGCGAGCCCGAACAGCGCGCTGTCGTCGGTGAGGAAGGCGTCGAGCCGCAGCCCGGCAGCCCGCAACTCGCCCTCCACCGCCTCGCGGGTGAACTTGGCGCTGATCTCCGTGCGGATCTCCTCGCCGTCGGCGAAGCGCACCTCGAGGTTCACCCCGTCGATGTGCACGGTCTGTGCCCCGTTGGCGCGCAGGCGCATCTCGATCCACGAGTTGGCCCGGTCGAAGAAGGCCACGTGCTCGAAGGCCTCGGGCACGAAGTTGGCGCCCAGGCCGTCGTTGATCACACGCAGGACGTTGCGGTTGAACTCTGCCGTCACGCCCTCGCTGTCGTTGTAGGCCGCTTCGAGGATCGCCCGGTCCTTCACCAGGTCGGTGCCGATCACCAGCCGGTCGTGCGGTCCCATGAGGGCGCGCACGCTCTTCAGGAAGCGCCGGCGCTCCGGGGGATAGAGGTTGCCGATCGTCCCGCCGAGGAAGGCGAATAGCCGCCGGTCGCCCTCGGGCACGCGGCCGAGGTCGCGGCCGAAGTCGCCCACCACGCCGTGCACGTCGAGTCCGGGGTAGAGCTCCACCAGCTCGACGGCGCAGGCCTGGACCACGGACTCGTCCACGTCGAAGGGCACGTAGCGCCGCAGCGATCCGGCACCGGCCATGGCGTAGAGGAGCGCTCGGGTCTTCGAGGCCGTGCCCGAGCCGAGCTCAACCAGTTCCTCGGCATCGGCCAGGGCGACGAGATCCGGCGCGTGGCGGTTCAGGATCGTGCGCTCGCAGCGCGTCGGGTAGTACTCCGGCAGCGAGGTGATGCGGTCGAAGAGCTCGGAGCCGTGCTCGTCGTAGAAGTACTTCGGGGGCAGTTCCTTGAGCGGCTTGGCCAGGCCGGTGCGCACGTCGTCGCCGAGGGTGTCGCGCACGTCGCAGCAGTCGATCACCACCGAGGCCTCGGGTGACGCGGCGCCGCTCATCTCACATCCTCGGCGCACCGGAATCCGGCGAAGACCTGGCGCCGCTGCGGCAGGTCCCAGTTGCGGAAGGACTCCCTCGCCACGGGCGGCCGGGTGGCCCACGAGGCGCCGCGGAGCACCCGGTAGCCGTGGCCGAAGAACACCTCGGAGTACTCGCGGTAGGGGAAGGGCTCGAAGCCCGGGTAGCCGCCGAACTCGCTCGCCGTCCACTCCCAGCAGTCGCCCACGAACGGACCCGCGGGCCCCGGGCCGAAGTCGAGTTGGTCGAGGTGCCCGCGGGTCGCGCCGGCCTCGGCCGCGGCGCGCTCCCACTCCGCCTCCGTGGGCAGGCGGGCCTCGCGCCAGCGCGCGTAGGCGTCGGCCTCGAACCAGGACACGTGCATCACGGGCAGGTCGCGCTCCAGGGGCAGCTCACGGTCGAAGCGCCGGATGCGCTCGTCCGCGGTCCAGTACAGCGGTCGCTCCCAGCCCTCGCGCAGGCGGGTCTCCCACCCCTCGGGTGACCACAGCTCGGAGCGCCGGTAGCCGTCGTCCTCCACGAAGTCCAGGTAGGCGCCGTTGGTCACCGGCGCGCGGTCCACGGTGAAGGCGACCAGCTCCACCTCGTGCCTGGGGTGCTCGTTGTCATACGCGAACCCCGGCCCGTCGTGGCCGAGCTCGAAGCGCCCGGCGGGCACCGCGATCGAACCCTCCGCCGCCGCCCCGCCGGCCGGTGTCCGCTTCGGGCAGAACGTGCCGGGCTCGGCCAGCTGGAGCGTCTGGAGCATCGTCTCGTTGTGCTGGTGCTCGTGCTGGAGCACGAGGTGCCACAACCAGCCCGCTTCGCCACCGGCGCGCGCCACCTGGAGCGAGCGCTCGCGCACCGCCTCGAGGTACTCGAGCGCCTCGCCGCGCCGCAGGTACGGGAGCTCGCCGCGGTCGGCGCGTGGAGTCTCGAAGGCGTCATAGAGCTCGGCCAGCTCGGGCCGCAGGAGGTCAAGTCCTCCGGCTCGGTGGCCCACCCACAGATCCTCGTAGGCCGCGATGTGGCCGAGGTCCCACACCAGCGGGCTCATGAGCGGGTCGTGCACCCGGTCCAGGTCCTCGTCGGAGACCGGCTCGACGAGCGCGAGCGTGCGCTCCCGGGCCTCCGCGAGAAGCACTTCGGCCCCTCCACGGGGCGGTGTCTGAATATCTGGAGGACTCACGAGACGGGGCCCGTCGAAGACTATCCAGGCCCCGATCCGTTACACGTGAACTTTCTATTACTCGCTGACGCGCTCCACGAGGAACGAGATGCGCACGAGTGCGCGCCACTCGTCCAGGTTGTCCCCGCGCAGGCCGGTGGACACCACGTCCACCGCCTTGATGTTCCGAAGCGACACGCGGGCGTCGTCCAGAGCCGCCTTCACCGCGCCGTCCGAACTGTCGGGCGAGCTTCCCACCACCTCGATGATCTTCGTGACCGCCATCCGTCTCCTCCGTTCGCTGACCCTCCGGCGCTTCGAACCTACCGCGTGGGCGCGGCGCTTCAATGCGCCCGGTGCCGCTTTACCGGGCCCGCGGCAGCGTGTAGGTTCCGGGGCGATGGAGGCCTCGAGGGCGGAGCATGAGAGCGGCTACCTGGATCTGTCGCGGCTGACGCCCGGCGAGTACATGGGCATGGGCGCCGCGCTGGTGCTGTTCCTGTCGCTGTTCCTGCCCTGGTTCACCACCAGCTCGTCGAACCCCTTCAGCAAGCTGGGCTCGGTCGCCGGCGGCGACAGCGCCAACGCCTGGCAGACCTTCTCCACGCTCGACTGGCTGCTCGCCCTGGCCTGCACGGCGCCGTTCATCCTGGCCTGGATCCTGGCGCGCGGGCACAAGCTCACCTGGAAGCCGGGCGAGGTCACGATGATCGTGGGCATGATCGCCGTGGTGCTGATCCTCTGTAACGGGATCATCCTCGGCCGCCCAGGCGACACGGTGGACATCGGACTCGGTGTGGGCTACTTCGTGGCACTGCTCGCGTCGATCGGCCTGCTTCTCGCCGGCTACCTGCGGCAGGCCTACTACACCGACGTGCGCAAGCCGCCGGGCGTGATCTGAGCGTGGAGCAGGCAGCAGGATCGACCGCGGGCGCCGGCACTGTGCGCCCCGACCGCAACCTGGCCATGGAGCTCGTGCGCACCACCGAGTACGCGGCGCTGGCCTGTGCTCGCTGGATCGGGCGCGGGGAAAAGGAGGAGGCCGACGGCGCGGCGGTTGACGCGATGCGTCTCATGCTCGAAACCGTCTCGATGGACGGCCTGGTGGTGATCGGGGAGGGCGAGAAGGACGAGGCGCCCATGCTCTACAACGGCGAGCGCATCGGCGACGGCTCGCTGCCCGAGGTGGACATCGCGGTGGACCCGCTCGAGGGCACCGAGCTGTGCGCCAAGGGCCTCCCGAATGCCATCGCCACCATCGCGCTCTCCGAGCGGGGCACGATGTTCGACCCGGGCCCCTGCGTCTACATGCTGAAGATGGCCACGTCTCGCGACATGGCCCACCTGCTCGACCTCGACCGTCCCCTGCCCGAGACCCTGGCGCTGATGGCGAAGGAAAAGGGCGTGGATGTGGGGGACATCGTGGTGATCATGCTGGACCGTCCCCGCCACGAGGAGGCGATGGCCGAGATCCGCGCGGCCGGCGCGCGCATCCGGCTGATCCCGCACGGCGACGTGTCCGCCGCTCTGGTGGCCGTGACCCAGGGCTCTCCGGTGGATCTGCTCTGGGGCATCGGCGGCACGCCCGAGGGCGTGCTCGCGGCCGCGGCCATCAAGTGCACGGGCGGGAAGATCGTGGGCCGCCTGTGGCCTCGCAACGACGAGGAGCGCAAGGCGGCGCTCGAGGCCGCGTACGACCTGGACGAGGTGCTGGACACGAACCGGCTCGTGTCCGGGGAGGACGTGCACTTCGCGGCCACCGGCGTGACCGCGGGAGAGATGCTCGCGGGCGTGCAGTACATCGGCCCGGAGGGCGCCACGACCGAGTCGCTCTCGATGCGCTCGCGCTCGGGCACGGTGCGGACGATCACCGCTCGGCACGACCGGGCGAAGCTGCGCGAGATCACCTCGCAGCGCCTCGGCTAGGAGAGAGCCCGGCTAGGAGAGAGTCTCGGCGGGCTGATCGCCCTCGGGCGCGGCCAGGGCGCCCACGGCCGAGTCGGCCAGGTCCAGGTTCGCCAGCGAGCGCAAAAAGGCGTGCGTGACGATCACGTGGATGCGCAGCTGCGTCTCGTTGTAGAGCAGCCGCCCCACCCGCGCGAACCAGCCCCAGCCGGCGATCATGGGGTAGAAGTTCACGACCTCCGAGGTGATGGTCCCGGTCACCTCGTCCGAGCGCCCGTCGTCCGGCCGGCGCTCCACCGAAAGGCGCAGGTACCCGCGCGTGCGCCCGGACGGAGCCACCAGCAGACCGTTGTCGATCGGCCAGGTGACGGTGCCCCGGTCGGACTCGGTCTCGTACTCCGGCTTGCGGAAGCGCAGGAGCACGAACGGCCGCGTGACCACCACCACTTCGCGCGCGTCGTCCGTGTAGAGCACCCGCAGCAGCCCCAGCGAGAAGCGGGTCAGGAACCGCCAGTAGGTGGCGGCGAGGCGCTCGAGGTACGCGGGCGACCAGACCCGGTCGAGCTCCTCGCGCGGCAGCGTGACCTCGGCCTCCTGGCGGCTGCCGATGCTGCCGTCGGAGCCGTAGTCCGAGCGCGGCAGCTTCATGATCTGCACGCGCACGCGGGCGCGCCGGTGGCGTTCGAGCAGCCGGCGGGGGTCCCGAGTCCTCACAGGACCTCTACGTCCACGCGCTCGCCCGCGGTCACTTCGCCGTCACCAGGCGGGATCATCGCCAGGGCGTCGGCGCCCAGCATCGAGGTGAGCACGTGCGAGCCCTGCGCACCCGTGGGCTCGGCCTGCCAACCGTCGTCGCCGGCGGTGAGGCGCACCCTCACGGCCTGCTCGCGCTGCGGGTGGCGCTTCACGGGCTCCGAGAGCAGCGCCGAGCCGCGGGTGGCTTCCGGGCTCGCGCCCTGGAGGGCAAGTAGGGCCGGGCGCGCGAACAGCTGGAAGGTGACCATCGCCGACACCGGATTGCCCGGCAGGCCGAACACGAGCGTGGACCCTCGCGTGCCGAACCACGTGGGCTTGCCCGGCCGGAGGGTCACGCCCCAGAAGCTCTCCGACACGCCGAGCGCGTCGAGGACGGGGCGCACATGGTCGTGGGGTCCGACCGACACGCCGCCGGAGACGCACACCACCTCGGCGCCCTCCAGCGCGTGCTCCAGGGCCTCGCGGGTGGCGCTCGGGCTGTCTCCCGCGCGCCCGGTGCTCACGAGGTGGCTGCCGGCGCGCTGGACCTGGGCGGCCAGTGCGTACGCGTTCGAGCTGTAGATCCGCCCCGGGCCGAGAGGGTCGCCGGGGCGGGTCAGCTCGTCGCCGGTCACCACCAGGGACACCCGCGGGCGGCGCGCGCACGCGAGGGTGGCCCGGCCCACGGACGCGGCCACGCCCAGCTCGGCGGGACCGAGCAGGGCACCGGGATCCAGCAGCGTGTGTCCCCTTCGGACGTCCTCTCCCGGATGCCGGACGTTCACCCCGGGGTCGGTGGCGGGCACGACCACGGTCTGGCCGCGGTCCTCGGTGCGCTCCATCGGCACCACCGCGTCGGCCCCCTCGGGCACGGCCGCCCCCGTGGAGATGCGCACCGCCGTGCCCGGCTCGACCGGCACCTCCGCGGGGTGGCCCGCCCGCGATTCGGCCGTCACCCGCAGGTCGGCCGCCGGACCCGAGCGAACGGCGAACCCGTCCATGGCCGAGCTGGGAAAGGGAGGCACATCGATGCTCGCCACCACCGTCTCGGCAAGGATCCGGCCGAGCGCCTCCTCCAGCGGTAGGTCCTCCGGCGGGAGGGGCCGCACCTCGGCCAGTACCCGGCGGCGGGCCTCGGCGATGGAGATCGGATCGCTCACGCGCGGCATCCTTTCAGCGTCGGGGCGAGCACCGGACCACGCCTTCCACGCAAATTCCGCAGAGCCTCCGCCGTTTTCGGGGGTAGGATCGTTATGCCGCCAAGGACGTCCGGTGTACGAACTGATCGCCGTCTCATGACACCCATTCGGGGGCCTATCGCGCGTGTAGACCGTTCGCGGGAGGAACTCGCCAAGGCCTTTCTGGTCCGTCTGATCGAGCGCGCGTCGCTCGATGAGATTCGCGATCTCCCAACCGAGCGGATCGCCCGCGAGCTGCCCGCGCTGATAAGCGACATCCTCGAGTCCGTGGCCGGTCCCCGGTCGAACGGGTCCGACCCCTACAAGCTGGCCGACGATCAGGTGGCGCGCGCGGTGTCACTCGCCGCCCTGCGCGGCGGCCGCGACGCGTCCGTGTCGGAGGTGGCGCGCGACGTGGCCTCCCTCCAGGCCGTGCTGGTCCGCGCGCTGCGCGAGGAGCTGGCCGAGAACGAGCCCGAGCAGTTCGCGGATGCGGTGGAGCACCTGGTGGACGCCACCGGGGCGATCCAGGCCGCGGTCACCGAGGAGCTGGTGCGCAGCCGCTCCCGGGAGCTCGAGTCGCAGGCCAACACGGACGCCCTCACCGGACTCGGCAACCTCCGCCACCTCCAGCGCGAGATCGCTCACCTGCTGGACCTCCAGAAGCGCTACAACCACCCCTTCGGCCTCCTCCTGATGGACGTGGACGGGCTGAAGCGCATCAACGACTCCCACGGCCATCAGGCTGGAGACCGCGTGCTGATGCAGGTGGCCATGTCGGTGGGCCGCTCGATCCGTACGGTGGACATCGCCGCTCGGATCGGGGGAGACGAGTTCTGTGTGCTGGCCCCCGAGCAGGACGCGGCCAACATCCTGAAGCTGGGCGAGCGCCTCAACGCCGCGGTGGCCGAGGAGGTGGCCACGCCGGACGAGCCTCCGGTCGGCCTCTCGATCGGCGCGGTGTCCTGCCCGGAGCACGGCACCGAGGCGGAGGTCCTGATCGACATCGCCGACAAGGCGATGTACAAGGCCAAGGCCGCCGGCGAGGGCGTGGCGCTTGGGGAGGCGGAGGAGAAGGAAGTGGCCCCCGAGGAGGCCAAGACGTAGCTGGTTGGGACCGGCGTTCACGGCCCGCGCGGACTGCTCGCGGCTTCGCCGCTCGTTCGCTCGCCGCGGGGCGGCTCGCTCTGGCATGGTCCGCTGGGGCCGCGAACGCCGGTCCCTCCCCGGCGTCTCTCGCTTGAGGCTCCTCTCACCCAGCTGGTAGTGCGTTAGCTGTGAGGCGCGGTCGGCTCGGAGCGCGGTCCGGGCCTCCCACGCTCGAAGGGACCGGCGGTCGCTTGCGGCGAGCGAACGAGCGGCGAAGCCGCGAGAGGTCCACTCAGCAAGTGAACGCCGGGCCCAACCGCAAACGAACGGGGCTCAGTCGATCATCCCGTGGCGGATCCCGATCGCCACGGCCTGCGTGCGTGTTGAGGCTTCCAGCTTGGCCAGGATCCGCTTGGTGTGCGTGCGCACGGTCTCGGTGGAGAGGCCCAGGCGCTCGGCCACGGTGTCCGTCTGCATGCCGTCGGCCAGCATCTGGAGGATTTCCCGCTGGCGGGCGCTGAGGGTGCGGTCGGTCTCGTCGAGCACGATCGTGGACGAGAGCCCCGGGTCCACGTAGAACTCGCCCGAGCGTGCGGCGTCAATGGCCCGGACCAGGTCCTCCGGCGGGGAGTCCTTGCGCACGTAGCCCTTGACCCCGGCCTTCAGCGCCTCGCCGAGCAGGCGGGCGCCGCCGTCGGAGGTGAACACCACGATCGGGGCGCCGAACTCGGTGGTCAGGCGGTCCACGACGCGGGTGATGTCGCCGTCCACCTTCCACGGATCGACGATCACCACGTCGGGATGGGCGTCTCCGAAGGCCGCGACCGCCTCGTCGGGCGAGGGGGAGTCCATCACCCGGGCATCTTCGAACGCCTCCAGGACGAGGCTGCGCACCCCGGCGCGAACAACGGGGTGCTCGTCGACGATGAGGCAGCGCGGTGGGGATTTGACGCCCGCTGGCACCGCGCCCAGCATACCCTCGTTCGCGACCCCGTTCACCATCCCGGTTTAGTGGATGAGCCCGCTGCGGGCACACCCCGGACTACGGTCGCGGTAGGCGCTTCAGGACTTCTTGGGCGATCCCGGCGCCGAGCCGGACGCCGGCTCCGACCGCTCGGACGGCCCCGCCGACGGGGTCCGCGCCCCGCCGGGCGGGCTCCGGAGCCTGGGGATCGGGCTTGGCGGCGGGCCGGGCGGACGCGGGGCGGGGCGCGGGGGCCCGCTTCTTCGCGGCGGCCGCGCGCTTCGGCGGGGCGGCGGCCGCGTTGCCCTCGGCCTCGGACTGCTGCGCGGCGCGCGCGGCGGCCTGGGAGGGCCGGCCGGCGCTGGCGGCCCGCTTGTCGCTGCGGTGGCCCGGCCGCGAGCGGGGGAGCTTGCCGAGAACGCCCTTTTCGTCTGTCATGGCCGGCAGTCTAGACCCGGCCGCCGGGGGCCGGTCACCGGCGCATCTCCCGCCGTTCGGGGATATGTGTATCCACTGCGGTAGTTTCGGGTAGAAGGAAACTGGTTGACCGGCAAGTCAACGCTTTTTCCGCCTCCTCGTCCGCTTGACTTCAATATCCCTAGCTCTATGCTCTTCAGGCCTGTGTAGATGGGCTTGGCGCCCTTGCGCTGGGCCCTGCGCGCCGTAAGGAAAGTGATGTCTGTAGCCGAACTGCAAGAACTCGAGGAGGTCAAGCTCCTCGTCACGAAGGGTCAGCAGACCGGAACGCTGACCTTCACAGAGGTAGCCACCGCCCTTTCCGAGGTGGAGCTCGACGAGGGCGACATCGAGGAGCTGCACGGCTACTTCGAGAAGTCCGAGATCGAGCTCGTCGAGGACGACCCCACCCACAAGGCGCCCGAGGTTGAGCGCGCGGTGGATCGCCGGAGCCGTCGCAAGAAGGCGGCCATCGACCTGAAGCCCGACATGACCACCGACTCCCTTCAGCTGTTCCTGAAGGACATCGGCAAGGTCCGGCTGCTCACGGCGCAGGAGGAGGTCGACCTCGCCAAGCGCATCGAGCGCGGCGACCTCGACGCGAAGCAGAAGATGGTCGAGTCGAACCTGCGGCTTGTCGTCTCGATCGCCAAGAACTACCGCAACCAGGGCCTGCCGTTCCTGGACCTGATCCAGGAGGGCACGCTCGGCCTCGTCCGCGCCGCCGAGAAGTTCGACTACCGCAAGGGGTTCAAGTTCTCGACGTACGCGACCTGGTGGATTCGCCAGGCCATTGCCCGCGCGCTCGCGGACAAGGCACGCACCATCCGCATCCCGGTGCACGTGGTGGAGAAGCTGAACAAGATCGGCCGCGCTGAGCGCAAGCTGGTCACCGAGCTGGGCCGTGAGCCCACGCCGGACGAGATCGCCGAGCACACCGGCATCGAGCCCGACGAGGTGGAGTCGATCAAGCGCTCCGCCCAGGCGCCGGTGTCGCTCGAGAAGCCCGTCGGGGACGAGGAGGAGTCCGAGTTCGGCCAGTTCATCGCCGACGAGCGGGCCGAGTCGCCCTACGAGCGGGCCGCCGAGATCCTCACCAAGGAAGCCCTGCGCGAGGCGCTGGAGAACCTCTCCTACCGCGAGCGCCGGGTGCTGGAGCTGCGTTACGGGCTCGGGGGCGAGCACCCCCGGACGCTCGACGAGGTGGGCCGCACGTTCAACGTCACACGCGAGCGGATCCGCCAGATCGAGAACCAGTCGCTGAAGAAGCTGCAGTCTCTCGCCGAGGCGCAGAAGCTTCGCGACGTCGCCTGAGCGGCGCCAACAGTCCAACTGGTCGCGCTCAGGGCTTCAGGCCCGCGCGCGAGCGGCCGATGACGAAGCATGTTTGACATCGATCAGGCCCTCATGTACGTGATCGAGACCGAGGGGTCGGACCTCCACCTCAAGGTTCCGGCGCCTCCCGTCGTACGCCGTCACGGCACGCTGACGCCGATTCCGGACACCGAGCCCCTGCGCCCGGAGCAGACCGAGCAGGTCATGTTCCACATGCTCACCGACGAGGACAAGCTCGAGTCGTTCCGGCGCGAGCGCGAGGTGGACTTCTCCTACTCGCTTCCCGGCGTCGCCCGCTTCCGCGTCAACGCGTTCGTGCAGCGCGGATCCGTGTCCCTGGTCCTGCGCGCCATTCCCTTCCAGATCAAGTCCGTGGCCGAGCTGCTCCTGCCCGAGGTGATCGGCGACCTGGCCGACGAGGAGCGCGGGCTGATCCTCGTGACCGGCACCACGGGATCGGGCAAGTCCACGACGCTCGCCTCGATGATCGACCACATCAACTCGACGTACGCGAAGCACATCGTGACCATCGAGGACCCGGCCGAGTTCCTTCACCGCGACAAGCGCTGCATCATCAACCAGCGCGAGGTGGGCGAGGACACGATCTCCTTCGCCCGCGCTCTGCGCCGCGTCCTCCGTCAGGACCCGGACGTGATCCTCATCGGAGAGATGCGCGACGAGGAGACGGTCCGCACCGCACTCTCCGCGGCCGAGACCGGCCACCTCGTGCTCTCCACCATCCACACGGTGGACGCGTCCGAGTCGGTCAACCGGATCATCGACTTCTTCCCCCAGGCCGAGCAGAAGCAGGCCCGGGCCATGCTCGCCGGAACGCTCAAGGGCGTGATCTCGCAGCGGCTCGTGCCCACTCCCGACGGCGCCGGCCGCGTGCCCACCTGCGAGGTGCTGCGCATGACCGGCCGCGTCCGGGACATGATCATGAACCCGGCCGACACCGGCAGGCTCCAGGAGGTCATCGCCGAGGGCGGCTACTACGGGATGCAGAGCTTCGACCAGGCGTTGCTTCAGCACTTCCAGGCGGGGCGCATCTCGATGGAGGAGGCCCTCAAGGCCGCCACCCATCCCCACGACTTCAAGCTCCTCGTGGCCTCCGACGGCAAGCGCTCGACGTCATACGAGCACGTGTCGGACCGCGAGGAGGGCCCGCCCAACGGGGACCAGCCCGCCGTCAGCGGTGCGCCGGGCGCAGGACCCGCAGCCTGACCTTCACGCGGCCCTCGAAGCTCACGTCGCTCGACTTGTAGACGAGCCTCCGGCTCCCCCGCCGGAAACGGGCCTCGATGCCGAGGTCCCGGTGAATCGCCGCCACGCGTGTGGCCAGGTCGGCGATCGAGTGCGGCTCGGAGGCGCTGCCGCCACCGTATCCGGTGAGCGCCTCGACGAAGGCCTCGATCAGTGCCTCGTCCGAGCCTCCTCCACCGACGCCGCGCAGCGTGATGGTCTGGTGGCCGAGCGGGATGGTCCGCGGGATGCGCATGGGGAAGGAGAGCCGGCGCCGCCCGTCGCCCCGCCGCCCGACGGTGAGCTTCACGGGCACGGTCTGCCCGCGCCGCGCCCGCTTCGGCAGCCTGGCCGACAGCAGCACGTCGGCGTCCACTCCCGGGCGTGCCCGGATGCGCACGCTGGCGCCGTCGATTGCCGGCGGGGGCACGTCGTAGGCGTCCACCAGCCCGGCCGCGTTCGTCAGGTCGTCGAGAGGCGAGAAGCCGTCGAAGTAGGGGTTGCAGAAGCCGATCGGCTTCTTCCGGCTCTTCAGCTTCACCCGGAAGCACATCGAGAGCGTGACCGGCCCGTAGTTCCGGATCACGCTGTCCAGCCCCTGTGACGCTCCGAGCGGCGCGACCAGCGAGAGGTTGGCGCCGTAACCGAGCCGGCGCTCGTCGGCCAGCGCGCTGGTGAGCAGCACGGGCTCGATGCCGGGACCACGGGCCACCACCTGAAGCGGAATCGAGGGCGGAGCGGCGCCGAGGTTGCCCGATATCGAGCTGAGCGTGTCGGTGTTGAAGGTGCCCTGGGTGTGGCCGCCGGCGGAGGTGAGCTTGTAGCTGTCCGCGCCGAGGTCGGGGATCCCCAGCGGGTTGGCGATCACGCTGAACACGTAGGCGTCCTCCACGAACACGCTGCGCTGTCCGAGCGCGTCCAGCGGGTGACCGAAGGCCCATATCCGGGCGCCGTCGCGGTAGGTGACGGTGCCCACGGCGCCCAGGCCGATGTCCCCGGTGGAGAGCATCGCCGCCACCGACGCGCCGGGCACCAGCGGCTGCGCGGGGAACCCCGTGATCGGGCCGGCGGGCGCCGCCAGAACGGGCCGGCCGGCGCGGCGCCCGGCCCGGGCCAGGAGCCCGCGCGTGTGCGCCGAGAGGCCCGACACCGTGAGGGCGCCCGCGAGCGGGCGCGCCGAGCGCAGCAGGCCGCCGCGCGCCGCGGCCGCGCCGGCGGTTGCGGGCGGGGAGGGCGCGTCGCGCAGCATCTGCTCGATCGGCGTGACCAGCACCACGTGGTTCCCGTACTCGCCCACAGACTCCGAGATGGCGCCGATGTTCCGCCGCACGCCGTTCGCGTCCAGGCACATGACCGGTGACCCCGAGAAGCCCTCGGCGATCCCGCTCGCGTCCACGGCGGGGCCGGACGCCCGGACCAGGATGCGCGGGCCGCCCAGTCCTGTCTGGGCGCCGATCACGTCGATGATCTCCACGTCGAACCGCGAGATCTGCGTGCCCCGAATCACCGAGAGGCCGACGCAGTCGAGCCCGGCGTGCACCTGCGACAGCGGCATGATCGGGTCGGCGGCTTGCGCCGAGGGCGCGACCACGAGGGCCAACAGCAGGACTGGCAGGGCGCGCCTCACGTCAGGCGGAGCACCTTAGCGGCAAGCTGGGGCCCGCTGGACGCATTGGCCTTGACTCGCGCGCCGGGCTCCCGCAGAGTGCGGCCCCCCGCCCAGCCGACAAGGAGACTCGTTGCAGAGCACGCTCGCAGAGTTCCAGGAGACCAAGTCCGATCAGCCATTCGCGCTGCAGAACTCGAAGCTGCTGAAGGTGCGCCTGGATCAGGTCACGATCCAGGCCAAGCTCGGCTCGATGGTGGCGTACCAGGGCCAGGTCTCCTTCGAGCACGCGGGATCCGGCGGCATGGGCCGACTGATCAAGAAGGCCATGACGGGCGAGGGCCAGTCGCTCATGAAGATGAGTGGCGCGGGCGAGGTGTTCCTGGCCGACAGCGCGCAGGACGTGCACCTGCTCTACCTCGAGAACGACTCGATCACGGTGAACGGCCGCAACCTGCTGGCCTTCGACGCGGGCATCGACTGGGACATCAAGCGGGTGGAGGGCGCCAGCGGCATGATGGGCGGCGGCCTGTACAACACGACCCTCTCGGGCAGCGGCTGGGTGGCGATCATCTCCGACGGCCCTCCGGTGCTGCTCAACACCGGCGAGGCGCCGACGTTCGCCGACCCCCAGGCGGCCATCACCTGGGCCTCCAGCCTCAAGACCGGGATCAAGACGGACGTGAAGCTGAAGAACTTCATCGGAAAGGGCTCGGGAGAGTCGATCCAGATGTCCTTCTCGGGCGCGGGCTGGGTGCTCGTGCAACCGAGTGAGGGACGGGTCGAACCCACCTCCGGAGGATCCGGGGGCGGCGGGGGACTGCTCGGTAACTTGAGCGGCTGACGAGTTCCTGAGGGAGGGTCGGAGGCGCGCAGCGGGAGGCGCGCCTCCGCCGTTTCCATGCTTCAGTTGGTGAAGTCTTGCGGTAGACTTGGCCTCAGATGGTTGACGACTCCTGTCCTGTCTGTGCCACCGCGGACATCATCTGCGGCAAGTGGACGATTCTCGTAATTCGTGACCTCGCGGAGAGTCGCAGCCGCTTCTGCGAGCTCGAGCGCTCGCTCACGGGCATAAGCCCGCGCACCCTCTCGGTGCGGCTCCGGGGACTCGAGGAGCAGGGCATCGTGGCCCGCCACACCGTCCCCGAGGTGCCGCCGCGCGTGGAGTACACGCTCACCGCCAAGGGACGGGCGCTGGTGCCGCTGATCGACGCCATGCGCAGCTACGGCAGTGAATGGCTCGGCGTGAGCGAAGCCGAGTGCCGGCCGGCGGCTGCTGAGCAGCCGGCCACCGCCGCCGCTTAGAACGAGGGAGGAGCGCAGCCCGATCGGTGGCGAGGAGCGCAGCCCGATCGTTGATCGGGCGAGCACCGCAGCCTTATGTCATCGGGCGAGCACCGGACCATGTACTCCCGGCAGGAACCGAGGCGCCGGAGGCGAATCCGGCCCGCATGCGCAACCGTGCCCTCCACGACGCGCTGCGCGACTTCGCGCTCGAGTCCGCCGCGTTCCTCACCGACATCGTTCGCGACGGCGCCGAGCTCGAGTTCGACGTGATCGACGGCGGTCACGGCAGCGGACCGTCGCTCTATCGCTACCAACCTCGGACCGGGGCCTTCCTCGACGCCCGCTGGGACGAGATCCGCACTCTCCCCGCCACGCGGATCGCCGCCGACACCCTCGGCGCCGGCGCTGCGCCGTGGCTCCGGGTGAACGGGATGCGCGGCGAGCAGGCCGAGCCCGCGCTGCGGGCCATGCTCGAGCGCCTGTACGAGGACGCCACCAGCTTTGCCTTTCCCGAGGAGCGCTTCGAGCGCCTATACGTGGAGGTCGAGACCACCCTCTATCGCGATGCGGTCCGGGCGCGCATGGTCGCGCCCCTGGGCGGGGTGCTGCTCGAGAGCGAGCGTGTGGATCTGGGCAATGGCCTGGCCCTGATGGCCGGCGAGCACGCCGACGCCCCAGCCGAGGCGGCGTGGCCCGAGGACGGCGGCGGCGAGCCGTCCGTGCTCTGCGTGCTCGAGCGCGAGGTGCCCGCGGGCGAGCAGATCCCGGCGGCCGAGGCCGAGGAGCGCTTCCGCGGCATGGTCACGGCGCTGAGGCTCTGGGCACCCGGGTGGATCGCGCTGTGCGCGCCCGGGTGGAGACGTTCGGGGGAGGGCCGCTGGGGGGCGGTGGCGGTTGGAGGCCCCGGCACTGCGCGGGGCGCGCCCTGGACGCTTCATACCGACGAGGAGGCGGATCTCCGCGACTTCCTGCTGGCGCTCGGCGACACGCCGGCCGGAGGACCTGTGGGGTGGGCGCTCGGCCGCTTCGAGATGGGCTGCGAGCGCCCGCACGACGCCGAGGCGCTGTCCGACTACCTGCTGGGGCTGCGCGCGCTGCTCGACGCGACCACGGAGGCCGGTGAGGCCAGCCTCGGGCTGCGGGTGGCCGCGCTCTGCGCGGAGGAGGGCCAGCGGCGGGCGGTGCAGCGCCGGGTGGAGGCCGCGCTCTCGCTGGAGCGTTTCCTGATGGGTGCGCGCGGGAGCCTGCAGGAGCGCATCGGCTCGGAGTCCCCGCGCGAGATCGTGGCCGAGATGGAGGGCCATCTGCGTGCACTGCTGCGCGACGTGCTCTGCGGCTACCTGGACAACGACCTCAAGGGCGTGGCCGACGACATCCTGCTGGAGACCTCGTCCGAGCCCTTCGCGCCGCCGGAGGAGCACTTCGGAGAGGTGGAGGCGCACGACATGCGCCCCACGGCTGCTGATCCCGTCGAGCCGGAGCCGGACGTTCCCCAGGCGCCGGTGGTGGCCTCCTCGCACCAGCACCAGCTCGAGGGCGTCACCGAGTCAGCCGACTGGGGCTGGGACGACCCGAGGGACTTCTCAGCGCCCGTCTGAGCGCCGCCGGCCGCGCTGGGCGGCCCGGAACAGGTGCTCGTCCAGCAGGCCGAGACCGTCCAGGTCGTGCACGTCGTCGTCGAGGCGCGGCACCTCGATCATCGGCGCGCCGTCCAGCCGTCGTCGCAGGCGCCCGAGGGCGGCACGGTCGCGCCGGGCGAGCACACGTTCCTCCCCCCAGGTGCGCAGCACCTTGCGGGCCAGGTCTGGGCCGAGCGCGGCCTCCATCTCCGCGGCGAGGCCGTCGCGATGCGCGGGCACGGATGTGCGCACGCGGTTGGCGATCGCCCCGGCGAACGGAAGCCCCGCCTCCTCCAGCCGGCGGTGGAAGAAGATCGCCTCGTCCACGGCGTCCTCGCGCGGGGAGGTGACCAGAACGAAGGTGCTGCGGTCGTCGGCCAGCAGCGCGTTCACCTCCTGGGCCCGCTCCCGGAAGCCCTCCACCATCCCGCCGAAGCTGCGGAAGAACTCCGACAGGTCCTCCAGCAGGTCCACGCCGGTCGCGCGGCGCAGCCCGGAGAAGAGCACGCCGGTGCCGCGGCCCAGCAGCTTGAGGCCGAGCGTGCTGGGCGCCGAGAGCAGCTGGAGCGAGGGGGAGTCGATGAACGCGGCCAGCTTGCGCGGGGCGTCGAGGAAGTCCAGCGCGTTGCGGGTCGGCGGCGTGTCCAGGACCAGGAGGTCGTAGCGGCCCTCGCGGTGCAGCTCGTGGAGCTTCTCCATGGCCATGTACTCCTGCGAGCCGGCCACCGCGTTCGACAGCTCCAGGTAGATGCGGTTGGAGAGCACCGCGTCGCGGGCGCGCTCGTCGGGCGCGTGCTGGGCCACGAGGTCGTCGAAGGTGCGCTTGGGGTCGAGCATCATCGCCCACAGCTCGCCCTCCACCGGCGCGTCCACCCGATGCGCCTCGCCGTCCAGCTCGTCCAGGCCGAGCGCGTGCGCGAGGCGCCGCGCCGGGTCGATCGTGAGCACCGCCACCTTCTTCCCGCGCGCGGCCATGCCCAGGGCTACCGCGGCGGAGATGGAGGTCTTGCCCACGCCCCCGGAGCCGGCGCACACGCACACCTCCTTGCCCTCGAGCCAGGTCTCGATCACAGCCGGCGCTCCAATACACGCGAGAGACGTTCGAGCTGGTCGGGGCCGATCTCGGGCTCGAACAGGTGGGGGAGGGTGATCACCCGCGCACGGGTGGCGCGCCGCAGACGCCGCCCCTGCGCCCGCTCGGCGCGGGCGCGGCGGAACTCGGACAGGGCGGCTCGCCCCGCCGCCCGGGCCTCCTTGGACCCCTTCTCGCCCAAGGCCTCGAGCCTGCGCGCGTCGTCCGCGCTGAAGCGCTGTGGGTGCACCGAGTTCAGGACGGTGGCGTGCAAGTTCACGCCCAGCTCGTCGCGGAGCCGTTCCTCGAGATCGATCGTCTCGTTCACCGGGATCTCCTCCGGCAGCGCCACAGCGAGCACTCCGGTGGTGTCCGGGTCGCGCACGAACTCGTCGATGATCAGCGCCTGCCGGCGGATCGGCCCCACCCGGGCCACGCCCGCGTAGGTGGACGGGGCGCGCAGCATCGCGAGCCCGTGACCCGTGGCCGGCGCGTCCACGATCGCGAGGTCGTACACGGCGCCCTCGGTGCGGCGCTCTAGCTGCGCCAGGTCCCAGATCTTGCCCATCGTGACCAGCTCGGTGAGGCCGGGCGCGGCCGCAGTCAGGTACTGGAAGACGCGACTGCCGCCCAGCATGCCGGCCAGCGTGCCCGACTTCAGCTGGTAGCGCAGCCATTCCTCCTTGGTGCGCTCCGGGTCCACCGTCACGCCGAACAGTCCCGGCCGCAGCTCCTGCTCGGCGCCGTTCGCGCTCACCTCGCCGAGCATCGCCGGGAGGCGCTGCTGGTCCCCCACCTCGCACACCACGACCCTCCGGCCGCGGCGCGCGGCGGCCAGCCCGAGGGCCGTGGCCACCGTGGTCCGGCCCACGCCGCCCTTGCCCGTGACGAGCACCAGGCGCTTGTCGAGGAGAGAGTCCACCCAAGGACAGACTGAAGGATTCCCTTCACCGCGTGCGAATAGGCCTTCCGTAATGGGACTGTTCGAGCGCTCCCGCAATACGCAGCCGACCGAACCGGAGGCTCACGTGTCGCCCAAGGCCAAAGTCATCGCCTTCACCAACCAAAAGGGTGGTGTGGCGAAGACGACGACGACGCTCAACCTCGCGGCCGCCTTCGTCGAGCGGGGGAACCGCGTGCTCTGCGTGGACCTCGACCCGCAGGCCAACCTCACGATGAGCCAGGGGATCGACCCCGATTCGCTCGAGGTGTCGATGTACGACGTGCTCGTGCACCACCTGTCGCTGCGTGAGGTGATCCGCCGGCGCGAGGTGGACATCGCGTGCGCCTCCATCGACCTCGCGGGAGCAGAGATCGCGATGTCCACGATGATCGGCCGCGAGCGTTCGCTTCAGAAGGCCCTGAAGCCGGTCAAGGAAGACTACGACTACGTCTTCATCGACACTCCGCCGAGCCTCGGGCTGCTCACGATCAACGCGCTGACGGCCTCCGACAAGGTGATCGTCCCCGTCCAATGCGAGTATCTGTCCATGCGCGGGTTGATACAGCTCCAGAACACGCTCTCCATGGTGCGTGAGGAGTTGAACCCGGACATCGAGATCGAGGGAATTCTGCCGACGCTGGTCGACAACCGCACGGTGCACGCCAAGGAGGCGATCG
This sequence comes from Solirubrobacterales bacterium, assembly GCA_038323835.1. GTDB lineage: Bacteria > Actinomycetota > Thermoleophilia > Solirubrobacterales > Thermoleophilaceae > JACVRW01. Next base: position 31,605 of record JBBQHI010000014.1, read on the forward strand.
AGATCCTGGAGGAGAACTTCGGGGAGCGCGTCTTCGCGTCGCGCATCAACAAGACGGTCCGGTTTGCGGAGGCGCCCGTCAAGGGCATGTCGGTGCTGAAGTACGACCCCGACGGGAAGGCCGCGTACGCCTACCGTCAGCTAGCCGAGGAGGTCCTGGCGAATGGCAAGCGGTAAGCGGGCGAGCATGCGGGAGGGCCCCCTGGCTCAGCTGTTCCGCAAGACGGACGAGGAGGAGCCGGCCACGGATGCGCCCGTCGAGGAGCGCGCCGAGCCCCGGGCCGCCGCGCCCGTCCGCGAGGACGCTCCCGAGTCCCGGGCCGCCCGTACGGTGCCCGAGCCTCAGGCCCAGCCCCGGCGCGAGCCGGAGCCGCGGCGTGAGCCCGACATTTCCCGCCAGGCCCAGGAGAGCTTCAGCTCCCGTGCCACCGAGGCGGCCCGCCGCGCCGAGGAGCGCGCCGAGCGCCGCCGCACCGAGCCGGTAGCCGAGGAGCGGATCAGCCGCTACGAGGGCGTGCCCACGCCCGAGGAGCGCCTGCGCAGCGTGTTCTCCTCGGACATCCCCGAGAACATCATGGAACGCACGCCCGAGCCCGACCGGACCATCTCCGGCCCGCCGCTGACGCGCGGGTCGTCCGAGCCCGTCCTGCGCGTGGTGGGCGTGGGCGGTGCCGGCGTGAACGCCGTGAACCGCATGATCGAGGCGCAGGTCGAGGGCGTTGAGTTCATCGCCGTGAACACCGACATGCAGTCGCTCGAGCAGTCGTCGGCCGACAACCGCCTGCACATCGGCAGCGAGAGCACCCGCGGCCTCGGATCGGGATCCAACCCCGAGCTTGGGCGCACCGCGGCCATGGAGGAGTACGACCACCTGAAGGGTGCGCTCAAGGGCGCCGACATGGTGTTCATCGCGGCCGGAGCCGGCGGCGGCACGGGCACCGGCGCCGCGCCGGTCGTGGCGCGGATCGCCCGCGAGGTGGGCGCGCTCACCGTGGGCATCGTCACCAAGCCGTTCGCCTTCGAGGGCGCCCGGCGGGGCGAGCAGGCCGATCAGGGCGTGGAGGACCTCGCCAACGAGGTGGACACGCTGATCGTGATCCCGAACTCGCGCCTGCTCACGGTGCTGGACAAGTCCACCTCGATGGTGGAGGCCTTCCGCGTGGCGGACGACGTCCTGCGCCAGGGGGTGCAGGGCATCTCCGACCTGATCACGCTCCCGGGCCTGATCAACCTCGACTTCGCCGACGTGCGCACCATCATGGCCGAGGCCGGCCAGGCGCTGCTGGGGATCGGGATGGGCACCGGCGACCGCCGGGCCATGGACGCGGTGGAGCACGCGATCGAGTCGCCGCTGCTCGAGACGTCCCTGGAGGGCGCCCGCGCGATCCTGCTCTCCATCACCGGCGGCCGCGACCTCTCCCTGTGGGAGGTCAACGAGGCGGCCAAGGCCGTGGCCGAGGCCGCGCACCCCGAGGCGAACATCATCTTCGGGGCCATGGTCGACGAGAAGATCGACGACCAGGTGTGGGTCACCGTGGTGGCCACCGGATACGGGGACCGGCCGCAGTTCCGGGCCGGCAGCCCGCGCAGCGAGCTGCGGATCCCGGCCGACGCCGAGCCGAGCGTGCGCCGTGGGCGCGACAGCATGGCCGGGGCCCTGGCCGAAGTGGATGTCCCTGAATTCATCCCGCGGCGCTAGTCGTACCGCCCCCTAGCGCGCCCGGGCATTGCCGCGCGGGTCCGCTTGAATGGCCGGGATGCAGCCGCGGGAAATGACTAAGCGATGAAGGGCGTCGTGGCCGCCGGGCACCCGCTCACCGCTCAGGCCGGAGTCGATGCCCTGGGTGCCGGGGGGAACGCGGTGGATGCCGCGGTGGCCTGCGTGCTGATGTCGTTCGTGGCCGAGTCGCTGCTCACCGGGCCGGGTGCGGGCGGGTTCATGCTGGTGCACACGGCCGAGGGGGAGGACCACCTGCTCGACTTCTTCGTGTCCGCGCCCGGGCATGGGCTCGACGAGCGCAACCCCGCCGATCTGACTCCGATCGAGGTCCACTTCTCCGAGGACGCCGTCCAGGTGTTCAACGTGGGGCCCTCCTCCTGCGGGGCCTACGGCACCACGGTTGGCCTCGACGAGGCCCTGTCGCGCTTCGGCAGCATGCCCCTCTCCGCCCTCACCCAGGGCCCGGCCGCAGCCGCACGCGCCGGAGTTGAGGTGGTGCCCATGCAGGGTCTCCTCTTCGAGGTGCTCGAGCCGATCGTGCGCTCCACTCCCGAGTGCGAGGCGATCTACGCCCCCGAGGGCCGCATCCTGCGTGCCGGGGACACGATCCGGCTTCCCGAGCTGGGCGACCTGCTTGATCGCCTCGGCGCCGAGGGTCCCGGCTTCCTCTACGAGGGCGAGCTGGCGGACCGCATCACGGGCTGGGTGCTCGAGCGCGGTGGCCTCCTCACGTCCGAGGACCTGCGGCGATATCGGGTGGAGGAGCGCAGTCCCGCGCGGGTGAGCTTCCGCGGCCGTGACGTGCTCACCAATCCGCCACCCTCGTCCGGCGGCATCCTGATCGCGGACGCGCTCGGCATCCTCGAGCGGCTCGACCGCCCGCACGACGCGGCCGTGGTGGCCGAGGTGATCGCCTCCACGAACCGCGCCCGCGACGCCGAGTTTCTCGACGGCCTGAGCAGCGACGGCTTCCTGGAAGAGTTCCTGGCCCGGGAGGCGCTCGACACAGTGGCCACGGAGGTGCGCTCCCGGCTCGGGAACACCACGCACATCTCGGTGATGGACGGCGACGGGCGCTGCGCCACGGTCACCTGCTCGAACGGCTCCTGCTCAGGCGTGGTGGTGCCCGGCACCGGCATGCACCTGAACAACATGCTGGGCGAGCAGGACCTGAACCCGCTCGGCTACCACCGGCACACGCCGGGCGCGCGAGTGCCGAGCATGATGGCTCCCACCGTCGTGCTGCGCGACGGGCGCCCCGAGCTGGCCCTCGGCTCCGCGGGCTCCAACCGCATCCGCTCGGCGATCCTCCAGACCATCCTCGGCGTGGTGGACCACGGCCGCTCCGCCGCCGACGCCGTGGTGGCGCCGCGGGTCCACGTGGAGGGCCGCGAGGTGGATGCCGAGCCCGGGGTGGACGAGGCGCCCCTCCGGCGACTGGAGGAGAACGGCTGGACCGTGCGTCGCTGGGAGGAGCAGAACCTGTTCTTCGGCGGGGTGCAGGCGGTGGCCCGCAGTCGCGAGACCGGAGAGATGAGCGGCGGCGGGGACCCGCGGCGGGGCGGGGTCGCGGCCGTGGCCCGCTAGATCCTATGGCCGGTGACCCTGTGGGGTTGACCGGCTTTGCTGGAACGCTGCGGTGGCTGCGCTCGGCCAGGGGTTCGGCGTCTCCTGTGGCATGGCCTCGTGGCCCGACGACGGCCCGGCCGTGGACATGCTGCTGCTGCGCGCGGACGTCTCGCTCTACGCGGCGAAGCACGCACGCCAGAGCGGCGAGGACGCCGAGGCCGGGACGCCCACCGCCCAGGGCGGGTCGAACCGGGAGCCCGAGCGCGCCCAGCTGGAGGCCTACGCCGCGGAGGTTCGCCAGAGCTACGCGCGCGAGCTGCACAGAACGGAACAGCTGCAGGCAAGCTACCCAGCCACGGTGCAGGCGCTGGCCGCGGCCGTGGAAGCCAAGGACGACTACACCGGAGGCCACCTCCAGCGCGTCCACTCCCTGGGGCTGCTGCTGGCCAGGAAGCTCGCCCCGAACGAAGCCGGCGACCCGCAGCTCGCCTACGGCTTTCGCCTACACGACATCGGCAAGCTGGCGGTCCCGGACTCCGTGCTGGGCAAGCCTGGGAAGCTCACGGCTGAGGAGTGGAGCCTGATTCACACCCACCCCGAGGCGGGCGCCGGCATCCTGTCGAATGTGCCCTTCCTGGACCGCGCGCTCGAGGTGGTGCTCCACCATCACGAGCGGTGGGACGGCGGCGGGTATCCGGCCGGCCTGGCCGGCGAGGACATACCGCTCTGGGCCCGGATCTTCGCAGTGGCGGACACCGTGGACGCCATGACCAGCGACCGCCCCTACCGCCAGGGGCTGCCGCTCTCGGTGACGGTTGAGGAGGTGCTCGCCAAGTCGGGAACCCAGTTCGACCCGGCCTGCGCGCGTGCGCTGTCGCAACTCGACCGCGACGAGATCTCGGCGGCGCTGGGCTGTGGTCGAGCGCGTGACGGGGTGAGCCCGTGACCGAGCGGGACCGAAGCCCCTGGTGGCCGAGGACGACGCCAGCCTGCGCGGGCTCATCAGGCTGACCCTCGACAGCGGGCACCTAGAGATCCTCGAGGCGGAGACGGGATCACCGCGATCGAGCAGGCGGCCGCTAACCATGGGTCGCGACGAGCTCGAGACCCAGAGCCAGCTCCGGCGACTTGACAAAGGTCAGGACATATCAGCTATGCATGCTCCCGTTGCCGCGGGAGCGCTCGGCCGCCTTCTCCACCAGCTCGATCCGCTCGATCGCCGAGGCGAACAGCCCCGTGAGCGAGTCCAGGCGGTCGCTCTCCGCGCGCTGCTCGAGCAGCGACTGCTTGGCGTCCAGCGCCACGTCCAGCGTGGCCGCCATGCCGTAGGCGTCCAGGCTGCCCAGCTCCTCGTCCTCCGGCCGGGCCTCGGTGGCGCGCTCCACGAGGTCGCCGTAGGTGGTCCGCACGGCCTCGAGCGTCTCGGCGTCGCCATCCAGCTCGTCGTCCAGGAGCGTGACCTCTCCCGCGGGGTAGGGCAGGTCGTCGATTCGGCGCACGAGCCTGAAGGGGTCGGCTCCCTCCACCAGGATGTTCAGTCGGCCGTCTTCGAAGCGCTCGAGCACGCGTTCGATGCGGGCGGTGCAGCCCACGTCCCGGAGGCCGTCGTCGGAGAGCCAGATGATCCCGAACTCGCTCTCGTGGTCGAGGCACTCGCCGATCATCACCCGGTAGCGGTCCTCGAAGATGTGGAGCGGGACCTTCTCCTGGGGCAGCAGCACGAGCCCGAGCGGGAACAGCGGGAGGCTCTCGATCGTGTCGCCCATCGAGTGCTTAGGCTAGTCCGGTGCCGCTGAGGGACGCATTGGGACGGGTACGGCCGTACCAGCCTGCTCGGCCCATGGCCGAGCTGCAGCGCGACCTCGGGCTGGAGCGGATCGTGAAGCTCTCGTCCAACGAGGGCGCCTTCGGGCCGCTCCCCGCGGCCGTGGCCGCCTACGAGGCCGCCGCACGCGAGCTGAACCGCTACCCCGACGGAGGCGGCGTGCCGCTGCGCGAGGCGCTGGCCGAGCGCCACGGCGTGTCCGTGGATCAGGTGGTGCTCGGAAACGGCGCCGACGAGCTGATCCGCCTCTGCGCCGTGGCCACGCTGGAGCCGGGAGACGCGGCAGCGTTCCCGTGGCCCTCCTTTCCCAGCTACGCCACCGCCGCGGAGTGCAGCGGCGCCGACGCGCTGCGGGTGCCGCTGGCGGGGCGCGCCGCCGATCTGGGCGCGCTGCTCGAGCGCGCACGCGCGCCGCGCACGAGGCTGGTGTACCTCGCCAATCCCAACAACCCCACCGGGTCCGCCGTGGGGGCCGAGGAGATGCGCGGCTTTGGGGAAGCGCTGCCCGAGGACGTGCTGTGCGTGCTGGACGAGGCCTACGCGGAGTACGCGGACCCTGAGCCCGAGGGGCCGGCCCTGGTGCGCGAGGGCCGCCCGCGCCTGTGCGTACTGCGCACGTTCTCCAAGGTCTACGGCCTGGCGGCGCTGCGCATCGGGTACGCGGTGGCCTCGCCCGAGGTGGCGGACGCGCTCCAGCGGGTGCGCACGATCTTCAACGTGAACCAGCCCGCCCAGGAGGCGGCGCTGGCGGCGCTGGGGGAGACGGCGGCGGTGGCGGAGCGGGTGGCCCATGCCCGTCGCGCCCGCGGGCGGCTGCACGAGGTGCTGGCCTCGGCCGGACTCGACCCGGAGCCCTCCCAGGCGAACTTCGTGTTCGCCGACGTGCCCGGTGGAGACGGCGTGAGCCTGGCGCGGCGCCTGCTGGAGGAGGAGGGAATCATGGTGCGCGAGCTGCCGGGCTTCGGCGCTCCGGGCAGCATCCGGGTCACGGTGGGCACCGACGCGGAGAACGATGCCTTTGCCGAGGCCCTCGGGCGAGTGGTGCTGAGCCCGAGCGGGGGCCCGGCCGTACCCCTTGGGTGACGGCTCTCGTCTGGTTCACGCGCGACCTGCGCGTCCACGACCACCCAGCGCTGCGCGCCGCCCTCGACGCCCACGAGCGGGTGATCCCGGTCTTCGTCCTGGACGACTCGCTGCTCGGCGGCCGTCACCGCTCCGGGCCGCGCACGCAGTTCATGCTCGAGTGCCTGCGCGAGCTCGACGGCGCCCTCGGCGAGCGCGGGAACGGGCTGGTGCTCCGGCGGGGCCGCGTGCCGGCCGAGCTGGCGAGGCTCGCCGGTGAGGTGGGGGCCGAGGAGGTGCACTTCAGCGCCGACGTTGGCCCCTACGCGCGGAGGCGCACGGAGGCGGCGCGCGAGGCGCTCGGCGAGCACGGCGCGAAGCTCGTCGGCCACGCCGGCCTGGCGGCCGTGGACGACCTGGCCGAGATCCGCACTCAGGCCGGGAAGCCCTACACGGTGTTCTCGCCCTTCCACCGCAACTGGCAGGACGCCCCGCGGCGGGACGTGCTGGGCGCGCCGCGCTTGCTGCCCGCGCTGCCCTCGAAGTTGCGCAAGGGCCGGGTCCCGGCGCTGGAGGCACTTGGCCTCGAACAGGAGGTCGAGGAGCCGCCGACCGGGGGCGAGGAGGCCGCCCGCGAGCGCCTATCGCGCTTCCTGGCGGACGACGTCCGGAGCTACGCCGCCAACCACGACGCCCTGGGTGAGGACCGCACGTCGCGCCTTTCCCCCTACCTGCACTTCGGCTGCGTCTCGGTCCGGGAGATCGAGGAGCGGCTGCCGCGGGGGAAGGGCCCGGAGGCCTTCCACCGCCAGCTCTGCTGGCGCGACTTCTACCAGCACGTTCTGCTCCACTTCCCGCGCAACGCCAGATCGGAGTTCCAGGTGCGCTACCGGGGAAAGATCGGCTGGAGCCATGCCGAGGGCGACTTCGAGGCCTGGCGCGAGGGGCGCACCGGCTTCCCGCTGGTGGACGCCGGGATGCGTCAGCTGCGGCGCGAGGGATGGATCCACAACCGTGCTCGGCTGGTGGTGGGCTCCTTCCTGACCAAGGACCTGGGCATCGACTGGCGCTGGGGCGAGCGCTGGTTCATGCGCGTGCTCGTGGACGGCGACGAGGCCAACAACAACGGCAACTGGCAGTGGATCGCGTCGGTGGGCACCGACCCGCAACCGGCCTTCAGGAGGATCTACAACCCGGCCCGGCACATGGAGCGCTACGACCCGAACGGGGACTACGTGAGGCGCTACGTGCCCGAGCTCCGCAACGTGCCCGACGATTACCTGGCCGAGCCCTGGGGCATGCCCGAGGAGCTCCAGCGGGAGGTGGGCTGCGTGATCGGCGAGGACTACCCGGAGCCGATCGTGGACCACCTGGAGGCGCGCCGGGAGGCGCTGGAGCGCTACCGCGTTTGACTGCCGGGCCGCCGCGCTCAAGCTTCGCTTGCCGCGGTCGATACAAGCCGCATGTCCATCCAGGTGAAAGACGCTCTCGAGAGCGAGGACGGCACCCTGACGCTCGACCTGTCGCTGGCCGAGGGAGAGGCCCTGAAGGCCTGGCTCCTGAAGCCCGCCGCGGATGGAAGCTCCGCGATCGACGACGAGCACGCAAAGTCGGTGATGGTCAAGCTGGGTGCCCAGCTCGACTACATCAGTGGTGTTGCCCTGGTTCGCGAGGAGCTGGAGGAGGCGGGCTTCGACACCGAGCCGCTCAGCAACGAGCAGATTGCTGAGCTCGGTCGCCGGATCGCCGACTCTCCCATCCGCCGGTACTCCGGCAACTAGTCCCTAGGGACGGAGGGCCCGCTACGGTCGCCCAGTGGCGACCGTAGCCCCAACCGTCCCCTCAGGGCCGACGCACGTTGCCGTCGTGTCCTTTCTGGCTGCCCGGGCCGCGCCCACCGGCGGCTTCTGGGTGGCACTCGCCGGGGGTGTGGCATTGGCCCGCGTGGCCGAGCGCCGCGGTGCCCGGCAGGGCTTCGGGGCCAGCGTAGCCGCGATGCTCGAGACCGTGGCCATCATCGGGCCCGCGCGTTTCGCCGTGCCGCTGACCCAGGCCATGACGGCGCCCATGCTCGGGCGCCTCGAGGCGAGAGGCACTCCGCTCCCGCTCCAGTTCCTGGCCTGTCTGGTGCTGCGCCTGATCCACAACACGGCCACCACCGCCTTCTTCATCTGGGTGATCACCGGCGGGCTCGACGCCTACGCCGGGACCTACGACGCGCTCGGGGGGCACCTCGGGCTCGAGGTCGGGGAGACGGGCGCGCTGGCTCTGACCGCGGCCGGCCTGGTGGGGTGGGGGCTCTTCGCCTCCGCCGTGCAGGTGGTGGTCTACCGCCGCGGGCTCCGGAACTGGGACGCCATCCAGGAGGCGGCACCCGCCGAGGTCCCGGTCGTGACGAGCACGTCGCGCCAGGAGGCGCGCCCGCACGCCGGCCGGTTCGACCCGCGCAGCGTCTCGCTGGCCGCGGCCGTGGCCTTCGGGCTTCTGCTCTCCGGCACCTCGTGGGAGCTCCTCGGCGCCGTGGCCGCGTGGCTCGCGCTGGCGGCGGTGGTGGCGCGCGGGGACGGCTCGGTGGTGCCCACCGGCCTCGCCTTCTGTGCCGCGCTGGCCGGGGGCGCGTTCCTGTTCGGCCTGGTGGGCGGCCTCGGCCTCGACACCGCGGCCCGGCGCGCCGCAAGGGCGGGCCTGCTGGTGCTGGTGGCCACCTGGCTGCGGGCGGCCGCCGGGTCCGGTGGGCTGCGGGAGGTGGGCCGGCGCGCGCTCGGCAAGCTACGCCGGTTGCCCGCGATGCCCGAGGCCTCGCAGGCGCTCGAGGGGATCGCCTCGGAGGGCCGGCTGACGAGCGCGGCACGGTCGCTCGCGGCATCGCTGCGAGACACCCCCACCCGCGCGCTGCCTCTGGCGGACGCCGTGCTCGGGTGGGTGGTGCGGGAGGCCGGCGCGGAGTCGCAGCCGCCCCCGGCGCGGTCCGAGCGGAGGCTGCGGATTCGGGCGCTCGACGTGGCGCTGCTGGTGCTGGCCGCCGCGCCGGCCCTGGTGCTCGCGGGCTAGTGTCCTGATTCGGAAGTTCGGCATCAGCTTGCCGAGTGGCTGACCGTCACGCAGGTCCAGACGCCGGGAAGGTGCGCTCGAACTGGCGACTCAGGGCACTAAGCCGGCCTGCGTGCGGAGATCAGCAGGTTGTAGAAGAGCGCGGCCGGCAGCCGCTGCTCGAGCAGCGAGCGGTCCAGCGACTGGAGCAGGAGATAGCCGCGGTAGGCGTACATCCGCCACGCGTGGGGGATGTCCTCGGGCACGGCCGTGGCCTCGAGAGCGCGGTTGGCCCATCCGAACAGCGACGCGGCCAGCTCCTCGCCGCTCACGCGCACCCGCTCGAGGCCCGCGCCGCGGGCGTGGGCGGCCAGGGTGCCCGGCGTAAACGCGTGCACATCCACCACCTGCTCCAGCCGGCCCTCCTCGTCCGCGCCGCCGCTACCGTCGCCGTAGTGGCGCTCGCCGGCGCCGATCAGCGCCCGCCAGAGCGGAGCCACGGCGTGGGCGCCGCGCTTGGGCATCTGGGCCAGGCGGTCGCCGTAGCGTGAGGGCTCGCCGCAGAAGGCCACCGCTCCGCCCGGTCGCAGCACGCGCCGGAACTCGCGAAACGCCGCGTCCAGGTCGGGCAGGTGGTGGAGCACGGCGTGCCCCACCACGAGGTCGAAGGACTCGTCCTCGAAGGGCAGCTCGGACGCCTCGCAGGCCGCGGTCTCCACGTCCACGCCCAGGCGGGCGGCCGATGCAGAGAGCACGTCGAGCATGCCGGGCGAGATGTCGGTGGCCACCCCCTCGTCCACCAGCCCGGCGCGCATCAGGTTCAGGAGGAAGTAGCCGGTCCCGGCCCCGATCTCGAGCGCCCGGGGGTAGTAGGTGGGCGCCGCGCCCAGAGCCTTGCGGAGCTTCCCGACCACCTGGCGCTCGCCCTCGGCGTCGTAGCTGATGCCCCACTTGGCGTCGTAACCGTCGGCGGCGAGGTCGTGGTAGCGCGTGTTGGCGGTCCGGATCTGCTGGGCGGCCTCCATGCGCGGGGAAGCCTAGGGGAGGAGCGCAGGCCGGGCGAGCACCGGACCACTCAGGGAGGAGCGCAGCCCGATCGATGTTCGGGCGAGCACCGGACCACTCTCTCCATAGACTGCCCGCGGCGTGACCGAAGCCACTGTTCAGCGGGACCAGCCCGACGGGGTCCCGCCGCTCGCCCTGACCGGCGAGCGGACCATGCCAGACGTGCCCGCGGAGAACTACTGGTACCGGCGCCACCTGGCCGTGTACGAGTGGATTGCTGACCGCTGCAACGGGCTCGAGGTGGTGGATATGGCCTGCGGCGAGGGCTACGGCACCGCGGTGCTGGCCCGGCGGGCCCGCGTGGTGACCGGGGTGGATGCCAACCCGGACGCCCACGAGCACGCCCGGCTCAAGTACACGCGCCCGGGTATCCACTTCGTCCGCGACCTGGTGGAGAACTATCGCGAGGAGACCGACGCGGTGGTGTTCCTCCAGACCATCGAGCACGTGGAGCGCCCCGAGGAGGTGCTGATGCACTTCCGCTCGCTGCTGCGTCCCGGCGGCGCGGTGTACCTCTCCACCCCGAACCTGCTCACGCTTGCCCCGCCCGGAGCGGACAAGTCCGACAACCCCTTCCACCTGCGCGAGTACCGCGCCGAGGAGTTCAGGGCGCTGTGCGCGTCGGTGTTCGAGCGGGTTGAGCTCTACGGGCTCTTCCACGCCCGCAAGCTCCGCGCGCACGAGGTGGCCCTGCGGGGGGGCTGGGACCGCGTGCACGCCGCGCTCGGAATCACCAAGCCGTTCTACGACCGCTTCACCCCCGCCATCGACGCCCGCGACTTCGCGCTGCGCACCGGCGGGCTGGACCGGGCGCTCGACTTCGTGGCCGTGCTCCGCGAGAACTCCTAGGTGAATTCCCGCCGCGGGGCGCTGGCCCTCGTTCTCCATACGCACATGCCTTACGTGGAGGGGCTCGGCACCTGGCCCTTCGGCGAGGAGTGGCTCTGGGAGGCCGTGGCCGGCGTGTACCTGCCGCTGCTCGAGGTGCTGGACGGCGCGCCCGTGACCGTCGGACTGACCCCCGTGCTCTGCGACCAGCTCGAGGCCATGCAGGGCGAGGCCGGGGACCGCTACCTGCGCTTCCTGCGCGAGGTCCGCCACGCGGTGCACGAGGAGGACGGTGCCGGTCTCGCGCGCACCAACGAGCCCGAGCTGGCGGCCGAGGTGCGGCGCGCGGCGGGCGACTACGTGCGCGCGGCGGACGGGTTCGAGCGCCGCGGCCGCGACCTCGTGGGGGCATTCCGGGGCCTCGCCGGGGTGGAGCTTTGGACCTCGGCCGCCACCCACGCCGTGCTGCCCCTCCTGGCCACCCGCGCGGGCCTGCGCCTTCAGGTGGCCTCCGGGGAGGCCTCACACCGGCGCCGCTTCGGGGACTGGGGCGGAGGGTTCTGGCTGCCCGAGTGCGCCTACGACCCCGGGCTCGAGCGCGAGCTGGCCGACCTCGGCGTGCGCACGTTCTGCGTCGACCAGACCGAATCGCTCGGCCTCGGCTCGCCCGAGCACCTGAGCCCGATGGCGCTGCCCGCCGGCATCCTCGCCGTGCCGGTGGACTGGCAGACGGTTCAGCTCGTGTGGAGCGAGGACGCGGGCTACCCCGGCAGCGGCGCGTACCGCGACTATCACCGCCGCACCGTGCACGACCTGCGTCCCTGGAACAACGCCGGCGCCCCCTACGACCCGGAGGCCGCCGCGGCGGCGGCCCGCCGGCACGCTCAGGACTTCGTGGACCGCGCGCTGGAGCGCGCCGGTGACGGCGGCCTCGTGTGCTGCGCGCTCGACACCGAGCTGCTCGGCCACTGGTGGTACGAGGGCCCGGTGTGGCTGTCCGCGGTGCTCGAGCTGGCCCCGCGGGCCGGCCTCGACTTGGTCACCGTGTCCGAGGGGCTTCGGCGCGTGCCCGCGGTGGAGCGCGAGCTGGCCTCGTCCACCTGGGGAGCGGGCAAGAACCTCTCCACCTGGGAGGCGCCCGGGGTGTCGGACCTGGCCTTTGCCGCTCGCGCGGCGGAGCTCCGCACCGTGGCCGCGGCGTCCACCGGCAGGGGCCCGCGCGACGCCCTGGCCCGCGCCGCCCGCGAGCTCCTGGCGCTCCAGTCGAGCGACTGGGCGTTCATGGTCACGCGCGCGCTCGCCGCCGACTATCCGCTGCGCCGCGTGGAGGCCCACCGCGCGGACCACGACGCCGCGATGGCCGCTCTGACAGACTCCGCGGCCGTGCCGGCGCCGGCCTTGCGCCACCTCGCCCCGGACCTCGACCTGGCCTCGCTCACCACTCCGTAGGCATGCGAGCCCTGATCCTGTCCTGGGAATACCCGCCTCTCATCGAGGGAGGTCTGGCACGTCACGTCCGGAAGCTGGCCGAGAACCTCGCCGCTCAGGATGTGGACGTGCACGTGCTCGCCCGGGGACGGGAGGAGTCGCCCGCCGAGGAGGAGATGGACGGCGTGCTGATCCACCGCGTGCGGGAGCCCGAGCGCCCGCGCGAGCTGGGCGAGTTCGTGACCTGGATCGAGCGCATGAACGCCGACATGCTGGCCATGGGCGTGGAGGTGGGCGACCGCTACGACTTCGACGTGGTGCACGGGCACGACTGGCTCGTGGCCTCGGCCGGGGACCACCTGGCCAACCGCTTCCGCGCCCCCTTCGTGGTGACCATTCACGCCACCGAGTACGGGCGTCATCAGGGCTACGTGGACAAGCACCCGCAGTCCTACATCCACGGGGTGGAGCGCTGGATGGCCAATCGCGCCGACCGCCTGATCACCTGCTCCGCGTACATGCGCGAGCACACGGCCGACGTCTTCGGGCTCGAGGAGTCGCGCATCACCGTGATCCCCAACGGCATCGACCCGTCCGAGCTGGTTCCGGTGGACGACCTCGACACCCTGCGCGCGCGCTTCGCGAAGCCGGACGAGAAGCTCGTGCTGCTGGTGGGCCGCCTGGTTTACGAGAAGGGGTTCCAGCTCGCGCTCGAGGCTCTGCCCGGGCTGATCGAGCGGCTCGGGAACGTGCGCTTCATCATCGCCGGCTCGGGCACCGCGGAGCAGGAGTTGCGGCGCCAGGCGAAGGAGCTCGGCCTGGACGAGCACGGCACCTTCCTCGGCTGGATCGGGGACGACGTGCTGCACTCGCTCTACCGGATCGCCGACCTCACAGTGGTGCCCTCGATCTACGAGCCCTTCGGGCTGGTGGCGCTGGAGGCGATGGCGTCCGGGTGCCCCTGCCTGGTGGCTGACACCGGCGGACTGCGCGAGGTGGTGCCGAACGAGGACGTGGGGCTGCGCTTCCGCTCACGCGACCCGAAGTCGCTGGGCCAGATGGCCGAGCGGCTGCTCACCGACGTGGAGCTTCGCGACCGCCTCGTGGCCGAGGCCTCCGAGCACGTGCTCAGCTTCGACTGGGCCGACGTGGCCCGCCAGGTGGCGGAGGTCTACGCCGAGGTGAGCGAGACGCGCTCCGCCACCCGCCGCAGCGGGTAGCGCGCCACGATTGCGCTCACCCAGAGAACCTGGGCGAGGGTGGTGTCGAGGAAGGTCACCGGGATCGAGATGAAGAAGAGCGCGGTGAAGGCGGGCTCCGCTAAAGGCGCCCGAACGCACACGCGCCCGCCGTCATGGCGGGCGCGTGGCTTGGGGGGGGAACTGCGTTGCGCTAGGCGCGGCTCGGCTCGGGCTCCGGCTCGTGCCCGAACTTCGGGAGCCAGTCCAGCCTCTCCGGCAGGTACCAGTTCCAGTCGCCGAGCAACTTCATCGTCGCCGGAAGCAGGACTCCGCGGACCAGGGTCGCGTCGAGCAGGACGGCCACCCCCAGGCCCACGCCGAACTGCTTCATGTCTATGAACGAGAGCGTGGCGAAGATCGAGAACACTCCGACCATCACCAGCGCCGCCGCGCTCACCACACCCGCCGTCGACTTGATCCCGTGGGCCACGGCGTCATCTGTCGACTCGCCGCGATCCACCGCCTCGCGGATCCGGCTCAGGATGAACACGTGGTAGTCCATCGAGAGCCCGAACAGGATCACGAACAGCATGATCGGGAACCAGGCGGTGATCGCTCCTGTGGACCTGAAGTTCAGGGCGTCCTCGAAGTGACCGTCCTGGAACACCCAGGTCACGACCCCGAGCGCCGCGCTCACCGACAGCAGGTTGAGCACGATCGCCTTGATCGGGATCACGATCGAGCGGAACGTGACCAGCAGGAGCAGGAACGCCATCAGCAGGACGAACCCGAGCACGTACCAGATGTGCGAGCTCATCTGCGTGTTGAAGTCCAGCGATCCGGCACTGAAGCCGGACACGCCGAGCACCCTTGCGCTCTGGATGCCGGCCGTCTCCTCGGGCACCACGTTGGTGCGCAGCTCCTTCACCGCGTCGAGTGAGGTGTCGTCGGTGCCCGTGCCGGCCACCGGGACGTGCACGATGCCGACCCGCCCGTCGGGGCTGAGCTCGGACGTGACGGGCTCGCCGAACTGATCCGAGTCCTTCGCCACCTGGCGCACCTTCTGCGTCACGTTGCTGAGCTCGGAGGGGGACACGTGCTTGCCCTGCATCACGATGTCCGCGGTGAACTGCTCACCGGGGAAGGCGGCCTGCATGCGGTCGTAGGTCTGCATCACGGCCAGGCTGCGGGGCAGCCCGTCCACGCCGGAGTCCGCGGTGTGGATGTGAGCCAGCGGGATGGCCAGCACCACCAGCACCGAGGTGGCGGTGATCACGGACACGAGCGGGCGCCTCAGCACCCGGTCGAGGATCCACGCCCACGCGCGGGCCTCGCCCGTGCGCTTCTCCGGCTTCATGAAGGGCACGCGGCCCTTGTTCACCCGGTCGCCGAGCTTCGACAGAATCGCCGGCAGGACCGTGAGGGAACCGAGCACGGCCACCGCCACCACGAGGATCGTGCCCGTGGCGAACGAGCTGAACGTGGCCGCTCCACCGAAGTACATCCCGGCCATGGCGATCATCACCGTCAGGCCGGAGATGAGCACCGCGCGCCCCGAGGTGGCCGAGGCCGCGGCCAGAGCCGCCTTCTCGGACCGCCCGGCGGCCCGCTCCTCGCGCTCACGGCGGAGGTAGAACATCGAGTAGTCCACGCCCACCGCGAGGCCGATCAGCAGGACCACGGATGAGATCGCCTGGTCCACGGGCCAGATCTGGCTCAGGGGCCCGATCAGGCCGATGGCCGCAGCCACAGCCGTGATCGCCAAGACCAGCGGCACGAACGCCGCCAGCAGGGCGCCGAACGCGAGGACCAGGATGATCAGCGTGATCGGCAGGGACGTGATCTCGGCCTTCTTGAAGTCGTCCTCGAAGGCCTTGTTGATCGCCTTGTCCGCGCTCGCGTCGCCGAACTCCTCGGTCCGGAGCCCGGTGTGCGCCCGCTGGGAAGCCTTCACGGCGGCCAGCGGTCCCTCCACGAGCTTCTCCGACTTGTCGCTGCCACCCGGAATGCCGAACGTCACGAGCGCGGAGCGCCCGTCGGGGGAGAGCTGTCCCTCGTTGCCCTTCGCGTACGGGCTCTCGATGTCCTTGACGCCCTTCTGGGCGCCGACGCGGTGCATGACGTCAGCCACGGCGGCCCGGAAGGCCGGGTCGTCTTGCCTCGCGTTTTGGGTGGTCCGGTGCTCGCCCGGCCGACGCCCGGGCTGCGCTCCTCCCTGTTTGCTCTGAACGAGGACCGATTCCGTGGCCTCGTCGGGAAATGCCTTGGCCGTGATCTTGTCGAGCCGGCCCGACTCTCCCACGCCGGACTGGTCGTCCGTGAGCGTGTTGGTGCCGAACGACCCGCCGACCACCACGGCGAGAACTACGAACGCGAGCCATCCGATGATGGCCTTCTTCCGGTGCTGGGTGCTCCAGCGACCGGCGCGCGCGGCCAGGTTTCGCTTCTCGTTCACCGGTCCTCCTTTCGGGTCGATTGGCATACGAGCAGTGTCTGCTCAGGGGGCCGCGCTTCAAATGGGGCTGGTACGAGAGCCGGGGTGCGGATAACCGAACGGGGGAAAAGCAGTCGGTGCGCACCCGGCCAGCCGGGTGCTGCCGCAACGCCACCCGTGATCGGGTTAGGATCCGCCCGTGCGTCCGCCCCGCACCCGCCGCTTCGCCTTCCTCGTGCCCGTCTGCCTGGCCGTGGTCACCGCCGTGCTGGCCGTGGCCGCGCCCGCCATGGCCTTCCGGCCCGTCATCCAGGCACACCGCGGCGGCTCGATCCAGTTCGGCACTCCCACCTACCCGGAGAACACCCTCCCGGCGTTCCGCGCGTCCGCGTTCCGGCGCTTCGTGCTCGAGCTGGACGTGAAGCTCACCAAGGACCTCGTGCCGGTGGTGATCCACGACGCGACGCTCGACCGCACCACCCCGTGCACCGGTCTGGTGAACGCCCGCACCTACGCCGAGCTGCGCAGGGACTGCCAGTCGGACATCCTGGGCAGCGAGGGCAACTTCGTGCAGCTCGCGCTGAACGACCGGCGCCGCGCGCCGATCCCCAAGCTGAGCGATGTTCTCGCGCTGGCGAACTTCACGGGTGCGCGCGTGAGCGCGGAGATCAAGAACCAGCCCACGGATCCCGACTTCAACCAGCCCCCCGACTTCGCCGACCGGGTTCTGAATGCCATCAAGCAGTCGGGCTTCCCGCCGTCGCGGCTGATCATCCAGTCCTTCTGGTTCCCCAACCTCGACCGGGCCCACGTGCTGATGCCCGACGCCGAGACCAGCAACCTGGCCCTCGGTGCCGGCAGCCCCGCCTACGTCGACGGACGCCACGACGACTGGATCTCGGCGCAGTGGCCGGCCGCCGCCTCGACCATCTCGGACGCGCACGCCCGCGGGCTACGGGTGGTGCCGTACACGATCGACAAGCGCGACGACATCGCCAACGCGGTGAACGCCGGCGTGGACGAGCTGATCACCAACGACCCGCTCCTCGCCCGCCGGACCGAGACCGAGCTGGAGCCGAAGGCGCCGCCGATCCCGCCGCCGCCGAGCCCCTCGGCCTGCCGCGCCGCCCGCGCGCACCGCAGCCTCGCCACGATCGAGGCCGACGGCTCCCACCGCCACGGCCTGCGCGTGTTCGCGATGCAGCTGAAGCAGGAGCCCCGCCACGTTCAGACCTACGCGACCTTCCGCACCAAGATCGAGTGCATGATCCGCGAGCGCGTGCTCCCGCGGCTCGCGCACCACGCCCCGAACGTGGTGGCCTTCAACGAGGACGTGGGGCTGCTCACGCTCGGCACCGGCTCGCGCGGCGCGAAGGGCCGCGCCATCGCCGAGGACCCGGAGTCGGTGTGCCCCGGCGCCGTGTTCCCGTGCGCCACGGTGTCCACGCTGCTCGCGATCAGAGACGCCTACTCCTCCGACATCGCCGCGTACAAGTCGCGCTTTCCCGACCTGCCCTTCTTCGGCAGCGTGTTCACGGGCGGCACGGACACGTTCGCCCGCGGGTGGATGCAGGTGTTCTCGGATATGGCCAGGCGCTACGGCGTGTACATCCTCGGCTCGAACGACCAGGCGCCCTTCCGCGAGTCCGTGGACCCGGCCGAGATTCAGCAGTTCCACGACCCCGACCTCCCCGTCCCCGGCTCGGTGTTCGTGGCCACCGGGCCGAAGGCCTACAACCAGGCCTTCATGTGGGGCCCGCGCGACGTTCGCAGCGAGGGGCCGCGCGTCCTCCGGAACGTGGTGCTGCAGAACAAGAAGGTGCCGCTCACCGACATCGAGCAGGTGATCGAGGTGGCGAACGGTCCGAGCACCGGGCCGGATGCGGTGGAGAACGTGCGGCCCTACCGCGTGCCCGGCACCAGGGCTCGCATCGGCTTCGCCACCAGCCTTCCGGCGTTCATCTACGGTGACCCGCCGGCCGGGGTGGACCCGTGCTCGGACACGAGCAAGTACTACATGCGCTGTCTGGACAAGCTGGGCGCGAACGTGGTGATGCAGGACGAGGCCAACCCGGGCCCGTGGGTCACGCAGCCGACCTTCTGGCAGCCGCTCGACTGGATGCGCTCCACCTGGCGCGCCGTGTCCGACCCCACCGTTCACTTCGACTACAACGTGACCCCGCACCTCGTCGGCCATCTCGGCGACCTGGTGTTCGACGGGCAGACGGCCATCACCCAGCGCGGCCTGCACGGCCGGGGCTGCAACTACGTGGGCGACTCCCACCTGATGCCCGAGGCGCCCGAGAGCGACGCGGCCTCACTTGCCCCCTACGCGGGACCCAAGCGAGAGTTCCTGGCCCTCGCCCCCTGGGTCACCCCTGACGCCCCGCGCGCGACGCTGAGGGCCACGCAGGACAAGCTGGCGCCGGCCTCGGGCGACAGGCTCGAGAACGACTACGTGGAGACCGCGATCGCGGCCGACCTGCCCTTCCCGCCCGACCCGTGGCGGCGCAACTGCATCTCCGGGCCGCACCGCAGTCACCACGGCTGGCCCTGGCGCGGCTAGCTGAAGCGCATCCGGCTCGGCGTCTCGCGCATGCGGATCAGCCGCGCGGGCACGCCCCCCACCACGGCGTTCGCCGGCACGTCGTGGGTCACCACCGCGTTGGTGCCGATCACGGCGTTGTCGCCCACGGTCACTCCGCGAAGGATGCACGCGCCGTACCCGATCCACACGTTGTGGCCCACGCGCACGTCGCGCTTGTAGATGCCCTGGAGCCGGATCGGCCGGTCCACCTCGACCATCCCGTGGTCGAAGTCGATCATCATCACCCGGTCCGCGATCACGCACTCGCGGCCGATCGAGACGTGCTGGAAGGAGGAGATCGTGCAGTCCTGGCCCATCACCGTCTTGGCCCCGATCGAGATCGTGCCCTCGTGGGCGCGCAGCTTGCAGCCGTGGCCGATCCAGGACCAGCGGCCCAGCTCGAGCGTCGCGCGCGGGGACACCTCCAGGGTGCAGCCCGGCCCGATGAAGGCCACGCCGTCCACCCTGAGCCGGCGTCCCAGCTGCAGCCGCTTGCGCGCAAGCCGGACCAGGAGCCGCCCGTACTTGAGGTTGAGCATTCCGTGGCTGCGCATGAAGCGCAGCAGCTCCATCGGACCCCCTTGCAGCGGCAGCGGCGGTCCGCGAAGCTCCGCGGGCAGCTCCGGTGACGGCGCGGCGATTGGCTCCGTGGCGCCCTCCATGCGAGTGCCTGATGATAGGTGCGGGTATCCGTATTGGCGGCGGGCCCCCGAGCAACGAGAATCACTTTTCATGGCAACGACCGTCGTCATCGTGGACGATCACCCGGGATTCCGGGCGAGCGCGCGGATGCTTCTCGACGCCGAGGGCTACGAGGTGGTGGGGGAGGCAGAGAACGGCGTGGCGGGCCTGACGGTGGTGGCCGAGCTCGACCCGGACGTGGTGCTGCTGGACATCCAGCTGCCGGACATGGACGGCTTCCAGGTGGCCACGCGACTGGCCGACGCCGGTACACGTGGAGCGATCGTGCTCGTGTCCAGCCGCGCCCGGGAGGATCTCCGGGCACTGGTGGAGGGCAGCGCGGCCCGCGGATTCATCCCCAAGTCCGAGCTCTCCGGCGATGCCCTGGAGGCGGTCATCGCGTGATCGGGCTTCGCCGTGCCCTCTGGGCCCTTGGCGTGGCGGGCTTCATCGCAGGCGCGGTGCCACTTGTCCTGGCGCTCTCCGCCCCCGACGAAATCAACGATCCGGCGCTCACCGCGGTGTTCGGGCCGCTCATCGGCTGGTCGTTCATCGGCACCGGCCTGTTTGCCTGGTACCGCCGCCCCGAGAACAACTTCGGGGCGCTCATGGCCGCCGTCGGTTTCACCTGGTGCGTGTCGGGCCTGAGCGTGGACCGCCACTCCGCGGTCTTCATCGTCGGCTACCTCGTGAACTCGCTCCCCTTCGCGCTCCTGTTCCACATGCTGATGGCCTTTCCCACGGGACGGCTGGAAGGCCGCCTGCCCCGGGCGCTGGCGGTGCTGGGCTACTTCCTCACCACCGTCCTGTGGTGGACGATCGTGCTCTTCTACGACACGACCCGCGACGACTGGGCGAGCAATCCGCTGCTCGCCTTCGATCGCCAGTCGGTGGCCGACACGCTGCTGTCGATCCAGTCCCTGCTCGCCATCGTCGCGGTGCTGGGGGTGCTCACGGTGCTCTGGCGCCAGTGGACCCCCAGCTCGCGGTCGCAGCGCCAGGTTCTGGCGCCGGTGTACGGGGCCGCCGCTCTGCTCGCCTCCCTCCTGCTCCTCTCGCTGGTCGGCGACGTGACCCCGATGCCGGACGGGGTGGAGACGGCGATCGACGTGGCCGGCCTCGTGAGCCTCGTGCTCGTTCCGTTCGCCTTCCTCGGCGGGCTGCTCCGGATGCGGTTGACCCGTGCCGGCGCGGTGTCGGAGCTGGTGGCCCGGCTGTCCGAGGGCTCCGACCGCCGGCGCGGGCTGCGCGACGCCCTGGCCGCCGCTCTCGGCGATCCGGGCCTGACGCTGGCCTATTGGATTCCCGCCCGCGGGGAGTACGTGAGCGCTTCGGGGCATCCGATGGAGCTCCCCGAGCCCGGCTCGGATCGCGTGGCCACGATCGTGGACGATCACGGCTCGCCGGTGGCGGCGATCGTGCACGACGCGTCGCTGGAGGGCGAGCGCGAGCTGATCGACGTGGTGGGCGCCGCGGCCAGCATGACGCTGGAGAACGAGCGCCTGAGCGCGGAGCTCCACGCGAAGATCGAGGAGCTGAACGAGCAGCGCCGCCGGGGGGTGGTGGCCGCGCTGGACGAGCGCCGCCGGCTCGAGCGCAACCTTCATGACGGCGCGCAGCAGCGGCTGGTGTCGATGGCGCTGAAGCTGCGGCTGGCCCGCGGCCGGCTAGGCGATCCGGAGGAGGCGGACCGGCTGCTGGCCGACGCCGCCCGGGAGCTCGACTCCGCGCTGGAGGAGCTGCGCGAGCTGGCGAGGGGAATCCACCCCGCCGTGCTCAGCGCGCGCGGCCTCGGCGCGGCGCTGCAGGCGCTCGCCGGCCGCTCCCCGGTGCCGGTCGAGGTGGAGGCCGCTCCCGAGGAACGGCTGCCTGAGGCGGTGGAGCTTGCGGCCTACTTCGTGGTGGCCGAGGCCCTGACCAACGTGGCCAAGTACTCGTCGGCCACCAGGGCACTCGTGCGCGCCGTGCGCGACGATGGCCACGTCCTGGTCGAGGTATCGGACGACGGAGTGGGCGGCGCCGACCCCTCCCTGGGGTCCGGCCTCAACGGCCTGGCCGACCGTCTCTACGCGGTGGGCGGCCGGCTCGAGGTGATGGGCGGCCGTGGCGGCGGCACCGTGGTGAGGGCCGACATCCCATGCTGAACGACGGCCCGCTGCGAGTGGTGGTGGCCGACGACTCGGTGCTCCTGCGCGAGGGCATCGTGCGGCTGCTCGACGAGTCGGAGGACTTCGAGGTGGTGGCCCAGGCCGGCGACGCGGACGACCTGCTGCGCAAGGTGGGCGCTCACCGCCCCGACGTGGCCGTGGTGGACATCCGCATGCCGCCCACGCACACCGACGACGGCCTGCGCGCCGCGCTCGAGATCCGGGCCAGCCACCCGGACACCGCCGTGCTCGTGCTCTCCCAATACGTGGAGGAGGGCTACGCGGTGGAGCTGGTGGGCGACTCCGCGGGCGGGGTCGGATACCTGCTGAAGGATCGCGTGGCCGACGTGGAGGTGTTCGTGGACGCCGTGAAGCGGGTGGCCGGGGGCGGCTCCGCCCTGGATCCGGAGGTGGTGTCCCAGCTGCTCGGGCGCGCACGCCGCGACGATCCGCTGGAGCACATCACCCCGCGTGAGCGCGAGGTGCTCGAGCTGATGGCCGAGGGCCGCTCCAACAATGCGATCTCGGCGCAGCTCGTGGTCACCGAGCGCGCGGTGGAGAAGCACGTGACCAGCATCTTCGGAAAGCTCGGGCTTCCCCCCGCGCCGGAGGACCACCGGCGCGTGCTCGCCGTACTCGAGTTCCTGAGGTCGTGAGCGAGCGGGGGTGCGGTTAGCCGAATCCCTGGGCGCGCTTCAGCACCCGCCACCCGCCCGCGCGGTTGTTCGCGATGATCTGCCGGATCATCGTGGTGAAGGCCTTGGCGTTGAT
This sequence comes from Solirubrobacterales bacterium, assembly GCA_038323835.1. Classification (GTDB taxonomy): domain Bacteria; phylum Actinomycetota; class Thermoleophilia; order Solirubrobacterales; family Thermoleophilaceae; genus JACVRW01. The sequence continues at coordinate 53,932 of JBBQHI010000014.1, forward strand.
CGTCTCGCCCTCGTACACGGCCATCGTGCGGGCGGTCTTGTTGTCGTGGCCGGCGGTGATGATCTCGTCGGGGTCGGGGACGATCGCGCCGTCGTAGAGGAACACGTTCACGTGGTCCTTGGTGGCCAGCAGCGCGCACACGTTTCCCTCAAGCACGAAGTACGGCTGCCGCGTGCGCTTGATCGTCTCGGTCACCTCGGGGTCGGCGTCGTGCACCAGGGCGCGGACCTCGCGGCAGACGTCCTGCTGCCACTCGGGGAGGCCGGCGATGTAGGCGTCGACGCGAGGATCGCCGCCCATCGGGGCTAGGCGATCTCGACCGGGTCCAGGTCGTCGGCGGGCTCGAAGCCGAAGACCTGGGCGAAGAACGAGAGCTCGGACTCGAGGCAGCGCTCCATCGTCTCCGCCTTCCGGAACCCGTGCTGCTCGTCCTCGAAGGCGAGGTAGGCGTGGGGCACCCCGCGGGCGGCCAGCGCGGCCACCATGTCCTCGCTCTGCGAGGGCGGCACCACCTCGTCCTCCAGGCCCTGGAACAGAATCACCGGAGCGTCGATCTGGTCCGCGTAGTGGATCGGCGAGCGCTCGCGCCAGAGGGCGCGCGTCTCAGGGTAGGGGCCGAAGAGAGCGTCGAGGTAGCGCGACTCGAACTTGTGCGTGTCGGCGGCCATCGTCTCGGCATCGGCCACTCCGTAGTAGCTCGCCCCGGCGGCGAAGTCGTCACCGAAGGCCAGCGCGCAGAGGGTGGTGTAGCCGCCGGCGCTGCCGCCGTGGATGGCCAGGCGGGTGCCGTCGGCCTCGCCCTCGGCGGCCAGGTACAGCGCGGCGGCCACGCAGTCCTCCACGTCCACCACTCCCCACTGGCCGTTGAGCGACTCGCGGTAGGCCCGCCCGTAGCCTGAGCTGCCGCCGTAGTTCACGTCCACCACGCCGATGCCGCGGCTGGTCCAGAACACGATCTCCAGGTCGAGCATCGGGGTGACGTGGGAGGTCGGCCCGCCGTGGACCTGGACGATCACGGGCGGGCGCTCGCCCTCCGGGGCCTCGTAGTCGGGATTGGTGGGCGGGTACCAGAGCGCGTGGGAGGTGCGCCCGCCCGCGCTCTCGTACTCGAGCATGCGGGGCACCGGCGCCCAGGGCGGATCCAGCGGGTCGCTGCTCGACTCCCTCACCACCCGGGAACCCTCGGCGGCGCTCCAGGACACCACGGCCTCCTCCTCCGTCGGGCCCGCGGCCACCAGCACCACGCGGTCGCCCAGAGCCTTCACGTAGGGATAGCCCACGGCGTCGTAGGGGAGGCCGAGATCCTCGAGCCGGGACTCGCCCGGGTGCAGCACGCCGAGACGCTCCACCGCCCCCTGCACGCGCACGCACACGATCGATCCGTCGGGCAGGAAGTCGTAGGTGGAGCCGCCCAGCAGCCATTGCGGATAGCCGAGCTCGGCCTGCTCGTCCGTGACCTGCTCGCGCTCCCGGTAGATGTTCCACCAGCCGTCGTTGTCGGACACCCAGTGGAGCTGGCCGTCGGGACACCAGGAGGGCTGCCAGATGGACTCGCCGGGGCCGCCGGCCACCAGCCGCGCCGAACCGGGGTCGTCAAGTGGCGCCATCCACAGCTCGGTGCCGTCCCACGGCATGTTGGGGTGGTCCCAGCACGTCCAGCACACCTGCGTGCCGTCCGGGCTGGGACGCGGGTAGGCGTAGAAGTCGCGCCCGGAGGTGATCACGCGCGGCTCGCCGCTGCCGTCGGCAGGCACGGCCACCAGGTCGTTCACGGGCTCGCCGTCGCCGTGCGATTCGCGCACGCAGAGGATCAGCTCGCCGTCGGGCGTGGCGCGGCCGTCCGCGTAGCGGATGGAGGCGGGTTGTGGCGGCTCCGGTGTGATCGGGCGCGACGCCTCACCCGGGTCGAGCCGGTAGAGGCGCTGGTCGGAGTACTCGGAGAAGAACGCGGTGTCGTCGTGCAGCAGCCACGCTCCACCGCCGTACTCGTGCACGCGGGTACGAACGTTGATCTCCGGGGCGGTCACGTCCTCGCCGTCGCGAACCAGCGTGGTGTGCCCCCCGTTGCTGGGGCGGCGCTCGAGCCACCACGTGGTTCCGCCCTGGCCGAGCCAGGGCTCGGAAAGGCGTACTCCTGCGGCGGCGGCCATGGCAGCCGAAACGGGTGACTGCCATGCGCCGTAGGGGGCGGAACGCATGAGGGCCGGATCATAGGCAGGCGATAGGCCGGTTATCCGTACTGCCTCCCCCATTCGGCTGTGCCAGAGTGCCAACAATGGCCGACATCGTCAGCGCACGGGACCTGCAGCGCCGCTACGGCGAGGGAGCGGCCGCGGTCGATGCCCTCGACGGTGTGAGCGCCTCCTTCGAGGAGGGCCGCTTCAGCGCGATCATGGGCCCGTCGGGCTCGGGGAAGTCGACGCTCATGCACATCCTCGCCGGCCTCGACCGCCCGACCTCGGGCACCGTCGAGCTGGCGGGCACCGAGATCACCGGGCTCGACGACGGCGATCTCACCAAGCTCCGCCGGGACAAGCTCGGCTTCATCTTTCAGTTCTTCAACCTCATCCCGGTGCTCACGGCCGAGGAGAACATCGTGCTCCCGCTCTCGATCGCCGGGCGCAAGCCGGAGGCCGAATGGCTCAAGCGCCTGATCGACACGATCGGCCTGGCCGACCGCACCACCCACCGGCCCTCGGAGCTCTCCGGCGGCCAGCAGCAGCGCGTGGCCGTGGCCCGAGCGCTCGTGTCAAAGCCGGCCGTGGTGTTCGCGGACGAGCCCACCGGAAACCTCGACTCGCGCGCGAGCGAGGAGGTCTTGCGGCTGCTTCGCCAGGCGGTGGACGAGTTCGGGCAGACGGTGGTGATGGTCACCCACGATCCCGAGGCTGCCTCGTACGCGGACCGCCTGCTGGTGCTGCGTGACGGCCGCGTGGTCCACGACGCCGCGGCGGGCAGTCCCGCCGAGGTGATCGAGCTGATGAAGAGCGTGGCCTGATGCCGGGCCTCCCCGCCGACCTCACGAGGCCATGACCAAGGTCGCACTCCGAGGGCTCGCGTCGCGCAAGCTGCGGGCGTTCACAACCTGGCTGGCGATCTTCCTGGGCGTGGCCCTGGTGGCGGGCACCTACGTCCTCACCGACACGATCAACCACTCGTTCGACCAGATCTTCAGCGAGTCGCTGAAGGGCACGGATGTCGCGATCACGGCGAAGACGGACATCCAGCAGGACGACACCGGCCAGCCCGCGTTCCCGGCCACGCTGCTCGACCGTGTGCGCAAGGTGGACGGCGTGGCAGACGCCACCGGCTCGATCTTCTCGCTGGGCCGCTTCGTGGACAAGGACGGCGACCCAATCGGGAACCACTTCGCCCCCAACTTCATCTCGTCCACGCAGCCGAAGCGCTTCGAGTCGCTCAACTACGTGGAGGGCTCGCCCCCGAAGAACGCGAGCGAGGCCTCGCTCGACACCCAGACCGCGGATCGCGGGAACCTCGGCGTGGGCGACACCCTCAACATCGCCGGCGAGGAGAAGGTCACGCGCTACAGGATCACCGGGCTCACGAAACTCGGCGACGCCTCGTTCGGAGGCGCCGGAATCGCGCAGCTGACGCTCCCCGAGGCGCAGCGGATCGCCAACAAGAAGGGCAAGTTCGACCAGATCTCGGTGGCCGCCTCGTCTGGCGTCTCGCCCCCGGAGCTCCGCCGGCGGATTGCGCGGGTGGTGCCGCCGACCGTGCAGGTCGAAACGGGCCAGCAGTCGGCCAAGCGCCAGTCGACCGACATCGCCGACCAGCTGAAGTTCCTGAAGATCATCCTGCTGGTGTTCGCGGGAGTCTCCCTGTTCGTCGGTGCGTTCCTGATCTTCAACACCTTCTCGATCACCGTCGCGCAGCGCACGCGCGAGTTCGGATTGCTGCGCACCCTCGGCGCCTCGCGCGGGCAGGTGCTCGGATCGGTGGTGCTGGAGGCCACCGTGCTGGCGGTGCTCGGCTCCGCTCTCGGTCTGGCCGGGGGGGTCGGACTGGCCAAGGGGATCAACGCACTGTTCAAGAGCTTCGGGATCGACCTGCCCAACACGGGCACCGTGCTCCTTGGGCGGACGATCATCGTGGCGCTCGTGGTCGGCATGGTGGTGACGCTCGTGGCCGCCCTGGCCCCGGCGCTCCGGGCCACGCGCGTCACGCCGATGGCCGCGCTCCAGGACGCCGAGCAGTCCGGGGTGCGCCGTCATGGCCGCGTGGTCACGGCGGTGGCGCTGCTCGTGATCCTCATAGGGTTCTTGCTCAGCGGCATCGGCGTGTTCGGCAACCTCGAGAGCTCGGGCAGCGCCGCGGCGCTGATCGGCCTCGGAGCGGTGGCCGTGCTGCTGGGCACCTCGCTGTTCAGCCCATGGCTGGTGCGCCCGATCGCCTCGGTGGCGGGCCGCCCGATCGAAGCCCTGTTCGGGATCACCGGGCGGCTCGCCCGGGAGAACACCATCCGCAAGCCCGGTCGCACCGCGGTGACCGCCGCCGCGCTCATGATCGGGCTGGCGCTCGTGGTGTTCGTGAGCGTCTTCGCCGCCGGGATCAGCAAGTCCGTGTCCGCGGCCGTGGACCGCAACTTCCAGGGCGACCTGATCCTGCAGAACATCGACGGCTTCTCGACCATCCCGGCGAAGTCGGTCGCGGACGCGGAGAAGGTGCCGGGGGTCGAGACGGGCTCCGCGCTCAGCTTCGCCAGCGCCAAGATCGCCGCGCCCATCAGCGGTGACGTGCGCGTGTCGGGCGCCGATCCGCGCACGGTCACCGCGGTGCTCGACCTCGACTTCAAGAAGGGCTCCGAGTCCGACCTGCGCGCGCTCAAAGACGGCGAGGCGATCGTGGACGACGCCTGGGCCAACACCAATAACCTCGGCGTGGGGGACACGCTGGCGGTGCGCACGCCGCTGGAGCGCATCGCTCGTTACCGGGTGGTGGGCACGGTGAAGGACAACGCCGACCTGCTGGGCAACCTGCTGGTGAACACCGACTCGCTGCGCCGCGACTACGCGCGCACCGCGCCGTCGCTGGCGCTCTTCAAGGTGAGGCCGGGCGCGAACGTCGACCGGGTACAGAAGCTGATGACGGGCATCATCGAGAAGCGCTATCCCACCGTGGACGTCCTGAACCAGCAGGAGCTGAAGGACAACCAGGAGCAGCAGGTGAACCAGCTCGTCGGGCTGGTCTACGCGCTGCTTTCGCTGTCCCTGATCGTGGCCGTGTTTGGAATCGTGAACACGCTCGCCCTCTCCATTCACGAGCGTACGCGTGAGCTGGGCATGCTGCGCGCCGTGGGCATGTCCCGCCGCCAGGTGCGGCGGATGATCCGCTACGAGTCGGTGATCACCGCGCTGATCGGAGCCGTGCTCGGGATGGTCCTGGGCGTGATCTTCGCGGCACTCCTCACCGTGCCGCTGGCGGACGAGGGGTTCGAGCTGGCCTACCCCATCGGCACCCTGATCATTGTGCTGATCGCGGCCGCGCTGGTCGGGGTGCTCGCCGCCATCGGCCCCGCGCGGCGCGCGGCCCGGCTCGACGTGCTGCGGGCGCTGGCGTACGAGTAGCCCGGCGGGTCCCCCGCCGTCCGTAGGATTGCCCGCCCATGCCCGTCACAGGCCGCACAGCCGCCGAGCTCACCGAGCGCCTTCTCGCCGGTGACAAGCGCGCCCTCGCCCGCGCGATCTCGCTGGTGGAGAACGACGACCCCGAGGGCTGGGCGCTCGTCCGCGAGGTCTACCCGAAGACCGGCAAGGCGGCCGTGGTGGGCTTCACCGGACCGCCCGGGGTGGGGAAGTCGACGCTCATCGGCCGCCTGGTGGAGCACGCCCGCGGCCTGGAGCGCGAGGTGGCGGTGCTGTCGATCGACCCCAGCTCGCCCTTCACGCACGGCGCCCTGCTCGGCGACCGCATCCGCCTGGTCGACCACTTCCTGGACCCGGGCGTGTTCATCCGCTCGATGGCCAGCCGCGGGTCGCTCGGCGGGCTCTCCGAGGCCGCCCTCCAGACCGCGCTGCTGATGGACGCCTCGGGCAAGGACGACGTTTTCCTCGAGACCGTGGGCGTGGGCCAGGCCGAGGTGGACATCATCGATCACGCCGACACCGTGGTGCTGGTGCTCATGCCCGGCAGCGGCGACTCCATCCAGGCGCTCAAGGCCGGCGTGATGGAGATCCCCGACGTGATCGCCATCAACAAGTCGGACCACCCGCTCACCGACACGATGATCCGCGAGATCCGCGGCGTGCTCTCCCTCGCCCCGCAGAAGGGCTGGCGTGTGCCGATCGTGAAGACCGAGGCCTCGCGCAACGAGGGCGTGGTGGATCTGGCGGAGAAGATCGCCGAGCACCGCGCCTACATCGCCGAGCACGGCACGCTCGACGAGCGCCGCCGCCGCAACCTGATGAACGAGGTGATGGCCCTGGCCGCCGGGCGCCTCCGGCGGAAGCTGGAGGAGCAGGTGCGCAACGACGAGTCGGTCCAGGAGCTGCTGGACGAGGTGGTGGCCCGCCGCATCGACCCCTCCACGGCGGCGGCGAAGCTGCTCGAGCGCGAGCTGTAGCCGACGGCCGGTACCCCATTGCGCAGGGAGTGTGTTGCGCCTCCGTCCGGCTCGTTACGCGACGGTCACACCCCGGGCTGGGTGGGAGCGGGCTACCCGCCTTCTGCACCGAATGGATGTACGGGACGGATAGCCCTTGAGCGTGGCCGGAAGAGGGGGGTTTGGTTCCTAATGCATGCATGGCGTGCATAACGCACCAAACCCCCTGGCCTGCCACTCCGGGAGGGGTCGCGGGCGGCGGCCGGGCACGCCGCGTCCTCCCTTGTTAGGGTTCCCTAACCCTTAGGTGTCCCTAACTCTCCGGAGGTCGAATGGCGGGCAGGCAGTGGATTGCGGTTTTGGCGGCTGCGGTCGTCGGCGCCTGCGCGGCCACGGTCGTGGCCTCCTGCGGCGAGGACGACTCGGGCGTCGTGGTCGAGAGCTCGAGCACCGGCGGAACCAACACCGGCGGGACCACGGGCACGGGCACCGGGTCCGTGACCGTGGACACCAACGCCACCCCCGCTCAGGCCCTGGATGCTGCGATGACTCAGATCACCGCCTATGCGCGCCGCCAGACCGGAGGGCTCGTCACCGCTTCGGAGACCCTCAAGGCCGATGTGGACGCCGGCTCGGTTCCGAAGGCCAAGCAGGCCTACGCTGCGGCTCGCCCCTACTACGAGCGCATCGAGCCGCTCGTGACGCTCTTCCCCGAGCTGGACGGCAAGATCGACGCCCGCGAGGACGACTTCACGAAGAAGGCGAACGACCCGAAGTGGACGGGATTCCACCCGATCGAACGAGACCTCTGGAAGGACGGCACCATCGACGCGCGGACCCGCGCGCTGGCCGCGGGGCTGGTCACCGACACCAAGACCCTCGAGAAGCGCATGGAGACGGCGAAGGTCACTCCGGAGGTGGTGATTCCCGGCACGGCCGAGCTGGTGGACGAGGTGGCGGCGTCCAAGATCACGGGTGAAGAGGAGCGCTACTCGAAGCTCGACCTGCCCACCTTCGTGGCCAACCTCGAGGGCTCGCGCGAGTTGTTCAACGCGCTCGCCCCGATCGTGGAACAGAAGGACGCGAAGCTGGAGGATCAGATCGACGATGCCTTCACGGCCGCCTTCGCCGAGGTGGCCAAGCTCCGCAGCGGCTCAAAGTTCCTGGCCTACAACCAGCTCACGGACGCCGAGCAGCGCGCGGTGAGGCAGTCGGTGGAGGCGCTGGCCGAGCCGCTGGCCCGCGTGCAGGGGACGCTCGGCGTCAAGTCGTGATGGCGGCTTGAGCGGCGTCTCCCGCAGGCGTTTCGTCCAGGGCGCGGGGGGGGGGCCGCCGTCGCGGCCGGGGCGTTCAGCTCAAGCGGATCCGCGGAACCCCGATGCCGGCGTGGACGTTCATCACCTCCGAGCTCCTGCGCTGCGTGGCCCAGGTGTCGGTGGTCACCGTCGCGCTGCTGGCCATCGGCCACTTCGCATTCGGCGTGCACATTCCCGGCGAGGGCCTCGTGGGTCTGGTGGTGTACGTGGCGCTCGGCACGGGCACGCTCGCCGTGCTCGGGATCGCCGTCACCGCGCTCACGCCGAACGAGGACGCGGCGGCGTCGATGACGCCCTTTGCCTCCGTGATGCTCTCCTTCATCTCGGGGTGCTTGTGCCCGTGGAGCAGCTGCCGGGCTGGCTCGAGGACGTGGGCCGTGTGTTCCCGCTCTCCCGTCTCGCCGACGGGTTCAGCGGACGCTGGTGTTCGGGGGCGGGGGCACGGGGCTCGAGGCCGGGAACGTGGCGGTGCTCGGCGCCTGGCTGTTGGTGGGCCTCGTGGTGGCCGTGCGCTCGTTCCGCTGGAACCTCAGACCGCACGCGGCTGAGGGCATCGTTAACGCGCGCTCAACTCAACTGGTCTAGACCAGTGTGGTAGCGTCCGCGCCGCCAAGACCAGCGAGGAGCGCAGCCCGATCGTTGGTCGGGCGAGCACCGAAGCTCGGATACAGCGAGGGAGGACCCACCGAATGGCGGTTCGAGGAAAGCTTCTGGCGGTACTGACCGTGGCCCTGGCGGCTCTCGGGCTCGCCGCGTGCGGTAGTGACAACAACGGCGGAGGCGGAGGAAGCGGCGGCAAGATCGCGCTGCTCCTGCCCGAGACCAAGACCACCCGCTACGAGGAGCAGGACAAGCCGAACTTCGAGCGCCGTGTGAAGGAGCTCTGTCCGGACTGCGAGGTGATCTACGCGAACGCCAATCAGGACCCGGCCAAGCAGCAGCAGCAGGCCGAGGCGGCGATCACCAAGGGCGCGAAGGTCATCGTGATCAGCGCGGTGGACGTGAAGTCCGCCGCCGCGATCGTGGCCAAGGCCAAGCAGTCCGACGTGAAGGTGATCGCCTACGGGCGGCTGATTTCCGACGCGGACATCGACTACTACGTGTCGATCGATCCCTTCAAGGTCGGCCAGCAGCAGGCCGAGGTGCAGATGGAGGCCGTGCAGGCGAAGAGCCCCCGCGTCGTGATGATCAACGGCGCCCCCACGGACAGCAACGCCAAGCCCTACAAGGACGGCGCGACCCAGGTGCTGAAGAAGAAGGGCGCGACGATCGTGAAGAGCTTCGACACGCCCGACTGGAGCCCGGACAAGGCCCAGCAGGAGATGGAGAGCTCGATCACGGGGCTCGGCAACAACGGCTTCGACGCGGTCTACGTGGCCAATGACGGCATGGCCGGTGGCGCCATCGCGGCACTCAAGGGCGGTCGCATCGACCCGTCCATGCGCTTCGTGACCGGGCAGGACGCCGAGCTCGCGGGCATCCAGCGGATCCTCACGGGCGAGCAGCTTATGACCGTGTACCAGCCGCTGATCCAGATCGCCGAGTCGGCGGCGGAGATGGCCGTGCCGATCGCCCAGGGCAAGACCCCTCCCGCGAGCGCGGCCCCGGACAAGGTCGACAACGGGACGAAGCAGGTGCCGTCGAAGCTGCTGGCCACCATTGCCATCAAGAAGGACAACATCGAGAGCACGGTGGTCAAGGACGGATTCCTGAAGGCGCCGGACATCTGCACCGGTCCGTACGCCAAGGCGTGCAAGGAGAACGGGATTAAGTGACCCCGCCGTCGGCGGTAGCCGTCGACGCCGGCCAGACCGAGATCAAGGCCGCGCTCACGGATGAGCGCGGCCCTCGGACCGCAAGGGCCCCGGGCGTTCGCCGCCTGGGACTCGACATCGGTCCCGACGACGTGGCCGCCGCGCTGCTCGCGGCGGTGGCCGGGCTCGGGCCGCTGCCCGACCCGCGGCCGCCGATGGGCGTCGGGCTCTCGGGCTTCGAGGCCGCGGGCGATGCCGACCTGCGACGCGTCCACGCGATCCTGGTGGAGGCGCTCGGCCTCGATCACCTCGCGATCGCCAGCGACGGCCTCACCTCGCTCTTCGGCGCCCTCGGCGCGAGCGACGGCGCTGTGGTGGCCGCGGGTACGGGCACCGTGGTGCTCGCCCGTCGCGACGACGCCTACGCGAAGGTGGACGGCTGGGGCTCGCTGCTGGGTGACGGCGGCAGCGGCTTCGCCATCGGGCGTGCCGGGCTCGACTCCGCCCTGCGCCACGCCGACGGCCGCCACGGATCGGCCGCGCTCCTGGAGGCGGCCGCGCTCCGCTTCGGCCCGCTGCCCGGCCTGCCCCAGGCGATCTATGCCTCCGCGACACCCAACCGCGCGGTGGCGAGCTTCGCCGCCGACGTGGCCGCCACCGCGCGGGCCGGGGATGAGCGGGCGCTGGCCATCGTCGAGCACGCCGCGCGGGAGCTGGCGCGCAGCGCGTGCGCCGCCCTGGGCCGCCTGTTCGCACCCAATGAGCGCGCGGTGGTGTCATATGCCGGGCATGTGTTCGACGACGGTCCCGTGCTGATCGAGCCCTTCACGCAGGAGGTGGCCGACTCCCGCCCGGGCACGTCCGTGATCGTCCCCGAGGGCGACTCGCTGGACGGGGCCGCCTTCCTGGCCGAGCACGCGAGCTCGCTGCGCCCGGAACCGGGCATCCTCTGGAACGCCGGTTGACCGACCCGTTCGAACCGATGCGCAGCGGGGTGGTCGTGTCGGTGCAGGCCGGGGCCGAGAGCCCGCTGCGGGACACCGCCGTGATGGTGGCCCTGGCGCGCGCGGCCGAGCAGGGCGGCGCCGTGGCGATCCGCGCCGAGGGGGCCGTGGACGTGGGCGCGATCGCCGACGCCGTGGACGTGCCGGTTATCGGCCTGCGCAAGCGCGAGCTCGCGGGCAGCGCGGTGTACATCACGCCCGAGCTCACCGACGTGGAGGAGATCACCCGCGCGGGCGCCGACGTGGTGGCCGTGGACGCGACGCTGCGGGACCGACCCGGCGGGATGTGCCCGGCGGAGTTCATCCCCGCCGCGAGCGCCGTTGGTCTGCCGCTGCTGGCCGACGTGGACAACTACGAGTCGGGGCTGGCCGCCCGCAAGGCGGGCGCCCACGCGGTGGCCACCACGCTGGCCGGATACACCGGCGACGGCCCGGTGCCCGAGGAGCCCGACCTGGAGTTGGTGCGGCTGCTGGTGCAGGCGCTGGACTGCCCGGTGCTGGCCGAGGGCCGCTACGCCTCGCCCGCCTCCGTGCGCGCCGCCTTCGAGGCGGGCGCGTGGGCCGTGGTGGTGGGCACGGCGATCACGGACCCGGCCGCGATCACGCGCCGGTTCGCCGATGTCGCGGGCTGAGACCTCCGAGCTGCCGCGCCGCCTGCCGGCCGCCGCGGGCAAGGGCGAGTCGCTGCGCGCGGTGCTCGAGGGGTTCGTGGCCTCGCTCGAGGCGGGCGCGCCGGTGCCCTCCGAGCGCGTGCTGGCCGAGCGCTACGGCCTGGCGCGAATGACCGTGCGCGGGGAGATCGACCGCCTGGTGGCCGAGGGCGCGGTGTACCGCCTGCACGGGCGCGGAACCTTCGTGGCCGAGCCCCGGGTGGCCCAGGCGATGGCCTTCAGCTCGTTCAGCGAGGACATGCGGGCCCGGGGGATGGAGCCCGGATCGATCGTGCGCTCGCGCGCGGTGGTGAAGGCCGGCCCCTTCCTGGCCCGCTCGCTCGAGGTCCCCGAGGCCGCCGACGTGGTGGAGATCGAGCGCGTGCGCACGGCCGACGGCGCGCCGGTGGCGCTGGAGCGGGCGTACATGCCGCTGGCGCGCTACCCGGGCGTTGACGTCGCCGATCTGGAGGCGGGCTCGCTGTTCGAGCTGCTGGACGAGCGCTACGGCGTGCGGTTGCGCGAGGCCAGCCAGCGCGTTGTGGCCGTTGCCATCGAGCCCGAGGAGGCCGAGCTGCTCGGGGTGGAGCCGGGCGACCCGGGCCTGCGCTTCCACACCGTGGCCCGCGACGCGGAGGGGGCGCCCGCCTTCTACGCCACCTCCCTGTTCCGCTGCGACCGCTACGAGATCGAGATCCACCAGACCCGCGAGGAGGACGCGCAGTGAGCGGCGCCGGCGCGCACATGCGGGCGGACATGGCGGCGCAGCCCGGGGTGCTGCGCTCGCTGGCTTCCCGCCGCGCCGAGATCGTCGCCTCGCTGAGTGGTCCCGAGCCCACCGGAGTCGTGATCGTGGCCCGCGGCTCCTCGGACTACGCCGCGATCTTCGGCCGCTACCTGATCGAGGCGGCCACGGGCACGCCGGTGGCGCTGGCCGCGCCCAGCCTGGAGACGCTCTACGACGTGCAGCCGCGGCTGAACGGCTGGCTGGCCGTGGGGATCAGCCAGTCGGGGCGGACGCCGGAGATCGCCAACGTGCTCGGCCGCTACGCGCTGGCGGGGGCGCGCACGGTGGCCGTTACGAACGATCCTTTGAGTCCCGTGGCGGGAGTGGCCTCCGCCGGCGTGGACCTGGGCGCGGGCGAGGAGGGGGCGGTGCCGGCCACCAAGACTTTTACGGCGCAGCTGGCGGCGATGGCGCTCGTGGCCGAGGCCCTGGGCGAAGTGCCCTGGGGCGACGCCGACTGGGCCCGCCTCCCGGATGCCGTGGCCGAGGTGCTGACCCACCCCGCGCCGGCCGACGCTGCGGCGGAGAGCATCGCGGGCGCGGACGGGCTGATCGCGGTGGGCCGCGGGTACCTGATGCCGGTGGCGCTCGAGGCGGCGCTGAAGCTGCGCGAGGCCGCGGGTGTGCGGGCCGAGGGATGGTCGGCGGCCGACTTCCGCCACGGCCCGGTCACCGTGGCCCGCTCCGACCTGCCGACACTGGCGGTGAGCGCCGCCGGCCCGGCGGCCGCTGACGTGGAGGAGCTGGCCGCCCGGCTGGAGCGCGGCGGATCCACCGTGCTGCGGCTCGCCGACGATCCCGCGGCCACGCTCCCGTACCCGGGCGACCTACCGGAGCCGCTGCGCGCCCTGCCGGCGGTGGTCCGCGCTCAGCAGCTGGCGCTGGCCCTGGCGCTGCGACGCGGGCTCGACCCGGACGAGCCGTCGGGGCTCAGCAAGGTGACCGCCACGGAGTGAGCGCGGGGCGGCGCCGGGGCGGCCCCACGGTAGGAACAAAACCTCCGCTATACGCACTAAAAGTTCCTTTCGTCCCGCGTGCCTCGTGCGCAGCCGGGGCCTCAAGAATGTCCATACGCGTGACGAGGCCCTCGACGCCGAAGTCGCGCTCACGCCGCCACCGCTCCGCCCACCAGCGTGCGCACCACCTTGAGCTTGTCGTCCAGCACGGTCACGTGCGCGGGACCGCCGACGCGCAGGACGCCGAGGTCGTCATGACCAAGTAGACGCGCGGGGGCGGTGGAGGCGGCGTGCACGGCCTCGAGCACGGTGGCCCCGCCGGCCACGAGGTTGCGCACGCCCTGGTCCATGGTGAGGACGCTGCCGGCGAGCCTGCCGTCCGCGAGGCGGGCGGCGCCGTTCTTCACCGTGATCTGCCGGTCGCCCATCATGTACGCGCCCGGCTTCTGAAGCGCGGCCTCCACGGCATCGGTCACGAGGCAGAAGCGCCCGCGAGCGGCGAGGTGAGCGCCACGGGCGGTCTCCGGGGCCTGGTGCACGCCGTCCACGATCATCTGCACCGTCACGCCGGGGTCGATGAGCGCCACGCCGCCGATACCGGGATCGCGCGGGGCCCAGCGCCGGTGGGCGTTGTGCAGGTGGGTCATGGCCGTGGCCCCGCGCGAGAAGGCCTTGCGCGCCTGCTTGGCGTCGGCGTCGGAATGTCCGCAGGCCACCACGACGCCCCGGGCCGCGAGCTGCTCGATCAGCTGGAGGGCGCCGGGCAGCTCGGGAGCGAGGGTCACCGTGGTCACGGGGCCGAGGTCGCACAGCTCGTCGGCCAGCGCGAGGTCCGGCTCGATCAGGTGACTCGGATCGTGGGCGCCGGGCCACTCGGGCGAGAGGAACGGCCCCTCGAGGTGAACGCCGAGGATGCGCGGGAGGCCGTCGTCGCCGGCCATGGCCTCGGCCGCCGCGGCCAGCGGCCCGGCGTAGGCCTCGACCGGAGAGGAGATGAACGTGGGCTGGAACGCCACCACGCCGGTGGCGGCCAGGGCCTGGGCGGCCTCGCGGTAGCCGTCCGCGTCGGCGGTCAGGAAATCTACGCCGGCCACGCCGTTGATGTGGGCGTCCACGAAGCCGGGCACGGCCACGCTTCCCGGCCAGGAGGGACCTAGGCCCACGGCCGCGATCACTCCCTCCTCCACCTCAACGTCGCCCTCGACGAGCCTTCCGTCTACGAGTGCAGCCCCAACTCCCAGGCGCATCCGGCTCCTTTTCTACTGGTCTAGACCAGTGAGACTCTATTGCCACGGCTGCCGTCGGAGGTGAGAGGCTGGCGGCGTGTCCGGACGAAGGGCCGCCATCGGCAGCGCGCTGTTCCTGCTGGCGGCGCCGGGCACCGCGGCGGGCCTCGTGCCGTGGCTGCTCACCGGTTGGGAGTCGCGGTGGTGGCCCTGGCCGCTGCGGGCGGCCGGGGCCCTGCTGCTCGGTGCGGCTGTGGCGGCACTGCTCAGCGCCTTCGCCCGCTTCGCGCGAGAGGGCCTCGGCACTCCGGCGCCGGTCGCGCCCACCCAGCACCTGGTGGTCGGCGGCCTCTATCGGCACGTGCGCAATCCGATGTACGTGGCCGTGGTGGGTGCTGTGCTCGGCCAGGGCCTGCTGCTGGGGCGCCCGGTCCTGCTCGCGTACGGAGCCGGACTCTGGGCGCTGTTCGCCGCGTTCGTGCGCGGGTACGAGGAGCCCGTTCTCCGCCGCACCTACGGCGAGGAGTATGAGCGCTTCCGGGCGGCTGTCCCGGCCTGGGTTCCCCGACTGCGGCCCTGGCGCGGAGGCTAGTCCCGGGAGCGGGCCGCGACATCGCCTATGCACCGGGTGGCGCAGGGTTAGGGTTCCCTAATAGGATGCCCGCGGCGATGGCGGGCGACGGTCACAGAGCGGCGGGGGGCTTCGAGATATGGGCTGCCCGGGCGTGGAACGTGTTCAACGAGGGGCGGCCGTTCTCGATCGTCTTCCCCGTGCTGGTGCTCCTCTGCTCGGTTCCCGCCGGGCTGGCCCCGTACGGCCCGCTGCTCCTCGCCCTGGGGGGCACGCTGGCCCTGGCCGTGGTGGTCTCGCGCTTCCAGTTCCCCCTCCGCAGCCGGGCGCTCCTCTGGCTCGTGGCGCTGGCGTGCATCCCCTTGCTCGAGCCCTGGCGCGCTGCCCCGCTGCTCCTGGGCGCGCTCGCCGGGTACCTCTTCTTCACGGTCGGCCTCTGGGGCTCGATCTACTACCACCTGCGCACCGGCGCGCCGTGGACCAACGGGCTGCGCTTCTGGCGCCTCGTGCTCACCAATTCGGACCCGACGAGCGGCAACGCGCTGGAGCAGGTGCCGAAGTTCGTGATGACGATCAGCGCGGGGAACCTGCTGGCCGAGGACGCCGACCTGGCCTCGGTGGGCTGGATCGCGGTGGCCGCCGGCCTCGTGGCGGCCACGGGCACGCTCGCCTGGCGCTGGTTCGCCCGCACCCGCCTGCCGCGCTACCCCGATCGCCTCGCGCAAGCCGAACCCCGGTCTGCGATCGCCCGCCGGGTGTACGTGATCGTGGTGGACGGGGCCAACCGCGAGCGGATGTGGCAGGCGCACACGCCGGTCATGGACCGCCTCGCGCGCGAGGGCACGGAGTACCTTGGGGTTGAGCCCGCCCACCCCGCGCGCACGGTGGTGTGCTTCTCGTCGATGCTCACGGGCTCCTCGCCGGCCGAGCACGGGATGCGCTCCAACTTCGCCCCCCGGCTCGGGGTGCGCACCGAGTCCGTGTTCGACGTGCTCGAGGCCGAGGGCCGCTCCGGCCGCCTGGTGGGAATCGCGCACCTGCTCGACCCGTTCGGGGAGGACGTGGTCAGGTCGGTCACGTCGGTGCAGCCCACCTCGCAGATCGACTCGTCGCTGTGCGCCGAGGGACGCCGGGTGGTGGAGGAGGAGGACCCGGATCTGCTCGTGCTCCAGCTCCTGGCCGCCGACCAGCTCGGGCACGTGCGTGGCGTGCGCAACCGCGAGTACCTGGAGCAGATGGCGGACACCGATCGTCATGTGGGGGACTTCCTGGCCTTCCTCGCCGAGCGGGGCAAGCTGGACGGCGCGACGGTGGTGCTGATGGCCGACCACGGGCAGGGCCGTGGGATCGGGGGACACGGCCATCTCGACTGGGGCGAGCGCCCGGTGCCCTTCGTGGTCTGGGGGGAGGGGGCCACGCCCGGCGCGGTGAGCCGCGAGCCCCACTCGGTCTGCGAGCTGGCGGTCACCGTCACGTCGTTGCTCGGCGTGCGCGCCCCCGCGGCGGCGCGGGGCCGGCCGCTCGTGCCCACGCTCGACTCCTGCGTCGAGCCGGGCGCCAGGGCCGGCCGCGCGCTCGCCGTGGTGGTCGCTCGCAACGAGGAGCCGGCGCTGGGCGCCGTGCTCGGCGGACTCCCGGACACGGCCTGTGGCATGCCCGTGGACGTGCTGCTGGTGGACGACGGCTCCACCGACCGCACCCCGGACCTCGGCCGCGAGCTCGGCGCGCGGGTGGTCTCGCACGAGCATTCGCGCGGCCTCGGCGCCGGACTGCGCACGGGTCTCGAGCTGGCGCGCGACGAGGGCTACGCCACCGCGGTGTACCTGGACGGCGACGGCGAGTACGACCCAATCGACTTCCAGCGCGTGCTCGACCCGGTGGCCCGCGGGCGGGCCGACTACGTGATCGGCTCGCGCTTCCTGGGCCCGAGCGAGGGGATGAGCTGGCACCGCAACCTGGCCAACCGCAGCACGAGCGCGCTGGTGGGCTTCCTCACCGAGAGCGTGACCAGCGACGGCCAGTCCGGCTACCGCGCCTTCTCGGCCCGCGCGCTCGCCGAGGCCAGGATCGCCCACGACTACAACTACGCGCAGGTGCTCACGATCTCGCTCTGGGGGGCGGGCATGGACGCGGTGGAGGTGCCGATCTCCTACCGCCGCCGGATCGCCGGCCGCTCCTTCGTGCGCTACCCGGAGTACCTGGCGCGGGTGGGGCCGGCGGTCTGGCGCCAGTGGCGGATCTCGCGCAGGACGAGGAGGACGGCCACGCCGGCGATCGCCCCGGCCAGGGCGAAGGGCCAGTCGTCGCCGTTGTTGAAGACCGGGAACAGCCCGGTGAGCGGGCCGAACGGGGCATCGGGCCGGTCGGTCACGAGCGCGCCGCCCGAGAAGCGCGCGTCGGCGTAGACCCAGGCGCCGCTCACCAGGGTCAGGGCGGAGAGCACGAGGCCGGTGCGCGGGGCGTGGCGGAAGCCGAGCGCCACCAGCGGCACGGCCAGGGGTAGCCCCGCCATCAGGTGCCGGGGCGGGAACCAGAAGCCGAACATCGTGGGGGCGAGGAACGAGGCCACGAAGAGCTGCGCGGCCAGGGCCACGGCGCAGAGGCCGGCGGTGAGCTCGGTGTCGCGCACGCCGGTGAGCGCCCGCGACAGGTGCTCGCGATGGGAGCGCCAGAGCCACCACAGGCCCGCGAAGGCGAGCGCGAAGACGGGGGCCCAGCGGAGTAGGCCGTAGTTTCGGTCGATGAAGAGCGCCACCAGGCGGTAGGCGCGGTTGGCGTAGCCGCCGGGGAAGGACGCGTCCGTGGCCGACTCGCCCGAGGTGTCGGCGTCGTAGGGGGTCACGCCGCCGTACAGCGCTTCGTTGATGCCCACGTAGAGGGCCACGCTGAAGAGCGAGACCTCCACGGCGCCGATGGCGAGCGTGCGCCGGCGCGAGCGCCAGAGCGCGCGTGCGGCGACGAAGCCGATGGCCAGCCCGGCGGGCACGAACTTGGTGCCGAGCCAGGGGAGAAGGCCGAGCAGGGCGAAGCAGAGGAACGCCTCGCGCCGCCGGACGCGAGCGTCCAGGCGCAGGGCGAGCAGGGCGGCACCGGCCAGCGCGGCCCCCGCGGTGAGCTCGGGATAGATGGCCGTGCTGTAGGCGAGGAGGGGCGGGGACAGCCCGACCACCGCGGCGGCGCCCATGGCCCAGGGGTCCGGGACCACCCTCAGCGCGAGGCGGTAGGCCAGGGCCACCCCCAGAGCGGCGATCGCAGCGAGGAACAGCTCCACGCCCTTGGGCCCGCCGATCAGGTAGGGGGGCAGGATGAGGAGCGGGAAGCCCACGCCGTGGGGCTCGTTGAGGCGCCCCTTGGTGAGGGTGCCGTGCTTGTCGAGCCTGAAGGGGTAGAAGTGGGCGTAGGAGCGCGCGACGTACTCGTCGCGAACGTCCACGTTGTGATCGCGTTTCAGCGACTCGGCGGCAAGCAGGTAGTGGGGCTCGTCCCCGGCGTAGTCCGAGTTCTTGAAGGCGTGGAGGCCGATGGTGGCGGCGTAGGCCCCGAACAGGAGGACGAATAGGGCGGCGGTCCGGCGCATGCAGCTGCGAAGAAGAGCAGAACGGCCGGGCTACGGACGCGCCAGCACGCCCGCCATGGCCTCGGCGAAGAGATCGAGGTCGCGGTCGAGGTCCCTCTTGGTGTGGTGGGCAAAGCGCCCGCCGGCCTCCGAGGCGGCGAAGCCGATCATGAAGGTGCTGAGCACGCGCTCGGCGCTGGCGATGTTCTCCTCGGCCACGCCCGCCTGTCGCAGCGCCTCGTAGATGGCGTCGCGAGAGCGCCGGGCGGCGGGGGTGGTGGCCGGGCGCCGGAGGAGCATGGGAAAGGCGTCGGGGTAGCGCCGGGCGGTCTTGCGCAGACTGGAGGCCAGCGTGTCGAGCTGCTCGCGCCACGGCTTGGCCGGGTTGGGGGCGGGCATCTCGGCCAGCAGACGCTCCACCAGGCCGTCCAGCAGGGCCTGCTTGTCCGCCACGTGGTTGTAGAGGGCCATGGGGGTCACCTCGAGCCGCCGGGCCACCTCGCGCATGCTCACGGCGCCGACGCCGCGCTCCTCCGCGACCCGCAGCGTGGCGTCGAGGATCGAGTCGCGGGTGAGCGGGGGGCGCTGTTTGCCGGCGGCCACGTTGACGGAGTCTAATCTACGCTGTATATATACGGCGTATATGAGCGTGCTGCTCACCGACGGGTCCGGCCTCACCTCGCGACAGGTGGCCACACGGCTGTCCCGTGGCGGTCACGTCGTGGAGGTGGTGTCGCCCACGCGGTTGGGCCTGTGCGGCTTCACCCGCCACGTTCGGAGAGTGCACCGGGTCCCGGCGTTCGGCCGCGACCCGGAGGGGTGGCTCTCCGCGACCCTCGACGTTCTCTCGCGCGGGGAGTTCGACGTGCTGCTGCCCACCCAGGAGCAGGTCACGATCCTGGCCCGCGACTCCTCACGGCTCCGCGTGCCGGTGGCGCTGCCCTCGTTCGAGAGCGTGCTGCGGGTGCAGGACAAGGCGGCCCAGCTGAGGGTGCTGGCGGAGCTGGGGCTTCTGCACCCCGACTCGACCGTCACCGGCGACGTCGCCGCCTGGAACCGCTTCCCCATCTTCGTGAAGGCCCCGATCGGCACGGCCAGCCAGGGGGTGCGCCTGGTGCGCGACCGTGCCTCTCTGCGCGCCGCGGTAAGCGACTTCGGCGGCGGCCCCGTGGTGCTCCAGGAGCCGGTGGCCGGACCGCTCGTGATGGTGCAGGCGATCTTCTACACCGGCCGCCTCGTGGCCTGGCACGCAAATCTCCGCGAGCGCGAGGGGGCCGGCGGCGGATCGGCCTCGAAGCGCAGCGTCGCTCACCCGCACATCTCGAGTGACCTGGCCCGGCTGGGGGAGGAGCTCGACTGGCACGGAGCGCTCTCCCTCGACGCGATCCTGACCCCCGACGGCCCGAGCTACATCGACGTGAACCCGCGTCTGGTGGAGCCGGGCAACGCGTGGCGGGCAGGGGTGGACCTGGTGGGCGCGCTGGTACAGGTGTCCCTCGGCTCATACGTGCCGGTCGCGCCGCGGCCGCGCCCTGGTGTACGGACTCACCAGCTCCTGCTGGCCGTGCTGGGCGCGGCGCAGAACGGTGGCGGCCGGCGCGGCGTGGCGCGCGAGCTGGCGTTGGCCATCGCGCGCCGCGGCCCGTACGCCGGGAGCACCGAGGAGCTGACTCCGCTTCACCGCGACCCGCTGGCGGTGGTGCCGGTGGCCGCCGCGGCGATCGCCACGCTCGTGCGCCCGGGCTCGTACCGGCACTTCACCGGCGGCGCCGTGGAGTCCTACGCGCTCACGCCCGAGGCGTGGGAGCGCATCACGGCAGGAGCTCAGCCGTTCAGCAGCCCAGCGCCCGCGCAATAACCATCTGCTGCACCTCGTCCGTCCCCTCGCCGATGGTGAGGATCTTGGCGTCGCGGTAGAAGCGGCACACGGGGTACTCCTCGATGTAGCCGTACCCGCCGTGGATCTGCACCGCCTCCTCGGAAGCCCTCACCGCCAGGCGCCCGGTCTTCAGCTTCGCCTGCGCGGCGGTGAGTGAGAAGTTCTTGCCGGCGTCCTTTTCCAGCGCGGCCTTGTAGGTCAGCAGCCGCGCGGCCTCGATCTCGGTGGACATGTCGGCGAGCTTGGCCTGGATCGCCTGGAACTTGGAGATCGACTGGCCAAAGGCCCTGCGCTCCTTCGCGTACTTGAGCGCCTCATCCAGCGCGCCCTGGGCGAGGCCGAGGCCCATGGCGGCCACCCCGATGCGACCGCCGTCGAGCGTCTGCAGGAACTGCTTGAACCCCTGTCCCTGGGGGCCCACGAGGTTCTCCTCCGGCACGCGGCAGTCCTCGAAGCTGAGCGGCCGCGTGTCCGACGCGTTCCAGCCCATCTTCCGGTAGGCCTCGCCCACCTCGTAGCCCGGGGTGCCGTTGGGCACGAGGATGTTGGAGATCTCGTTGTCGCCGGTCTTGGCCGTGATGGTCACGAAGCCGCTGATGTCGGTGCCGGAGTTGGTGATGAACTGCTTCGCGCCGTTGATCACCCAGTCGCCGTTGTCGCGGGTCGCGCGCGTGCGCGTGTTACCTGCATCGGATCCGGCCTCGGGCTCGGTGAGACCGAAGGCGCCGAGCTTCTCGCCGCTCGTGAGCCTCGGCATCCACTCCTGCTTCTGCTCCTCCGAGCCGAACGCGTACACCGGCCAGGTGCCGAGGCTCGTGTTGGCGGCGAGGGTGATGGCCACGCTGGAGTCCACGCGCGCGAGCTCCTCCACCACCAGTGCGTAGCTCAGGTTGTCCGCCCCGCCGCCCCCGTACTCCTCGGGGTAGGGAATGCCCATGAGCCCGAGGCCGCCGAGCTTCTGCACGATCTCGTAGGGGAACGACTTGGTGCGATCAAGCTCCTCGGCCACAGGCGACACCTCGCCCTCGGCGAAGTCGCGCGCAAGCCGGCGTATGTCCTGCTGAACGGGGGAGAGGTCGAAGTCCATGGCGGGCGGGGATGCTAGCCCCAGAAGATGCCAGTCGGATCGTCCTCGATCTCGAGCAGGAGCGGAACCACGCTGTCGGCGGGTTGAACCAGGTCGCAACGGTGCCACCGCTCGTCGCCGCCGTGGCAGTGGAGCGACCAGGTTCTCGCGGACGGGTCATGGCGGAGCTGGGCGACCTTGAGCTCGGTCCACTCGGCCCCGAGCCCCGGCTGCCAGGGTGGCCTCAGCTCGCTGATCGTGATGGTGTTCCCCCGGCGCGAACACTCCACCCGCATCGCGTCGCGGAGCTCCGCGGAGACCCGCCGTTCGCAGTATTTCTCGACGAGGGAAAGGGCCGCGTCGGGCGTCATCGCCATGGCGTGATGCTACGTGCCCGCACCCGCGTCCACGATGTCTAGAAGGTCTTCCAGCCCCTCGAGATCTCGGGCATTGTGGGTAAAAAGCGGCAGGTCGTTGGCGATCGCGGTCGACGCGATCAGGAGATCCACGGCGCGGCGCCCTCGTGGCTTCCGCCCGGCTTGCGAGATCGCCGCGTAGACGCGGCCGTACACACGTGCGCAGGCGGCGTCGAAGGGCAACGGGTCGAAGGTGGACTCCACTACCTGAAGGTGCTCCTGCCGCCGGCCGCGCTCGGCCGGGTCGGAGGTGGCGTGAGGCCCGGCCGCAAGCTCCGCGAGCGAGAGTGCCGAGATCGAGGTCTCACCAGGCAGGTAGGCGCTGGCGGCGGGATCGAGAAGGACCGAAGTGTCGAGCAGTCCCCGGCCCGGCCGTACCTCAGGCACGCGGAGTGGGGTCCTGGTCCGCGAGCGCGTCGAGCTCGGCGCGCAGGCGCTTCGCGTCGGGAGCAGGGACCTCCCGGAACGCCTCGAGCAGCGCCTCGACGCTGACCGACCGGTGACGCCCGAGCGGCGTGAGCTCTCCGACGGGAACGCCGCGCCGGGTGACCACGAACCGATCTCCCCGGTCGAGCGCGCGCATGATCTCGCCACTGTTATTTCGCAGCTCGCGCTGGCTCAGCTCACGGGCCATGGGAGGAAGTGTAGCACTAGTGCTACAGGTGTTCGCCGACATCGGCGTCACTTCAAGTTCGAGAGGGCGATCCGCAGGATGCTTCGCCCGCTGTGGACACGCCCGAAGCCGGTCTGGTCGGACACGTCCAGATAGGGACGGCTCGGCACCCGCTTCGGCAGCCGCACGCGCCGTGTGGCCGACGGCCCGTGCAGCGAGCCCAGGGAAACGGCATTGATGAGGTTGCCGTAGAGCCAGACCTCGTAGCGGTGTCCGGGCAATAGGCCGCCCAAGCTCAGCACCACGGTGCGCTTCCCGGACTTGGTCACGCGGCCGTGAGCGCCGAGCTTGTCCGGCGGCAGCGCCCCGAGCGGAACGCCATTGTGGTCTGCCGCCGGCGGCGTGGAGCCCCGGTTGGGTGACAGGCCGCCGGCCATCGCCAACACCACGGTCACGGCTGCCGCGGCGACGGCGAGGGCGACGACTGCCAAACGCGCGCCCAAACGGCGCGTTCGCGCCGGTTGCGGCGGGTTGACACGCGCGGGCTCGCAGCCCCCACCGCGCGGCACGGCGGCTCGGAGCTGGCGCTCCACGGGGCGCGGCAGCTCGATGATCACGCCGTGGGCCTCGAGCGACCAGGCCACCCGGCTGCCTTTCAGCCAGCGATCCGGCACGGCGAAGCACGCCCGGCAGTCGCTCGCGGGCAGTGTCCGCCGGAACCGAACCAGGGCCGCCTGGCGGTGCACCTGGTGCCCATCGTCGATGCGCAGCACCGGTCCGGCGGGGCTCGGCTCCCGAAGGCCCGTCCAGCGTCCCCGGATGCGAGCGAGCGAGCTGTGGTCGGTAGCCGAGACGAGCTCGAAGTGTTCGAGCTCTAGATCGATGCCCTCGAGCTCCTCCCGCCTGCTGTGCTCCAGGCCCTCGCGGACCGTCAACGTTTCTCTCCGTCCTCGCCTATCCGGCTGGGTGCTGAAATTTGCCGGTCGGGTTAAGGTAGTCGCTGCCCCTGTCCAAGGAGCGGGCCGCCAGCGTGCCGCTAGACCGTCCAAGCATCGAGAAGAGGGATTTTCCGCTTAGTCGTCGGGGTTACGACTCGGCGGCCGTGGACGCGCACTTGCGCGAGCTGGCGGATCGCTTCGAGGCGGAGCGCAGCCGGCCGCAGTCGCTGGCCTCGGCCGCGGGCGAGCAG
>JBBQHI010000015.1:0-75727 GCA_038323835.1 Solirubrobacterales bacterium
CCTACTCGGGGAGTCGCTGGACGACCGCGTGTACGGCCCCGAGCTCATGCGCCGCTACAGCGAACGCTGCGCCGAGCGCGGGCACCGCGTCTGGCTCTACGGCGGACGCGACCAGGGCACGCTGGTGCAGCTCGCGCTGAGCCTGCGCCGCAGCCACCCGGGCATCCGCATCGTCGGCGGGTACTCGCCTCCCTTCCGCCCGCTGGGCGAGGAGGAGGAAGAGGCGCTGGTCCGCCAGATCAACGACGCCCGGCCCGACGTCCTGTGGGTGGGCATCGGAGTGCCGAAGCAGGAGAAGTGGATGGCCCGCATGCGCGAGCGCCTCGACGTGCCGGTGATGGTCGGCGTCGGTGCCGCGTTCGACTTCCACTCCGGGCGCATCCCCATGGCGCCGCGCTGGATGCAGAGCCACGGCCTCGAGTGGGTCTACCGGATCTCGAAGGAGCCGCGCCGGCTGCTGCCCCGGTACCTCTATTACAACCCCCGCTTCGTCATGTCGTTCGCCCGCCAGTACCTGGCCGAGCGCTAGGCGCGGCCCGCAATGGCCACTCACCCGGCCGAGCGTGAGGAGGCGGGGGCACTGCGCGCGGAGCTGGACGCCCTCCGGCGCCGGCACGACGAGGAGATGGCCCGGGCGAACCAGGCGCTGTCCGCCGCGCAGGAGAAGAGCTACTGGCTCGACCGCTTCCGCGTGGACCTCAACGCTCTGATGCGCAGCCGCGGGGCGCGCGAGCTCCGCACGGCCGCTCGCGGCGCCCAGGCGGGCCTGCGGGCCAAGGGCCGCCGGCGCGCCCTCTCGGATCGGCTGCGCGGTGGCGGGGGCGAACCCAGGCACGAGCCGTTCGCGCGCCGGCTCTCGCCCGACCTGTTGCACGCCTCGCCCGCCACCGACGTGCTCTACGCCAGGCTCTCGGCCGAGGATCTCGTTGCCATCGATCAGCGGCTCGAGACCCCGGAGCGCGGGCTGCGGGACGCGGCCGGCGCCGGCGAGCGAAAGCGCCTCACGCTCGCGTTCGCGGCCCACCACCACTTGGAACCGGCGCTCGAGCGTACCGGGCTCTCGGCGGAGATGCCGGGGGACGAGGTGCCCTCCATGGCCCGCGGCCCGATCGCCGCCGGCGGCTCGTACTACTACGCGGACCTGGTCGTGGACGCGCTCCGCTCGACGGGCTTCGAGCTCGAACCGGGTCAGACGGGGCTCGACTTCGGGTGCTCGTCCGGGCGCGTGGTGCGGGTTCTGGCGGCCGCCCACCCGGAGATCGAATGGCACGGCTGCGATCCGCTCCCGGACGCGATCGCCTGGGCCCAGGCCCACCTGCCCGGCATCAGCTTCAACCGCGGCCCGGAGCTTCCCCCGCCGCCCTACGCCGACGAGACGTTCGACCTCGTGTTCGCCATCTCGATCTGGAGCCACTTCTCCGAGAAGGCCGCCCTGAGCTGGCTCGACGCCATGCGCCGGGCCGTTCGCCCGCGCGGCCGCCTGCTCCTCACCACCCAGGGCGAGCACACCGTGGCCCACACCCACCGCGTGGGCCAGCGCTCACCGGAGCAGCTCGCCGGAATTCGCGAGGCACTCCGGGAGAGCGGGTTTTGGTACGCCCCGGAGTACGGCGAGGTGGGCGACCACGGCCTGGCGAACCCGGACTGGGGGATTGCGTTCCTGACCCCGGAGTGGCTGCTGGCGAAGGCCACGCCCGACTGGCGAGTGGCCGCGTTCCATCCCGGGCGAGTCGAGGGAAACCAGGATCTCTATGTGCTCGAGCCGCGCTAGACCCTTTGAAAAGCCTGCTCCACCGTCGGCTCGGCTCGTAGACTGACCCGCATGCCTCCAAGCGTGGCTGTGGTTGGTCTCGGCCGCGTTGGCCTTCCTCTTGCGCTCGCGTTCGCGGACCGCGGGCTGGACGTGATCGGCGTGGAGCGCGAGCGCTCCATCATCGAATCCGTGACCGAGGGGCGGATGCCCTTCCGCGAGCCGGGTGCGGACGAGCTCCTCAAACGGGTTCTGGCCTCCGGGCACCTCGAGCTCACCGCGGCGGCGCCCGAGGCGGCGCGCGCGGACCACATCGTGCTCACCCTGGGCACTCCCGCATACGAGAACGTGGAGATCGACGTTTCCCAGATCCGCGAGGTGGTGGACGACCTCCTGCCGGTGCTGCGCGAGGGTCATTCCATCGTGCTGCG
Source organism: Solirubrobacterales bacterium (assembly GCA_038323835.1). GTDB lineage: Bacteria > Actinomycetota > Thermoleophilia > Solirubrobacterales > Thermoleophilaceae > JACVRW01. Next base: position 2,182 of record JBBQHI010000015.1, read on the forward strand.
CTCCACCGTGGCGCCGGGCACCACCGAGTGGGTGGCGGGGTACATCGAGCAGCGCCGCGGGCTGCGGACCGGCGAAACCCTGTTCGTGTCGCACGTGCCCGAGCGGATCGCGGCCAACCGATTCCTCGAGGAGATCCACACGCTGCCCTGCATCGTCGGCGGCGTGGACCCGGAGTCCGGCGCCCGGGCGGCCGAGCTGTTCGACGCCTTCGGCACCGAGATCGTGCAGACCACGCCCGCGCAGGCCGAGCTGGCGAAGATCTGGACCAACATCCTGCGCTACGCCCAGTTCGCCCTGCCCAACCTCCTGATGATGGAGTGCGAGCAGTACGGCGCCAACGTGTTCGACGTGATCGACCTGATCAACCACGACTACCCGCGCGGCGGGATCGCGGCTCCGGGCCTCACGGCGGGCGCCTGCCTGCGCAAGGACTTCGCCTTCTCCGAGGAGCGCTCGAGCGCGCCGGGGATGCTTCTGGCGGTGTCGCGCGTGCACGAGACCGTGCCCCTCTTCCTGGTCAAGGGACTGAAGGCCCGGCTGGGCGGCACCCTGCGCGACCGCAAGGTGGCGGTGCTGGGGCTCACCTTCAAGCGCGACTCCGACGACATCCGCGACTCGCTGTCCGGGAAGCTGATCCGCCTGCTCGAGCGCGAGCTGGCCCATGTGGCCCGCCACGACCCCAACGTGGGCTCCGGCTCCGAGTCGATCGAGTCGGCGCTCGAGGGCGCCGACGCCGTGGTCATCGCCACCAACCACTCCGCCTTCGAGGGCCTGGCCGAGCGCCTGCCCGCCGGCCTGCTCGTGGTGGACCCGTGGAACGTGTCGGGCACCTCCGAGGTGTTCGCCCACGTGCTCGCGCCGGCCCCCGTCCAGTGAGCCGCGTACTGGTGACGGGGGGCGCCGGCGCAATCGGCGAGGCGGTGGTCCGCCGGCTCGTGGGCGACCCGGACTGGGACGTGCGCGTATCCGACCAGCGTCCCGCGCCGGCGTGGATGAGCCAGGCCTGCGAGGTGCACACCGGGGACCTTCGCGATGCCACCGAGGCGGCCACCGCGGCCGCGGGCTGCACCCATGTGATCCACCTGGCGGCGATCGTCGGCGGCATCGCCAACTTCCACCGCCTGCCGCACACCCTGCTCGAGGTGAACACCGGCCTCTACAACGGGGTCTTCCGGGCGGCGCTGAACGAGGGCATGGAGCGCCTCGTGTACGTGTCGTCGTCGATGGTGTTCGAGCGGGCCACGGAGTTCCCCACCACCGAGGAGCACGTGCTCCACTGCCCCACGCCGCGCTCGGCCTACGGGTTCTCGAAGCTCGCCGGCGAGGTGTACTGCCGCGCCCTGCACGACGAGCACGGCGTGCCCTTCACGATCTGCCGCCCCTTCAACGCCTACGGCCCCGGCGAGATGCCGGAGGCCGAGCCCGGCATCGCCCACGCCCTGCCCGACCTGATCCGCAAGGTGCTCTCCGGACAGCGCCCGCTGCAGATCTTCGGGTCGGGGGAGCAGACCCGCACCCTCACCCACGTGGACGACGTGGCCGACGGCATCGTGGTCGCCATGGCCCACCCCGCGGGCGAGAACGAGGACTTCAACGTTTCGGCCTCCGAGGAAGTCACGATCGCGCAGCTGGCCGCGCTCGTGTTTGAGAAGTGTGGCGAGGACCCGGCCACACTCGAGCTGGAGCACCTGCCCACATTCGAGGTGGACGTGCAGCGGCGCTGGCCCTCGGTGGAGAAGGCCCGGCGGTTGCTGGGCTGGGAGGCGCGCGCGGACCTGCGCGACGGCGTGGCGGCCACGGTCGAGTGGCTGCGTGAGCAGCCCGCGGCCGCTATTCGGTGACGCGCCCGTAGAGGGCGAGCAGGCCCGCCGTCCAGCCCTCCTGGGAGTGGCGCTCGCGCGCACGGGTCAGCAGCGCCTCGCCCTCGGCGCGGCGGCGCTCCGGATCGTCCCAGAGCTCGCGCAGCCGCCGGGCCAGCGGCTCCGGGGCGTTCGCGGGCAGGCAGCGCTCCGGGCCGATCAGCTCGGGCAGCCCGCCCAGCCGCGAGGCCAGCACCGGCAGCCCGGCGGCCATCGCCTCCAGCGCTCCGTAGGGGGCGAACTCGTGGTATCGGGAGGGCATAAGGAACGCCCCCGCCCCCGCAAGCAGCGCCGCCATCGAAGTCCGGTCCGCCCGCCCCATGAACTCGACGGGCCCACCCAGACGAGCGGCCAGCTCCCGCAGCGCCGGCTCGGTGGGACCCTCGCCCGCGATCCGCAGCGGCACGCCGGCGTCGGCCGCGGCGCGAATGGCCACGTCCACGCCCTTCTCCTCGGACAGCCGCGAGGCCACCAGCGCGTACGCGCCCTCCGCGGCGCCGGAGGCCGCGACATAGGCGCCGGCGGGCAGGTAGTGGGGCAGCACCTCGATGCGCTCGGCCGGCAGCCCGTGCCGGGCGAGCTGGCCCGCGGCCCAGTGGCCCGGGGCCACGAAGCGATCCACCGAGTTGAGCACGAGCGGCTGGTGCAGCGCGAGGCCGGCCGCGTAGGCCGCGGACTCGGGCAGCGACCCGCGGCAGTTGAGCACGACCCCCGGCAGCGTGTTGCGCCCCCGGCAGCGGAAGCAGGGCCCGCCGTCGCGGGAGGCCACGCCGATCGCGCAAAAGAGGCGCAGGTTGTGGAGGTGAAGCACCACGCGCGCTCCGGCCGCGCGGGCGGCCGCGAGACCGCGAGGGCCCACCAGCGGCAGCATGTTGTGCACGTGCACCAGGTCCGCGGGGAGCTCGCGCACGGCGCCCGCGAGCCCGCCCTCGCCCTCGCCTCCGCGCAGCAGGGCGGCCGCCGCGCGCACGCGGCCGGCCTCGTCCGAGCGGCGCTCGAACAGGGCGTGCTCGATCCCGGCCGCGCGCAGGGCGGCCAGCTGGAGTTCCACGGACCTCTCCTCGCCTCCCTCGACGCGGTAGCGGTTGTGGACCACGAGGACGCGCGGCGGACCGGCCATCGGCCGGACCACGCTAACTGGTCAAGCGGCCGCCGCGACTACGCTTCGGGCGATGCCGGACCCGGTCTACGAGCCCAGGGAGGAGCGGAGCCCGGCCGGTGGCCGGGCGAGCACCGGACCACGTCCTACGCCCGAGACCGCCGAGGGCCCCGCGGAGGATGCGGCCCGCGGGCGGATGGCCCTGACCCGCCTGGCCGAGGCCGAGCGGGAGCTGGCGCTCGCCCGCCGCCACCAGGAGGCGAAGGTCGCCGAGCTGGAGGACCGGCTGGCCTGGATCGAGGAGCACGAGCTGGACCTGCGCGATGCGGCCGAGCGGCGGCCCTGGCTGGGCGCGCTGCTGCGCGCCTGGGCCGGCTCCGTGAAGATCGCACGCCGCGGGGCGCGCTTCCTCCACCGGTGACGATCTCCGTCGCCATCCCGGTGCTGAACGGCGAGCGCTACCTCGAGGAGGTGCTCGCGGCAGTACTAGCCCAGAGGGTGAGCGGGGAGGTGGAGCTGCTTGTGATCGACTCGGGGTCGCGGGACCGCTCGCTCGAGATCGCCCGCGCGGCGGGCGCGACGGTGATCGAGATCGCGCCCGAGGAGTTCGGGCACGGACGCACGCGCAACCTCGCTGTGGCCCGCAGCTCGGGAGACCTGATCGCCTTCCTCACCCAGGACTCCACGCCGGCCGGCACGGACTGGCTCGCAGAGCACCTGCGCAGCTTCGAGCTGGCCGACCGCGTGGGCGCCTCCTTCGGCCCGCACCTGCCGCGCGCGGACGCGAGCCCGCTCACGAAGCGGCTGCTCGAGGGCTTCTTTCACGACTTCTCGCCCACCGGCGAGCCGGTGGTCCACCGCTCCGGCGACACCACCTACCTCTCGAGCAACAACACCGCCATCGCCCGCGCCGCATGGGAGGAGATCCCGTTCCGGGACATCCCCTTCGCCGAGGACCAGGCCATGGGCGCGGACCTCCTGGCCGCGGGCTGGGCCAAGGTCTACAACCCCGCGGCCCGCGTGGTGCACTCCCACGACCACGGCCTGCTCGACGGCTTCCGGCGCTACTTCGACGAGTACCGCGGGCTCCGCGACAGCGTCGGCCAGAAGTCGGAGCCGTCGGCCAGCCGGGCGTTCGGCATCGTCGCCCGCTCGGTGGCCGCTGACCGGGAGTACCTGGTCCGCGAGGAGCCCTCGGCCGCGGCCCGAGCACGGTGGACGGCCCAGAGCGTGGTGCACCACACCGGCCGCGTGGTGTTCGGAGGCCTGGGCGAGCGCGCCGATCTTATTCGCGGGCCGGTGCGCTCGCTGCTCTCGCTCGACCGACGCGCGGACGGGGTGACCCGGAGGGTCGCGGCGTCGGGAACGACCATCCACGAGGACGCCCTGCGCGTGTTCGCGGACGGAATCGAGCCGCTCGCGTCGCCCTCCCCGTTCGATGACTCGCGCGAGTCGCTCGACCTCGCCTGGATCGTGCCCCCGTACGGGGTGGGGAGCGGTGGCCAGGCGGCCATCTTCCGGATCATGCGCGACCTGGAGTCGCGCGGGCACCGCTGCTCGCTCTGGGTGCACGACCCGAAGGGCATCGAGCCGCATTCGAGCGCGACGCTGCGCCGGCGCATGAAGGTCCACTACGCCTCGCCCGACTCGCCCGTAGAGCTCGGCTTCGAGCACTGGACCGGGTGCGACGTGGCCGTCGCCACGGGCTGGGACACCGTGTATCCGGTGCTGCGCCTGCCGGGTTGCCGCGCCCGTGCCTATTTCGTCCAGGACCACGAACCCGAGTTCTTCGCCACGTCATCCCAGTCCGTGCTCGCCGAGCACACCTACCGCGCGGGGCTCCCCTGCATCGCCTCCAGCCGCTGGCTGGCCCAGCTCCTGCGCGACCGCTACGGCGCCGACGCCGCGGCGTTCGAGTACGGAGTCGACTCCTCGGAGTACCACCGGGTGCCCGACGTGCCGAGGCGTGCCGACACGGTCCTGTTCTACGCGCGCGACCACACGCCGCGGCGGGCGGTGGAGCTCGGCCTCCTGGCGCTCCAGCTCGTGCTCGAGCGACGGCCCAACCTGCGGGTCGTGCTCTACGGCACCCACCGGAGGATCCGTGCGCCGTTCGCCTTCGAGCAGCTCGGCGTGGAGTCCCCGGACCGCCTCCGGCGCCTCTACAACGAGGCGACCGTGGGGTTGAGCCTGTCGCTCACGAACCATTCGCTGATCGCGGGCGAGATGCTCGCGTGCGGACTCCCGGTGGTGGAGCTGGGCGGCCGCGCGTGCGAGTCCTACTACGGCGGCGACGGCTCGGTGATCACGCTCGCCGCTGACGATCCGCGTGACATCGCCGGCCGGATCGAGGGGCTCCTGGACGACCCCGGCGCCCGCCGGCGGCTGTCCCGGGCGGGGCTCGAGTTCGTGCGAGAACGCACGTGGGAGCGCTCCACCGACACCGTCGAGGAGGCCCTGCGCGCGCTGCTGGCAGAGCGCGTGCACGCCAATCTCGCGTCGGCCTGAGCGCAACTTCACGTGCGCGCCGGGATTGACAGGTTTAGCCATGGAGCGTGCCTGGAGAACATTTGGGGGCGGCCCGTGGGGTCCGCTCGCCTTTGGCGGGGGATCGCGTTGCTAGCGTCCGGCTCCACCGAGGCCGTCCTCGCGGGCCTCCGCCTCCGCGTTCAGACGGGACCCCGCCGCCCGACACGAGAGCATCGCATGGCTCGATTCACACAACCGCTGATCCTGATCGTCATGTTGGCGACGCTCGCGCTGCCCGCGATGGCCGTGGCCGATCCCGACGCCGTGATCCGCGACTGCTCGCTGGACGGCAAGCTCGACGGGAAGTACTCGAGGTCGGACCTGCGCCAGGCGCTCGAGAACCTGCCCTCCGATCTCAAGGAGTACAGCGACTGCAGCGAGATCATCGGTGCCGGCATCGGGAACGGAGCGGGCGGCAGCGGCTCGAAGGCGAACTCGGCGGCGGCGCGTGCCGCCGCCGCCGGAGCGGGGAGTGGCTCCGAGCTGAGCTCGCGTGCCGTCGACCAGAAGGAGCTCGACCGGATCGCCAAGGACCACCGGCGGCCCGGCGGCATCGCGATCGACGGCGGGAAGGTGACCCCCGGCTCCGACGGCCTCTTCGACACCGCGAGCGCCTCCAACGGGATGCCCCTGCCGCTGCTGCTCGCGCTCGTGGGCCTCGCGCTGCTGGCCCTCGCCGGCACCGCCGTGGCCCTGCGGTCCCGCGTGCCCGCGCTGGCGCGGATCTCCTTCAAGCGTGGTCCCTTCTCGCGTAAGCGCCGCTAGCGCGCTTCTCCTCGGCGCGGCCCTCGCGGGCATCGCCTTCGGAGCCGCCGGCGGAACCGAGCTGGGACGCACCACCATCGTCGAGGTGCTGGCCGTGCTCGCCTCGGGGGCGCTGGTGGCGGTCGTCCTGTACCGGGGCGGGTACGGCGGGCCCGGATCGGTGCCGCTCGCGGCCTTCGCCGCGCTCGCGGGCCTCACCACGCTGTCGGTCACGTGGTCGATCGTCCCCGAGACGAGCTACGTGGAGGCCGGGCGGACCATGGCCTACCTGTTCGTCTTCGCCGCGGGCGTGGCCCTGGCCCGCCTCGCCCCGCGGCGCCCCGAGATCGCGCTGGGGGGAGTGCTGCTGGCCGCCGGGCTGGCGAGCGCCTACGCGCTGGCCTCCCGGGTCTGGCCCGCCACCCTGGCCGCGAACGAGCTGTCCAACCGAATCGGCGCGCCGTTCCAGTACTGGAACGCGGTGGGCACCACGGCCGCGCTGGCCGTGCCCGCCCTGCTCTGGCTGGGCTCCCGGCGCACCGGCAGGGTGGCCCTCCGCGCGCTCGCGTACCCGGCGCTCGGGGTCTCGATCGTGGCCATCCTGCTCACCCAGTCGCGCGGCGCGCTGGTGGCCGCCGGGATCGCGGCGGTCATCTGGTTCGCCCTGGTGCCGCTCCGGCTCCGGAGCCTTCCCGTGCTCCTCGTGCCGGCCGCGGGCGCCGGGGCGGTCTCCGCCTGGGCTCTCGCCCGCAACGCGTTCTCCCAGACCCTGCAGCCGCTCTCGGCCAGGGAGAGCGTGGCCGGGGACTTCGGGCTGCTCCTCCTGCTGATGGTGGTCCTCCTCTTCCTCGCCGGCCTGGCCGTGAACGTCGGCCTCGCCCGCTCCGTCGGGTCGATGCGGGTTCGCCGCCGGGTGGGAATCGCCGCGCTGGCCGTGGCCTGCGTGATCCCGCTGGTGGCCCTCACCTCCGTGGCCGTGAGCGACGGCGGCCTGGGCGGATCGATCCGCGACCGGGTGGACCAGCTCACGAGCGAGACCGACACCGCCCCGCAGCAGGGGGCGGGACGGCTCACCGCCGTGTCGTCCACGCGCGGCAAGTACTGGCGCGAGGCCGGGCGGGTGTTCGACGACCGCCCGGTGGCGGGCGTGGGCGCCGGCGCCTTCGAGGTGGCCCGGCTGCGGCACCGGTCCGACGCCGCGGTGACCCGCCACGCTCACGGCTACCCGGCCCAGACGCTGGCCGATCTCGGCATTCTCGGCCTCGGGCTCTCGCTCGCCCTGCTCCTGGCCTGGCTCGTGTCCGCCGCCCGCACCACCGGGCTTCACCCGCGCCGGATGACCCTACGCCGCTCCGCCGTGCCGCCGCCCGCCCGCCGGGACTGGGACGGCGAGCGCATCGCGTTCACCGCGCTGGCGCTCGTGGCGCTCGTGTTCGGGCTCCAGTCCGCCATCGACTGGACCTGGTTCGTGCCCGGACCGGCGGCGATGGCCTTCGTGGCCGCCGGTATGGTGGCCGGCCGCGGGCCGGTGGCCGCGGTGGGCGGGCCGGCGGACCCGTTCCCGGCGGTCACGCCCCGCCACGGCGAGGGCCGGATGGGCCCGGCCCTGGTGGCCGCGGCGGGAATGCTCGCCGCCGTGCTCGTGGCATGGGCCGTGTGGCAGCCCGAGGCGTCCCAGCGCTCGGTGGACCACGCGCTCGACCAGGCCTCGGGGGGCGACTTCCGGTCGGCGCTCGACGAGGCGGACAGCGCGGCCGACGCCGATCCGCTCTCCCCCGCTCCGCTCTTCGCCCGCGCGGACATTCTGTCGGCCGCGCGGCTGGACGCCCAGGCCGGGCACACCCTCGAGCGCGCCGTGCTCCGCTTCCCCGGCGATCCCGACGCCTGGATCCGCCTGGCCCGCTTCCAGCTCTACGTGCTGGACGCGCCGCGGCCGGCGCTCACCACGCTTCGGGGAGCCCTCTACCTGGACCCGTACTCCGCGCTGGGGCGCTCGCTCTACCTCACCGCGCAGGCCGCGCAGCGCGTGGTGACGAGCCAGAGCCGGAGCTAGAGCGCGGGCGCTTTCTATCGGGTCGCGAGCGCGAACAGTGTCGCCCGGTGCCGTCGCACCGAGTGCACGTCGAATCCCCCGCCGTCCAGCACGGCGGCCACGGAGCGACGGGTGAAGAAGCGGAGGTGGGGCGAGAGCGGGTCGAAGCGGCGCTCGAATCCGGCCGCGGCCACGCTCAGGCCGGTGCGGCGGCCGTGTGCGGGGGTGGTCAGGGCGAGCGCGCCACCGGGAGCGAGCACGCGCCGGAGCTCGGACACGAAGAGCTGCACGTCGCGCACGTGCTCGATGGTCTCGGCCACCAGCGCGAGGTCGAAGCTCGAGTCGGTGAAGGGCAGCGGACCGTCGGGCTCCAGCTCCGCGCGCACCGCGCCGGGCAAGCGCCGGCCGGCCCGCTCGAGCGCCACCGGGGACACGTCCGCCAGCGTGAGCTCGTCCGCCCGCAGCTCGCGGCTCAGGCGACCGTCGCCGCACCCGAGGTCGAGCGCGCGTTCCACCGGAGCCAGCGCGCGGACGAAGGCGGCCAGCCGCGCGGGCGGCGGCTCGTCATCGTCGGGCACGAGCTCCCACAGCTCGTCGTCGTAGCGGCTGGCCATGGCGTCGGGCCGCGGCCGGGCGGCGAGCTACCAGGCGCCTCTGGCCCTGATCACCGCGGGCACCGTCTTCAGCAGGATCGAGAGGTCGAGGAACACGGACCAGCTCTCGAGGTAGAGGAAGTCCAGGCGCACGAGCTCGTCGAAGTCGAGCTCCGAGCGTCCCGACACCTGCCACAGCCCGGTCATCCCCGGCAGCACCAGGTAGCGCTTTCGGTGCCACTCCTCGAGCCGCTCGTAGTCGCGCGCGGGCAGCGGGCGCGGCCCCACCAGCGACATCTCGCCCCGCAGCACGTTCAGCAGCTGCGGAAGCTCGTCGAGCGACCATCGGCGCAGCGCCCGGCCCACCGGGGTGACCCGCGGGTCGGAGCGGATCTTGAACAGGGCGCCGCCCACCTCGTTCTGCATCTCCAGCTCGTCCTGGAGGTCCTCGGCACCCTCCACCATGGTGCGGAACTTGAAGCACTCGAATGTGCGCCCGCCGATCCCGGGGCGCAGCGACCGGTAGAACACCGGTCCGCGCGAGCTGGTCCTGATGGCCAGGGCGATCGCGGCGATCATCGGCGACAGCACCATGAGCAGTAGCGAGGCGCCCACGAGGTCGAAGATGCGCTTGATCGCGAAGTCCACGCCCTCGAACACCGGCGGCTTGAGCTCGAACAGGGGCAGCGCCTGGCCGGGCACGAACTCCACCCGGTCCATGAGGATCTCCATCGTGGAGGGCGCCACCCGCACGCGCACCGCGTGGCGGTGACAGCGGTCCACCAGCTCCACAGCCTCCGCCTGGGGGAAGTCGGCGTCGGCGATGAGCACCTCGTCGATCATGTCGAAGTGCCGCTCGAGCTGGTCCAGCGACTGGAAGTCGCGCAGGCCGTTCGGCTTGGGCGAGGGTGTCCGCGCCACGAAGCCGTAGGGTTCGATCATCTTGCTGCCCCGAAGCGCGTCGGACACGGCCTCGATGTTCGCGCCGGAGCCCACCAGCACCGCGCGGCGGCGGTAGCCCGCGGCGCGGAGCACGAACCCGCTGATCCGCTCGAACGCCCAGCGCGTGGACGAGACGTAGACCAACGCGAAGAAGAGCGAGCCGTAGAAGATGTAATACGACTTGAAGGCTTGGCCCTCGATCACCGCGTAGATCAGGATCACCAGCACCACCTCGAACAGCGAGCTGATCACCTTGGCGAACCCGGGGCGCTGGGCGCGGTCGCGGTAGAGGCCGGACCGGGCGAAGAGCAGCACCATCACGAGACAGGCCAGCGGGGCGTACTCCTTGGCCTGGTGGTAGGTGCCGCCGAGCACGTTCGGGTCCTGCACCCAGGCCTTGATGGCCAGCGCCGTCCAGATGGCGGCGAACAGGCTGGCGATATCGAGCGCGGCGAGTATGCCCACCCGGCAGAGCGCGCGGAGCGTGTCGTAACGGAGCACGCCGCGTAGAAGCAGGGGCCTGGCCGCCCGCACGTCGCGGTCGGGTAGGGGGACCGGTTCGACCTCCCTGAGCTCTCTAACCAGGCTGTTCGTCACTTGCTTGCTTGCGTCGGCAGGGGTTGAAACAGCCGATGGCGGCCAATGTAGCGGGCGGGGGGGTCGATCGGTCACAGCGTTCGCGCCAATAGCGGGAACACATCGGCGATCACGTAGGCCCGCACTCTCGCCGGCAGCGCCGTGCCCGAGGGGATGCGCAGGCCGACGGCGGTGAGGTTTCCGTGTCGGTCCACCGTTCTGGAGAGCGCCTTGCGGTAGTCGAGCGCCACCGGCGCGCCGGTGGCCGCGTCGGTGAGGAGGATGCCCAGCGTGTGCTCGGTGGCCGGGAGCCGCCCGCCGGCGGCGAAGCGCAGGCGGGCCTCGGACTGGCCCGGCGCCGTGGGTGTCGGGCGCCTCAGGTCGAGGCGGGCCACGGTCACGCCCCGCGGCCGGTGGTTGGCCGGCGCCCCCCGGCGGTAGCGGTGCGTGATGAAGGTGCCGCTGGCCGGGAGGATGTGCTCGTCGTTGCAGAGGCCGATGTACTCGAGCGCGTCCCCGTACACCGGCACCTCGGGGCAGAACACCTCTGCGTAGAGGCTGGCGCCGAAGCGCGCGCGGAGGTTGCGGTCGAGCTGCATCCGCAGCTCGAAGCGGCGGAAGGGCACGTCGCCGAAGCTGAAGGTGAGGCTGAGCCCGCTCTGCGAGACGATCACCGAGTCGTTGCGGTAGCGGCCCGCCAGCGGGAACGCGAAGGCCCCGCGGCGATCGGCCACCGGCACCCCGCCAGGGCCGCGCTTCGTGGACACCGCCCAGAGCAGCAGCGTGCCCTCGCCGTTGCGGTCGGGCTTCGACGCGGACACGGCGCCCACCACCATGTCGTAGCTGTCGAAGCCGATCTGGTTGAGGCTGGGGAGGATCGGCGGGAAGGGCACGGCCATGCGGCTGAGCTCGAAGGCCGACACCTGGTTGCGGCCGGTTCGCAACGGCGCGCCCCGGCGCAGGACGGGCGCGGTGCGGAAGCGGATCACGTCGTCCACCTGCCCGGAGGCGCCGTCGCCTGCCCAGGCTCCCTTCAGCCGAACCGCGTAGCGGGTGTCCGGCCGCAGGAACTCGTCCGGCACGACGTTCAGGAAGTGACCGTCGCCCGATATCTGGGTGCCGAACGCGAAGGCCGGGCTGGTGGACACGAGCGTGCGCGGCGAGGTCGTGGTGAAGGCGCCGTCCACCGTCTCTCCCCCGCGGCGCACGATCAGGCGCGCGCCGAGCGTCGTGGCGCCGGCCACGCGGCCGGCGGGACCGGAGAGCCGGGTGGAGCCGCCGGGGGTGAGGAACGCGGTGCGCGTCAGGTTGGGGCCGAACGCCTCACCCGGGCTGCCGTCGCAGCGCGGATCGCGGCGGCGCAGGCACCAGTCGTAGGGCACGTGCGTGATGTTCCCGTGCTCCCCGCCGATGTACACGCCGCGGCGACCGAGGGCGGGCGATGAGTTGAGGTCGTTGCGGTCACGCAGCATGGGATGGCGCGGGGTGGTGTCGTAGGACCAGCGCCGCCTCCCGCTGCGGGCATCCAGCGCGTACAGGCTGCCGGCGGCCGAGCCCACGTAGAGGATGCGCCCGGACCCATGCGGGGCCCGGCCGAGTACGGGCGACGACCGGATCACGTCGCCGGTGTCGTAGCGCCAGCGCTGCCTGCCGCTGTGGTCCACCGCGTACACCGAGCCGTCGGTGGAGGCGATGTAGATGAGCCCGCCGCCCAGGGCGGGCGAGGCATACACGTGGTCGTCGGTCTCAAAGCGCCAGCGCACCGCGCCCCTCTGCCCGTCAAGCGCATAGAGAGCGCCGTCGAACGAGCCGATGTACACCGTCCCGTCCGCGCCGATGGCGGGCGACGAGGTCACGAAGTTGCCGCCGAACGTCGTCCACTTGGTCTTGCCCTGCGGAGTGAGCGCGTGGAAGAACAGGTCGAGCGAGCCGAAGTAGACGCTGCCGTCGTCGCCGATCGCGGCGTTCGACCAGACCGAGTTCGTGGTCGGGAAGATCCAGCGCCGCCGGCCGTTGCGGTCGATCGAGTACTCCGCCCCGCCGGTGTTGCCGGCGAACAGCGTGCCGCCGAAGCCCATCGTCACGTTGCCCTCCCACCAGTTCACGAGCTGGCCGGCGGCCGGCGGCCGGGTGGCCCCGAAGCGCCAGACCGTGCGGGCGCTGCGGCTGAGCGGTGCGTTCGTGGAGCGCAGGCGATAGATCTGCTCGTCCCCGGAGCCGAAGGTCACGGTGCTCGAGCCGAGCCGGCGCTCACGGCGGCCGAGCACCGCGGCCGAGTCGATGATCTCCCCCGTCCGGTAGCGCCAGCGGAGATGCCCGCCCGGGCCGAGGGCGTAGAACCGGCGGTCGCCCGAGCCCACGTACACGGTCTCGTCGGCGCCCACCACGGGGGTGCTGAACACGCCCTTGGCGGTGCGGAAGCTCCAGGGCCGGTCGCCGCGGCGGTAGCGCGCGCGGATGGGGCTGGCGCCGGTGTTGCGCCGGTCATGGCGCATCGAGGGCCAGGGCGAGCCGGCCTCGGTGGGCACCTCGCGCGCCCGCTGGGCCGCCGCATATGCGGGGGTGGCGAGCGCGGGCATCGCGGCGACGGAGCCCGCGGTGACGAGCGCGGCGAGCACGGTCCTCTTGACGCGCTTCCCCACACAGGGAGCGTACCCCGCGGCGCCGCGGGCTTAAAACCCGCTCTTTGCGGACGTTCCCGCTCGCGCCGGGGGCGAACCCGGGAGAGGCTCGACTGATCGGGGTGGCGATGCGGGGGAGAGCGATCAACGGGGAGGAGCGTCCGTCACGGGCGGAGGTCGACCCTGCCGCCCTCGAGCTTCTGGCCCGTCACGGACCGCAGGTGATGGCCACCGCGCGACGCTGGGCCGCCAACCCGGAGGACGCCGAGGACGCCTACCAGCGCGGCATGGAGATCCTGCTCACCAAGGCCCCCACCACCGACCCCGACGAGCTGGTGCCCTGGCTGAAGACGGTGGTCAAGCACGAGGCGTTCGCCGCGCGGCGCCAGCGCGAGCGCCACTCGCCGGTCACCGACAGCGGCGACGTGGCCGATGCCGGCACCGACTCCGCCGCCACCCACGAGCAGGCCGCCCGCTACGAGCGGCTGCGCCAGGGCGCCGAGGCCATGGGAGTGCTGAAGCCCCAGGAGGTGCGCGCACTGCTGCTCAAGGCCGAGGGCTACTCCTACCGCGAGATCTGTGAGATCACCGGGTGGACCTACACCAAGGTGAATCGCTGCCTGACCGAGGGGCGGCGTGCGTTCGCGGAGCGGGTGCAGGGGATTCAGGCCGGAGCCGAGTGCGACCGGCTGGCGCCCGTGCTGTCCGCGCTGGTGGACGGCGAGGCGAGCGCGCAGGACCTGGCCGCGCTGCGGCCGCACCTGAAGACGTGCCTGACCTGCCGCGTGCGCCTACGCGAGTTTCGCGCCGTGCCCAGCCGCGTGGCCGCGTTCGTTCCACCGGTGGCCCTCGTGTCGTCCACACAGGCGGGCGGCGGAGGCGGACTTCGTGGCCTCTTCGACTCGCTGGTCGAGGCGGCCCAGCACAAGACGGCTGCGCTCGCGGAGCGGGCGCACGCGGCGGCGGACATGGCCATCGGCCCGAAGGCGGCGGCGATCGCCGCCTCGGCGGCGGCCGTGGCCGGAGGCGGGGCGGCCGCGAAGGAGATCGTCGTGCCCGAGGGGCACGGCCGGACCGCGGCCGCCGAGCGCGAGGTCCAGGTGCGACCCGCGGCCGAGGAGGTGCCTGCCTCGGTGGTGGCCGACCCCGCGCCCGTCTCAACTCCCCCGGCGGCCGCGCCCCAGCCCGCCGCGGCCCCGGACCCGACCCCTCCCACGCCCGAGCCCGCGCGCGAGTTCGACCCCGTGGCCGCTCAGGCCGCCGCCACGCCGGCCGCGCCCACCACCGCGGCACACGGCCCCGCCGACGCCGCATTCGCGCCCGGCGGCTCAGCCACGAGCGGAGGCGGGGGCGGGGAGTTCGCCCCCTAGCGCCCCCGCCGGGACCCGGCTAGGGCATGCTGCGCTCGACCTTGACCTCGCAGAGGTCGACGGAGGCACGGGTGCCGGGGGTCTCCGAGGAGTCCATCTGATCGAACACCGCGCAGTGAGCCGACACTCCTCACGACCGCGTCTTCTCCCCCAGTGCACCGTACGACTCGTGGTGTCCGCGCAAGTACGCCGAAGCCTGCCCGAGCGGACCATTGTGCGCGCGGCCTCGCTCGTCAGGCTCCCCAGCCGACTGCGTCGCCGATATCGAGCGCGCGCCAGAACGTCGCGTCCGGTGGAGAGGTCACGCCGGCAGCCTGCATGAGCGGGCCGATTTCCGGTTGGGCTTCATTGAAGAAGGCGTTGAAGCTGTCCGCGTCGGGCCATTCGTCCACGGCCATGTATTGGCCATCCGCGCCGTACCAGCGATGCGCGATGAGGCCGTGACTCTTGGCGACGTCCATGATGCGACCGATCGCGTCGGCGTGCGACGCGGCTTGCTGCTCGAAGGTGGCTGGATCGCCGCTCACGCGCAAGGTGACGATGACTGACATGGCTCCTCCTCGTCGTTGGCTCTGGCGACCCTAGTCCACCGAAGACGTGAGGCATCTCCCTCCCCACCGCTCGCGACAGCGGCGCGCTCACGTGGCTGGCCTACAGAACCGCTCGCGGTGCGGCTCCCGCTTCCCATGCGAAGCCATAGCGGTCGCAGGGCCCTATGCCCGCTCCGTCCGCATGAGCTCAACCTGGAGCGGCGGGATCGGCACCGCGCCAAAGTGGACGGTTGAGGAAGCGCAACCGATGCTCGGTCCTGCTCGCTACATGAGGCCGAGCTGGGTGAGGAGCTCAACTTGATCGAAGAACAGATGCTCGGAGGCGAGCTCGGCGCCGCGAGCCTCGTAAGCGGACATCCAGCGGAAGTCGACCGGCCGACCAGTGGCCGGAACGTCGCCAGTTGGCGTGCGGAACACGCCGTTGTGCGTGCCAATGAACCGCCCCTCGGCTGCGGCGACGGAGCCGTCGCCGAAGACCCTCGAAAGCTCAAGACGCCCGTCGGGGAATGCCTCCCAGAACGCCCCTAGGAACGCCAGCACGTCCCCACGGCCGCGCATCGACGCGCCGGGGGCGACAAACTCGGCGTCTTCAGTCCACGGCTCGGCGTCGGCGTCATGTGCGTTGAACGCCTCGACGTGCCGCTCGACAATTTGCTTGGCCTCTGCCATGTCGCCGTACCTCCCGAAGTTGGCTTCCAGTGCCGATACTCGCAGCCGGCCTGTCCTGGGGCTAGTCGCTATGCCGGCTCCGTGCGCACCAGCTTGATCTCGAGCGGCGGGATCGGCACCGCGACAAAGTGGGATGTAGACGAAGGTGAATCGCTGTCCCACGGGGACCCGCTTACTCGCTGACCCCGATCGCCTCGACCGGCCGCGAGCGCAGCGCCCGCCGCGTCGGCAGCGCCAGGGCCAGCAGCGCCAGCAGAGTGGAGCCGCCGAGGATCGCCGCGAGCTGGTCGGCCGGCACGTAGGGACGGAGGCTGCCCGTGAGCGCGTGGCTGAGCGGCAGCAGCGCCGCGGCGGCGATTGCCAGGCCCACCCCCAGCCCGATCGTGATGATCAGCGCGGCCTCCCAGCGCGCCATCGAACGTCGTTGTCCGGGCCAACGTCCTGGTCCCCGGTGACCACCGCCGCGGTGCCGGCGTAGCGTTCGACGGGCGGGTGGTTGCGCAGCGCCGCTTCGAGCGGCATGGCGCCGGCCATCACGAGGGCGGACGATGCGATCAGGGCCACGAGGGCGCCGGTTTCGCGCCTGAGGATCGTGAGGCGCCGCTCGCTGAGCCCGGCGAGGTCGGTGCCCGCCAGCGCGACGGCGGCCGAGGTGGGCCGGTCCAGCCCCGCGGCCACGTTCAGGAACGTGCTCTTGCCCGACCCCGACGGCCCCATGATCGCGGTGAACGATCCGGGCAGAAGCCCGACGCTGATCCCGTCGAGCGCGACGACCGCCCCGTCGCCCTGTCCATGGACCTTGCGGACGTCGCGAAGGGCCACCACGGGAGCCCCGCCAATGTTGTGGACCGGGGCCGGCACGAGCTGTTCCTGGCTTGTCGAGTGCATGCCGCGACGCTAGGAGCGAGGCGGCCCGAAAACGTCGTCGCCAGGTCGGGACTCGACCCCTACCAACTGATGATCTCGCCTCCTACCCAGGTCGGAGACGGCTGGGCGCCCCTAGCGGCAGGCGCGAACTACGAGGTGGGTGCCACGCGGGGGGAGCGCGGCCCGCAGCACCCGGTCCGCGCTCCCGTAGCTCCAGCCGCGCACTGGCCGCCCGCCGAGCCTCACCGAGCACGGCGTGAAGGGATGGCGCAGCGTGCCCAGCGACGCCTGCAGCAACCACGTGCGGGGGCGGGTCGATCGGATGCCGAGCTCCCAGCGCCCGCGGCCCTCGCGCGAGACCAGCCGGCCGCCGTCCTCCAGCCGCGCGGACGAGGACCCGCGCGGGAAGGCCAGCAGCACCCGGCGGTCGCGCCGCTCGTAGAGCGACACCTCCGGGGCGGTGTCGCCGTAGCCCGCGAGCGTGTCCACGTCGGGGGGCAGGAGGGGGAGCAGGGTGCCCGCCCGGGCCAGCAGCGGCAGCTCGGACAGCGGAGCGGGCACGGTCACCTCGCGCCCGCCGTCCAGCAGGCGCGCGCGCCCGAGAGTGAGCCCGCCGTCCGCGTTGCGGTAGCTCGCCGAGCGCCACAGATCCACCCAGCGTCCCGGCGGCAGGTGCAGCGACCGCGTCCTCGCGCCGGGGTCGAGCACCGGTGCCGCCAGCAGATCGGGCCCGAACAGGAACTCGTCTTCCACCCCGAGAGACCGGGGGTCATCCGGATAGGCGAGCGCCAGGTGGCGCATGATCGGCAGCCCGCTGCGGCGGTACTCGGCCGCGGCGGTGGCCAGGTAGGGGTAGAGCTGGGTGCGTAGCTTCGACCAGCGCCGCCACTGCGGCAACACGTCGTCGTCCCACACCTGCGGCCGTGCCTTCTCGGGGATGTCGATCCCGTTGGCCTCGGTGCGCATCACCCCGGAAACGGCCCCCACCTCGATCCAGCGCGTGAGCAGCTCCGGGGTGAGCTGGTTCTCGAACAGGGCGAAGAAGCCTCCGATGTCGGAGCCCCAGGTGCTGACCCCGGAGAGCCCCATGGTCAGGCCGTTGGTGACCACCGAGCGCAGGCCGTCGAAGCCCCAGTCGGCGCTCGGGTCGCCACCCCAGACCACGGGGGAGCAGCGCGCGCTGCCGGTCCAGCCGGAGCGCACGAAGCGAGCGAGGGGCCGCTTCACGCCCGCCACCCCGGCCGCCGCGCCGCAGTGGTACTGGCGCGGGTAGAGGTTGTGCAGTGCCTCGCCGCCCGAGCCGTCGGCGGCGCGCGCGTCGAGCGGGGTGTACTCGCCGAAGTCCTCCATCCAGCCGTCGTGCCCGTCGGACACCGCCTCGCGCAGCAGGCGCCTGTAGAGGTCCCGGCCCGCCCGGGTGGTGAAGTCGAACTGCGCGACCCGGAAGCTCTCGAGCGTGCTGTAGCTGTACACGTAGGGCGCGCCCGCGAGGTTCTTCACCAGCGCTCCGGCAGCCGCGGCGGCCGCGTAGGAGGGGTGCCCCGTGCAGATCATCGGGTTGAAGTACGTGGTGACGGCCAGGCCGGCGCGATGGAAGCGGGCCGCCCGGTCGCGCTCCGCCTGCTCGCGTCCCGCCTGTGCGGCACAGGGCAGGTAGTGCGTGTAGGTCTGGGCCACGGACATCGGCACGTCGCGGCTCCGCAGCTTCTGGAGATCCGCCACCTCGTTCGCCCCGGTCGGCTGGTACCAGGGGCCGAGCACGAAGGGCGCGGGTACCGGGGGCTGCCTGCCGATCCGGGCCGTGAGGCGCCGCAGCACGTCGGCCGGGCGCGGGCCGGCGAACACGCGCAGGTCCAGGCGGGGCGCCCTCACCTCCACGCTCCACAGTCCCGAGCCGCCCTGGTCGAGCCGGAAGTAGCTCGACTCCGGGTCGTCCACCAGCACTCCGTAGCCCGCGGTGGAGAGGAGCCAGGGCATCGGGAAGTAGGTGGCGTCCTCGCGCGGGTGGAAGCCCCAGGCGGGCACGAAGGCGGGGATCACCGCGCGCTCGTCCTCCTCGTAGGGACCCTCGGCCACGTAGCTCTCCACCTCGCCGCCGCGCTGGTCCACCCGGTTGGAGCGCTCGCCGAAGCCGAGGTAGCGCTCGCCCCGACGAGCGCCGAAGCCAATCCCGGTGGCCTCCACCGCGTCCATCCCGGCGCCGGTCACCGCGGCGCGAAGCGCGATCACGCCCTCCGCGTCCGGGGCGAGGCGCACCGCGATGCGGCGTCCCGCCGGGTCGTTCGTGGCCAGCGTTCCCGTCCAGCCCGCGCCGGAGCGGCGGGCGCTCAGCACCCGGGTCGCGTGGAACGAGCCCGCGGCGGTGCGGAAGCCGAGCCGCGCACCGGGGGCCTCGCGGAGCACGTCGCGTCCGTGCCGGTCGCTGACGCCGAGCGACCAGGCGCCATCCGGAGTGTGGGCGCGCAGCGAGCCCGCGGGAACCGTGGCGGCGGTTGCGGGCGGCGCCAGCAGGAGCGCGGCCAGCACGGCGATCGAGCCGGGGCGGGGCAGCACGGCGCGACTATACGTCCGCTCGCGCGGCCCGGCGCCGCACGTGCCGGTCCCCGCGGCGCACGGTGAGCTTCTCGGCGTCGAGATGCTCCAGCAGCGCCTGCGCGTAGCGGCGAGAGGTACCGAGCTCGTCGCGAACGCCGGCGATGTCCGTCCCGCCGTCGCGCTCGCAGATGGCGAGCACGCGCTCCAGGACCCCGCGCAGCACGTCGGGCGCGAAGTGGAGGTTGCGCCCCACCCGCACCGCCCGCCCAGCTCGCTCGAGCGCCCGCCAGCTCACCGCCGCCTCGGCCCCCGCGAGCCCCGCCGCGTCGGCCAGCTCACCGTCCGCCCGCGGCCGCTCGCCGTCCGCGCGCAGCAGGTCCGCCAGCAGCAGAGCCGGGGCCTCGAGCGCCGGCGGCGCGGCCTCCGCGGAGCGGGTGGGTGCCGGGGCCGGCGCCTCCGGCGGGGGCGCCTCGCCGCGCGCGAGCGCACGCAGCCGATCTTGCGGCGCGCCGTCCGGCCCGTGCCTTCGCGCACGCGGATCGAGGATCCGGCCGCCGCCCACGGTGTCCGCGGGCGCCAGGCGCCGGAGCACAAAGCGGTCGCCGGCCTCGGGCACGAGCGGGCGCTCCAGCCGGAGCTGCACCAGCAGCTCGCCGTCCGGTCCGGGTGCCTCCAGCGGATAGGCCCGCCCGGGCGCCTCGCGGGTGCCGTGGTGAACATGCAGCCGCTCTCCGTGCTGGAGCGGGGGAGCGTGCTCCTCCATGCCCACGAGGGCGTCGAGGATGTGCGTGGGCTCGAGGTCGCTTCCGGGGCCGCAGATCAGCTGCCCCCGGGCCACCTCGTCGCGACTCACCCCGGCCAGGTTGAGCGCCACGCGCTGGCCCGCGCCGGCCGCGTCCACCCGCCGGTCGTGAACCTCCACCGAGCGCACCCTTGCCTCCCGGCCGCCCGGCACGATGCGCACGCGCTCGCCCGCGGCGATCCGGCCCGACCACAGCGTGCCCGTCACCACGGTGCCCGCGCCGCGGATGCTGAAGGAACGGTCCACGTGCAGGCGGGCCGGTCCTCCGCGGTGGGCGCGCCCGATCGTGGCCGCCTCGCGCGCCAGGGCATCCTGAAGCTCATCGATCCCCTCGCCGGCGGGCGCGCACACGGGCACGATCGCCACGCCGGGCAGGATCGCGGCCACCTCGGCCGCGGCCGGTGCCGGATCGGTCAGATCGGCGCGCGTGATCGCCACCACGCCGCGTGCCACCCCCAGCCGCCGCAGCACCGCCAGGTGCTCGCGCGTCTGCGGCATCACGCCGTCGTCGGCGGCCACGCACAGGAGGAAGAGGTCCACCCCGCTGGCCCCGGCCACCATGGTGCGCACGAAGCGCTCGTGGCCGGGCACGTCCACCAGCGACATCCGGCGGCCGTCGGGAAGCTCGAGCAGCGCGTAGCCCAGCTCGATCGACAGCCCGCGCTCGCGCTCCTCGGGCAGGCGGTCGGTGTCGTGCCCGGTGAGCGCCCGCACCAGTGCCGTCTTGCCGTGATCCACATGGCCCGCGGTGCCCACCGTGAGCGGCTCCGGCGGCTCTCCGCTCACGGCTCCAGCTCCAGCTCGAGCTCGTCCCGCACCGGGATCCCGTGCTCGCCCACCGCCGGGATCTCGGGCTTGAGCTCCTCCCGCGCGCGGTCCACAGCGCCCGTGTGCAGGGCCACCAGCCGGAAGCCGCGGCGCTGGTAGAAGCGCAGCGCGTCGAGGTTGTCGTTCGAGGTGACCACGAACAGCCGCGCCGCGCCGGCCTCGCGGGCCCGGTGGCACAACTCGTCCACCAGCGCCGTGCCCACCCCGGCGTGGCGCTCGCGCGCGTGGAGGGTGAGCAGCTCCCAGCGTTCGCCCCCTCGCAAGTATCCGGCGACGCCGGCCAGGCGCCCGGAGTCCTCGGCGATCAGCGCCGGGTGCTCAAGCGGATCCACGAGCTCGCCCAACCGGGCCACCCGCCGCAGGCCGCGCGCGGAGAGGAACACAGCCAGTGCGTCGTGGTCATCGGGGCCGGAGTCGCGGATCCTCACGGGTGCAGGGCTGCGGCCACGGCCTCCGCGGCGCGCCCGGCCTCGGCGTCGGTGAGCGTGCGCGGGTCCAGGATCAGCCACCCTTCCCGGGCCCGCCCCACCACGGCCGGGTCGCCCGTGCGCAGCCGCCGGGTCAGCTCGTTCAGGCTCAGCGGCGCCGGATCCACGGCGCACACGGGGCCCCTCAGCTCCAGCAGGGGCAGCGCGCCGCCGCCCACCCGCGCGGAGGCCTCGATCATCCGCGCCGCCGGCCCCACCCCCTCCCTCAGCCGCTCGGCCCGCGCGCTCAGCTCCGCCGGCGAAGCGGTGAGCATGGCCAGCACGGGGATCGATCGGGCGGCGTCTCGCCCGCCGTCGCGGTGGAGGCGAAGAACCGCCTCCAGGGCCGCGAGCGAGAGCTTGTCGATTCGCACCGCCCGGGCCAGCGGGTGCTCGCGGCAGCGCTCGATCGCCTCGCGCGTGCCCGCCATCAGCCCGGCCTGCGGGCCGCCCAGCAGCTTGTCCCCCGAGAAGCAGGTCACGGCGCAGCCGGCCGCCACGGAGCGCCGCACGCCGGGCTCTCCCGCCAGCTCGGGGACCCCGTCGCCCAGGGCGCCGGAGCCCACGTCGTCGATAACCGGGACCCCCAGCGAGCAGAGCTCCTCGATCTCCGGCTCCTCCACGAACCCCTCGGTGCGGAAGTTCGACTGGTGGACGCGCAGGATCGCGCCGGTGTCCGGCCCCAGGGCGAGCTCGAAGTCGGCGCGCCGGGTGCGGTTCGTGGTGCCCACCTCGCGCAGCCGCGCGCCCGACTCCGACACCACGTCGGGTATCCGGAACGAGCCGCCGATCTCCACCAGCTGCCCGCGCGACACCACGAGCTCCCGCCCACCGGCCAGGGCGGCCGCGGCCAGCAGCACCGCCGCGGCGCAGTTGTTCACCACCAGCGCCGCCTCCGCCCCGGTGAGCTCGCACACGAGGCCCTCCACGTGTGCCTGGCGCGAACCGCGCGAACCCGAGCCGAGGTCGAACTCGAGGTTCGAGTAGCCGGCGGCGGCCTCCAGCGCGGCGCGCACAGCAGCCTCGGGGAGCGGCGCCCGGCCCAGGTTGGTGTGGACGATCACCCCGCTCGCGTTCAGCACCGTCCGCAGCGACGGGCGCGCGAGCGCGGCCATGCGGGCACGGGCATCGGCCGTCACGTCGCCTGGCGCCTCGCCGGCGCCCAGGCGGCAGCGCTCATCCTTCAGCGCCTCCCGGGCCGCGCGCACGGCCAGCGCCCGGGGCGAGCCCAGGCGAGCCGAGAGCTCCTCCACCGAGGGAAGTTCCCTGCGGCGGTCAGCCTCCGGGCCGCCGGCCCTCGACCCAGCGCTCTTCGTCACCCTCGACCTCCTTCTTCCAGATCGGGGCCTCGGCCTTCACGCGGTCGATGATCTCGCGCGCCCCCGCGAAGGCCTCGCCCCGGTGGGGCGCGGACACGGCCACGCTCACGCTCGGCTCCGAGAGCGCCACATGGCCCACGCGATGCTCCACCGCCGCCGCGCAGAGCCCGTGGCGGGCCACCGCGTCGCGGGCGATCTCGGCCATCCGCTCCTCGGCCATCTCGGTGTAGGCCTCGTACTCGAGCCGGTCCACCTCGCGGGTCACGCCCTGGAAGGTGACCACCGCGCCGGCGCGGGGGTCGCGCACGCGCTCGGCCAGGGAGTCCAGCCGAAGCTCCTCATGGGTAACACGGACCCACGGTGCCGAGGATGGCTCCCCGCCGCTGACTGGCGGGATCAGGGCCAGCTCGTCGCCCGGATCCAGCTCACGGTCCCCCCGGGCGTACTCGCGGTTCACCGCCATCACGAGCGGCAGCCCGTCGGCCAGGCCGTTCAGCTCGGCCAGCGCGTCGTCCACGCGCGACCCGTCGGGAAGGTCCAGCACCACCTGCGACGCGCCCGCGCGCTCCCGCAGTATTGCGAACAGGCGAACGGTCACCTCCACCGGCCAGATGCTAGGCCTCAGCAGAGGAGGAGCGCAGCCCGATCGGTGGTCGGGCGAGCACCGGACTACACGTATCCTGTGACGGACCTTGGCCACCACGCCCGATCACAAGCCGAGCATCGCCCCGATCGTCGGTCCGGACGATCCGCGCCGCTTCACCGACTCCGGCATCGAGATCAAGAACACCTACGGCGCGGGAGACGTGGCGCCCGAGCTGGAGGAGCGTCTCGGCGCTCCGGGGGAGTATCCGTACACCCGAGGCGTGCACCCGGACATGTACCGCGGCCGCACGTGGACGATGCGCCAGTACGCGGGCTACGCGAGCGCCAAGGAGACCAACGAGCGCTTCCACTACCTGATCGACCACGGGTCCACCGGCCTCTCCATGGCCTTCGACCTGCCCACCCAGCTCGGCCGAGACTCTGACGACCCGCTGTGCGAGGGCGAGGTGGGCCGCACCGGCGTGGCCATCGACTCCATCGACGACATGCGCCGGGTGTTCGACGGCATCCCGCTGGATCAGGTGTCCACGTCGATGACGATCAACGCGCCGGCGGCGGTGCTGCTGCTGCTCTACGAGCTGGTGGGCGAGGAGCAGGGGGTGGAGGCCGAGAAGCTCCAGGGCACCACCCAGAACGACATCCTCAAGGAGTACATCGCCCGCGGGAACTTCATCTACCCGCCCGTCCCGGCGATGCGGCTCACCACCGACCTGTTCGCCTACTGCCACGAGCGCGTGCCCAAGTGGAACACGATCTCGATCTCCGGCTACCACATGCGCGAGAAGGGCTGCTCGGCGGTGCAGGAGGTGGGCTTCACGCTCGCCAACGCGATCGCCTATGTGCAGGCGGCCATCGACGCCGGCCTCGAGGTGGACGAGTTCGGGCCCCGGCTGGCCTTCTTCTTCAACGGCCACAACCACGTGTTCCAGGAGGTGGCCAAGTTCCGCGCCGTCCGCCGGATGTGGGCGCGCATCATGCGCGAGCGCTTCGGGGCTCGTGACGAGCGTTCCCTGAAGATCCGCTTCCACACCCAGACCGGAGGCGTGACGCTGGCTGCGCAGCAGCCCGAGAACAACATCGTGCGCGTGGCGCTCCAGGGGTTCGCCGCGGTGGCCGGGGGCACCCAGTCGCTGCACACCAACGGCTTCGACGAGGCCCTGGCCCTCCCCACGGAGCGCGCCGCGCGGATCGCGCTGCGCACCCAGCAGATCCTGGCCCACGAGTCGGGTGCCGCCGACACGGCGGACCCGTTCGCCGGCTCCTACTTCGTGGAGGCGCTCACCGATGAGATCGAGGACGCCGCGCAGGCCCTGATCGACAAGGTGGACGAGCTGGGCGGCTCGGTGGAGTGCATCCCGTTCATCCGCGCGGAGGTGGAGGAGTCCGCCTGGGGCTACCAGGAGCGCTACAAGCACAAGCAGGACATCGTCGTGGGCGTGAACAAGTACGTCACCGAGGACGTGGACGAGGTGGAGACCCTGCGAGTGGATCCCGAGTCCGAGCGCCAGCAGGTCGAGAGGCTGAAGGCCTTCAAGGCCGACCGCGACGCCGACGCCGTGCGCGACCGGCTCGACGAGCTGCGCACCGCCTGCGGGGAGACGGCCAACCTGCTCCATCCGCTGCGCGCGGCGCTGAAGGACCACTGCACGCTGGGCGAGGTCAGCGGCGTCCTGCGCGAAGAGTACGGCGAGTACTCGGAGGCCTGAGCGGATGCGGCGCGCCAAGGGAGGAGCGCAGCCCGGGCGCCGGCCGGGCGAGCACCGGACCATGTCCATCGCCCTCGCCGTGGTCGTGCTCTGTGCCGCTACGGCGGCCACCGCCGAGGCCCGCATGCGCTCCTTTCACACGCCGTCCGGCAACATCGCCTGCCTCTACCGCTCCGGAGACATGGCTGCGGTGCTCGCCCGATCACCGATCGGGCTCCGCTCCTCGCCGCCCGCACTCCGCTGCGACGTCCGCAGCCTGAACGACACCGCGTTCACGCTCGACCGCGGCCACCGGGGAAAGCGCGTTCACGTGACCGACGCCGTGCCCGCCGGGCGGGTGCTGGCCTACGGCAGCTCCCTCCGCCTGGGACCGTTTCGCTGCAAGTCCCGCACCACCGGGCTCACCTGCCGCAGCCGCCCGAGCGGGCACGGCTTCGCCCTCAGCCGGGAGCGCCAGCGGGTCTTCTGACCGGGGCCGACCAAGCCCGCCCAGGGGCAGGATTCGCCCACCGGCCCGCGAAACCGGCTGAATGCGGACTCTCGAGGTCTCACGCACGCTGGTGAAGTCCCCGCCCGAGCTCTGGGCCGAGCTGAGCGGGGAAGCTCTCACCGAGGCCGTGGGAGGCGGATCCCTGAAGGTGGCGGAGGAGGAGCGGCGGATCGAGTGGGAGGCCGGCGGCGCCAAGGGTGCCGCCGTGCTCGAGCCCGCCGGATGGGGCACCAAGCTGACGCTGACCGCCGAGGTGCAGGAGGAGGTGGCCCAGCTCGAGCCCGAGGTGGCCCGGATGGGCCTGTGGGCACGACTCCGCGGAGCGACCCCGGTCCCGCCGCCCCCGCCCGGCCCGCCGGTGGACACTGCCCGCGGCGACGACCTGGAGAAGGCCTTCGGGCACCTGCTCGACGACCTCGGCTTCGGTCGCCGGCGACCGTTCCAGAACAGCTAGGTTCCTCCGGAGCTTGAGCTCCGCTCACCACCGCAGCACCCGCAGGGGCTTCATCGAGACGGGTGCGTCGGCCGCGGCCGCCCTGGCGCTCGGACCCGCGTCGGCACGGGCCGCCGATCGCCCCAACCTGCTCGTGATCATGGTGGACACGCTGCGCGCGGACCACGTGTACGGCAGCAGCATCCGCACGCCGAACATGGATGCTCTCGTGCGCCAGGGGCTGCGGTTCACCCGCGCGTACCCGGAGGCCATGCCCACCGTACCCGCGCGCAACTCGATCCTCTCCGGCCGCCGCCAGTTCCCGTTCCGGAACTGGCATGACTGGCGCGGGCTGCTCGACTCGCCCGGGTGGTCCCCGCTCCGCGACGTGGAGCACGCACTGCCCGCCACGCTCCGCCGCGCCGGCTACTGGACCGGCTACGCCACCGACAACCCGTTCCTCGGGTTCTCCTACCCCTACCTCGGCCTCCGCCGCGGGTTCAACCGCTTCGTCCGCACCGGCGGGGAGATCGGCAGCCGCCGTTCGGGGGTGTCGGAACGCGAGATGCGGCACTGGCTCTTTCCCGCGCTCCAGTCCGACGTGAAGGCGCGCGAGCGCCTGCGCCACTACATCGCCAACAGCCACAACTCCCACGACGAGTCGCGCTCGTTCGCGGCCAAGGTTTTCTCCAACGGAATCCGCCTCCTCGACCAGGCCGCGGCCCACCGGCCCTTCGCCCTCTTCCTCGACACCTACGAGCCGCACGAGCCGTGGACCCCGCCGCGCAAGTACGTGGACCTCTATGGCGACCCCGACTACCACGGCCCCGAGCCGGGAATGCCGCGCTACGGACTGGTCTCGGACTACATGCGTGGCCGCGACCCGTCGCTGGTGCTGAAGCGGATGCGCGCCCTCTACGCGGCCGAGGTGACCATGACCGACGCGTGGCTGGGCCACTTCCTCGAGCGCTTCCACCAGCTCGGGCTGGACCGCGACACCGCGATCGTGCTGGTGGGCGATCACGGCTTCCTGCTGGGCGACTACGGCTGGACCGGGAAGATCTCCTCGATCCTCCACCCCGCCCTCATACACGTGCCGATGGTGGTGGTCGACCCGGCCCGGCGCCGCGCCGGCCACGCCTCGGATTACTTCGCCCAGACCCACGACCTCGCCCCCACGCTGCTCTCGCTCGCCGGCGTGCGCGCGCCCCGGCGG
This sequence comes from Solirubrobacterales bacterium, assembly GCA_038323835.1. Classification (GTDB taxonomy): domain Bacteria; phylum Actinomycetota; class Thermoleophilia; order Solirubrobacterales; family Thermoleophilaceae; genus JACVRW01. The sequence goes on from JBBQHI010000015.1 coordinate 29,037, forward strand.
ATGGACGGCATCGACCTCTCACCGCTCTTCGAGGGTCGCCGCCCCCACGGGCGCCCGATGGCCTACGGGGGCTACGCGAACTCGCTCTACGCCCGCACGGACGACTGGAAGCTGATCGCGGACAACCGCGGGCACAACCGGCGCCTGTACGACGTGAAGCACGACCCGGGCGAGACGCGGAACCTGGCCCGGCGCCACCCGGAGCGCGCCGCCGCCATGTACGACGCGGTGGCCAGGCGGGCGGGCGGCCACCCGCCCTTCTACACGAACTCCCGGGCCTGACGGCGCGGCGCTACGGTTGGCGTCTAACCCCGAGGAGAAGAGCAACATGCCCGTCGACCCGAGCAAGACCGCCGTCGTCCTGATCGAGTACCAGAACGAGTTCACCTCGGACGGCGGCGCCCTTCACGGCGCGGTCGAGGAGGTCATGGAGCGGACCGGCATGATGGCCAACAGCACACGCGTGGCCGAGGCGGCCCGCGAGGCCGGCGCCGCCGTCCTGCACGCCCCGATCACCTTCGCCGAGGGCTACAACGAGATCACCTCGCACCCCTACGGGATCCTCAAGGGCGTGGTTGACGGGAACGCCTTCGTGAAGGACAGCTGGGGCGCGGCCATCGTGGACGAGATGGCCCCGAAGGAGGGCGACATCGTGGTGGAGGGCAAGCGCGGCCTCGACACCTTCGCCAGCACCAACCTCGACTTCATCCTGCGCAGCAAGGGGATTCAGACCCTCGTGCTGGGCGGCTTCCTCACCAACTGCTGCGTGGAGTCCACGATGCGCTCCGGTTACGAGAACGGCTACGAGGTGATCACCCTCACCGATTGCATGGCCGCCACCTCCGCCGAGGAGCACGACAACGCCATCAAGAACGACTTCCCGATGTTCTCCAAGCCGATGAGCTCGGAGGAGTTCATCGGCGAGCTCGGCTGAGCCGCGGGCGAGAACCGCAGCGCCGGCGAGGAGCGCAGCCGAGCACAGGAGCCATGCCATCTAGACTCTCCGGCCGCATGCGCCAGAAGTCCCCAGAGACCTACGAAGAGAAGCTCGCCCAGCTCCAGGAGCTCCGCCAGCAGGCGATCCACACCAACCCGCAGGCGGAGGAGAAGCAGCACTCCAAGGGCAAGCTCACCGCGCGGGAGCGGATCGACAAGCTGCTGGATCCCGGGTCGTTCCAGGAGCTCGACACCTTCGTGCGCCACCGCACGGCGGAGTTCGACATGCTCGACAACCGGCCCTGGGGTGACGCCGTGGTAACCGGGCACGGCCTGATCGACGGCCGCCCCGTGGCGGTGTTCTCCCAGGACTTCACGGTCTTCGGCGGCTCGCTGGGCGAGGTGATGGGCGAGAAGATGGTGAAGGTAATGGACCTGGCCGCCCGGATCGGCTGTCCCGTGATCGGCATCAACGACTCCGGCGGCGCGCGGATCCAGGAGGGCGTGGTGTCCCTGGGCGCCTACGGCGACGTGTTCGTTCGCAACGTCCAGTGCTCCGGCGTGATCCCCCAGATCTCGCTGGTCATGGGCCCCTGCGCGGGCGGCGCCGTGTACTCCCCGGCCATGACGGACTTCATCTTCATGGTGAAGGAGACCTCGCACATGTTCATCACCGGTCCCGACGTGATCAAGACCGTGACCGGCGAGGAGGTGGAGTTCGAGGAGCTCGGTGGCGCGATGACGCACAACAGCAAGTCGGGCGTGGCCCACTTCGCCGCCGAGGACGAGGAGAGCTGCCTCGAGGACGCCCGCTACCTCATGTCATTTTTGCCGCAGAACAACCTCGAGCTGCCGCCGCGGATGGACACGGGCGACGACCCCGAGCGGATGGACGAGGCGCTGGACCACATCGTTCCGGACAGCCCCAACAAGCCCTACGACATGCGCGACGTGGTGAACCTGATCGTGGACAACGGCGAGTTCTTCGAGGTGCAGGAGCACTTCGCCAAGAACATGATCGTGGGCTTCTCGCGGCTCAACGGGCGCCCGGTGGGAGTGGTCGGGAACCAGCCCAGCCAGATGGCCGGCGTGCTGGACATCGCCTCGTCGGAGAAGGCCGCCCGGTTCGTCCGCTTCTGCGACGCCTTCAACATCCCGCTCCTCACGTTCTGCGACGTGCCCGGCTTCCTGCCCGGCACCTCCCAGGAGTGGGGCGGCATCATCCGCCACGGAGCGAAGCTGCTCTACGCCTTCACCGAGGCCACGGTGCCCAAGCTCACGATCGTGACCCGCAAGGCCTACGGCGGCGCCTACGACGTGATGAACTCGAAGCACATGCTGGCCGACTTCAACTTCGCCTGGCCGACGGCGGAGGTCGCGGTGATGGGCCCCGAGGGCGCGGTGAACATCATCCATCGCCGGGACATCCAGAAGTCACCGACTCCGGACGAGCGGCGGGCGAAGCTGATCGGCGACTACAAGGCCCGCTTCGCGAACCCCTACTCGGCCGCCGAGCGGGGCTACATCGACGACGTGATCGTGCCCCACGAGACGCGGCCGAAGCTGATCCGCGCGCTGGAGATCCTCCAGACCAAGCGCGTGGACACGCCGAAGCGCAAGCACGGCAACATCCCGCTGTAGGGCCCTCAGCAGCGCTTGGTCTGCGTGTGCGCCCTGGCCTTCACGCCGTCCTCGGCGGTGAACGTCGCCTGGATCGTCCGCTTCGGGCCCCTGAAGGCGATGCCCGAGTAGAAGCCGACCCTGCGGAGCCTGCCGGCCACCTTCACCTTCTTCTGGGCCACCCGCTTGAGGATCTTCGTCTCCGTGTTGCGAATCGTGGTGTTCAGGCCGCCGGGATGCAGGAGGTCCGGGGGGGACGGTGAACCGCAGCTCGTCCGCCCTAGTCGATCGTCCGGTCGTCGGGATCGGTGATCGAGTCGGCGCCCAGGCGGATCGCCATTCCCCCGTGCTTTCCCTGGCCCCTCAAAGGGCGCGAAGTCAGGCCTCGGCCGCCACGGCGCGGACGACGACCGGCGGGGGCGGCTCCTCGCGTGCCAGCATCGCAAGCAGCGAACCCACCACGAGCACGCCCGCCAGCACGGTCAGCGGTGTCTCGTAGCCACCGGTGGAGTCCTTCGTCACCCCGGTGAAGGCCGGGCCGGCGAAGCCGCCGAGATTGCCGATCACGGCGATGAGCGCGATGCCCGCGGCCGCCGCGGGGCCGCTGAGGAAGCTGGTGGGGAGGGTCCAGAAGACCGGGATCGCGGAGAGCACCCCCACGGCCGAGAGCGTGATCCCCAGCGTCAGGGGCACCGGCGAGCCCGCGTATGCGGTGAGCAGGGTGCCCACCGCGCCGATCAGGCCCATCCCCGCCACGAAGGGACGCCGGCTCGGCGCCTGGTCCGCACGGCGGGCCACCCACAGCATGGCCACGGTGGCGATGGCGAAGGGAACCGCGGCCAGCAGGCCCACCTCGAAGTTGGTGTAGCCGGTGCGCTCCTGCACAAGGTCGGGCACGAAGAAGATGAGCCCGAAGCCGGCTCCCAGCAGGATGAAGTACACGAATCCGAGTAGCCACACCTGCCCGCTCAGCAAGGCGTCGGACAGGCGAGCCTCCCCCTCCTCCGCCTTGTCGCTCAGCTCCCTCGCGAGCCGCGCCGACAGGTACTCGCGCTCCTCAGGCTCGAGCCATTCGGCGTCCGACGGGCGCTCGTCGAGATAGCGAAGGGTCACGAACCCCATCACCACCGAGGGGATGCCCTCCACCAGGAACAGCCACTGCCAGCCGTGGAGGCCGGCCACGCCGTCGAGCTCGAGAAGCCCACCCGACAGCGGGCCGCCGGCCACGTAGGCCAGCGAGGTGGCGGTGAGGAACAGGGCCAGCACGCGCGAGCGATCCTCGGCGGGGAACCACCAGGTCAGGTAGAGCACGATCCCGGGGAAGAAGCCCGCCTCGGCGCAGCCGAGCAGGAAGCGCAGGACGTAGAAGCTGCCGGGGCCGCCGATGAACATCATCGAGGCCGAGATCAGGCCCCACACCACCATGATCCCGGCCAGCCAGCGGCGGGCGCCCACCCGGTAGAGCATCAGGTTGCTGGGCACGCCAAAGATCACGTAGCCGAGCGAGAAGATGCCGGCGCCGAGGCCGAAGATGGTGTCGCTGAACCCGAGGTCGTCCTCGAGCTGGAGCTGGGCGAAGCTCACGTTCACCCGGTCCAGGTAGGCGATCACGTAGATCCCGAACAGGAACGGGATCAGCCGGCGAGTGACCTTCGCGAGCGTCCGGCGCCCGACGTCCTCCTCCACGAGCGTGACTCTAAGGCTCCGGCGGCCGCGCGGGCTACAGGTGCACGGTGTCCGGCCTGATCTCCCCCGCGCGGTGGGCCTCGAGCAGGGCGAGGCAGATGGCCAGGTCCTGGATGGCGAGGCCGGTGCTGTCGAAGAGCGTGGTGGCGCCATCGTCTGAGCGTCCGGGTGCTGCCCCGGTGAGCACGTCGCCGAGCGCGGTCACGCTCTCGCGCGTGACCAGCCCGGCCTCCACCGCGCCGGTGAGCTCGCCTCCGTGGCTCGCCTGGGCCCACTCGTCGCAGAAGAGCTCGCACGCCGCCACCGCCGCGGGCTCGGCCTCGGCCTTGCCCGGGCCGTCGGCGCCGAGCATGTTGAGGTGGGCGCCGGGACGAAGGTCGGCCTCCGTGACCACCGGCTCGGCTCCGGGCGTGACGCAGGTCACCACGTCACAGGCCAGGGCCTCGTCGAGGCTCCCGGCCTCCCAGCCGAGCTCGCCCGCCAGGCGGCCCGCGGCGTCGGGATCGGGGTCGAAGCACATGCCCGGGCCGTACTCGGCGTCGGCCAGGCAGCGCGCAGCCCAGGCCCCGTGCAACCCACAGCCCACGATGCCCGCGGTCCGGGCGTCGCCACGGGCCAGCTCCTGGGCCGCCACCGCCGCCACCGCGCCCGTGCGGAGCGCCGTCACGGCGCGCACGTCCACGAGCGCGAGCAGCTCGCCGTCCGCGGCCGACGACACGCAGATCGCCCCCATCACCACCGGCAGCCCGGCCTCGGGGTTGCGCGGGAACGAGGTGACCCACTTGAGGATCGCGATCCCGTCGCCCTTCGCCGGCATGGCCCGGAAGTCACCCTTCGGCGCGGCGTCCAGGTAGGTCTTGGGCGGCATCTGCCACTCGCCCCCGGCGTGCTCCACGAAGCCGTGGCGCACCCGCTCGATCGCCTCCGAGGGCGGGATCGCCCGGAGCACCATCTCGTGGGGGAAGACGAGCAGCTCGGCCACCGCCTGACCGTACTCACCCGGGAGGAGCGAAGCGCGGGCCGCGGTAGCCTTCAGACGCAGTGGCCCGCAACGGAAAGCACCGGCCGAGCCGCCCCCGCATCGAGCTGCGCGGCGGCGCGGCCATTCCGGAGGAGGCCGCGGCGATCGCGGCCGCGATCGAGCAGTTCATGCGGGACACCGCACCGCCCCCCGCTCCCGCGAAGGGGATGAGCCCGTGGCTGCGGGCAGGGCTCCTCGAGGGCACGGGCCGGCCCGCCGACGGTCCCGCCCCCTGGGGATAGCAGGGTCCGGTGCTCGCCCGGGCCACCGCCCCGGGCTGCGCTCCTCCCTGGGGGCCGCTTCAGTCCGCAGCGGAGGCGCCGGCGAACACCGGCGGCACGCGGTCGGCCCAGGGCGAGGCCTCCTCGAGCTGGGCGGCCACGCGCAGCAGCAGGTCCTCGCGCCCGTAGCCGCCCACGAGCTGGATCCCGATTGGAAGGCCCTCCACGCTCTCGTGGAGCGGAAGCGAGATCGCCGGCTGGCCGGTGGTGTTGAACCCGGCGGTGAACACCGCGCACGGGGTGGCGGTCACGATCGGCATCAGCGGGTTCTCGGGGTCCGGGGTGAACGACCCGAGCGGCAGCGGGGGCAGGGCCATGGTGGGCGTGAGCAGGAGGTCGAAGCCCCCGGCCCACCACTCGGCGGCGCGGCGGGTCACGAGCTGGTGGTACTCCACGGCACGCAGGTACTCACCGGCGTTGTTGCCGCGACCCATCTCCGCGAGCGCCCAGGTGAGCGCCTCCACGTCGTCCGGGCCGATCTCCTTGCCCGTCTTGTCGGACCAGTACCGGAGGTTCCAGTCCACGCCCGCGCTCCAGCGCACCAGGAAGCTCGGGATGTAGTTCTCGTCGTTCAGGACGTCCGGGTACGACGGCTCCACGGTGTGTCCCAGCGACTCGAGCAGCCGCCCGGTCGCCTCGGCCGCGGCCACGCAGTCCGGGTGGGCGTCGAACTGGCCGCCGGGCGGCGTGGTGCAGAGCCCGATGCGCAGGGGCCCCGGCTCGGCCCCCACCTCCTCCGTGTAGGGCCGCTCACGCGCCGGCGCCACGTAGGGCTCGCCCTGCGGGGGGTCGGCCACCCACTCGAGGATCGCCGCCGTGTCGCGCACCGAGCGCGACACCACCAGCTCCTGAGTGAGACCGGACATCACATCGCCGAAGTCGGGAGCCTGGGACACGCGGCCGCGCGATGGCTTCAGTCCCACCAGGCCACAGGCGCTGGCGGGAATGCGGATCGAGCCGCCGCCGTCGTTGGCGTGGGCGATCGGCACCATGCCCGAGGCCACGGCCGCGCCCGACCCGCCGCTCGAGCCGCCCGTGGAGTGGCCGGGGTCCCAGGGGTTGCGGCTCGGCCCGTAGGCCTCCGGCTCGGTTGTGGGGAGGATCCCCAGCTCCGGAGTGTTGGTCCTGCCCACCACCACGAAGCCCGCCTCGCGGAAGCGTCGGGCCAGCCAGGTGTCGTGCTCCTCGTGCCAGTCCTGCTCCTTCAGGAACCTCATGCCCTCGTGGTAAGGCTCACCCGCGCTGTGGCAGGCCAGGTCCTTGATCGCAAGCGGCACGCCCCGGAACGGGCCGTCGGCGGGCTCCTCGGCCAGCGCCTGCTCGAACCGCGCGTGAATCACGGCGTTGAGCTCGGGGTTCAGCGCCTCGACCCGCTCGATCGCCGCCTCCACCAGCTCATGCGGCGAGACCTCGCCCGAGCTCACAAGCTCTGCGTGTGCGGTGGCGTCAAGGCGCGGGTCCATGGGCGGGCGCGAGCCTAGCTCCTGGGCGGCCCGGCGCGCCAGTCGGATCCTCCCCAACCGGTCGATTTCGATATTTAACGAAACCCGACCGGGTTTTGCTACTTTTGTGCCCCCGCATCGACCCGACGGCGGAGGACCCCCACCCTATGGAACCCGTATCGGCGCAGCCCGCGCGCAAGGGCAAGAAGGGCTCGCTCGAAAACCCGGAGGTCTACGAGAACGTGCCCGGGCACGTGATCCCGATCCTCGAGCACGAGTTCGACGACTTCGACAACGAGGCGGAGACGTACCTCGCGGGCAACACCGAAGAGGACGAGTTCATCAAGTTCCGCCTGCGGCAGGGCGTGTACGGCCAGCGCCAGGCCGACGTCCAGATGATCCGCGTGAAGCTCCCCTTCGGCGGCATCACGCCGGAGCAGATGGAGACCTTCGCCGAGGTGGTGGAGCGCTGGGCCCCGCTCAACAAGGGCCACATCACCACCCGCCAGAACATCCAGCTCCACCACATCCCGCTGCGTGACGCCGCCGAGGCGATTCGCGTGCTCGGCGAGGCCGACCTGTCGTCGCGCGAGGGCTGCGGCAACACGGTGCGCAACGTGACCGGAGACCCGTGGGCCGGCATCTGCGAGGGCGAGCTCTTCGATCCCACCGCCTACGCCGGCGCCTACGTCCGCTACTTCGTGCGCCACCCCACCACCCAGCTGATGCCGCGCAAGGTGAAGACCGCCTTCGCGGCCACCGACGAGGACCGCGCGATCACCGGCATCCACGACGTGGCATATATCCCGCGCATCCGCGACGGCGTTCGCGGGTTTGAGATGCGGGTGGGCGGCGGCACCTCGATCATGCCGCGGGTGGCCCCCACGCTCAGCGAGTTCGTGGGCGCCGACGACGGCGAGTACCTGAAGTGGGCCGAGGCCGTGTTCCGCATCTTCGACCGCCAGGACTGGCTGCGCCAGAACCGCGCCCGGGCCCGCCTCAAGGTGTTCGTGGACAAGTTCGGGATCGAGGAGCTCCGCTCGCAGGTCGAGGAGGAGCTGAGGGGCGACTGGGTGGAGGAGCGCGACTTCGATCCGCAGCCGCTGCTCTTCATCGACGACGAGCAGGCCTCCGCGCCGCCGGTGCCGTCGCGCTACTCGAGCCCGAACGGCGACCTGAGCGAGTTCGAGCGCTTCCGCCGCTCCAACGTGGAGCCACAGCGCCAGGAGGGCTTCTCGGCTGTCCAGATCAAGGTCCTTCGCGGAGACCTGACGCCCCACCAGTTCCGGGTGCTCGCCCAGATCATGCGCGACCACTCCGCGGGCTACGCCCGCACGACCGTGCACCAGAACCTGGTGCTGCGCTGGGTCCGGAACGAGAGCGTGTACGACGTCTGGCGGGCGCTCTCCGAGCTCGGCCTCGGCGAGTCCGGCGCGGACGAGATCAACGACGTGGTGAGCTGCCCGGGCACCGACTCGTGCAAGCTCGGCATCACCAGCTCCATGGGGCTGAACCACGCCGTGCGCGAGCGCATCGAGGCGATGGAGATCACGGACCCGCTCACTCGGCGGGTCCACATCAAGATGTCCGGCTGCCCCAACGGCTGCAGCCAGCACCACATCGCGAACATCGGGTTCTACGGCGCGTCGATCAAGGTCGGCGAGCACACGATCCCCGCGTACGTTGCGCACATCGGCGGCACCTACGAGGGCGGCGAGGTGGCGTACGGCACGCGCCTCAAGGTGCGGTTGCCCGCCAAGCGGGTGCCCGACGCGGTGGAGCGCTGGCTGCGCATGTACGAGTCCGAGCGCGAGGAGGGCGAGGCCTTCAACGACTACGCCACCCGGATCGGCGCGAAGCGCTTCGAGGACGAGGCGCGCGCACTTTCCCTGCCGGTGGAGTTCAACCTCGACAACATGAACGAGTTCATCGACTGGCAGCGCAAGGAGACCTTCCAGGTGATCCGGGGGGAGGGCGAATGCGCGGTGTAGAACATCGCGGCGGCGCCGGCCAAGCCGTCGGCTTGCGCCCGGCGGAGATAACGGCTGAGGAGGTGCTGGCCACCGCGGTCGAGCGCCACCATCCCAACCTGATCATGGCCTGCTCCTTCCAGAAGGAGGAGTCCGTGCTGATCGACATGCTTATGAAGATCGAGCCCTCGGCACGGGTGTTCACGATCGACACGGGCGCGCTCTTTGCGGACACCTACGAGGTCTGGCGCAAGGTGGAGGACCGGTACGACCTGAATATTGAGGTGTTCGATGCATCAAGCATGAACGGTCCCTGGACCCCCCAGAACTGCTGCGGTCCCCGCAAGGTGGCGGCGCTCGAGCAGGCGCTGGACGGCGTGGACGCCTGGATCACGGGCATCCGCCGCGAGCAGTCGCCCACGCGCGCGGAGGCCCCGAGAGAAGAGTGGAACGAGGCCCGCGGCGTGTGGAAGTTCAACCCGCTTGTGGACTGGTCGGAGGACGACGTGTGGAGGTACGTGCACGAGCACGACCTGCCCTACCACCCGCTCCACGACCAGGGCTACGACTCGATCGGCTGCGCCCCCTGCACCCTCCCCGGCGCCGGCCGCGAGGGCCGCTGGGCGGGGCAGTCGAAGACGGAGTGCGGGCTGCACGTGTGAGCACGCGCGAGGCATCCGTATCCTCCCCCAGCCGGGATGCGGACCATTTGACCTACGAGATCTCCCACCTCCGCGCCCTCGAGTCGGAGGCCATCCACGTGATCCGCGAGGTGGCCGCGGAGCTCGAGCGCTGCGTGCTGCTCTTCTCCGGCGGCAAGGACTCCGCCGTGCTGCTCCACCTGGCCCGGAAGGCTTTCCACCCGGGGGCCCTCCCCTTTCCGGTCATGCACGTGGACACGGGTCACAACTTCCCCGAGGTGATCGAGTACCGCGACCGCCTCGTGGCCGAGCTGGGCGCCGAGCTGATCGTGGCCCACGTGCAGGGCTCGATCGACAGCGGCCGGGTGGTGGAGGAGACGGGCCCGCGCGCGTCCCGCAACCGGCTCCAGTCCGTGACGCTCCTCGACGCGATCGAGGAGCACGGGTTCAAGGCGGCCTTCGGCGGCGCCCGCCGTGACGAGGAGCGGGCCCGGGCCAAGGAGCGCATCCTCTCCTTCCGCGACGACTTCGGCCAGTGGGATCCGAAGACCCAGCGGCCCGAGCTCTGGAACATCTACAACAGCTTCGTGAAGCCGGGCGAGCACGTGCGCGTGTTCCCGCTCTCCAACTGGACCGAGCTCGACGTGTGGCAGTACGTGCGGGAAGAGAAGCTCGAGCTGCCCACCATCTACATGGCTCACCGGCGCGAGGTCTTCAGCCGCGACGGGATGCTCTACGCCGTATCGCCGTATCTCGAGAGGATGGACAGCGAGGAGCCCTTCGAGGAGTGGGTGCGCTTCCGCACCGTCGGTGACATGAGCTGCACCGGCGCGGTCCGGTCCGAGGCCGCGTCGCTGGAGGAGGTGGTGGCCGAGATCGCCGCCACGCGCATCACCGAGCGCGGAGAGACGCGAGCGGACGACCGCGTCTCGGAGGCGGCCATGGAGGACCGCAAGAAGGAGGGGTACTTCTGAGCGACGTGGCCGCCACGAACGGCCACCCGGCGCCCCCTGCCCTGTCCGAGCTCGTCCGCTTCGCCACTGCGGGGTCGGTTGACGACGGCAAGTCCACCCTGATCGGGCGGCTGCTCTTCGACACCAAGTCGATCTTCGAGGACCAGCTGGAGCACGTGGAGCGCACCTCCCGCCAGCGCGGTGACGGCTACGTGAACCTCGCGCTGCTCACGGACGGCCTGCGCGCCGAGCGCGAGCAGGGGATCACGATCGACGTGGCCTACCGCTACTTCCACACGCCGCGCCGCAAGTTCATCATCGCCGACACCCCGGGCCACGAGCAATACACGCGCAACATGGTCACGGGAGCGTCCACCGCGGACCTGGCGCTGATCCTCGTGGACGCGCGCAAGGGCGTGCTCGAGCAGTCGCGGCGACACGCCTTCATCGCCTCTCTGCTCCAGATCCCTCACCTCGTGGTGTGCGTCAACAAGATGGACCTCGTGGACTATGCGGAGGACGCCTTCGACCGGATCCGCGACGAGTTCTCCGGGTGGGCCTCGAAGCTCGAGATCAACGACCTGACGTTCATCCCGATCTCGGCCCTGCACGGCGACAACGTGGTGGACCGCTCCGAGCACATGCCCTGGTACCACGGCACATCATTGCTCTACCACCTGGAGCACGTGCACGTGGCCTCGGACCGCAACCTCGTGGACGCGCGCTTCCCGGTGCAGTGGGTCGTCCGCCCGATGAGTGACGAGCACCACGACTACCGCGGCTACGCCGGCGAGGTGGCCTCCGGGGTCTTCCGCGTGGGCGACGACGTGGTGGTGCTGCCCTCGGGGATTGAGACTCGCATCGCCGGGATGGACACCTTCGACGGCCCGCTCGACGAGGCCTACCCGCCGCTCTCGGTCACGATGCTGCTCGAGGACGACGTGGACGTGTCGCGCGGGGACATGATCTGCCGCCCCAACAACCGTCCTCGCGAGACCCGCGAGGTGGAGGCGATGGTGTGCTGGATGTCCGAGCGCCCCCTCCAGCCCTCCGGCCGGTACCGGATCAAGCACACGTCGCGCACCGCCCTGGCGAAGGTGGACGCCGTCCGCTACCAGATCGACGTGAACTCCCTGCACCGGGACGAGTCCGCCAACAGCCTCCAGCTGAACGAGATCGGCCGCCTGGGGCTGCGCCTCTCCTCGCCGCTGTTCCTGGACGAGTACCGACGCAACCGGGAGACGGGCAGCTTCATCCTCATCGACGAGTCGACCAACGACACCGTCGGTGCGGGCATGGTCCTGTAGAACACAGTCCATGGCCGCACCACCGGGCCTCCCGCCCGGCCCCTCCGCGTCGAAGACGGTCCAGAGCGTCCAGTGGATCGTGCGTCCCACCGCGATGATGGAGCGCTGCCACCGGCGCTACGGCGACATGTTCACGCTGCGCCTCGTGCACGAGGGCAACTGGGTGTTCCTCGCGCACCCGGAAGCGGTGAAGCAGGTGTTCACCGGCGACCCGCGGCTGCTGCACGCCGGCGAGGCCAACGTTGTGCTGCTTCCCTTCCTCGGCCGCAACTCCGTGCTCCTGCTCGACGAGCAGCCGCACATGGCGCAGCGCAAGCTGATGCTCCCTCCGTTCCACGGCGAGCGCATGCGCCGCTACGGGGAGACGATGGCCGAGGTGGCCGGGCGCGAGGTGGAAACCTGGCCGATGGGCCGGCCCCTGAAGCTGTGGCCGCGCATGCAGGCGATCACCCTCGAGGTGGTGATGCGCACCGTGTTCGGAGTGACCGGCACCACTCGCCTCCGGCGGCTGGAGGCGGCCCTGCGGGAGGTTCTCTCCTGGGGGTCCGATCCCCGCCGGCTCGCCATGGTCGCCGTGGTGGGCCCGCACCGGCTGTCCCGGGTCCCCGCGTTCCGCAGGGTCATGGCTCCCGCCGACGAGCTCCTGTTCGAGGAGATCCGCCGGCGGCGCTCCGCTTCCGACCTGGAGGGGCGCGACGACGTGCTCTCGATGCTGATCCAGGCCCGCGACGAAGAGGGCCGGGGCATGTCGGACCAGGAGCTCCGCGACGAGCTGATGACCCTGCTGGTGGCGGGCCACGAGACCACCGCCACCTCGCTGGCCTGGGCGATCGAGCGGCTGGTGCGCCATCCGGACAGCATGGAGCGCCTGCGCTCCGAGATCGCCGTGGGCGAGGACACCTATCTCGATGCGGTGGTGAAGGAGACGATGCGCCTGCGGCCGGTGCTCACCATCGTGCTCAGGCGCCTTACCGAGGACATGGAGATCGGGGGCCGGATGCTTCCGGCGGGCGCGACCGTGGCGCCGTCCATCTACCTCGTGCACCGGCGCCCGGACATCTATCCCGATCCGCACTCCTTCCGTCCCGAGCGCTGGCTCGACCGGTCCCCGGGGACCTACACCTGGTTCCCGTTCGGTGGCGGTACCCGCCGCTGCCTGGGGGCGAGCTTCGCACTGTTCGAGCTGAAGGCCGTGCTCTCGGCCGTCCTGTCCCGGGTGGCCCTCCGCACCGCGGACCCGACCCCCGAGCGACCGGTGCGCCGCGCCGTCACGCTCGTGCCCGGGAACGGCGCCGAGGTGATCGTCGAGCCCCTGACCGCCGTGGGCCCCCCTTCCCCGCGAGTGGTCGCGGCGGCCTGAGGCGCCTGGACTAGCCTCTTCGCCTCGTGGATCCGCTCCTCATCGGTTTCGGCCTCGGCGTGGGTGTGCTCGTCGGGATGACGGGCATCGGCGGCGGCTCGCTGATGACGCCCCTGCTGATCCTCGTCTTCGGCGTGAATCCGATCACCGCGGTGGGCACCGACCTCGCCTATGCCGCCGTGACCAAGACCGTCGGGGGCTACAAGCACTGGCTACAGGGCACCGTGGACGTTCGCCTGAGCGCATGGATGGCGGTGGGCTCGGTGCCGGCCGCGGTGGGAGGCGTCGTCGTCCTGGACGTGTTGCGCGACTCGTACGGGAGCGGGTTCGACGACCTTCTGCTGAGGATGCTCGCCGCCGCGCTTCTTCTATCGGGAGCGGCCACGCTGGCCCGCACGTTCCTGAAGCGGTTCCAGGTGGAGGAGCGCTCACGGGTGCCCATGGAACTTCGGCACAAGGTCGGCGCGGTGCTGCTCGGCGCGTTCGTCGGCTTCGTGCTGGGTGTGACCTCGGCGGGCAGCGGCGCCCTGATCGCCGTCGGCCTGATCCTCGTGTTCCGCCTGGTGCCCACCCGGGTGGTGGGCACGGACGTCTTTCATGCGGCGGTTCTCCTCTGGGCGGCGGCGGCGGCTCACATCGTGTCCGGGAACGTGGACTTCGGACTGGCCGGGAACATCCTGATCGGGTCGGTCCCGGGCGTGTGGCTCGGAAGCCACTGGTCGGTGCGAGTTCCCCAGGCCACCCTCCGCGCGACGCTGTCGGCCGTGCTGATCGGGGCCGGCATGGCCCTCCTGGCCAAGTCCGGTCTCGGCATACCCACCTGGACCCTGGTCCCGTTCCCGCTCGCGGTGATCGTGCTGCTCGCGGTCACGGTCGTGCGCGACATTCGCAGTCCCGACCCGGACCCTCTCCCGGCCTCAGCGCAGGCGCGTTGACGCGGCCGCGGCCACGACGGGACGGGACGCCACCAGCAGGTTCAGCTTGGCCCGCACCCCGCGGCCGCCGAGGCGCCCGCGCACGCGGTCGGCCACGATTGTGAGCACGCCACCCGGCACGCCGCGCCCGGACACGCGCACCCGGCCCCGCTGCTCCCGCTCGCCGAAACGGCGAATGCGCCCGCTCACGCGCACCCCGGGGACGAAGCGGAGACCCCTGAGCACCACTCCGCCGTTCTGCGCGATCCGGTAGGTCCCGCCCCGGAGGCCGCCGCCGCGCGCAATGTCGCGGCTCCGCGGGTCGAAGACGAGCTCGGTCACCGCGTCCTCCAGCACGTCGCGGAGCGTGAGCCTCACCGCCACCAGCGTCCGCCCGCGCAGGCCCGCGACGCCGGGGAGCTTCCTCACCCGTGACAGGCGAGTGGGCGGCGGGGGCTGGGGGAAGAACGCGCGGCGCACCTTCCCGCAGCGCGTGGGCACTCGGCCACCCCTGAAGAAGCGGTCGAACGCCCGGCGGGCACACGGGCTCGGATCGGACCCGAGCACCGAGTGGCCGGTGGCCGGCGCCACCACGAGCTGGGCCTGCGGGAACCGCGCGGCCACGCGCTTCGCGTTCTCCACCGGCGTGCGCAGGTCGTCCTCGCCGTCCAACAGGAGCACGGGCACGTTCGGGAGCGGAGTGGTGGCGGGCGGCGGCGGAGGGCTGGCCACGGGCCAGCGACCGCAGAGGGTGAGCAGATCGCTGTCCAGCACGGTGGCGCGGTCGAACGGGAGGAAGTCCGAGTCGGGCCGAGCGGTCGCCACCAGCAGGGCGTCGCGGCGGCGAACCGCGGGGTCGGGCGGCGTGTTGCGGGCCCAGGGGAAGGGCGTCTCCTCACACGTGGTGGCCGCGTACAGCGCCGCGCTCAGGATGCGCGGGGGCGGCGGACGGCCGGCCACGGTGAAGGTCCGCCGGCTGAGCCGCAGCAGCGGTGCGGGATCTCGTCTGAGGGCAGCGCGCACTGCACCCGGGAAGGCGGCCCGCAGAGCGGGATCGACATCCCCCGCGATCAATATGCCGAGCAGGTCGTTGCGGCCCAGCGAAGTGCTCCGGGTGCGGCCCCGGGCGTCCACCAGCGGCCCGCGGAGCCGGCCGCGGCGGCGCATCTGCCCCACCAGCTCCTGGAGGTCCGCCACCGGATCGCGAGTGAACGACGAGCACGCGCCCCGGCACACCGCCCGGAGCGCCCGCGGCACCGCGGCGATGGTGTCGGAGTAGAGGGGGTCCGGGCCCGCGGCCTCCACCACCGAGTCGAGCGCGAGGCGCTCCACGTGGGTGGGGTAGCGGAGCGCGTAGGCCAGGGCCACCTTGGTCCCGTAAGAGGTGCCGAAGAGCGCGATCCGGTCGATCCCGAGCTCGCGGCGGATGGCCTCCACGTCCTCCACCGAGTCGGCCGTGGTGTAGAAGCCACGCCGCGACTGCAGGCCGGTGGCGCAGCGCCCGGCCGCATCCTCGGCGCTCAGCAGGTTGGCCTGCTCGAGCTCCCGGCAGCGGAGCGGGCCCGAACGCCCCGTCCCGCGCTGGTCGAAAACGATCACGTCACGGCTGCGGTAGGCCGGGAAGAGGAGCCCCACCCCGTCACCCGCGAAGGCCTCGGTGGCCGACTGCCCGGGGCCGCCGGCCAGCACGATCACCGCGCCGCGCGCGGGCTGCATTCGGGAGCGAATCCGCTTCACCATCAGGGATACCGTGCCCGGCCTGGCACCGGTGCGGTCCAGCGGCACCTTCACGCGGGCGCACGAGTAGCCGTACCCGCCGCAGCGCTCGAAGCGAGGCGCGGCGCGGGCCGGCGACGACGCGGAAAGTGCGACGCCGAGTGCCGCAAGGCCCACCAGCAGGTGGCGGCGAAGCACACCGATAACCTACCCGGCCGCATGTTCGGCAAGGTTCTGGTGGCCAATAGAGGCGAGATCGCCATTCGCGTCATGCGCTCGCTCGAGGAGCTCGGGGTCGCCAGCGTGGCGGTGTACTCGGAGCCCGACCGCGACGCGCCCCACGCCCGGCGGGCGGATGAGGCGTACCTGCTCGGCCCCGGGCCGGCGGCCGAGAGCTACCTGAGCGTCGAGCGGATCCTGGACGCAGCCCGCAAGTCCGGGGCGGAGGCGATCCACCCCGGGTACGGCTTCCTCGCGGAGAACGCCGCCTTCGCCCGCGCCTGCGAGGACGCGGGAATCGTGTTCGTCGGCCCGCCCGCCGACGCGATCGACGCCATGGGATCGAAGACCAGGGCGCGCGAGCTGATGAAGGGGGCGGGTGTTCCGATCGTGCCCGGCACCACCGAGCCGGTGGAGACCGTGGAGGACGCCCGCAAGGTGATCGCCGACTCGATCGGCTACCCGGTGGCCATCAAGGCCGCCGGCGGCGGGGGCGGCAAGGGCTTTCGCGTGGCCGAGACCGAGGACAAGCTCCAGGAGGCGTTCGAGGGCGCCTCGCGCGAGGGCGAGAAGTTCTTCTCCGACGGCACGGTGTACGTGGAGCGCTACCTGGCCGACCCGCGCCACGTTGAGGTGCAGGTGCTGGCGGACGGGCACGGCAACGTGATCCACCTCTTCGAGCGCGACTGCTCGGTCCAGCGCCGCCACCAGAAGCTGATCGAGGAGAGCCCGGCCCCCGCCGTGGATCCCGAGCTGCGCGAGCGGATCGGGAAGATCGGCACCGACGCCGCCCGCGCGGTGGGGTACCGGTCGGCGGGCACGATCGAGGGCCTGCTGGCCGACGGCGAGTACTACTTCCTCGAGATGAACACCCGCGTGCAGGTGGAGCACTGCGTGACCGAGATGGTCACCGGGATCGACATCGTGCGTGAGCAGCTGAAAATCGCCGCCGGGGAGCCGCTCGCCTACGCGCAGGACGACGTGGTGATTCGTGGCCACGCGATCGAATGCCGCATCAACGCCGAGGACGCCTCCAAGAAGTTCGCCCCGGCGCCCGGGCGGATCACCTCCTACCGCGAGCCCGCCGGCCCGTTCGTGCGCGTGGACTCCGGCGCCGAGGAGGGCTACGAGGTGCTGCCCCTCTACGACCCGATGATCGCCAAGCTGATCGTGTGGGACGTGGACCGCGAGGCCTCCACCCGGCGAATGCTGCGCGCGCTGGACGAGTACGAGATCGGCGGGCTCAAGACCCTGATCCCGTTCCACCAAGAGCTGATGAAGAGCGAGCAGTGGGCGCGCGGGGAGACCTGCCGCGACCTCGTGGAGGACAGGGAGTGGCTCAAGAAGCTGGCCTTCCCGGCGCCGGAGAAGGCGGACGTTGACGGCGAGGCGGCCGAGAAGGTGTCGCGCGAGTACGCCGTGGAGGTCTCCGGTCGCCGCTTCGACGTGACGGTGATCGGCGAGGCCGGCCCGAACGGCGCCAACGGCGCCGCTACCGCGGCCACCCGTCAGGCACCGAGGCGCGAGCGCAAGAGCGGGAGTGGCGGCGGGGCCCCCGGCGCGCTCATCTCGCCCATGCAGGGCACCGTGCTCAAGGTGGCGGTCGAGAAGGGCGCCCAGGTCGAGGAGGGCGCCCTGGTGTGCGTGATCGAGGCCATGAAGATGGAGAACGAGATCACCGCCCCCAGCGCGGGGACCATCGAGCAACTCGAGGTGTCCGAGGGCAGCTCCGTGGCCAGCGGCGACACCATCGCCGTCATCAAGTAGGCCGCGGCCGTGCCGGCCGCCATCGTCGTGGGTGCCGGCTCCTTCGGGGCGTCGCTCGCCGACCGGCTGGTGGCCGAGGGCTGGGAGGTGACGCTCATCGACCGCTTCGGCCCGGGTGACCCGCGAGCCGAGTCCGGGGGCGAGACGCGCCTGCTCCGCTTCTCCCACGGCGGCGACGCCCTCTACACGCGTCTGGCCCGCCGATCCCGCGAGCACTGGCTGGAGCTGGGCGGAGTGCTGGTGGAATCGGGCATGGCGTGGCTTGTGCGCGACCGAGGCGGCTGGGAGGCCGACAGCGAGCGCGTGCTGCGCGCGGAGCACGTCCCGGTGGAGATCCTGGACCCGGCGGACGCCGTGCGCCTGCTTCCGGGCCTCGCTCCGGAGGGGCTCCACCACGTGCTCCACGAGCCGGAGGCCGGCGTGCTGCGCGCGGCCGAGGGCGTGCGGCTCCTGACCGCGCGCGCCGTGGACGGGGGCGCGCGGATGGAGGTGGGCGAGGCCCGCCCCGAGGCGTCCGGGGTCCGGTTCGGCTCGCGGGTGCTCGAGGCGGACGTGGTGGTGTGGGCCTGCGGCGCCTGGCTGGCGAGCCTGTTCCCTGAGCTCGTCTCGCTCCGGGTCACGCTCCAGCAGGCGGTCCTGTTCGAGGCGGGTCCCGCGTTCGCCGGTCCGGGCTGGGTGGACTTCGCCGGTGGCTGGTACGGGCACGGCGCGATCGCCCCTCACGGATTCAAGGTTGCGTCCGACGCGGACGGCCGCGACGTGGACCCCGACGCACGGCCCGCCGAGGCGGGCGACGACGCCGTGACGCGGGCCCGCGAATACCTCGCCCTGCGCTTCCCGGAGCTCGCCCGGGCGCCCGTGCTGGGAGCTCCGGTGTGCCACTACAGCCTCACGGAGGACTCGAACTTCATCCTCGCCCCGCGACCCGGGATGCCCGGCCACTGGCTGCTCGGCGGCGGCTCGGGGCACGGGTTCAAGCACGGACCGGCGGTGGCCGAGCACATGGCGGCCGTGCTCGGCGGACGGACCGAGCCCGAGGAGCGCTTCGCGCTGGGCGACCGCCGCCCGGGCCGCAGCCTGCGCACGGCCGGCTCCCAGCGTGGATAGCCGCGAGGAGCGCAGCCCGAGCGGTGGTCGGGCGAGCACCGGAGCCTCGAATTCTCGCCGCCTCCTCCCGCTCGTCCTCGCCACCACGGCCACCCAGGCGTCGATCGTCGTCCTGGCCCCCCTCGTGGTGGAGATCGGGAACGAGTTCGACGCCTCGCTCGGCTCCGTCGGGATCGCCCGCTCGGTGCTGGCGGCCACCGCGGTCGGCGTGTCGCTGGCGATCGGGCCGCTGATCGACCGCGTGGGAGTGGGGCCGCTGATCGTGGCCGGGGCGCTGCTCGCGATGGCGGGCGCCGGGCTGGCGGCGGCGGCGCCCTCGCTGCTCGTGTTCTACGCGACCCAGGTGGTCACCGGCGCGGGCGTGGCCTGCATGCTCTCCGCGGGCTTTGCCGGGGTGGCCGCCTACTTCCCTCCCGAGCGCGCCGCCTGGGCGATGGGCTGGGTGGTGGGCTCGCAGTCCCTGGCCTGGATCGCCGGCACGCCCACGATCGGCTTCCTGGCCGAGCACGGCTCTTGGCGCCTGGCCTACGCAGTTCCGGCCGGGATCTCTCTGCTCGCGCTCGTGGCGGGACTCCTGGCCCCCGCGGGACGCCTCCGCGAGCCGCACGCGGGTCCGCGGGAGGGGCTTCTGGCGGTCTTCCGCGATCCCTCCGCGCGGCGCTGGACGCTGGCCGAGCTCGTGGCCTACTCGGCCTGGACCGCCGAGATCACCTACGCCGGGGCGTTCTACATCAAGACCTACGACCTGGGGGAGACAGCGGTGGGCATCCTTCTGGCGGTGGGCTCGGTGATGTTCCTGCTCGCCTCCACCAACACCGCCCGGCTGGCCGAGCACTACCCGCGGCGACCGCTGATCGCGCTGGCCGCGCTCGGCATGGGCACGCTCCTGGTGCCGGTGCTGAACGTGACCGTCTCCGTGTGGCTCACCCTCGGCATGTTCTGCCTGATGGCCCTCTTCGCCGCCGTGCGGTCGGCGGGATCGAGCGCGCTCGGCCTGTCTCAGCTCCCCGGGCAGGCGGGGAGCATGATGGCCGCGCGGACCGCGAGCGCGCAGCTCGGGTACATGGTCGGTGCCGGCGTGGGCGGCGTCGTTCTGGAGCTGCTCGGGTTCGGGGCGCTCGGCTTCGTGCTCCTCGGCGGGATGCTGCTGTCCGCCGTACTCGTGCTGCGCGTGAACGACCCCGAGGCGGCCGTGCCTTCGGCGCGCTACCCCGAGCCCGTGCCCGACTGAACGGCCGAGCCCCGCCCGCCACCGTTGGTGCTTGCTTTCTGGGGTGCGTCAACCTACGGTGGACCGACGTCGGCAGGGACGCCGCACCGGTTATCCGTCGCCAACAGAGAGGTGTCGATCGTGCTGCGCAGAGTCCTCGGCCACATGCGTCACAACGTGGTGGCCTACCTTGCCCTGTTTATCGCCCTTGGCGGCACCAGCGCCTACGCGGCCAACACGGTGTTCAGCACCGACATCGTGGACGGCGAGGTGAAGTCGGTGGACGTGGGTGACGGCGAGATCAAGAGCGCCGATGTGAAGGACCAGAGCCTCACCACCTTCGACGTCTCGACGTTCCTCGGCGCCGATGTGGTGGACAACACCCTCACCGGCGATGACATCGACGAGTCCACCCTGAACCTGACGGCCGAGGCCGTGCACCTCGTGCCGGCCTCCGGCACGAACGGCTTCACCAACTTCTGGGGGAACGACGACGACGCACTCACGGCGTCGCCGGCGGGCTACTGGAAGGACCTCGCCGGGATCGTGCATCTGAAGGGCACCGTCGGCACCACGGGCGCGGACGCCCGTGAAACGATCTTCATTCTGCCGGCCGGCTACCGGCCCAGTGCGCCCGAGCTCTTCCCGGCGGCCACCGTCGGAGGCGGCGGGGTCTCGCAGGTGCTGATCACGACGAACGGCAACGTGGAGGCCTACTCGGGCAGCACCCTTGGGATGAGCTTCGCGGGCATCGAATACCGGCCCTGAGCGAGCGCGCGGCATCCAATACGGTCCCGAGATGGATTACGAAGCGGTGCGCTCGGGCCTCGAGCAGGCGATTCCGTTCAACCGCCACCTGGGGCTCGAGGTGCTCGAGGTGTCGGACGGGCGCGGAGTGGTGCTGCTCCCCGAGGGCGACAACCTGTTGAACCACGTGGGCTCCCAGCACGCCGGCGGCCTGTTCTCGGCCGGCGAGGCCGCCTCGGGCGGGGCCTTCGTGGGCGCGTTCGCCGAGCGCATGGGCAGCATCACGCCGCTGGCGAAGTCCGCCCGGATCGACTACCTGAAGCTCGCCAAGGGACCGATCACGGCCACCGCCACGCTCGGCGGCGACAGGACCGACCTGCTGGCCCGCCTGGACGCCGACTCCCGCCTGGAGTTCCCCGTCGAGGTGGAGCTGACGGACGCATCCGGCACCACCGTCGCCCGCATGACCGTGGACTGGCACGTCCGGAAGAACGACTAGCCGGAAGCCTGTGTCACCCGAACAACAGCGACGCGAAGCGAGGAGCGCAGCCCCGATCGGTGATCGGGGCGAGCACCGCAGCTACGAATTACGAGTACCAGTCGTGGCCGCGCACGCCGCGGCAGCGCACATGCTCCACGCCCTTCCTGCCCGCCCTCAGCCAGATCGGGCTCGACACGGTGTCGATCAGGTTGCCGCTCATGATCTGCAGGCGCCAGCGGCCGGGACCGGAGCCGTCGAAGCGGTACTTGAAGTTGGCGCCGGTGATCGGCACGGTGGCCACGGTCGTGCCGTCCTTCACCACGCGCAGATTGGCACCCGAGCCGTTCAGGACCCGGGCGTGGAAGGTCGCGCCGGGCGCGTCCACCACGTCGCCCAGGATCGCCCGCTGCTCACGGTGGCCCCAGGGACGGGCGTTGAAGCGGAGGTCGGGGCCGGCGTTGCCCGTGACCTTCACGTAGGTGTGGCGGGCCTGCACGCCGCAGCGGATGCCGTCCTCTGAGAGCTCGGGCGCGCGGACCACGGTGGTGGCCTCCCCCACGGGCGCGTCGAGCGCCCCGGGGTGGCGGCCGGCCAGGTGGGAGTCGCTCGATCCCACGGCGGCGATCTTGTACCCGAGCCCGAGCAGTCGCTCGTACAGGGTGATCGCGGTGCCGGTGAACGGGTTGGGCGTGGTCGCGCCCAGGTGAGAGACCCCGGTGGCCACCTCGAGCGCGTCCACCTGGGAGTAGTCGGTGTCCGCGTCGCTGTACTCCCAGAAGCAGCCGCGGCAGAAGGCCGCCGCCGCGGGCGTCACGGGCGGGAAGATCGTGGGGTGGTTGATCTGGGTCCAGCCGCCGAAGCGGTGGACCTCCTTGAAGATGTCGCTCGGCAGGCGGCCCGGGCTCTGGAGCTTCAGCGAGCCGTCGGCCAGTCGTTCGTAGATCGGAACGGTCCGGTAGTCCACGAAGTGGGCGCTGCCGTGGTTGTTGGTGTGGCCGTGGTAGGTGATCACCTCACTGCTGCGCACCACCAGGTTTCGCCTGTACTGCGCCTGGTAGCGGCCGATCTCGTTCCAGGCGGGGTAGCCGGACACGTAGTCGGAGAGCGTGATGAAGTCGAGGCCCGCCCCGCCCTGCGCGATCGGCTTGAAGGCGTAGCCGAAGACCTCGGACATTGGCGCATTGCCGTAGGCCGAGTGCTCGGCGTGAACGTGCATGTCGCCCGCGTACCAGCCGGCGTGGGCGCGTGCCGGGGCGGTGTTGTAGGGAGCGGGCTGGTACGGCTCGTCGTTGAAGGACGGGTCGTTGGCCAGGTCGATCTCCACGCGCCACCTGACCTTGCCGTCGGCGTCGCCCTCGGACTGCGGGATCACCGCCGCCACGCCCAGCTCGGCGGCCCACTGTCCCGGCTTGATCGGCCCGGGGATGAAGCCGCGCGCGGTCTTGCCCGGCACCTCGACGCGCGGGTTGGCCGTGTACTGGGCCTCGGTGGAGAAGCCCTCGCTCGAGAGCGTCACGTCGGGATGGCTCGATCCTCCCCAGCCGCGGAACTCGGGCTCGCCCCAGATTCCCTGGTTCCCGGGACGAGGCCCGTAGAGCCCGAGGTCGAGCGTGTGGCTGCTGGTTCCGCCCTCCGGCTTGTCCCAGCAGTACTTGACGCGCACGGCCGTGGTGCCCGCGGGCACATCGAACGGGAGCATCACGTAGGTCTTGTTGATGTTCACGCCAAACTCGCCGGTGATCACCTTGTCCGGGGTGATCGCCCGTCCGCCGCAGGGTGTGGTCAGGCCCGGGCCGGGCTCGGCGGGAACGGTCTGAGGGGGCCCCTGGGCGGAGGCGGACGCGGCAGGGGCCGTCGCCATCAGCAGGAGAGCCAGGGCGGCGGTGCGCAGTCTCAAACGCACGGCCGCGAGTCTATGGCCCGGCGGCCGCATTAGCCAGGTGGAACCGTGCCCGCGGCCCCTTGCGCGCGCCCATCCGGGCGATCTAGGCTCGCCTATCGCCGCGGGCCCGCGGCGAAACCCGAAGGGGAGGACTCGCATGGCCGAAGCAGGACTGTTCATCGGTTGGGGCGCCAACGTGCCCGGCCGCGAGGAGAAGGGGCTCGCGGTCTTCAACGAGAGCATCCAGTACTGGGGTGGACTCCAGCAGGACGGCAAGATCGAGTCGTTCGAGGTGGTGCTGCTCACTCCGCACGGTGGCGATCTCGAGGGCTTCGCGCTGCTGCGGGGAAGCGGCGAGCAGGTGGCCGCCCTCGTAATCGACGAGGAGTTTGCGCGCCAGACGACGCGCGCCACCTTCATCGTTCAGAACGTGGGCGTGATCCCCGCGGTGCTCGGTGAGGGCCTGGCGGCCTCCATCGAGCAGTACCAGAACCAGTTCAGCGAGCTGACCTAGGTTCTTTTCAGGTTGTCGCCGTGTATGCGGCGCTGCGCCCCGCTCGCCCGGCTGTCCGGGAGGGTGGGGCGCTCGTCGCCGCGTTCCAGCGCGTCCAGGTAGTCCACGTCCTCGTCCAGGATGCGCAGGGCCGTCGCGCGATCGTGCGGAGAACCGTGTCCGGGCACCACGATCTCCGCCTCCTCCACCAGCGGGGCGAGGCGGGCCAGCGTCGCGCGGTAGGCCTCGAGCGAGCCCCCCTCGGAGATCATCGGGATCTCGACGTCGGACAGGTAGTCGCCCACCACGAGAAGTCCGAGCGAGCGGGCGAACAGGGCGAGCCCGTCCGGGGTGTGGCCCTCGGCGGGGTGCAGCTCGATCTCCGCCTCGCCGAGGTCGAGGCGTCCGGGCACGGGAAGCCCCTGAACCTGCCCGAGCGACAGAGGCTGGAGCCGCGTCACGTAGTGCTCGTCATCGTGGTCCCGCAGGGCGCGCTGCGCGGCTCCGGGCTCGCGGCCAAGGCGTTCGGCCGTTGCGTCTCCCACCCCCAGGGCCAGGCCGGGGAACGCCAGCCGCCCCAGGAGGTGGTCGAAGTCGCCGTGTGTGGCCAGCAGCCCCCTCGGCTCGAATCCGGTCTGGGCCAGCAGCGCGGGAAGCGCCTCGAGCTCGTCCGGGAAGTAGGGGGCGTCCACGAGGATCGCCTCGTCGCCCGCGCGCACCGCCGTGGCCGTGGTCTGCCACATGCGGCTGGTCACGACCAGCGCGTCGCGATGGACCGAGACGGCCCGCACTGGCGCGGCCTAGGCGGCCTTCAGCAGCTTCCCGGCGTCACGGAAGCTCTTGACCTCCGCGTCGGGCTTCTTGGCGCCCGGCTCGATCTCGTCACCGTGCCGGTTGACCCAGATCACCGGGATCTTCAGCTTGGTGCAGGGCTCGATGTCGGTGGGATAGCCCGAGGCGATGTGCACCCAGTGCTTCTTCAGGCCCTCGATTCGCCGCTGGCACTCCTTGAAGTGAGCCGGGTCCGGCTTGTAGCTCCGCACCTGCTGCGCGGTGACCACCAGGTCGAAGTCCACCCGGAAGTGCCGGCGGGTGGCTCCGAGCAGCTTGTCGTCGATGTTGGCGAGCACGCCCGTCTCGTACTTCTTGGCGAAGCGCTCGAGCTGCGCGTTGGTCTCCCGGAAGGGCGCCCACCTCGGCACGCTGTCCGGCAGAAAGTTCGAGCGGGAGGGCTCGAGCTCCCAGCCGAGCTCGGCGGCCACGCGCACCGCCGTGCGCCTCATCACCTCGGCGTAGAGCTCGTACGAGCCGCGCTGGATCTCCCTCTGCACGTCGATGAACCGGGGGATGAGCACGTCCCGATCGATGGTGAACCCGTCACGATCGGCTTCTTTCTGGAAGGCGTCGTACACGCCCGTCTCCCAGTCGATCAGGGTGCCGTAACAGTCAAACGTGATGAACTTGACTTCCTTCGGGAGTGCCAATTTGATCTTCCGCTAGGGTCCTGCGCCGCCGCATGGGCGCGGCCGAAGATCCTACCTACGCATGGACCTACTCGAATACCAGGGCAAGCAGCTCTTCTCCAAGCACGCGGTGCCGGTCCCTGAGGGCCGCCATGCCGCGAGTGTCGCCGAGGCGGCCACGGCGGCGGACGAGCTCGGGTATCCGGTGGTGGTCAAGGCGCAGGTGCAGATCGGCGGCCGGGGCAAGGCCGGCGGCATCAAGCTGGCCAAGGACCGGGCCGAGGCCGAGGAGTACGCCGGGGCGATCCTCGGCATGGGCATCAAGGGCCTGACCGTGCACGAGCTGTACATCGAGAAGGCCTCGGACATCGACGAGGAGTACTACGCCGCCGTGGTGTTCGACCGCGGGGCCAAGAAGCCGATGGTGATGCTCTCCCGAATGGGCGGAATGGACGTGGAGGCGATCGTCGAGGAGGACCCCACGGCGATGGTCAAGCTGCACGTGGACCCGCTTCTCGGCTTCCAGGACTTCCACGGCCGGCGCCTGGCCTTCGAGGCCGGGATCGCGGCCGACGTGGTCCGGCCCGTCGGCGCGATGCTCGCCCGGCTTTACGACACGTTCGTGGCCGAGGACGCGATGCTGCTCGAGGTCAATCCGCTGCTGATCACGAAGAGCCGTGAGGTGGTGGCGCTCGACGCCAAGGTCACGCTCGACGACAACGCCCTCTACCGACACCCCGACTCGGCCGAGTTCCGCAACCTGTCGGCCGAGGACCCCCAGGAGCGGATGGCCAAGGAGCGCGGGCTCACCTACGTGTCCCTGGACGGCAACATCGGGATCCTCGGCAACGGCGCCGGGCTCGTGATGTCCACGCTCGACGTGGTGGCCCAGGCGGGCGGCAGGCCGGCGAACTTCCTGGACGCGGGCGGCGGCTCCAAGGCGGAGGCGATCACGAGCGCGGTGGAGGTCATCCTCAACAACCCGGACGTCACCGCGGTGCTGTTCAACATCTTCGGCGGGATCACCCGCTGCGACGAGGTGGCCAAGGGCCTGATCGAGGCCTTCGCCCAGATCGAGCCCACGGTGCCCTTCGTCGTCCGGCTCGACGGCACCAACGACGTGGAGGGCCGAAGGCTGCTGGCCGAGGTGAACCTGCCCAACGTGCACACGGAGTCCACGATGCTCGCCGCCGCCAACCGCGTCGTGGAGCTGGCCGGCTGATGGCGGTCCTGGTCGACGGCGACACCCGCCTCTGCGTGTCCGGCATCACCGGGCGCGAGGGCACCTTCCACTCGCTCAACAACCGCTCCTACGGCACCCAGGTGGTGTCGGGGGTCACGCCGGGCAAGGGCGGTCAGGACGTGGAGGGCATCCCGGTGTTCGACACCTTCCACGACGCCGTGGCCGAGACCGGGGCGAACACGGCGATGGTGTTCGTGCCGCCGCGGTTCGCCGCCGACTCCATCCTCGAGGCCGAGGACGCCGGCATCGAGCTGATCGTGACGATCACGGAGGGCATCCCCGCCCACGACGAGATGCGGGTGTACAACCACCTCGCCCGCAACCCGAACGTGCGCCTGGTGGGCCCGAACTGCCCAGGGATCCTCTCGCCCGGCAAGGCCAACGTGGGCATCATCCCCGCGTCCTTCTTCCGCGAGGGCAACGTCGGGGTGGTGTCCCGCTCCGGCACGCTGACCTACCAGATCGGGAACGAGCTGGCCCAGAGCGGGTTCGGCAACAGCTCAATAGTCGGGATCGGCGGGGATCCGGTGCCCGGGTCCAGCTTCATCGACGTGATCGAGCTCTTCCAGGCCGACCCGGAGACCGAGCTGATCGTGCTCTCGGGCGAGATCGGAGGCGACGCCGAGGAGCGCGCCGCCGACTACATCTTCGATCACGTGACCAAGCCGGTGGTGGCCTACATCGCGGGCTTCACCGCTCCCCCGGGGAAGACGATGGGCCATGCGGGCGCCATCGTGTCCGGCTCCGCCGGCACCGCTCAGGCGAAGGCCGAGGCCCTGGAGGCCAGGGGCGTGCGCGTGGGCCGGAACCCCACGCAGGTGGCGGAGATCGCCATCGAGATCCTGGGGGCGCGGGTCTAGCGGGTCAGGTCGGCGAGCGGTATTCGGAGGACGCTCGCGCCACTGTG
The DNA here is from genome assembly GCA_038323835.1 of Solirubrobacterales bacterium. Lineage (GTDB taxonomy): Bacteria > Actinomycetota > Thermoleophilia > Solirubrobacterales > Thermoleophilaceae > JACVRW01. The sequence continues at coordinate 56,403 of JBBQHI010000015.1, forward strand.
GTTCGGGTTCTCGTCGATCGGCTCGCGCGAGACGTCCACGAAGCGGTACCGGTCAGCGCCGGCGGGCAAGGGCTTGTCCACGACGAGGTTGCTGCCCACGGCGCTGTCGAGCAGGCGTGCGTCCCCGATCGAGTTGTAGAGCCACACCGCGTACGCCTCCTCGCGGGGCGGGAGGTTCCGGAGCGTCACCTTGATGCGGCGATTCGCGCCGGTGCCCTCGATGACCGCCGTGCCCTGTCCCGAGAATCCGTCCACGAGGGGTTCGAGGGCGCGTGGCTTGGGCGCGGGCGCGGGGGGCGTGGCCGCGGCGGCGGGGGCGTCGCTCGTCCCATCGTCGCCCGACGAGCCGAGCAGCACGAATGCCAGCACGCCACCGGCGAGGGCTGCGGCCAGCACCACGAGCGCTATGAGGCCCATCCGCCGCCTCGCGCGGCGCTCGGGAGGCGGCTCCGGGGTGGCGTCCGCCACCGGCTGGGGCACGGGAATGGGTGTTGGAGGATCCTCAGCCGGCGCGGGAGGCTCGTACGCAGGCGGGTCCGGGGCGGCCTCGTACGCAGGAGGAGTCCGCGGCGCGGTGTCCTCCGGGACGACGGCCGGTGTCCCACCCGGTTGGGGGGGCTCGTCCGCAGGGGCTGGAGCCTCGACGTTCAGGTGGTCGTCAGCCGGCTTGGCGGGAGCATCGAAGTCCGTCGGCCACTGGTCTTCGGGCAGCCCGGACAGCTCCTCGGGCAACCTGGCGCGCTTGTCCTGGTCATGGATTCCCAGGTCCCGGGCCAGTCTGTCGAGGGCCGCCTCGCGCCGGGGGCCCACGTCTTCTGGCTGCAAACGCAGCACAGCGGCGATCACATCATCCTTTACGCGGCGCCGCAGGGAGAGGTCCAGCAAGGCGCGAGCCTCCGGATCGGCTTTCCGAAGTGATCTCCCGATTTCTTGATCCCGGGTTAGCATGGCTAAATGAAGCGTGGGCGAGCAGCAAGGGGCGCGACCATCGGCGCGGCCGCTCTGGGGACGATCGTACTTCCAGCTGGCCTTTCCGAGGCGCAGTCGAATCAAACCGAGGTCCGGTTCCTGCATGCGGTGGCCGGCGCCGGCCCCGCCGCGCTGGTGGTGGAGCGCGGTCAGGCGCGGCTCCCGTCCGCCTTCGCCAAGCCGAGCGGCTACAGGATCTACCACCCCGGAGCCACCCGCCTGTCGCTCGTCCTCGACGGCCAGAGCAAGCCCGTGGCCACCGAGAAGGTGCGCCTGGGCCCTGGCAAGTACACCGTTGTCGCGATCGGCGGCAAGAGCGGCGTGGACCTGCTCGTCTACAAGGACGACGGTGTCAAGTCCGGCAAGGCCACCCTTCGCGCCATTCATGCCGCGGCCGAGGTCGGCCGCGCCGACGTTCGCCTCGACGGCAAGGTCGTGGTCACCGGGGTCGGCCTCGGCGACGCCACCGGTTACCTCCCGATCCCTCCGGGCCGCCACTCCGTGGCCGTGACCCGCCCGGGCGGGAAGGGTGGCGCGCTCGTGAAGGCCAACATCCGCGCCGTGCCGGGCACCGCTTCCTCCGCCTTTGTGGTGGGAAGCGCCGGGATGCCCGCCCAGGTTGTATTGACCGATGACGGCAGCGCGGGCCCGCAGGCGGCTCCGGCCAGCGGGCTCGGTGGCGCCACCACCGACGGCAGCTGGCTCGTGATCCTGGGCTCGTCGCTGCTCGGCGGCACCATCGGAGGCGCCTCCTACTTCCTGAGCCGGCGCGTGCGGACGCGCGGGGCGATGGTGGTCTCCCCCGACGGCGAGACCGTCGAGTTGCCGACGTCCTTCGTGGCCGCGGGCCCGCCGGTGGCGCCCAGGAAGAAGGAAGAAGAGGCTGAGACCGGAGTCCTGGTCGGCGCCATGGCGGCGGCCGCCAACGGAAACGGCCACAGCAACGGAAACGGAAACGGCGGGTCGGCAGGACCGACTCTCTGGACGCCTCCGCCCGGGGAGCGCTGGCTGAGCGACCCCCCGCCCATGCGCGAGCCCACGCCCGTCCTCGCCAACGGCGCGAACGGCGAGATCGCGGCCGCACCCAAGCTTCCACGCTTCATCATTCCGGACGACGAGGTGAGGACGCGGACGCCGCGCTTCACGCGCCCGGAGCCCGCGGAGGTCGAGGAGGCCCCGCCGGCCGACGAGGCCACGGCCGCCGTCGAGATCCCTGAGACCGCTCCCGACCTCACGCCGGTCGAGGCCGCTGTGCCGCCCGTGACAACTGAGCCGGAGGCCGTCCCCGAGGCCTCGGAGGAGCCGATGTCCACCGTGCCCGGGCCAGCCTTCACGCCGCAGACCGAGGAGATCCTCTCCGCCGGGCCCACTCCCCGCTTCGGAGTGACCGAGGCGGCCACGCCGCGCCCGACCCCGTTCTGGGAGCGCAGCGACCAGTCGACGGAGCCCCTCCAGCCCGCCATCGCCGCCGAGCCGGAGGCCGAGACGCCGGAGGTCAGCGAGGCCCCCGCTGAGGCCGAGATCCCCGCCACTGTTGAGGCCGAGCCAGAGCCGGAGACGCTGGAGTTCGCGGAGATCGTGGAGCCGGCGCCCGCCGCGTCCTCGCCGGCGCCCGAAATCTCCGAGGAGCCGGCACCCGGCACGCCCAGGCTCCGGGCCCTGAGGCCCGTCACGCCGCCCATCGAGGCCCCCGCGCCCGAGCCCGTCATCCATTGGGCCCCCGAGCCGGTCGTCGAGGTGGCGCCCGAACCCGCCGCCGAGGCCGCACCGGAGCCGGTCATCGAGGCGGCGCCCGCTCCCGAGCCCGAGCTCATCTCCGAGCCCGAGGCCGCACCCTTCCTCCACGCCGTGCCCGATGTCGGTCCGGAGCCCTCGAGCACGTCCACCACCGGCTCGGCCGTGAGCACCTGGAGCAGCATGCCCGCGAAGCGCCCCGGCAGCCACTCCACCGCCCACGACGTGGCCGGCAAGGTCAACTTCCTGGTCGTCTCCGGCGCCGCGCTGGTGGTGACGGGGCTTGTCGTGGCCCGCCGCGGTGGGCGGCACTAGACGCATCCGGCCGGTAGTCGGCCTCCTTCTCTCGATTGCCCTGCCCGCAGCAGCGGCCGGCGGTGCGGCGGCCTGGCTCAGCCACCCCGACCGCGCCATCGGCCTCGCCCCCGCGCCGAAATCCGCGGACGCTAATACCAAGGCGGTGTCCGTCGACTCGCTGGTGGCCGCTCTCACGCTCGACCCGCGCCAGGCCAAGCATCACCTGAAGCTCCGGGCCCGCAGCCGTGATCACTCGCCGCCGCCCGGCGGGCGCCCGGGCGTGCCGGCGAGGATCTCGATCCCGTCGGCCGACGCCTCCGGTCCCGTGGACCGCATGGGAGTGAAGGACGGCAGTCTCCGGATACCGCCTCCCGGCCGCGCCGGCTGGTTCGACGCCGGGCCCCGCCCGGGCGAGCTCGGGCGCTCGGTGATCGTGAGCCACGTGGACACCAAGGAGGGCCCGGCGCTCTTCTTCAATCTCCTGAAGCTCCAGCGGGGCAGCCCGGTGACCGTCCGGGACCGCCGCGGAGCGCTCCACCGCTTCGCCGTGGTGCGAAGGCGCGAGGTGAACAAGAAGCAATTCAGCCCCGCCGCCGTCTATGGCGACGCGGCACATCCCACTCTCGTGCTGATCACCTGCGGCGGTCCGTTCTCCGAGGACACGGGTTACCGCGACAACGTGATCCTCTGGGCCCGCGCCGTCTGAGCACCGGACCAGGCAAATCCCCGGCCTCGCCGTTATCGTGGCCGGGAGTGTCTGAGCTGAAGAACATCTCCCTGTCCCGAGGCGCGCCCTCCCTCGACATCATCGCCGTGCACGATCTGCGCGCAGCCGCGGACCGCGCGTTCGAGGCCGATCCCGGCGGCGTGTTCTCCTACGGGACCTCCGCCGGTTACCCGCGCCTGATCGCCTGGCTGGCGGACAAGCACGGCGTGGAGCCCGGGCAGGTGGTGGCCACCAACGGGTCGATGCAGGCCGATGCGTTCCTCTTCCAGGAGCTCGTGGGGCCCGGCGACCTCGTGGTGGTGGAGGCCCCGACCTACGACCGCACCCTGCTCGCACTCCAGAAGCTGGGGGCGGAGATTCTGGCCATTCCGCTCGAATCCGACGGGATCGACGTCGGCGCGCTCGAGGCGGCGCTGGACTCCGGCGCGCGGCCGCGCCTCGCCCACATAATTCCCAACTTCCAGAACCCGGCCGGATGCACGCTGTCGCTCGAGAAGCGCCGCCGCCTGCTCGCGCTGGCCGCGAAGCACGGGTTCACGATCTTCGAGGACGACCCCTACGTCGAGCTGCGCTTCGAGGGCGAGTCGCTCCCGACGATGCTCTCGATGGACGAGCACGGCACGGTCGTATACGCCTCCTCGTTCTCCAAGACGGTCTGTCCCGGCATCCGGGTCGGCTACCTGGTGGGCGCCCCTGAGACCATCGGCGCGATACGCCGCACCGCCACAGGCACCTACATCTCGCCGAGCATGGTGTCCCAGGGGATCGTGGCCGAGTTCTGCGTGTCGGGCGCGATCGACCGTTCGATCGCCACCGTCAAGGACGCGCTGCGGGAGCGCCGGGACGCCACCGCCTCTGCGCTCCGCGAGCACTTCCCCGATGCCCGCTTCGTGACCCCCGAGGGGGGCTACTTCCTCTGGGTGGACCTGCCCGAGGGCACCGACGTCGCGGCGATGGAGTCGGCGGCCACGGAGCGCGGAGTGGTGTTCGTGAAGGGCACGGACTTCCTGCTGGAGGGCGGGGAGAGCTCCTTCCGCCTCGCCTACTCGGCGGTGCCGCCGGATCAGATCCAGGAGGGCATCGCCCGCCTCGCCGCCGCGCGCGCGGACCTCCCAGCGAACGCGGAAGAGTCGCTCGGCCAGCGCGCGTGAGCGGCTTCGAGCTCGCTCGCCCGCGCGACATCTCCGCCCTCTTCGCCGACGCGCTCGGGGTCTACCGCCGTCACCTCGGCACGTTCCTAGCGCTCTCGGCCGCGATCGTCGTGCCCGTGCACCTGGCCGTGGACGGCATCGGGATGTCGGAGCTCACCGGCCCCTACGACTCGTCGCCGAGCGTGGCGGAGACCGCGCTGCCCACTGCCGTGAGCTTCCTGGTGATCGCGCCCCTGATCAGCGCCATCTGCATCCACGCGATCCGTTCCAGCGCCTCCGGCACGCCTCCCCGGGCGCGCGAGGCGCTGCAGTCGGGGCTCGACGCCTTCGCGCCGATCTTCCTCGCCGTGGTGCTCGCGGGCATCGGCATCGCCGCGGGACTGGTGCTCCTCGTGGTACCCGGCGTCTTCGTGGCCGTGCGCTGGTACTTCGTGCCGCAGGCGGTGATGATCGACGGCGCCCGCGGCATGCGGGCGCTTTTTCGCTCCGGAGAGCTGGTGCAGGGCTTCTGGTGGCGGACCTTCGGCCTGCTGGCGGCGGCGAACCTGGCCGCCGTGATCCCCGGACTGGTGCTGGTCGCGCCGTTCGAGGCGATCGCGTCGAGCGCCGACCGCGCCGTGTGGTCGCTGGTGGGCACCGTGGCCACGGAGACGATCACCGCGCCCTTCGTGGCGCTGTTCTCCACGCTTCTCTACTACGACCTGCGCGTCCGCCGAAGGGGTGCGCTGGCGTAGTAAACGCGCCCTTCCACCTCCAACTTATAACCCCCAGGGGGGCTTGATTCAAGCCCCGGGGTGTGCCGCATAATCGCCCGCCGAAATGTCAGGACCGACGGAAACTGGAGGAGGCGTGGCCATGACCGAGCATGCGGTGGTGATCGCCGGCGGAGGTCCGACGGGGATGATGCTGGCGGGCGAATTGGCGCTGGCGGGCGTCGACGTGGTCATTGTCGAGCAGCGCGCCACCCCCGAACTCGCCGGCTCGCGCGCGGGCGGTTTGCACTCACGCACCATCGAGGTCCTCGAGCAGCGTGGAATCGCCGATCGGTTCCTCTCGGAGGGACAGCAGGCTCAGGTCGCGGGGTTCGCCTCGGTCCCTCTGGACATCAGCGACTTTCCCACCCGGCACCCCTACGCGCTCGGGCTGTGGCAGAACCACATCGAGCGCCTCCTGGCCGGCTGGGTCGCCGAGCTGGCAATGCCGATCCATCGCGGCCGTGAGGTGACGGGTATCGCGCAGGACGACGCCGGTGTCGACGTCGAGGTGTCCGACGGCCGGTCGCTGCGAGCGGAGTACCTCGTGGGGTGCGACGGAGGACGCAGTGTGGTGCGTAAGGCAGCCGGCATCGAGTTCCCCGGGTGGGATCCGACCACGAGCAGCCTGATCGCCGAGGTCGGGGCGGTAGAGGAGCCGGAATTGGGCATCCGCCGGGATGCCCTCGGCGTCCATTCCTTCGGCCGGCTGGAGTACGAGATCCGCGACGGAGAGGTGGTCTACAAGGATGGGGGGCCTCTACGGGTCATGGTCACCGAGGAGCGCGTCGGAGCCACGGGCGAGCCCGGCCTGAGTGATCTCGGCGAGGCGCTCATCGCCGTCTACGGGACCGATTACGGGATCCACAGTCCCACCTGGATCTCCAGGTTCACCGATATGACTCGTCAGGCCGCGGCCTACCGCGAAGGACGGGTCCTGCTGGCCGGCGACGCCGCACACGTGCATTCGCCGGTGGGTGGACAGGGCCTCAACACCGGCGTGCAGGATGCGGTGAACCTGGGATGGAAGCTGGGCCAGGTGGTGAACCGGACATCGCCGGAGAGCCTCCTGGACACCTACCATGCCGAGCGCCACCCGGTGGCTGCCCGCGTCCTGCGCAACACGATGGCGCAGACCGTGCTCCTTCGCGACGACGACCGTATCGTCGCCCTGCGCGACACCATGTCCGAGCTGCTGAGCATGGACGAGCCTCGCAAGCGGTTCGCCGCGATGATGTCCGGTCTGGGTGTTCATTACGACCTCGGCGAGGGACACCCGCTGCTCGGGCGCCGCATGCCCGATCTCGACCTGATCACCGCCGACGGGCCGCTGCGGGTCTTCACCCTGCTGCACCATGCCCGGCCGGTGCTGCTCAACCTCGGTGAGCCCGGCGACTTCGACATCACTCCGTGGGCGGATCGGGTTCAGTCGATCGACGCCGAATACGCCGGCACGTGGGAGCTTCCGGCGCTCGGAACGGTCACCGCGCCCACTGCCGTGCTGATACGGCCCGACGGATATGCCGCGTGGGTGGGAGACCGAACCGACCAGGGCCTCCCCGACGCGCTGACCACATGGTTCGGGCCGCCCACTGCGGCATAGGAGAGGCGTCCTCAGCGGCCGTAGCGGTCCCGGCCCAGCACGAGCTGGTCCGGGAGGGCGGTGCGCGGCGGCGGTGAGGGGTCCGCGGTGACCGAGACGGTCTCGGCGACGCTGCGCGTGACCGACATCTGCTCATCGCCGGCGTCGATCACCACCTCGTCCCCCTTGTGCGAGAGCGTGCCCTCGAGCCCGGGTCGCAGGCCGCTGTCCATCAGGTAGTGCAGAAGGTCCTCGGCCTCGTTCTCGAAGCGCAGGACCGTGACCGTGGCGCCCTCTTCCACGTCGGCCAGAGGCACACCGAGCTCGCGCGCCCCCTCGAAGATCGGGTGCCCGTGGGGACAGGTCTTGGCGTCGCCGATCGCCTTCAGCATGCGCTCCTCGACCACCGGCGACATCCAGTGCTCGAGACGCTCAGCCTCCTCGTGCACCTGGTCCCACGGGATGTCGAAGACATCGGTGAGGAAGCGCTCGATCAGGCGATGGCGGCGAACGATCTGGGCCGCGTGGGCCTCGCCCGTCTTGGTGAAGACCAGCGACTTGTCCGGGTCGCGGGTCACGTAGCCGTCGCTCTCCAGCCGCCCGATCATCTCGTGGACGGTGGGGGCCGAGACCTGCATGGCCCGCGCGATGTTCGCGCCGGTGATCGGCAGGCCGGCCTCCTGAAGCCAGTAGATGATCTGGAGGTACTCCTCCTCCGCGACTGTGACCTGCTCCTGGGACATGAGCCGTCAATCCTAACCGCCGGGCAGCGCCGCGGTCAGCCCAGCAGCGCCAGGACGCGCTCCACGTCGTCCTCGGTGTTGTACAGGTGCCACGCCGTGCGCAGGAACCCCGCCCGAGCGGCCGCCATGACACCCGAGCCGCGCAGGCGATCCTCGGCGCCCGGCACCTGGGCGGACACGATGGCGGAGTTGCTCGGCTCCATCCCCAGCCCCACCCGGAAGAGGTTCGCCAGCCGCACATCGTGCTCGTGGATCGCCTCCACGCCGACGCGCAGGATCACGTCGAGCGCCGGCGCGGTGCCCACCCAGCTGAACCACGCCGGGCTGATGTCGAAGCGCCGGGAGTCGGCGGCCAGCCTCAGCTCCCCGCCGTAGTAGGCGCCGTGCACGTCGTCGGCCGCGTACCAGCCCGCGGCGTGGGGCACGATCTGGTCGAGCCGGTCGGGGGCCACGGTGAGGAACGCGGTGCCGCGGGGCGAGAGCAGCCACTTGTAGGCGGTGCACGCCACCACGTCGAAGCGGCCGCCGTCCAGTGGCAGCCAGCCGCAGGCCTGGCTCGCATCCACCACCGTCATGGCCCCGTGATGGCGAGCGGAGCCGGCCACAGCCTCGAGATCGGCCACCTCGCCGGTGGCGGACTGCGCGGCGCTGAAAGCCACCAAGCCCGTGTGCCCGTCCACCGCCTCGGCCAGCCGGTTCACGGGCACGAACTCCACGTCGATCCCGCGCCCCTGGGCGAGGAAGGGCCAGGTCACGGACGTGAACTCCGGCTCCGGGGACAGGATGCGCGTGCCGTCGGGCACCGATGCCGCCACCATCCCGATTAGCGAGGACACGTTCGCCCCCACCGCAACCCGCTCCACCGGTACGCCGACGAGCGTGGCGAACGCCGCGCGCGCCGCCTCGGTGGAGTCGCCCCAGTGCTCCCAGCTCGTGCGCCCGGCGCGCCAGTCGCCGAGCGCGGACTGAAGCGCGTCCCACGCCGGGCGCGGCGGGAGTCCGAAGCTGGCGGTGTTGAGGTAGGTGGTCTCCGGCGCGAACAGCGCACGAGCCTCGTCCAGCGACAGCCGCTCGTCGGTCCGGTAGGCCATGCCCCGCAAACCATGCCAGTACGGTTCCCGCGATGGCCCTCCCCCTCTCGCCGCCGCTGAAGCCACAGCTCGCCAAGTCGCGCGCCGAGCTGCCCGAGGGGGAGCACTGGCGCTACGAGCCGAAGTGGGACGGCTTCCGCACGATCGTGTTCCGGGACGGCGACGAGGTGCACCTCCAGAGCCGCAACGGGAAGCCGATGAACCGCTACTTCCCCGAGGTGGTGGAGCAGGTGAGGACGCTCAGCGCCCCGCGTGTGGTGCTGGACGGCGAGATGGTCGTGGTGGTGGACGACATCCAGGAGTTCGACCTGCTCTCCCAGCGGATCCACCCGGCCGCCTCCCGGGTGGAGATGCTGGCCCGGGAGTACCCCGCCGCCCTGGTGGCCTTCGACCTGCTGGCCGAGGGCGACGAGACGCTTCTCGCGCTGCCCTACGACCAGCGCCGCGAGCGTCTGGCCGCTCTGGTGGACGGGGAGGTGCAGCTCACTCCGGTGGCCTCCGACCCGGCGGGCGCGGGCAGGTGGCTCGAGGGAAACTCCGAGGGCGTGGTGGCCAAGGAGGGCAACGCCCCCTACCTGCCGGGCGAGCGCAAGGGGATGGCGAAGATCAAGCGCGTGCGCACCGCCGACGTGGTGGTGGCCGCCTTCCGCTTCGGCAAGGAGCCTGGCACCGTGGGCTCCCTGATCCTGGGCCTTCACGACGAGGACGGCAGGCTGCACGTGGTGGGGCACACCTCGGGCTTCAAGACGGCCGAGAAGCGCGAGCTGGTGGACGTGCTCGAGCCCTACCGCACCCACGAGCGGGGGGCGGGCGAGCCGAGCCGCTGGAAGTCGGACGAGGAGCTCGTGTGGGAGGGACTGAGGCCCGAGCTCGTGTGCGAGGTGGCCTTCGACCACATCACCGGGCAGCGCATCCGCCACGGGGCGAAGTTCATCCGCTGGCGCACGGACAAGGACCCGGCCGACTGTGACATCGCGCAGCTGAGGGGCTAGGACGCCGTGAGAAGCACCGCCGTGCTGGCCCTGCTGCTCGCGCTTGCGCTCCCCGCCACGGCGCAGGCACAGGCGGGCACGAGCTACCTGGTGCCCCCGGACAACCCCTTCGTGGGGCGCGCGGGCGCGGCGCCCGAGATCTACTCCTACGGCCTGCGCAACCCCTACCGCTTCGCCTTCGACCGCGCGAACGGTGACCTGGTGCTGGGCGACGTGGGGCAGGGCACGCAGGAGGAGGTGGATTGGTCGACCCTCCGCGGCGCTCGAGGCGCGAACTTCGGCTGGCCCTGCCGCGAGGGCGTGGTGGCCGGACCCGGAGGTTCCCGCTGCCCGATCGCCGGCACGCCCCTGGAGCCGCTCTTCCACTACCCCACCGCGGGCAGTGCCGTGATCGGCGGCTACGTGGTCCGGGACCCCTCGCTCACCGGGCTGGTGGGCCGCTACCTCTACGCCGACTACTACGTGGGCCAGGTGCGCTCCCTGGCGCTCAACTTCTCCACCCCGGACGACCGCAGCACCGGCCTCACGCTGGCCACGGGGCAGCTGGGCGCATTCGGGCAGGACGCCGCCGGCCACCTCTACGTGACCGACCAGGACGCGGGCGCCGTGTACCGCTTGGTGGCCGGTGCCACCGCGGGGACGCTGGCCACCTCTCAGGTGGCGGGCAACTATCTACTCCCCACCTACGTGACCTCCCCGCCCGGGGACAACTTGCGCCTCTTCGTGGTGGAGCAGGCCGGCCGGGTGCGGCTGGTGAAGGACGGCGTGGCCCTGCCCACCCCGTTCCTGGATCTCAGCGACCTGGTGCTGGACGGGGGCGAGCGCGGCCTGCTGTCGATGGCCTTCCCGCCCGACTACGCGGCCACCGGGCGCTTCTACGTCTACTTCACCGACGCGGGCGGCGACATCCGCATCGAGGAGTACCGGCGCTCGGCCGACCCCGACCGGGCCGACCGCAACAGCCGGCGGCTGGTGCTCGCCATCGAGCACTCATCGGAGTCGAACCACAACGGCGGCCAGCTCCAGTTCGGCCCGGACGGCTACCTGTACGCGGGCACGGGCGACGGCGGCGGCGGCAACGACATCCACGACAACGCCCAGAACCTGAGCACCCGGCTGGGCAAGCTGCTGCGCATCGATCCCGACCTGGTGGCGAGTGGGGGCGGCCCGCTCCCGACCGCCCGGGACATCACGCCGCCGCTGATGCGCACGAAGATCCCCCCGCGCCAGCGCGTGCTCCGCCTCGGCGGCGTGGTGGGCTACGTCCGCTCCAGCGAGGGCGGGAGCGTGTCCGCCGGGGCGAGGCTGCGAGTGGGCCACCGCACCTTCGTGCTGGCCAAGGTGCGTTGGGCCGCGCAGGCAAACAGCCGGGTGCGCGTGAAGGTCAGGCTCAGCCGCCGGGCGCGCCGAGCGCTGCGCGCCGCCCTGAAGCGGGGCGGGCACCCGTACGCCCGTCTCGGGCTCCGCGCGCGGGACGCGGCCGGCAACGGCTCGAAGCTCGTGCGCCGGCGGGTGGCCGTCAGGCGCTAGCCAGCTCGGCCAGGCGGCGATCGAGGAAGGCTCGCTCCACCGGGTTGGCCGTGAGATCGCGGGCCCTGCGGTATGCGGCGGCCGCCTCCTCGCTCCGTCCCAGCCGGCGCAGCAGATCCGCCCGGGCGGCGTGGAGGAGGTGGTAGCGGCTGAGCTCGCCGCGCACCTCGAGGTCGTCCAGCAGCGCGAGCCCGCGTTCCGGGCCTTCGACCATCGCCACCGCCACGGCGCGGTTGAGCTCCACCACCGGCCCCGGTCGCACGGCCACCAGCAGCTGGTAGAGCGCCGCCACCCGCCGCCAGTCGGTCTCGACGGCGCAGTTCTCCGCGGCGATCTGCGCCTGGAGCGAGTAGGGCCCGCCCGCCCCCGCGCGGGAGGCCAGCCTGGCCCCCTCGGCGATCTCGTCGTGGTGCCAGAGCTCGCGGTCCTGGTCCGCGAGGAGCACCAGGTCGCCCGAGGCGTCGGTCCGGGCGTCGCGGCGGGAGTGGTGAAGCAGCATCAGGGCCAGCAGGCCGGTCACCTCCCGCTCGTCCGGCATCAGCAGGCCGAGCACGCGGGCCAGCCGGATGGCCTCGTCGCACAGCTCGCGACGCACCACCGTGTCCCCGCTGGAGGCGAGGTAGCCCTCGTTGAAGATCAGGTAGAGCACGGCAAGCAGAGAGCGCAGGCGCTCCGGGAGGTCGGAGTCGGCGGGCACCGCATACGGGATCCCGGCGTCCCGGATCTTGCGCTTGGCCCGCACCAGGCGCTGCGCCATCGTGCTCTCCCCCACCAGGAAGGCGTGCGCCACCTCCAGCGTGGACAGGCCCCCCAGCGTGCGCAGGGTCAGCGCCACCTGGGCCTCGCGTGCGAGCGCCGGGTGGCAGCAGGTGAAGAACAGCCTCAGCCGGTCGTCCGGGATGGAGCTCATGTCCTCGTCGTCCTCGCCGCCCTCCCCACGTCCCAGCGCGGCGAGCTCGGCCAGCTTCTCCTCGTAACGGCGCGAGCGCCGCAGCCGGTCGATCGCCCGGTTGCGGGCCGTGGCCACGATCCAGCCCGCCGGGTTGCCGGGCAGGCCGTCCCGCGGCCAGCGCTCCAGCGCCACCACGAAGGCGTCCTGCACGGCTTCCTCGGCGAGGTCGAAGTCGCCGAGCACCCGGATGAGGGTGGCCACCGCCCGTCCCGACTCGCGCCGGAACAGGCGGTCCACATCGTCGGCGGCGGGTCCTACCGCGCGACCTCGGCAGCGTTGGAGTGGGTCTCGGAGCCGCGCGCCTCGTAGTCCATCACCGGCCGCACCTCCACGATGCCCCCCGGCATCGGGATGCGCTTGGCCCAGGCCAGCGCCTCGTCGAGGTTCTCGCAGTCGAGCAGGTAGAAGCCGCCCAGCTGCTCCTTGGTCTCGGCGAAGGGCCCGTCGCTCACCACGGGGCCGCTGCCGCGGAGGTCCACGGTGGTGGCGGCGGCGCTGGGCTGGAGACCCTCGCCCGCGACGAACGCGCCGGCGTCGGTCGTGTCCTTCGTGAAGGCGTCCCACGCCTTCATGGCCTCCTGGCCCTGTTCGGGCGTCATCTCCGCGTAGTTGGACTCGTCACCGATGAGCGCAAGCAGATACTTCATGGGTCAGCCTCCTGTTGTCGTACGCGGCGCCTTTCGCCACGCTCACCCTAATGACGAACGGGATTGGCCCGGATCGACATCGGGCAGGATATTGGCCGTGGCTGAACTGGAGGTGGCGCAGGCGGACGTGACCACGCTCGAGGTCGACGCGATCGCCAACGCCGCCAACACCCGGCTCGTGCACGGCGGCGGGGTGGCCGCCGCCATCGCCCGCGCGGGCGGCGCCGAGCTTCAGCGGGAGTCGCGCGAGCGCGCGCCGATCGGGCTCGGGGAGGCGGTGGAGACGAGCGCGGGCGACATGCCCGCCCGCTGGGTCATCCACGCCGCAACGATGGAGCTCGGCGGTCCCACCTCGGGCGTGGTTGTGGAGCGGGCCACCCGCTCGACCCTGGACGTGGCCGAGCGCCTCGACTGCCGCTCGCTCGCCCTGGTGGCCTTCGGCACCGGGGTGGGAGGCTTCCCGCTCGAGGAGGCCGCCCGGATCATGGTGGGCTTGGCCCGCGACCACGAGGGCAGGCTCGAGCGGATCGTGTTCGCCGTGCGCGGGGACGAGGCCGAGCGGGCGTTCCGCGCCGAGGTGTGACCCGGTGAGCGGGTCCGCCCTCGTGGCCCCGGACAGCTTCAAGGGGACGCTCGACGCCGGCGAGGTGGCCCATGCCGTGGCCGAGGGACTGCGTGCCGAGGGACGCGACGCGGTGGAGCTCCCCGTGGCCGATGGCGGGGAGGGCACCATGGACGTGCTGCTGGCGGCCCTCGGGGGCGAGCGCCGCACGGTCACCGTGGCCGACCCGCTCGGGCGTCCGGTGAGGGCCGAGTTCGGGCTGCTGCCCGACGGGCGCACGGGACTGGTGGAGACCGCTCAGGCCAGCGGGCTGGGGCTCGTCTCCGAGGAGGAGCGCGACGCGTGGCGAGCGAACACCCGCGGCGCGGGCGAGCTGATCGCGGCCGCCATGGCGGCCGGCGCAGAGCGCGTGGTGGTGACCGTGGGCGGGTCGGCCACCACCGACGGCGGCGCCGGCGCCGTGGCGGCCCTGGCGGAGGCCGGGGTGGCTCCCGAGCTCGAGGTGGTGTGCGACGTGCGTACGCCGTTCGAGCTCGCCCCGCGCTTGTTCGCGCCGCAGAAGGGCGCCGACGCCGCGATGGTCGAGCGCCTGGAGCGGCGCCTGGCCGAGCTGGCGAGCGGCTGGCCGCGCGACCCGACCGGCGTGGCCCTGACCGGCGCCGCCGGCGGCCTGGCGGGCGGCCTGTGGGCGGCGCTGGGGGCGCGGCTCGTGCCCGGCGCGGCGTTCGTGCTCGACACCGTCGGCTTCGACGCCCTGATGCGGGACGCTTCCTTCGTGGTCACGGGCGAGGGGAGCCTCGACTCCCAGAGCCTCCAGGGCAAGATCCTGGGCGAGGTGGCCACCCGCGCCCGCCAGGGCGGGGTGGCCTGCCACGCGATCGTCGGTAGGAACGCGCTCGACGAGTTCGAGGCGCGCATCCTCGACCTGGCGTCGGTCATCGAGGCCGGCACTCCGGCCGGGCTGCGCGAAGCCGGTCGCGCGCTCGTGGCCGGGAGCTAGGGCACTAGAGCAGCGCGCCCACCTCGGCGGCCACGCGCTCGCCCGAGCGCACCGCACCGTCCATGTAGCCGCACCACTCGGTGGAGGTCTCGGTGCCCGCCCAGTGGATCCGGCCCACCGGCTTGCGCAGGGCGGTGCCGTAGTCGAGGAGCACGCCCGGCGGCGCCCACGCGCCGTAGCAGCCGCGACTCCACTCCTCCTCCATCCAGTTCTGCTCCACGTAGGCTCGCGGCGAGCCTGCGGCGGGCCCGAACCACTTGGCGAACTGTGCGATCACCGCCGCCCGGCGCTGCGCGAGCGGGCGCGGGCCCCACTTCCGGGCCTCCTCGCCCTCGATGAATCCGATCAGCACTCCCGTGCCGCCGTTCGGAGGCGAGTTGTCGTAGGTCACCTTCACCGGGCCGGTATCGCTGGTGGCCTGGCCGGTGCGCCCGGTGTCACGCCAGAAGGGGCGGTCGTAGAGCGCGTGGACCTTGAGCACCGAGCCCATCGGCATGCGCTGGGTGAGCTGGTCGCGCACGGCGGGAAGGATGGGGTGGTAGTCGATGCGAGCGGCCAGCGCCGGTGGCGCGGTGATCACGCAGTAGCGCGCATGCACCACGGCGTGGTCCGACTCCACGGTCACGCCGCGGCGCCCCTGCACGATGCGGCGCACGGGCGTGCCCAGCAGCACCCGCCGGCCGAGCTTGGCCGCCACCCGCTTGGACACGGTCTGGGAGCCGCCCACGAAGCGGCTCTCCTGCGCGCCGCCCGCGGTGTTGATCAGGTTCTCGAAGCTGCCCGCGGAGTGAATGTAGAACAGGACGTGGAGCAGTGAGACGTCGCGCGGCTCGCCCGCGAACACGGCCTCGATCCCCAGGTCCAGCAGCAGCCGGCCCTCGTCGGTGGTCATGTGCGTGAGCTTCCAGGTCTCGAGCGTCTGGGAGTCCCACTCGCGTGCCTTCGGCGCCGTCCAGGGGGCGTCGAGCGGCACCTCCTTCGCCATCCGGTCGAGCGCCACGAGCGCGACGGCGATGTCGCCGATCGCGGCGGGCTCGGCGGGCGGGATCGCGCCCGAGTAGGTCTTGAGCGTGCCCAGCCGCTGGTACACGTTCAGGCCGGTGTTGTAGGTCTTGAAGGTCGGGACGCCCACGGCCTTGGCGAGCGCGGCGATGCGCGTCTGGCCCGGTCCGATCCACTGGCCGCCGAAGTCCACGGGCACGCCGCGCACGTGCTTGGTCCAGGTGCGCCCGCCGACGCGGTCGCGCGCCTCCAGGACGTAGACCGAGTGGCCCTTCGCCCGGAGCGCACGCGCAGTGGTGAGGCCGGACAGCCCCGCCCCCACCACCACCACGTCGGCCGAGAGCGAGCGGCGGCGCCCGTGGCCGCGGTGGGCCTCGGCGGCAGCCGGGAGCGCGGCGACTCCGGCACCGGTGGCGGCGGCACCGAGCGCGCCACGGCGGGTGATCCGACTCTGAGACATCTCTCCTCCTGGACGGCGGGGTGGAAGCCGGGCGAGTCTAGTCCGCGGCGGGGGCGCGGCGAGCCACCGAGACGCGGTAGGCCCGTGGGCGGAAGTGCAGGATCGGGTCGTCGCTGAGCTCGATGCCACCGGTCACGCGCGTCGGATCGAACACCAGGATGTCGCCCCCCTGCTCGCGCTCGGTGTCGGGGCCGGTCAGCTCGAGGCGCCCGACCTCCACCGTCTCGCGCTCCTCCGGCCACTCCTCGGTGGCGTCGTGCACCTCGTCGCCATCCTCGGCGATCACCACCATCATGCGGAACGCCGCCCCGCGGCCGGTGATCTCCTCCTGGAGGTAGTCCGGGCCGCGCTCCTTCGCCTCCTCGGCCCCGAGCGTCCGCTCGCCGGCCTCGGGCTCGAAGCGGTAGCGCACCCAGCGCGAGGTGCCGCCGGCGTCGGTCCAGCGGAACGAGTGGATCGAGTTGTAGGTGCAGGTGGCGTAGCTCTCGGGCGGGTCCGCGGAGAGCACCGCCTGGATCGCGGGCACGGATTCGGGGTGAGCGGTCACGAACGCGCCGACCTTCTCCATGTTCGGCTGGCCCGTCTCCGGCTCCGGCTTCCGGGCCTGCGTGAACTCCATGAAGTCCTCCGGCGTGCGCACGAAGAAGCGGGGCAGGGTGATCATCACCACGTCGGTTCGCGTGCCGTCGGGCAGGTAGAACTTCACCGCCAGCCCGCGGGCCTCGCGCTCCCAGTCGGGGTTGCCGGGATCGCCGCCGCCGTTCGAGAAGCGCGCGGTGACGGGCAGCGGTTCCCCGGACATGTGCGCGGCGGTGGTCAGGCCGGAGTCCGAGGGCGTGAAGGTCCCGGCCATCAGGGTGCCCTTGGAGTGGGCCACGCGCGCCCCGGGGTGCTCGCCGGTGATGGCGTTGATCGCGTCCACCACCTGCTCCGCGAAGGCGTCCACGGGCGCAGCCTAATGCGGGCACGCAGTCAGCGCGACTCGGCGAGCGAGCGCACCACGGCCTCGTAGAAGCCCTCGCCCATCGTGCTCTCGGTGATCTCGGCGTTCACCGGCCGCGGGGCGTCGCCGAGGTCGGCGTTCGCCACCACGAAGAAACGCCCGACCTCGGAGGCCACGGCCAGATCCTCCACCGAGTCGCCCACCGCGACGCACTCGTCCCGCGCATAGCCCCGGAACCGCATGTGGGCCGCCACGGCGGCGGCCTTGGAGGTGACCGAGGGGATCAGGTGGTAGGCCCGCGGCGGCCCGGGAAGGTCCAGGGCGGTCTCGTCGCGCCCGATCGTCCCGTTGTCCACGAGCCGCAGGCTGTCGTGTCCGTGCTCCGCGAGCAGCCGGTCGGCGGCGCTCACGTCCACCAGCCCCCGGAAGACGTGGGACACCTCGCGCTCGAGATGCCAGGGGGCATGGGTCTCGATCCGTCCGGCGAAGCTCTCGAGCAGCACGTCAGGCGCGCCCGACTCGGCCACCTGCCGGTGGATGGTCCGGCCCTCCTCGGGCTGCCACTCACCGGTGAGAAAGGTGAGCTCGCCGTCGAGCACCAGCCCGGAGCCCACCTCGAAGATGTACGAGCTCTGGCCGAGCAGGCGGGCGTCCTCCATCACCTGGGTGCGGCGCCGGCCCGACTTGATCACCACCTCCACCCCGGCCCGGTGACACGCCTCGAGCGCGCGGGCGGGAAGCAGGGTGAACCGGCCCTCCGCGGTCCGGAACAGCGAAGCGCCGCGCCCGAGGAGCGTGCCGTCGAGGTCCGTGTAGACGCAGCGAAGAGCCACCGCGGCTTACGCGGCGGCCCGCTGGGTGGCAAAAGGCGGGCGCTCCACCAGCTCCACGCGCACGAGCCGGCCGTCGGCGGCGCAGAAGGGGAGCGCGGCGCCGTCGAGCAGGCGCCCCTCGGCCCGCAGCCGGTCCATCACCACCTGGAGCACCGCGTAGGCCATCGGCCCCAGCTCCGCCAGCGACTGGTGGCGGTTGCGGCGCACGTCGAGGTCCACCTGCGCCATCCCGACGGTGCCGCCGAGCAGGTCATGGGCGTTCAGAAGCATCGACGTCTCCACTGCGTACCCGGTGGCGAACGGGATGCTGTGGAAGAGCTCGCGGCGGGCCGCCACCTCCCCGGCCAGCGGCTGGGCGAAGGCGGCGAGCTCCGGGTAGAAGGCCGACAGCAGTGGCCGGGCGGCGAGCTCGGTGACCCGGCCGCCGTCCATGGGCCGCTCGTAGCCGTTGCCCGGCGCGAACGGCCGCCGGAAGAAGCCCTTCACGAAACGCAGGTCGGGCTCGGTCATCAGCGGCCCCAGCATCCCGGTCACGAAGTGGCTCGAGAACCGGCGCGTGTCAGAGTCGAGGTAGACGATCAGATCGCCGTCGGCCACCTCGAGCGCCCGCCACATGGCGTCGCCCTTCCCGAGCGCGGGGCCGAGCTCGGGCATGAGGTCGGCCTCCTGATGCACCTCGGCGCCGTGGCGCTCGGCCAGCTCCGCGGTCCCGTCCTCCGAGGCGGCGTCCACCACCAGCACCTGGTCCACCAGCCCGTCGAGGCCGAGAACGCAGTCCAAGATCGGACCGATCGTGTCCGCCACCTCGCGGGTCGGGAGCACCACGGTGACGCGCTCGTCCTTGCGCTCGCACAGCTCTGCGAGCGGGAAGTGGGAGTGGTGAAAGGAGAGGATCAAGTCGCGCGTACTATGGCATTCAGTGACCAGCGTCCCGACGAGGTACCCCTGGGACCCGGTTCTCGAAACAGGCCGCGGCGAGGAGCTCGTGACCACGGCCTACGAGGGCGCCCGGCGAGGCTCGGAAACGCCGGTCCCTGAGGACCTCCATCCCACCCTGCTCGCGTCTCTCGGAGGCGTCGACGCGCTCTGGTCTCACCAGGCCGACACGCTGGAGGCGGCACGCCACGGGCACGTGATCGTCACCACCGGCACGGCCAGCGGAAAGTCCCTGGCCTTCAACCTCCCCGTGCTCGACACTCTCGCCGGCGACCCGCGAGCGCGGGCGCTCTACCTCTACCCGACCAAGGCGCTGGCCCAGGACCAGGCGCGCGGCCTGGCCGCCCTCGGCGGCTCCTGGCTGCGCCAGGCGATCTACGACGGCGACACGCCCAAGGAGGAGCGCGCCGCGATCCGCCGCC
>JBBQHI010000016.1:0-73589 GCA_038323835.1 Solirubrobacterales bacterium
CCGCCTGTACGAGTTTGCCAGGAACGGCCAGCTGCTCTTCCCGGCCATCAACGTCAACGACTCGGTCACGAAGTCGAAGTTCGACAATAAGTACGGTATTCGCCACTCCCTGCCAGACGGCCTCAACCGTGCAACCGATGTACTCATCGGCGGCAAGGTCGTTTTCGTCGCCGGCTACGGCGATGTCGGCAAGGGCTGTGCCGAGGCCATGCGCGGCCAAGGCGCTCGCGTGATCGTCTCGGAGATCGACCCGATCTGTGCGCTTCAGGCCGCCATGGACGGCTATCAAGTCACCACGATTGAGAAGGTGCTCGGCGACGTCGACATCTTCGTCAGTGCCACCGGCAACGAGAACGTCATCACCCTCGAACACCTCACCGGCATGAAGCACCTGGCGATCGTGGCGAACGTCGGTCACTTCGATAACGAGATCGACATGGCTGGCCTTGAATCGCTGGCTGGTGCCGAGCGCGTCGAAATCAAGCCGCAGGTCGACGAGTGGCGCCTGCCGAACGGTCGCAGCGTGCTCGTGCTGTCAGAGGGCCGCCTAATGAACCTTGGAAATGCCACCGGGCATCCCTCGTTCGTCATGAGCACTTCGTTCGCCAACCAAGTTCTGGCTCAGATCGAGTTGTGGGTTGACGGCGACAAGTACACGACCGACGTGCACGTGCTCCCGAAGCACCTCGACGAGAAGGTGGCCCGGGCACACCTCGGCGCCCTCGGGGCGAAGCTCACGAAGCTCACGCCCGAGCAGGCCGCCTACATCGGCGTGCCCGTCGACGGCCCGTACAAGTCGGATCATTACCGCTATTAGGTGCTGCGGGGCTCCGCCCGATCACCGATCGGGCTCCGCTCCTCGCTGGGCCGCTGAGGGCATGACGTGAGTCTGAGCTCAGACATAACCGATCCGGGTCTCGCCTCCGCGGGGGCGGCCCGGATCGATTGGGCGGAGGGCCAGATGCCGGTCCTCCGCTCGATCCGCCGGCGCCTCGAGGAGGAGCGGCCGCTGGAAGGCGTGAAGGTGGCCGCCTGCCTGCATGTCACGGCGGAGACGGCGAACCTGATGCGCTCACTGGCCGCGGGCGGGGCGCTCCCGGCGCTCTGCTCGGCCAACCCGCTCACCACGCAGGACGAGGTGGCCGCCGCGCTGGTGGAGGCGGGGGTGCCGGTGCAGGCCCGACGCGCCGAGGACGCCGCCTCCTACGCCGAGCACGTTGAGGCGCTGGCGGGCTGGGGGCCTGCGGTGACGCTGGACGACGGCGCCGACCTGCTGGTGGCACTGCACGAGCGGGGCGAGGCGGACGCGCTCCGCGGCGGGGCGGAGGAGACCACCACCGGCCTGCTGCGCATTCGCCGGCTGGAGGCCGAGGGGCGCCTGCGCTGCCCGGTGCTGGCCGTGAACGAGTCGCGCACCGAGCGCACCTTCAACGACCGTCACGGCACGGGCCAGTCGGCGCTCGACGGCATCCTGCGGGCCACGAACCTGCTGCTGGCCGGCCGGGCGCTGGTGCTGCTCGGATACGGAGCCACCGGCCGCGGGATCGCCCAGCGGGCGCGGGGCGCGGGGGCCGCGGTGATCGTGTGCGAGGTGGACCCCGTGCGGGCGTTGGAGGCGCGCATGGAGGGATACGAGGTGATGCCGGCCCTGGCGGCCGCCGAGCGCGGCGAGCTCTTCGTGACCGTGACCGGCTCCCGTGGGGTCCTCGGCCGGGAGCACTTCGAGCGCATGAAGGACGGCGCCGTGCTGGCCAACGCCGGGCACTTCGACGTAGAGATCGACCTCGATGCGCTCAACAGCCTGGCCGCGGGCAGGGTGCGGGACGTGCTCCCGCTGGTGCAGCAGTACGACCTGGGAGGCAAGCGGCTCAACCTGCTGGCCCAGGGCCGCGTGGTGAACCTGGCAGCGGGCCAGGGGCATCCCTCCGCGGCCATGGACCTGAGCTTCGCCAACCTCGCCCTGGGGGTGGAGCACCTGGCGCTGGCCGGCGACACGCTCGAGAACCGGGTGCTGGACGTGCCCCGGGATATCGATGACGAGATCGCGCGGCTGAAGCTCGAGTCGCTGGGCGTGGCCATCGACACGCTCACGCCCGACCAGGAGGCCTATCTGAGCGCCTGGACCGGCCGCGCCCCCATCGCCTGAGCCCGGCGCCCGGCCCGGAGTCGACCTACGCCGCTGGTACAACGCCTCGGACGCCCGTACGATGGGCGTTCGCCGCCGGTTCAGTGCGGCGCTAAACCTGCCGAATCAGAGACGGCCGATTCGGCGAGAGCTATCTGGGGAGGAAGTCTGTGGATATGTCGCGGCTGAGCCGGGGCGAGTTGATTGCCGGAGCGAGCGGTCTCGCGCTCCTGGTGGTGATGTTCCTTCCGTGGTACGGCGTCGACGTGAGCGTCGGCGGCTTCTCCGCGAGTGAGAGCGGGAACGCGTGGGAGGTCTTCTCCTACATCGACATCGTGCTGTTCCTCGTCGCCGCGGTGGCGATCGGGCTTGCGGTGGCGCGCCTTGCCGACGTGGCCCTTCCGCCCGACCTGCCGGTTGCGCAGATCGTCGCGGGAGCCGGGGCGCTGGCGGTGCTGCTCGTCCTGTACCGGATCATTGACGTGCCGGGACCGGACATTTCCGCGACCGTCGACTTCGGGCGCAAGATCGGCCTGTTCCTCGGCCTGATCGCCGCGGGCGGCGTGGCCTACGGCGGCTATCTCTCGATGGGCGAGTCCCCGCGGACGGCGAACGAGCCGCCCGCCGTGCCCGTGCAGTAGGAAAAGGAAGCTCGGGCTACACGCCGAGCGAGTAGTCGAGCCAGCGCTCGTCGCGCGCTCCGCCCACGCGGTCATAGACCTTCTGGGCGCGGTGGTTGTCGTGCGCCGTGGTCCACTCGAGGCTCGTGCCCCCGTGAGACCGGACGCGCTCCGCGCAGGCGCGGATCAGCGCATCGGCCGCGCCCGCGCCGCGAGCGTCCTCGTCCACGAACAGATCGTTCATGACTCCGATGCGCGACGCGCTGAGGGTTGACCAGGTCCAGAGCACCGTGGCGAACCCGATCGCCCGCCCGGAGGCGTCGCGGGCCACGAGCTGAATCCCCTCGCGCTCGGGATCGGCGATCAGCGCCCGGGACATGGCCAGCAGGCGGGCGTCCGAGGGCGCGACTTCGTAGAAGTCGCAGTAGCCGCGCAGCAGGGGGAGGAGGTCCGGAAGATCGGCCTCCGCGGCCAGGCCGATATCGAGGTCGCTCACCGGCGGCACGCTAGCGCGCCGCCACCTTCTCCAACGCCCTGGGCCTGAGGGCCAGCACCTCGATCAACGCGGTCACGACGTCGGGGTCGAACTGCGTGCCCGAGCCGCGCACCAGCTCGCCGAGCGCCTCGTCGTGCGACATCGGCTCGCGGTACGGGCGCTCGGTGATCATCGCGTTGTAGGCGTCGCAGGCGAAGATGATGCGGCTGCCGGCCGGGATGTCGCGGCCGGCCAGCCCGTCCGGGTAGCCGAGCCCATCCCAGCGCTCATGCTCGTGGCGCACCAGCGGGGCGATGGGCGCGAGCTCCGGGGTCCGGAGGAGGATGCGCTCCCCGATCACAGGGTGCTGGCGCATCACCTCCCACTCGCCGTCGTCGAGCGGCCCGGCCTTGTAGAGGATGTCGTTGGGGATGGCCACCTTCCCCACGTCGTGGAGCATCGCGCCGTCGCGCACGTTCGCGGTGTCCGAGCGGGGGAGTCCGAGGCGCTCGGCCACGGCGCAGGCCAGGTCCACCACATCGCGGGAGTGGGCGAGCGTGTAGTTGTCGCGGGCGTCGATGGCCGCGGCCAGCGCGGCCACGGCGTTGCGCGAGCCGCCCTCGGACTGGCCGAGAAGCACAGTCATAGCCTGTCCCACCACCATCTCCGTGAGCCGCACGCTCGTGCGCGGGAACTCCGTGCCCGAGTGGCGCAGGAGGAGCACGCCGCGGACCTCGCCCGCGCGTGCCACGCCCACCGCCGCGAAGGACCCCTGCGGATCCGCGTAGGTCGCGTCGGGTGCCTCGATCCCGAGCGCACGGCGAAGCTCGGCCAGCGAGCTGCGCGCGATCGACCCGCTGCGCAGGCGCTCCAACAGCTCCTCAAAGGGCACCACGAGCATCGGGCGGAACGCCGCGGGAGCGGGATCGCCGGGGGCGCGGACCCCGGCGATGCGGGTCAGCCCGGCCATGTCCGCGCGCTCGTAGAGCGCCACCTCCTGGAGCCCGAGCTCCCTCCGGATGAAGGACGGGAGCACGTCGATGACCTCACTCGGCTGGTCGCAGCGGGCCACCATGCTCCAGAACGAGTTCATGAGCTGCGACGGCGCGCTGCCCGTCTCGAGCCCGGCTAGCTCCAGCTCGGCGCGCGAGCTGGCCACCACGAGCGAGTCCTTGCCCCGGCGCTTGGCCAGCAGGAGCGCGCGGTCCGCGCGATCCAGCAGGTCGCCCGCAGTGAGCGGCTCGGCCCACTGGGCGATGCCGACGGACGCGGTCACGGGCATTCCCAGGTCTCCGAACGCCAGGCCGGTGCGGGCCACGCACGCGCGCAGGCGGTGGGCCGCGCGCACACCGCCGGCCTCGTCGGTGTCGGGCAGCAGCACCACGAACTCGTCGCCCCCGTAGCGGGCCACGCCGTCGTAGGGCCGGAACTCGGCGTCCAGCGCCGTGGCCACCCGCTTCAGGATCTCGTCTCCCACCAGGTGCCCGTGCCGGTCGTTGATGGGCTTGAAGTTGTCGAGGTCCGCGAGCAGGCAGGTGAGCCCCGCCTCGCTGCGCCGGGCGCGCCAGATCTCCTCGGCGGTGCGCACCTGGATGGCGCCGTGGTTCATCAGGCCGGTGAGCGAGTCGGTGCGCGCGGCGGCCCGGGCCGCCTCGAACGCCTCCGCCTTGCCGCAGGCCACGGCCGCGAGGTTGGCGATTGCCTGGAGAGTGGTGAGGTCCTCGGCCTCCACCCGACGCACGGAGAAGAAGGCCACCGAGAGCGCTCCCCGCAGCGCGCCGTTCCAGTACATCGGCACGGACATGGCGGTTCGCACGGAGCGCATCGCGTTCACGCCGGGCACGTCCACCTCGCCCTGGTAGTCGTTGGACACCACCGGCTCGCCCGACACGAGCACCTGCCCGGCCACGCCCTCTCCGGGTGCGATCCGGTATCCCCACCAGTCGGACTCGCCGGTCAGGCCCTGCGCGGCCACGGCCACGCCGCCGCTCTCGGCATCACCCAGGTAAACGCCGCTGAGGTCGGCCCCCAGGGCCACATTCACCTCGCGGCAGAGGGTGTCCAGCACCTCGGGCCGCTCGAGGGTCTCGTTCAGGGTGCCCGCGGCGCGGGCGATGGCTGCCTGGGTCTCCGCCTGGGCGGCCAGCCGAGTGCGCAGGGCCAGCGCGGCGAGCCCTCCGGCGGCCTGGTTGGCCATCGTGTGGACCAGGTCCACCTCCTCGTCCGCGAAGCGGCGGGACGACGAGCTCAGCAGCAGCACCACCGCGCGCACCGCGCGCTCGTAGCTGAGCGGCACGTAGAGCATGCTCGCCACGTTGAAGCGCTCGGTGAGCTCGCCGGACACGATCTCCGAGTTGCGGGCGTCGAAGACGTTCAGGGGAGCGCCCGTGGCCAGCACGCGGTGCACCCCGCTGGGCCGGTCGAAGGGCACCACGTAGGGGTCGCGCTCGCCTACGGTCCCGTCGGGGCGCTGCTCGTAGACGGTGCCCCGGCCCACGGTGTCGCGGTCCGCCAGCTGGCAGACGTGGACCGAGTCGATGCCGAAGGCTCCGAAGAGCTCGGCGGCGAGGGTCCTGAAGATTACGCCCGGTTCCGCCGCATCCACGGCGGCAAAGGACATACGGCGAACTCCGGCAAGCCCGGCGGCCGTGATCGGGTCCGTGGCTGAGACGGGTATGGCTCCTCCTCTGTGTGGAGGGTGGTGGACCCTTTATCGACCGAACGGTCAACTGCTTGAGGCGCATAGGATCGCGGCCATGGACGCCGCCGCCGAGAAGATGAGAGCCGAGGGCCTGCCTGACGTGGCCGTCGAGACCTTCGACCGCTACCGCTCGCGCCTCGCCTCGGGCGACACGGGCGTGCTGCCCGAGTCCGAGATCGAGCCCGTGGCGGAGCTCCCAGACGCCGAGGAGCTACCGGACGACCCGGCCGGCGCCGAGGAGGCGCTTCGCCGGGCCGTGGTGATCAAGCTGAACGGCGGACTCGGCACCGGCATGGGCATGACCCAGGCGAAGTCGCTGCTGGAGGTGAAGGACGGGCTGACGTTCCTCGACATCATCGCCCGCCAGATCCTCGGGCTGCGCGAGCGCGCGGGGGCGGCGGTGCCGCTCGTGCTCATGAACAGCTTCGCCACGCGCGACGACTCCCTCGCCGCGCTGGAGCGCTACCCCGATCTCGCCCTGGAGGGGCTGCCGCTCGACTTCCCGCAGGGACGCGTGCCGAAGCTGCTGGCGGACACGCTCGAGCCCGCCGAGTGGCCCGCGGACCCGAAGCTCGAGTGGGCGCCCCCGGGCCACGGGGACCTCTACCCTTCGCTCTCCGGGTCGGGGATGCTCGACGCCCTCCTCGAGCGCGGCTTCGAGTACGCCTTCGTGTCGAACTCGGACAATCTCGGCGCCACCCTCGACCTGCGCATGCTCGCGTGGTTCGCGCGCGAGGGCATGCCCTTCCTGATGGAGGCCGCCGATCGCACGCCCTCCGACCGCAAGGGCGGCCACCTGGCACGGCGTCCCGGCGGCGGGCTGGTGCTGCGGGAGATCGCCCAGACGCCGGACGAGGACGTGGACTCGTTCCAGGACGTGAGCCGCCACCGCTACTTCAACACCAACACCATCTGGGTGAACCTGCGCGCGCTGGCCCGCGTGCTCGAGGCCAGCGGCGGTGTGATCGAGCTGCCCATGATCGTGAACCGCAAGACCGTGGACCCGAAGGACTCCTCCTCGCCCGCGGTGGTGCAGCTGGAGACGGCGATGGGCGCCGCCATCGACGTGTTCGAGGGCGCGGCCGCCGTGCGCGTGCCCCGCACGCGCTTCGTGCCGGTGAAGGCCACCGGCGACCTGCTGGCGCTGCGCTCGGACGCCTACGTGATGAGCGAGGGCCCGCGCGTGGAGCTGGCTCCCGAGCGCGCCGGTCAGCCGCCGCTGATCGACCTCGACTCCAAGAACTACAAGCTGCTGGCGGACATGGAACGCCACTTCCCGTCCGGCCCGCCGTCCCTGATCGGCTGCGAGCGGCTCGAGGTGGAGGGCGACGTGACCTTCGGCGCCGGCGTAACCGTGCGGGGGCGGGTGCGCGTGGAGGGCCCGCGAACCGTGGAGGACGGGGCGGTCTTGGAGGGCTAGGTAGGAGCGGAGGCCCGATCGTTGATCGGGCCGAGCACCGCACCATGTCATTAGAGGATGCCCGCGCGCTCTTCCAGGCGCTCCCGCCGGAGCTCCTCGGTCTCGGACCGGACCAGCATCCGCACGAACAGGAAGACCAGCACCAGCACGAGCGTGAACGACTGCTCGGCCATCATGATCACTCCGCCCACGTTCTGGTCGTCCACGGCGGACAGGCCCCAGATGCGCGGCGCGCGCTCGTAGTAGGGGTAGAGCGCGGTGCCGCTCCACGTGAGCAGCAGCCCGAGCGCGGCCAGGCCCGCCTTGGCCGAGGCGATGTAGGCCAGCGGCTGCATGCCGGTGAGCGGCCGCCGCATGGGCACGGGCTGGATCAGGGGCCACCAGAGCGCAACGCCTGCGGTGAAGAAGCAGGCGTGCTCGAAGATGTGGAGGGCGGGGTTCTCCACCGCCGCGTCGTAGAGGGCGGGGATGTGCCAGACGTACATGAGCCCGAGCCAGAGAACGATGCCGGTGGCCGGGCTGGCGAAGGGGCCGAGCGCGCGCTCCACGCGCTGGAGGCGCCGGGTGGCCGGCCGCATGATCACTCGCGAGAGCGAGAGCAGGAACAGCAGCGGCGCGATGTCGCCGAGCAGCACGTGCTGGACCATGTGGGCGGAGAAGAGGTAGTTGTCCCCCAGGCGGTCGATGGGGGAGACGAGCGCCGCCAGCAGCGCCAGCATCGCGCCGGCGAAGGCCACGGCCTGGCGCGGCCCGGCGCCGCGTCCCCCGGCCTCGCGCCGCGCCGACCGGAAGCGCCACACGTAGATCACCACCACGAGCGTGAGCGGAGCCAGCACGGCGGGGTCCGGCAGCCAGTGGAGCTGGGGGTGCGTCGCTCCTTCGTAACCCGGCACGCACGCGATTGTGGCAGTGGAGTGCCCACAGGTAACGCCCGGCGCGCCAGGCTCGGCCTGTGCGCTCCACGCTCGCCTCGCTCCTCGCCCCGCCGCTCTGCTGGGGTTGCCGCGGCCCCGCCGGCCGGACCGGCCCGCTGTGCCGGGCCTGCTCGGGCGAGCTCACCCGCCTGCCGCCGGATCTGGTGCCGGCCTCCGGCGTGCCCGCCTTCGCCGCGGTGGCCTACGAGGGGCCGGCGCGCGAGCTCGTGCGCGCGCTGAAGTTCAGGGCCGCGCTCGGAATCGCCCCGGCCATGGCGGCGGCGATCGTGGCCGGGGCGCCGGAGGGCCTCCTTCTCGACGGATCCGTCCTCGTGCCGGTGCCCCTCCATCCCCGCCGTGCGCGCGGGCGCGGGTTCAACCAGGCCGGGGTGCTGGCCGAGGCGGTGGCCTTCCGCACCGGCCTTGCGGTCGTGCCTCTGCTGCGGCGCGGGGGCAGCTCGGGGTCCCAGGTGGGCCGGGGAAGGGGGGAGCGCGCACTCGCCCTCCGCGGGTCGATGGCTGTCCGCGACGGGGTGCCAGCGCCTCCTCGGGCGGTGCTCGTGGACGACGTGGTCACCACCGGCGCCACGCTCGCCGGGTGCGCCGGCGCCCTGCGGCAAGCGGGGTGCCGGGAGGTCCTCGGCGTCGCCTATGCGCGGACTCCCGGGCGATAGGTCCAGACCCCTTCCCTCCTTCGATGGCGGCCACTACCATCGAAGGCGCTCTCCAACTCGCCGATTCGAGGAGGCTCGATGCGCATCCAGGTCAAGGGACGCCACGACACCGTGGTGGACGAAGAGGTCAGGGCTCGGGTCGAGAAGAAGCTCGCCAAGGTGGCGCGCCAAGTGTCGCCGCTGGCCGATGTGGAGATCGAGCTGCGCGAGGAGGCCAACCCGTCGATCAAGGAGTCTCAGATCGCCGAGGCCACCCTGCACGTGAAGGGCGCAACCCTCAGGTGCACCAAGCGCTCCACCGACATGGGCCATTCGATCAACCTCGTTGCGGAGGACTTGGCCCGTCAGGTGAAGAAGCACCGGGACAAGCGGCGCTCGCGCCGTGATCGAGCGACCGCCGGGCAGGAGCCCAGCACCGCCTGAAAACCGCTCCAGAGCGCCCCGTCACCCTTGCTACCGTCTCAAACATGACCATTCTGGACCGCGCGCTACGCGTCGGAGAATCGAAGAAGTTCAAGACCTTCGAGAAGAACGTCACGCGTATCAACGACTTCGAGAGCGAGCTGGAGCTCGAGTCCGACGACGAGTTGCGCGCGCGCTACTCCGGGCTGCGCGAGCGCCACCACGCCGGCGAGTCGCTCGACGACCTTCTCTACGAGTCGTTCGCCCTGACCCGCGAGGCGGGCAAGCGCACCATCGGGCAGCGCCACTTCGACGTTCAGCTGATCGGCGGCATGGTGCTCCACGACGGCTCCATCGCCGAGATGAAGACGGGTGAGGGCAAGACGCTCACCGCCACCCTGCCGGTGGTGCTGAACGCGCTGGCCTCGCGGGGCGAGAACGGCTATCCGGCCGAGGGCCGGGGGATCCACCTGGTCACTGTCAACGACTACCTGGCCCGCCGCGACGCCGTGTGGATGACGCCGATCTACGACCTGCTGGGAGTGACCGTGGGGATCATCCAGTCGGGGCTGGACGAGATCGACAAGCAGGAGGCCTACTCCCGCGACGTCGTGTACGGCACCAACTCCGAGTTCGGCTTCGACTACCTGCGCGACAACCTGGCCGTGGAGATCGAGCACAAGGCCCAGCGCGGGCACGGCTTCGCGATCGTCGACGAGGTGGACAACATCCTCATCGACGAGGCGCGCACCCCGCTGATCATCTCGGGTCAGCCCGAGCAGGCCGCTGACCTCTACTACAAGTTCGCCGCCCTGGCCAAGACGATGGAGCCGGGGAAGAAGCCCGAGGGCATCGAATCCAAGTCCAAGGAGTGGGAGGCGGACTTCGACTTCGAGCCCGACGAGAAGCACAAGACCGTGTCAGTCACCGAGCGCGGCGTGGCCAAGGCCGAGCGCTACCTCGGAGTCGGCAACCTCTACCGGGCCGAGCACGGGAACATGGTCAACCACCTCCAGCAGTCGCTGAAGGCCGAGTCGCTCTACAAGCGCGACGTGGACTACGCGGTGATCGACGGCGAGGTGAAGATCATCGACGAGTTCACCGGCCGCATCCTGGAGGGGCGCCGCTGGTCGGAGGGGCTGCACCAGGCGGTGGAGGCCAAGGAGGACGTGGCGATCCAGGAGGAGAACCAGACCGTCGCCACCATCACCTACCAGAACTACTTCCGCCGCTACGACAAGCTCGGCGGCATGACCGGCACGGCTCTCACCGAGGCCACCGAATTCATGAAGATCTACGAGCTTCAGGTGGTGGAGGTCCCCACCAACCGGCCGATGGTCCGCGCGGACCGCAACGACCTGATCTACAAGACGAAGGATGGCAAGTGGGCCGCCGTGGCCAACGAGATCGCGGGACGCCACGAGACCGGCCAGCCCGTGCTCGTGGGCACGATCTCGGTCGAGGTCTCGGAGCACCTCTCCGCGGAGCTGAACAAGCGCGGCATCAAGCACACGGTGCTGAACGCGAAGCCCGAGCACGCCGAGCGCGAGGGCGAGACGATCGCCGAGGCGGGGCGCCCGGGCGCGGTCACGATCGCCACCAACATGGCCGGCCGCGGAGTGGACATCAAGCTCGGCGGAAACGAGGAGCACCTCACGCAGACCGAACTGGTCAAGCGCGGCATTCAGCCCGACAGCGAGGACTGGGACGCGGCCTGGGACGAGCTCTACCCCAAGATGGAGGCCCAGGTTCAGGAGGAGCGCGCGCGGGTGATGGAGTCCGGCGGGCTCTTCATCTGCGGCACCGAGCGGCACGAGTCTCGCCGCATCGACAACCAGCTCCGCGGCCGCTCAGGCCGCCAGGGGGACCCGGGCGCGTCGCTCTTCTACCTCTCGGCCGAGGACGACCTGGTGCGGCTGTTCGCGGGCGACCGCATCTACCGCATCCTCGACAACAAGTTCCTGGCTCAGACCGACGACGACGACAATGAGCTACCGATCGAGCACAAGATGCTCTCCAAGCAGATCGAGGGAGCACAGCGCAAGGTCGAGGAGCAGAACTTCCTGATCCGCAAGCGCGTCCTCGAGTACGACGACGTGATGAACCAGCAGCGCGAGATCGTCTACGAGTACCGCGACCGCATCCTCGAGGGCGAGGACATGTCGGAGATCGCGCGCACGCAGATCGCCGAGGCGATCGACCGGGTCTGCGACGAGTACCTCGAGGGCGAGTACCAGGAGAACTGGGAGCTCGACGCCCTGCTCGAGCAGCTCGCCCAGATCTACCCCGTCTCGTTCGAGGCGGAGGACATCCTCGAGCGCGAGACCCGCGCGACCCTGGTCGAGAAGCTGCGCGCCGACGTGGTCGAGGCCTACGACGACCGCGAGGAGGAGCTCGGCGGCGAGCTCATGCGGGCGCTGGAGCGCTTCATGCTGCTCCAGATCATCGACGAGCGCTGGCGCGAGCACCTGCACGACATGGACTACCTGCGAGAGGGCATCCACCTGCGCGGGTTCGCCCAGATCGACCCGCTCGTGGCTTATAAGAACGAGGGCTTCGACATGTTCACGGGGCTCATGAACAACATCTGGGACGAGTTCGCCCGGTACGTGTTCAACGTCGAGGTCGAGGTGCAGCCTGACCAGCAGCCCCAGAACGGCGGCGGGGCGCGCTGGGGCGAGGGCTCGAACACCTCGAACACCGGCGGGAACGCCCGTCGTCTCAGCTACGCCGGCGGCACCGCCGCCGACCAGCCGAGCGCGCTGGCCGCCGCGGCGCAGACCGCCGGCGGAGCCGTGCCCGCGGGCGTGGCCCAGGCGGCGGAGTACGCTGCCGAGTCCGAGATGGAGCCGCCCCCCGTGGTGGAGACTCGCGTGCTGGACGAGCACGAGCGCGTGGGCCGTAACGACCCGTGCTGGTGCGGCTCGGGCAAGAAGTTCAAGAAGTGCCACGGTGCGGCGTGACCGCCGGCGCCGATGGCCTCCGCGGCCAGCTTGCGCTGCTCGCGGACTATCTTTGACCCCGCTTCACTGGAAGAACGCGTCCACGCCCTGGAGGGCCAGATGCAGGAGGGTGGCTTCTGGGACGACCAGGAGCGCGCGGCCAGGGTCTCGGCCGAGCACGCCGCGGCGGCCCGCAGGCTGGAGTCGTTCCGCTCGCTGGAGCGGGACATCGGCGACCTGGACACGCTGGAGGAGCTGGCGGAGGAGGACGAGTCGATCGCCGGCGAGCTGGAGGAACAGCTCGCCTCGGTGCGGTCGCGGCTGGCCGAGCTCGAGGAGGCGCGCCTGTTCGCCGGCGAGTACGACGGCGGCGACGCCGTGGTCACCGTCAACGCCGGCGCCGGGGGCACGGACTCCCAGGACTGGGCCGAGATGCTGCTCCGTACCGAGATGCGCTGGGCCGAGCGCCGCGGGATGAAGCCCGAGCTGGTGGAGGTCTCGCCGGGGGAGGAGGCGGGCATCAAGTCGGCCACCTTCATCGCCCGAGGCGAGAACGCCTACGGGCTCTTCTCGGCCGAGAAGGGCGTGCACCGGCTGGTGCGGATCTCGCCCTTCGACGCGCAGTCGCGCCGCCACACGGCGTTCGCCGGCCTGGAGGTGGCGCCGCTGGTGGAGGACGACGTGGCCGTGGAGATCGAGCCCGACGACATCCAGATCGACACCTACCGCGCGTCCGGGGCCGGCGGCCAGCACGTGAACAAGACCGACTCCGCCGTGCGCATCACCCATCGCCCGAGCGGAATCGTGGTCCAGTGCCAGAACGAGCGCTCACAGTCGGCCAACAAGAACACCGCGATGACCATGCTGCGAGCGAAGCTGGTCGAGCTGGAGGAGCGAAAGCGCCAGGAGGCGATCGCCAAGGAGCGCGGCGAGGCCCAGGACGTGGGCTGGGGCTCCCAGATCCGCTCCTACGTGCTGCAGCCGTACACGATGGTCAAGGACCACCGCACGAACGTGGAGGTGGGCAACGTGCAGGGCGTGCTGGACGGCGACCTTGACGAGTTCGTGAGGGCGGAGCTGAATAGGCGGGCGGGAGTGGCGGCGGGCTCCTCGTCCTAGGGCCGGCCCCTTCGTAAGCGCCCCGCTGTGGGCAGGCGACGGTAGGAACAAAAGGTCCCCTATACGCACTAAATGTGCCGAGCGTCCAGGTGGCCGGGCGGTTTGAGCGGGCGGTCGCAGCGTGCCCGCGTCCTTCATGCTCCTCGAGACGCGGATCCGCCCGTGACGAGACGAAAGGCGTAACACGGTGAATGACACGACCGACCCGAAGTTCTTACCCTGGAGCGCCGAGGGCACGTGTTGCTCATGGGGCTAAATCGGCCCTCCAAGCGCAACGCGTTCAACGTCGAGCTGCTGATGGCGCTCGGCCGGGCCTACGAGCAGCTCGAGCAGGACGACGAGCTGCGCTGCGGAGTCCTGTTCGCGCACGGCGAGCACTTCACCGGGGGGCTCGACCTGGCGGAGGTCGGACCCGCTCTCGCGGAAGGCACCCTCCAGGTCCCGGAGGACGGCCGCGACCCCTGGCGCAACGACGGCAAGCCATGGACGACACCCGTGGTGGCGGCGGCTCAGGGCTGGTGCATGACCCTCGGCATCGAGCTCCTACTCGCCGCCGACGTGCGGGTCGCCGCGTCCGACACACGCTTCGCGCAGCTCGAAATCCAGCGTGGCATCTATCCGTTCGGCGGCGCGACCATCCGCCTGCCGAGAGAGGCCGGATGGGGCAACGCGATGCGCTGGCTCCTGACCGGCGACGAGTACGACGCCGCCGAGGCACACAGGATCGGTCTCGTTCAGGAGCTCACCGAGCCCGGCAAGCACCTGGACCGGGCGGTGGAGCTCGCGGAGAGCATCGCCACGCGCTCCGCGCCGCTCGGCGTTCGCGCGACCCTCGCCTCGGCCCAGCGCGCGCTTCGGGAAGGAGATCAGGCGGCAGCGTCCCGCCTGAACGAGGACATGGTGGCGCTGCTGCGAACCGAGGACGGGGCGGAGGGAATGATGTCCTTCGTGGAGCGCCGTCCGGCCCGGTTCACCGGCCGCTGAGGATCGCTCCCAGCGGTCGCGTATTCACCACCCGCTCCGCCGTAGCCCAGCCCCGCCGCGCCGTCCTCACGGAGAGCTCCATGTTCTCCAGCCCGCGTACCGAGTGCGAGTCCGTGGAGCACACGATCTCCACTCCGGCCCGCAGGGCGTCGCGGACGTGCTCGCCGCGCAGGTCGAGGCGGTCGGGCAGGCCGTTCACCTCCAGCGCCACGCCCTCCTCGAGCGCGAGCTCGAACACGCGCCCCAGATCGAGAGCGTTCTCCGGCCGGCGGTTGATGATCCGGCCTTTGGGATGGCTCAGACAGCGCACATACGGATTGCGCAGCGCCGCCTCCACTCGCTTCGTCATCTCCCGCCGGGGCATCCGCTGCCCGCCGTGCACGCTGGCCTGCACCCAGTCGAGCTTCGCGAGCACGTCGTCGGGCAGGTCGAGCCGACCGTCGGGGAGGATGTCGCACTCGATCCCGCGCAGGATGCGGAACGGCGCCAGCTCCTCGTTCGCGGCCTCTATCTCATCGGCCTGGCGCCGCACGTCGTCGGCAGTCAGCCCGCGGACGGCCCCGACCGCGGGGGTGTGGTCGCAGATCGCGATGTATTCGTAGCCTCGCGCCCGCGCGCCGAGGCCCATCGCCAGCGCACTTGCCCTGCCGTCGGACCAGGTGGTGTGGGAGTGCAGGTCGCCGCGCATGTCGCTCAGCTCAACAAGAGGCGGCGGCTTCCCCCGGAACGGCTCTTCGCGCAACTCCGGGGGACACCAGGGGAAGCCGAGCGCCCGGTACAGGGCGGTCTCGTCGGGCGCGTCGGGCAGCGGCTCGAGCGCCGCGACATAGGCCGCCGATCCCGTCGCGCGCACGAGCGCGGTCCCGAACCGGTCGGGCTCGGGCACCACGAGAGCGAGCGGCACACCCTCGAACGTGACTCCCACCGAACGGCGCCTGCCCTGCTCGACCACCGCGACGATCTGGGGGAGGGCGGCGAAGCCGGCCAGGACGGGACCCGGATCGCGCGCCGCGCGCACCACGGTCAACGCCTCGCAGGAATCGCGCCACCTGCGCACGTCGCCGGCCACCTCGCCGGCGAGGGCCGCCGCCACGCCGCCGACAAGCTCCCGGGCGCGGTTGATGGTCAGCCCCTTCCGCGGCCGGGGCTTGCCCTCGCGGGCCAGCGCCTCCAGAAGCCGGGCCTCCGTCTTCGGCCCGATCCCGGGCACGTTCCGGAGCCGGCCGGCGGCCGCCGCCGCCCGAAACTCGTCAGCGGAATCGACGTCGAGTGCATGCGCGAGGTCCACCGAGCGCTTCGCACCCAGACCGAGGTAGCGGCCCAGGCCGATGAGGTCCGGGGAGAGCTCGCGCTCGAGCTCGGCCAGCTCCGCGATCCCACCGGTGTCCACGAGCTCGCGCAGCCGCGACTCGATCCCGGGCCCGATGCCGCGCAGCTCGCGCACACGCCCCGTCCGCACGAGCTCGGCCACCGGCGTGGCCGAGCCCCGGATCGTCTCCGCCGCCCGACGGTACGCGCGGGCCGTGTACGGGTTGGCGTCCCCAAGCTCGCGAGCCGCGCGCTGCAGCAGGCCCGGAGGCTCGGCGCCGAGATCCTCGTGACGCGGTCGATCGAACGGATAGACGCCGCCACACGGCAGGTGCACCTGGACGGCGGCGACGTGCTGCGGGCGCGAACGATCATCCTGGCCTGCGGGGTCACCTGGCGCCACCTGTCGATGGAGGGGTTCGACCGGCTGGCCGGCAAGGGCATCTCTTACGGCGCCGCGCGCAGCGAGGCGCCGAACACTCACGGGCTGAACGTGCACATAGTCGGCGCGGGCAACTCGGCCGGGCAGGCCGCCCTGTTCTTCTCCACGCATGCCCGGAGCGTGACCATCCTCTGCCGTGGCCAGAGCCTGGAGAAGAGCATGTCGCGGTACCTGATCGACCAGCTAGCGACGCGACCGAACATCCGCATGCTGTTCGGGGCCACGGTGGCGGCTGTGCACGGCGATGTCTCGCTCGAGGCGATCGAGATCCATTCCGCGGGGGAGGAGACGACCCGGCTCGACTCGGGTGGGCTGTTCATCTTCATCGGCGCGGACGCGGAGACGACATGGCTTCCGGCGGAGATCGCGCTCGATCAGCAGGGCTACGTGCTCACCGGCTCCGACATGCGGGCCGCCGGGCGCTGGACGCTCGACCGCGACCCGTACCTGCTGGAGACGAGCGTTCCCGGCATATTCGCGTGCGGCGACGTGAGGTTCGGCCCGGTGAAGCGCGTGGCCGCTGCCGTGGGGGAGGGCAGCATGGCGATCGCGTTCGTACATCAGTACCTCAGGGATGCCGGCGCGGCACCACGCCCTGCCATCGCGCCGGCCGTCGATTAGCCCTTCGCGGGAAGCGAGCGCGCGTAGGCCACGCCACGCTTCACCCACGGCTCGACCTGGCGCTTGGTCCGCACGCCCTCGGGGTCCACTCGCAGCCATCCCCTCATCGCCCGGCCGCGCATCTCGAACGGCCGGGCGTGGGGCCTGGCCACCAAAGCCTCGGTGCCCTCGGGGTCGACGCGCACCATCAGACCGCCCTCACCGCTGGCCGCCACCGCCATGTTGCCGCCGATGAGGAACGCGAGGCCCCCGAACATCCGCTGCTCCGTCACTCCGGACTCGGTGGCGATCAGCTCGCGAATGCGGCTGGCGAGATCCTCGTCGTAGGGCATGGGACAGCATCCTCGGCATTGTCACGGCCCCGTGTCAAACCGGTACGTTGCTCCATCAGGGTGAGCGATCGGAGCGTCATGGGGGGGGAGCTTCAGCCCTGCGGCAACGATCCCGTCACCGGCTTCTACCGGGACGGGTGCTGTCGAAGCGGGGCGGAGGACCGCGGCAGCCACACCATCTGCGCCGTGGTGACCTCCGAGTTCCTCGAGCACCAGCGCCGCATCGGGAACGACCTGACCACGCCGCGGCCCGAGTTCGACTTCCCCGGGCTCGTGCCCGGCGACCGCTGGTGCGTGACCGCGGCGAACTGGCTGCGCGCCCACGAGGACGGCGCGGCCGCCTATGTGGTTCTGGCCTCCACCCACGAGCGAGCGCTCGAGATCGTGCCCCTCACCGCGCTGGAGGAGCACGCCGTCGACGTCCCGGAGGGACCGGAAGCCTGAGCTGCCACATTTCGTGTCATGCGTCCGACGCTGTTCGAGTTCGCCGGCGGTGAGCCCGCTTTTCTCGCGCTGGCCACCGCGCACCACGCGCGGTGTCTTGCCGATCCGGAGCTGAACCACCCGTTCTCACATCCCGGCCAGCACCCGCAGCACGTGGAGCGGCTGGCCTCCTACTGGGCCGAGGTGATGGGCGGGCCGCCGACGTTCTCGGAGTCCTACGGAGACCAGTCCCGTGTTCTCCACATGCACGCGGGAAACGGGGACATGGGCGATCTCGGCGAGCGCTTCCTGGACTGCTTTGATCGCGCCGCTGATGACGCCGGCCTGCCCGCGGACCCCGCCTTCCGCGCCGCCCTCCATGCCTACATGCGCTGGGCCGTGGACGACGTGCTGTCCTACTCGGACGAGGAAGCCGTGGTGGCGCCCGGCGCCGCGATGCCTCACTGGGGCTGGGACGGGCTGCAGACCCAGCCCTAAGCCCGGCCCTCCGTACCCACGGCGCCGCCGTCCACGTCCAGCCGGGGCAGCTTGCGCTCCAGCCAGTCCGGAATCCACCAGTTGAGGGGGCCGAGAAGCTGCATCACGGCGGGCACCAGCACCATCCGCACCACGGTGGCGTCGAGCAAGATGGCCGAGGCCAGCCCGATTCCGAACAGCTTCAGGAATACGTCCGGCGCCGCCAGGAAGGCGAGGAAGACGACCACCATGATCGCTGCCGCCGCGGTGATCACCCGGGCGGTCTTCGCCAGGCCGTCGGCCACCGCCCGCCGGGTGTCGCCGTCCTTCAGGTACTCCTCGCGGATCCGCGATATCAGGAACACCTCGTAGTCCATCGAGAGGCCGAACAGGATCGCGAACATCATCACCGGCATGAACGGCGCGATCGGCACCTCGTGGTCGATTCCCACCAGCCCGCCGAGCGTTCCGCCCTTCGACACCACGGTCATCACGCCGTAGGCGGCGCTCACCGAAAGCAGGTTCATGAATCCCGCCTTGAGCGAGATCAGCGGTGAGTGGAAGGCCACGAGCAGCAGCAGGAACGAGAGGCCGACCACTCCGATGATGAACACCGGCATGCGTCCCTTGATGTAGTCGCTCTGGTCCTCCAGCGCCGCGGTGACTCCTCCCAGATCGGCGGTGATGCCGGTGTTGCGGAGCGAGTCGGGCAGGACGTCGTCACGCAGGCGGTTCACCAGATCCTGGGTCTTCTCGTCCTGGGGCGAGCCCGTCGGGATCACCGTGAGAATTGCCGCATCGCCGCTCGAGCTGAATCGCGGCTTCGCGACGAACGCCACTCCGGACTCGCGGCGCAAGCGCTCCGCGAGGGCGACCATGTCCGGCTGCGCGGACGGGCCGGGCAGCTCGGCGGCGATCACGAGCGGGCCGTTCGTGCCCGGTCCGAAGCCCTCCGTGTTCAGGTCGTAGGCCTGGCGGGTCATGGTGTCGTCGGGTCGTTGCTGGCGTCGGGGAAGCCGAGCCGCATGCCGACCGCGGGCGCCGCCAGCACGAGCAGCAGCGCCGTGGCGGCGATCGCGGCGGTCCAGGGCCGGCGCTGGACGGCGTGGCTCCAGCGCGCGGCGGGTGACTCCCCGTTCGGCTTCACGTCGAGACGGCGGCCGAGGAACGGGATGCGCAGGCGGTCCACCCTCGGGCCGAGGAGCGAGAGCAGCGCGGGCAGCAGCGTCACCGCGGCCAGCGCCACCACGAGCACGGCGATGGAGGCCGAGATGGCGACGCCGTACATGTAGGGAAGGCCGGTGAGGGCGAGCCCGAGCACGGCGATCACCACCGTGGCGCCGGCGATGATCACGCTTCGCCCGGCGGTGGTCACGGCCTCCACCACGGCGTCGTGGCGGTCCTTGCCGTCGTGCATCGCGGAGCGGAAGCGGGTGAGCACGAGCAGGGAGTAGTCGATGCCCACACCGATCCCGATCAGGCCGGAGACCGCAGTGGTCCAGTCGGGCACGTCGACGATGTTGGCGAGCAGGGCGATCAGCCCAACGGACGAGATGCCGAGGCCGATGAGGGCGATCACGAGGGGGAGGCCGGCCGCCACCACCGAGCCGAAGGCGATCAGCAACACGATCGCGGCGCCCAGGAAGCCGATGCCCTCCGGGCTGGACGCATCCTGTGCGGCGTAGATCGGGTCTCCGCCGAGCTTGATCTGGAGGCCGCCGCCGCTGTTCCCCTCCGCGGCGTCGATCAGCTTCTTGCCCTCGTCCTTCTTGACCTCCCAGCCGGGCACCGTCAGCGGCAGCGTGGTGGAGCCGATCGATCCGTCCTTGGAGACCCGGATCGGCGCGTGCCTGGCGATGTGCCTGACCTGCTCCGCCTGGGCGAAGAAGGCGTTGAGGCGCTTCTGGGCGCCGGGACTGCGGGCGCCGGCGGGGTCCTTCCAGACGACGTAGATCTCCTGTCCCGAGTACCCGCCGAAGCGCTGCTCGGTGAGGTCACTCGCCGCCTTCGATTCGGATCCTGGCGTGTCGTAGTCGGCCTGGAACTCCCCGGCCAGAGCGGAGCCCACGCCGATGATCACCACGGCGGCGGCGATCCAGGCGAGCACCATGCGGCCGCGGCGGCGGAAGGCGATGTCGGCTAGGCGAGTTAGACGACGAGTCATCGGTAAGGCACCCCTTCGGTTGGCATCTGCGTCGTATTTATCAAGCAGGTGGGCTGGACCAGTACGGCCTCCCGGTGAATGGGGGTGCGGTTATCCGAACCGCTCGGGACTCGAATAGAGTCGCGCCCGCATGAAGGCTGCGGTGATCTACGAGAACGGCCCCCCCGATGTCCTGCGTTACGCGGACGTGCCCGATCCCGAGTGCCCGGACGGCTGCGTGCTGATCGACGTCGAGGCGATCAGCATCGAGGGCGGAGACCTGCTGGCCCGCGCCGGCTCGCCACCCCCGTCGGTCCCGCACGTTGTGGGATACCTCGCCGCGGGCACGATCGCCGAGATCGGCGCCGGCGTGGAGGACCGCGCGGTCGGGGACCGGGTCGTGACGCTGAGCATGGCGGGATCGCACGCCGCCAGGCGGGTCGTCCCCGCGATGACCACGTGGCCGATCCCCGAGGGGCTGGACGCCGCTCCGGCCGCGGGCGTCCCGGTCGCGCTCGGCACCGCCCACGAGTGCCTGTTCACAGCCGGCAACCTCGAATCCGGGCAGACGGCCCTGATCCACGCGGGGGCGGGAGGCGTCGGGATGGCCGCGATCCAGCTCGCCAAGCAGGCTGGCGCCACCGTGATCTCCACCGCGTCGAGCCATGAGAAGCTCGAGCGCCTCAAGGCGTTCGGTCTCGATCACGGGATCAACTACGCCAGCGAGAACTTCGTGGAGCGCACGCGCGAGCTCACCGACGGGCGCGGCGCCGACGTGATCCTGGATTCGGTTGGTGGCAAGAACCTGGCCGACAGCATCGGCGCGCTCGCCTACCGGGGCACGCTCGTGAGCGTCGGGGTGGCGGGCCGCGGCGGGTCCAGCATCGAGGCGCAGCAGCTCTGGGCTCAGAACAACAGCCTGCGCGGCGTCTTCCTCGGCGGGGCGCTGCTCACCGAGTACCCGCGCGTCCACGCCATGATCGGCGATCTGCTCGGACGGGTCGCGAGCGGCGAGGTGCACGTGGAGATCGCCCGGACCTTCCCGCTCGCCGAGGCCGCCGCGGCACACGCGTTCATCGAGAGCCGCCAGGCCTTCGGTCGCGTCGTGATGACGCCCTAGGCCGGGACGGCCGATCTCAGGGGCGGGAAGTCGGCGATCAGGTCGACCGTTTCCACCTGGGACATGGCCACCGGCTCGGGGATGCCGCGGAACCGCCAGGTGCCGAGGCTCTTCAGGGTGACGCCATCCGGCAGCGAGTCGAGGACCGCTCCGCGAACGGTGGAGGACAGGACGATCTGGCCGCCATGCGCCGCGAAGCAGATGCGCGCGGCGGCGTGGACGGAGATGCCCACGTAGCCGGTTTCCGTGAGCGCCGGCCGACCGCGATGCAGGCCGATTCGAAGCCGTACGTCGGCGTCATCCGGCCAACCTCCGGAGGCCATGGCCCGCTGGATCCCCAGCGCGCCCTCCAACGCCGCGGAGGCGCGCTCGAAGACCGCGAACACGTCGTCGCCGCGGGCGGACACCTGATGGCCGCCGGCGCTCCGCACCGCGGCGCCGACACGGCGGCGAACGTCCGCGAGGAGGTCGGCGTACCCGTGGTCCAGACGCGCCAACAGGTCGGTCGAGCCTTCGATATCGCTGAGAAGGAAAGTGAGATCGCCTCTGGGCAGCTTTCGGTGCGGCTGCAGCTGCGCGCTGATGAAGCCGATCGGCATGATCCCCTGCTTCTTGGCCGCCCGGAGGAGCCGGTTGCGTGCCGTGTCGCGCGCGGCCTCGTCCTCGAACGTGACCTGGCCGAAGCGCGAGAGCGCATTCCGGACGTGCGCCGCATCGTGGATCGGCAGGCGGCGTCTCCCGTGCGAATCGATGTACGCGAAGCACCTGTCGGGAAGCTGCGCACGCTCCTTTGCGCGAAGCGGTGGCATCCTCGCATGATCGCAAGAACACCGATTTCGAACCCAGGAGGTCCGCGACCATGAGCTCCGATCCGACCGCTCAGATCGATCAGCGGTTCAGCGATGACGAGGCCGCCCCGACTCCGTGGCCCGACGCGGAGGGCGTGCTGGAACAGGCCGAGCTCTATTGGCTCACTACCGTGCGGCCCGACGGCCGGCCGCATGTGACCCCGCTGATCGGGGTGTTCGAGGACGGGGCCGTGCACTTCTGCACCGGGGCGCGTGAGCAGAAGGCCCGCAACCTCGAACACAGCGCGAAGGTGGCCCTGACCACGGGGAGCAACGCCTGGGCGAAGGGCCTCGACGTGGTGGTCGAGGGCACCGCGGTCCGCGTGCTGGAGGGTGAAAGGTTGAAGCGGCTGTCCGACTCGTACGTGGCGAAGTACGGCGAGGTATGGCGTTTCGAT
The DNA here is from genome assembly GCA_038323835.1 of Solirubrobacterales bacterium. Lineage (GTDB taxonomy): Bacteria > Actinomycetota > Thermoleophilia > Solirubrobacterales > Thermoleophilaceae > JACVRW01. The sequence continues at coordinate 22,489 of JBBQHI010000016.1, forward strand.
GTCGGCGACGGCGTGTTCGTGGCCGGCGCGGGCGACGACGACGACTTCGTGTTCCGGGTCGAGCCCGCCAAGGTGCTCGCCTTTGCCAAGGAGCCGCACGGGCAGACCACGTTCCGGTTCCCGGCCGGCTGACGAACGTCCGCGGAAGTGGGAGACTGGCGCGATGGCTGAGCGCGTCATCGACAGGCGAGTGACAGCCTTGATCGAGGGCGACTTTCGTGGTCTTCCTGATCGGCATGCGGGTCAACAAGCTCTGGAAGGTGCGGACCTGGCTGCCCGTCTTCCTTGCGATGCCGCGGATGCTCCGTGAGCTGGAGGGCAGGCCCGAATCCGGATTCCTTGGCGCCAACCAGTACGCCGGCGGCCCGCGGCGGCCGATGGTGGTCCAGTACTGGCGCTCCTTCGAGCAGCTCGAGGCCTATGCGCGGAGCAGGGACGGCGCCCACTGGCCCGCGTGGGTCGAGTTCGACAAACGCGTCGGGTCGAGCGGCGACGTGGGCATCTGGCACGAGACCTACCTGGTGCCCGCGGGCGGCTACGACAGCGTCTACAACAACATGCCGCCCGTCGGTCTCGGGGCGGTGACGGGCCTGGTTCCCGCCGCGGGACGGAGAGCCACGGCCGCGGGGCGAGCGGGGATTCGCGAGGAGGCCTACCCCGAGGGCGCCCCCACCGAGCGCATCGACGTGTGAGAGCGATGGCCCTGCCCGACAGCGCCAGGGAGCTGATCGGCTCGGACGCTCTCGGCCACCTCGTCACCATCGGCGAAGGCGGAGCTCCACAGGTCACCTGCGTGTGGGTGGCCGTGGACGGCGACGACCTCCTCACCGCGCACCTGAACCCCCATCAGCGGAAGCTCGAGAACGTCCGCCGCGACCCGCGGGTGGCGATCTCGTTCGAGGGCAGCGCGATCCGCCCACCGGGCCTGCGCGAGTACCTCGTGATCCACGGGACCGCGACGATCGAAAAGGGCGGTGCGGCGGACCTGCTCCAGGAGCTGGCCCACGTGCACCTCGGGCCCGAGGTGCGCTTCCCGCCGATGGACGACCCGCCTCCGGGTGTCCGGATGCGGATCGCGGTGGAGCGGGTGGGCGGCACCGGGCCCTGGACCGACTGAGCGTACGTCGCAAGACGTATTGCCAGCGGATGCCGACACTACCCGGACGCCGGCCACGGCTTCCTGTTCCAAATCCGGCGGAGTTCGCCGGTAAGGTCGAGGCCTTCCTGGCCTAGTGCCCTGAGTCGTTAGTTCGAGCGCACCTTCCCGGCGTCTGGACCTGGGTGACGGTCGCCGATGACCTCGTCGTGATGCCCGTACGACTCCGGTCACCGTCACCCGTCACCCACGCCCAGCCACTCGGCAAGCTGATGCCGAACTTCCGACTCAGAACACTGGGCGAACGGGGCCCGGAGCCGGGCGCGCACAGAAATCCCCCACGCGCCGTGCGCCGTGCGTAGCATCCGTCGCATGCCCGACGAGGCCCGCGGAGCGGACCCCCGTAATCCCGTTCCGCCGCCCGCGGACGGGAAGAAGCCGAGCTGGCGCGTTCACCCCGCCCCGGACGGGCGGGGGGAGCCGAAGAAGAAGCAGCCGATGATCCCGTTCAGCCCCCGGCGCTTCCTCACCATCCTGGCCGTTCTGTTCCTCGTGAACTGGGGGCTGGTGCAGATCTTCGCGCCCGCCAAGGAACGCATCCGGGTGCCCTACACGCCCACCTTCCTCAAGGAGGTCAAGGCCGGGAACGTCAAGGAGATCTCCTCCGAGGGAGACACGATCAGCGGCGAGTTCAAGTCCGACGTCAAGTACAAGGACAAGAAGGCCAAGAACTTCAAGACCGAGGTCCCCACGTTCGCCAACGACAACGCGCTGTCGCGCGAGCTCGAGGACAACGACGTGGTGGTGAACGCCTCGCCGCCCGGCGACCGCTCGCTCCTGGAGACGATCCTATTCAGCTTTGGCCCGACCATCCTGCTGGTGGGGCTGTTCATCTTCCTCATGCGCCGCGCGGCGGGCGGCGCCGGCGGGGGCGGGGTGCTCGGCCAGTTCGGGCGCTCGCGGGCCAAGCGGGTGGAGAGCTCGGACCAGCACATCACCTTCGACGACGTGGCCGGCATCGACGAGGCCAAGAACGAGCTCGTCGAGATCGTGGACTTCCTGCGGGAACCGGACAAGTACGCCCGGCTCGGGGCCCGGATTCCGCGCGGGGTGCTGCTCTCCGGGCTGCCCGGCACGGGCAAGACGCTTCTGGCCCGCGCGGTGGCGGGCGAGGCCCGCGTGCCGTTCTTCTCCGCGTCGGCGTCGGAGTTCATCGAGGCGATCGTGGGCGTGGGCGCGTCCCGCGTGCGCGACCTCTTCAAGACCGCCGAGGAGGCCGCGCCGGCCATCGTGTTCATCGACGAGCTCGATGCCATCGGCCGCTCCCGCGGGGGCGGAGGGGCGCTGGGCGGCCACGACGAGCGCGAGCAGACGCTCAACCAGATTCTCACCGAGATGGACGGCTTCGACCCGAGCGCGGGGGTGATCGTGCTCGGCGCCACCAACCGCCCCGAGGTGCTGGACGCCGCGCTCCTGCGTCCGGGCCGGTTCGACCGCCGGGTCACGGTTCAGTCCCCCGACGCCAAGGGCCGCGAGCTGATCCTCCGCGTGCACACGCGCTCGGTGCCGCTGGCCGACGACGTGGATCTGGCGCGCCTGGCCCAGAGCACCCCGGGCATGGTCGGCGCCGACCTGGCCAACCTCGCGAACGAGGCCGCGCTCCTGGCCGCCCGCCGCCTCCACGAGAAGGTGCAGCGCGAGGACTTCACCGACGCGCTCGAGAAGCTCCTGCTCGGCGCCGCGCGCAAGCTCGTGCTGAGCGAGGCCGACCGCCGTCGCATCGCCTACCACGAGTCCGGCCACGCGATCGTGGGCATGCTCACGCCCGGCGCCGACCCGGTGCGGAAGATCTCGATTATCCCCCGCGGCCAGGCCCTCGGCGTCACGCTCTCCACGCCCGACGACGACCGCTTCAACTACTCAGAGGACGAGCTGCGGGCGAAGATCCGCGTGTCGGTCGGCGGCAGGGTGGCGGAGCAGGAGGTGTTCGGCGACAGCACCACGGGCGCGGAGTCGGACATTCAGCAGGTCACCCGCATCGCGCGCGGCATGGTCACGCGCTGGGGAATGAGCGGGAAGGTGGGCTTCATCACAGCGGCGCCCTCCGATGGCGTGAGCCCGCTGCTCCCCGGGTCCGAGCCCGTCTCCGAGGCCACTCAGGAGCTGATCGACGCCGAGGTGCGCCGAATCGTGGACGAGGAGCTGGAGAACACGCGCGTGCTCGTCAGCGAGCATCGCGAGCGTCTCGATTCGCTGGCCCTCGCGCTGTTGGAGCGGGAGACGCTCGACGAGGCGGATGCCTACGCCGCCGCCGGGATCGACCGCGGCCGCGTGATGGCCCGGGCCTAGCCCATCCCGCGGTCCGTGCCCGACGTGATCGACATCGCGCTGGCCGAGGACGTGGGCGCCGGTGACCTGACCACGCGGCTGGTGTTGCCCCCGGGGGCCACCGCTACGGCCGTGATCGAGCAGCGCGCTCCCGGCGTGCCCGCCGGGCTGGAGGTGGCCCGCGACGTGTTCCTGCGGGTGGACCCCTCGCTCGAGTTCACGGCGCTCGCGGTGGGCCCGGGCTGGCGCGAGCCGGGGCCGCTGGCCGAGGTGTCGGGCCCGGCGGGCTCGATTCTCACCGCCGAGCGCACCGCCCTCAACTTCCTCGGGCGCCTGGGCGGGGTGGCCACCCTCGCGGCCCGGTTCGTGCAGGCCGTGGACGGCACCGGGGCGCGGATCCTCGACACCCGCAAGACCACCCCGGGACTGCGCGATCTGGAGAAGGACGCGGTGCGCGCGGGGGGCGCCACGAACCACCGGCGCGGCCTCTACGACGCCGTGCTGATCAAGGAGAACCACTCGGCACTGGCCGGAGGGGTGGGGGAGGCCACCCGGCTCGCCCTGGCCGGCGCTCCGGAGGGCATCGCCGTGGAGGTGGAGTGCTCCACACTCGACGAGGTGGAGGAGGCGCTGGGCGCGGGGGCGTCGCGGCTGCTCCTGGACAACATGGATCCCGCCGGCCTTCGCCGGGCCGTGGACCTGGTGGCCGGCAGGGCGGACACCGAGGCATCGGGCGGCGTGACCCTCGAAACCGTGCGGAGCGTGGCCGAGACGGGCGTGGACTGGATCAGCGTCGGCGCCCTCACACACTCGGCTCCGGCACTGGACGTGAGCCTCCTGTTGCGAGCGCTCTAGACTTTGGGGTCAGCCGACGCCGCCCTTGGGGCCGAGGCTTCATTTCGACACCGAGCGAGGTTCGAAACATGCAGTCCCAGACGATTCCCGGCGCGGGCACACCGCTGACGCTCGAGAACATTCCGGCGCTGAAGAGCGAGGTACGCGCGCTCGCCGAGGCCCGGAACGCGGTGATCCTGGCCCACAACTACCAGGTGCCCGAGGTCCAGGACGTGGCCCACTTCGTGGGCGACTCGCTGGGCCTCTCGCGCAAGGCCGCGGACACCGAGGCCGACGTGATCGCCTTCTGCGGCGTGCACTTCATGGCCGAGACGGCCTCGATCCTGAGCCCGGAGAAGACGGTGCTGCTGCCCGACCTCGACGCCGGATGCTCGCTCGCCGACTCGATCACCGCCGACCAGCTGCGTGCCTGGAAGGCCGAGCACCCCGGGGCGCTGGTGGTGATGTACGTGAACACCACGGCGGAGGTGAAGGCGGAGACCGACTACTGCTGCACCTCGTCGAACGCCGTGCAGGTGGTGGAGCACATCTGGCGGGAACACGGGGAGGACACCGAGATCCTGTTCGGCCCCGACATGTGGCTCGGCGCCTACGTGGAGCGGGTCACGGGCCGGCGCATGCAGGTCTGGGACGGCGAGTGCCACGTGCACGCCGGCATCCGCCCTGCTGACATCACGGACGTGCGCGAGGCGCACCCGGACGCCGAGTTCCTCATCCATCCCGAGTGCGGGTGCACCACGCAGGTGATGGAGTACGTGGCCTCGGGGGACGTGGACGCGGAGCACACCCACATGCTGTCCACCGGCGGGATGCTCGACTTTGCCCGCGGCTCGGACGCCCAGGAGTTCATCGTGGCCACCGAGACGGGCATGCTCTATCCGCTCGAGCAGGAGAACCCCGGCAAGAACTTCATCCCGGCCAACCGCGCCGCCAGCTGCCGCTACATGAAGATGATCACGCTACCGAAGCTCCGCGACGCCCTGCGCGATCTGGGCCCGCAGGTGCGGGTGGGCCCAGAGGTGGCCGCCCGCGCCCGGGTGCCGATCGAGCGCATGGTCGCGATCACGCCCTGACGGGCGACCCCGCCCGGCGGCCTGCCACCCTCCAGCGCTTGCGCCGCTCGCTCCTGACGTTGACGATCGCCGTCTGCCTTGCCGCGCCGTGCACCGTTGCCGCGGCCGGCGCCCCCGACACCGTGGACCACACGAAGGCGCGCGCGCCCGACGGCACGCCGATCTGCGCGGCCTGGGTGCACGACCGCTACACCGTCACCCGCGGCGGGCGCACCTGGCCCACCTGGCACCCGCCCGTCGATCCCGAGTACCACTGCGCCTTCGGCCACGAACACGGATCGAGCCCGCGAGCGTTCCGGATGTTCCGCCGCACCGGCATTCCCGCGCTCGGCCCGATCGGCGCCTACGCCGGCAGCGAAGAGCCGCACGCCGGCTTCAAGGTCTTCGTGGTGAACGACGATCGCAAGGGCCTCTCGTGGATGACCGTCCTCCATCAGGGCTCGGGCTCGCCCCGGCGCGGCACGGTGCGCTTCCACTCGCTCGAGACCTGGCTCTTCCGCGGCCGCCGGCTGGTGGCCCACACCCGCGTGATGGCCGACTTCGGGGCGGCGGTGCCGAACTGTCCCGGTGCTCCGCGGCCGGCCCGCACGCGCCTGCTGCCGGACCCGGCCTGCCACTCGGTCTACGAGGAGTGGGCCACGGAGGTGAACGTCGGCGGCGTCTTCCGGGCCCGGCCCGCGTTCGCGATCGAGAACGCGATCACCCAGTTCGACCGCGCGGCCCCCGACCGTGTCGTGTTCAACAAGCCGTTTGCCTGCGGTCCTCACGACCCGGCCGGCTGGCGCTCCTACTGCAAGGGCGACAAGCGCACGGTGCTTCGCCCGCGGTGGGTTGTAAAAAACCTGGGAGGGAGCGCGCGCTTCCGGACCGACGCCCACGGCCGCCGCGCGGCGGCCGGCCTGCTCCAGGTGGTGTCCCGCCGGGCCCGCGTGAGCCAGCGCGGGGAGTGCTGCGGGGTGGAGAACGCCTTTGTGATGGAGCGGCCCTCGGACGGCGGCATCTATCGCGCCGGCCGGGGCCTCAACTCCGCGAACTTCGAGTTCCCGGGCTACTGCGTATTGCGAACTAACTAGTGGTCCGGTGCTCGCCCGGATGACATGGCTGCGGAGCTCGCCCGATCACCGATCGGGCTCCGCTCCTCACCGCCCGGGCTGCGCTCCTCCCTAGGGTGCGATGGGTGCGGCTCCTCTACCCCGAGAATCGCACCACCTCGCCCGCCGACCTGGCCTCGGGTCTGCTGCTGTCGGACCAGGCCCCTCCTGACCGGCCCTACCTGGTGGTGAACATGGTGTCCACGCTGGACGGCAAGGCGGCCGTGGACTGGCGCACCCAGGGGCTGTCCTCGGACCTCGACCGCGAGCTGTTCCACCACCTGCGCACCCAGGCGGACGCGGTGATGGTGGGCGCGGGCACCGCGCGGGCCGAGCGCTATGGCGCGATGGTGAAGACCGACGAGTTGCGCGACAAGCGCGAGGCCGAGGGCCTAGAGCGCGAGGCCCTGGCGGTGGTGGTGTCCGGGCGGCTCGACCTTCCCCGGGACCTGCCACTCCTCGGCGAGCCCTCACAGCGGGTGGTGGTGGCCACCGGCTCGGACTCTGAGGTGCCCGGCACCGGCGAGCAGGTGGGGTACGAGAGGGTGGGCGACGACCTCCCGCTGCTCATGGCCCGCCTGCGCAACGACCACGGAGTGCGGTCTGTCCTGTGCGAGGGCGGTCCCACGCTCAACTCGTTCCTGTTCGCGGCCGGGCTGGTGGACGAGCTCTTCCTAACCCTCCACCCGAAGGTCTTGGGCGGGGCCGCCGCGCTCACGATCGTTGCCGGCCGGGAGGTGGTCGAGCCCGCCGATCTGGAGCTGATCTCCCTCGCCGAGGGGGGCGGCGATCTCTTTACGCGATGGAGGGTCAAGCCACGCTGACATGGTCCGGTGCTCGCCCGGATGACATGGCTGCGGTGCTTGCCCGATCACCGATCGGGCTTCGCTCCTCACCGCCCGGGCTGCGCCCCCCTGGGGCCGAGATAGGTGCAGGCGGGGTTGCACCGGCGGCTCTACGCAGGGCTTTTCGCTAAGAATCATCCTCGGATGGATTCCGTTCACAGCGAAACGGCACTCCCCGGGGGGCGCCGGCAGGCCCGTGGCGCCGATGTCCCGGTGGTCGAGTTCAAGGACGTCAGCAAGGTCTACGACGGCGGTTCCGTCGGCCTCGACGGCGCCTCCATGCGCATCGGCCGCGGCGAGTTCGTGTTCCTCGTGGGCCCGACCGGCTGCGGGAAGTCCACCTGCATCCGCCTGCTCCTCATGGAGCTGGAGGCCAGCCGCGGCGAGATCTCCATCGCCGGCCGTGAGCTGAGCGGCATACCGCGCTCGCGGGTGCCCTACCTGCGCCGGAACCTCGGCGTCGTGTTCCAGGACTACAAGCTCCTGCCGAACCGGACCATCTACGACAACGTGGCCTACTCGCTCCAGGTGATCGGCGAGACCCGCCAGGAGATCCGCCGCAAGGTGCCGGACATCCTGCACCTCGTGGGGCTGTCCACAAAGCTCCACAACTTCCCCGACGAGCTGTCGGGCGGCGAGCAGCAGCGCGTGTCGATCGCGCGCGCCTTCGTGAACCACCCGCCGCTCGTGCTGGCCGACGAGCCCACCGGGAACCTCGACCCCGAGACCTCGATCGGGATCATGCAGCTGATCTACCGGATCAACCGCACCGGCACCACCGTGATCGTGGCCACCCACGACAAGGAGATGGTGGACAAGATGCGCCGGCGGGTGATCGAGCTGCGCGAGGGACGCATCATCCGCGACGAGCTCTCGGGCCTCTACCGCCCGGACGAGTCCACCACCGAGTTCGCCGTGCGCCTGCGCGGAGAGCTGGGCGTGGGCGACGAGGGGCACCCCAACTAGCCGTGCGCGCCGCGTTCTTCTTCCGCGAGGCACTGCGCGGCCTGCGCCGCAGCTCCGCGCCCGCACTGGCCGCGCTGCTCACGGTGCTGCTGACCGCACTGGTGCTCGGGGTCTTCATCCCGATCGTCCAGGCCACGACCGGTACCGCCAACGCCGTACGCAGCCGCGTCGTCGCCGACGTGTACGTGAAGGACGCCACCACGCAGGCCCAGCGGTCCGAGCTGAAGCGCGAGCTCGAGGCCACCGCCGGCGTCAAGTCCGTGGAGTACATCTCGAAGGCCGAGGCGCTCAAGCGCGCGAAGGACAAGAACCCCGGGGCCTTCGACGCCGGAACCGCACTGCTGGGAGCCAACCCCCTGCCCGCCTCGTTCCGGGTCACCCCCGAGGACCCGGATCGCCTGCAGAGCATCGTGGCCGCCCTCGAGCCGGGAGGCAAGCCGCGCTTCCCCGCCATCGACGAGGTGCGCAACCGCGAGGACGAGACGAGCAAGATCCTCTCGGCCACCGGACTGGTGAAGGCCCTCACCGCCGGGCTGGCGATCCTGCTGGTGTTCGCCTCGATCGCGCTGATCGCCAACACCATCCGGCTGTCCGTGTTCGCACGCCGGCGTGAGGTGGAGGTGATGAAGCTGGTGGGCGCCACCAACTGGTTCATCCGCTGGCCGTTCGTGATCGAGGGTGTGATCGTCGGCTTCTTCGGCGGCCTCCTGGCCGTGCTGCTCCTGACGATCGCCAAGGAGACCTTCATCGACCCGCTGTCCGATCGCTTTGCGCTGCTGGCCGCGCCGGACACGATCGACTTCCCGCTGCTCGTGGTGCTGCTCATGGTCGCCTGCATCACGGTGTCGGCCATCGGCAGCGGCATCACCCTCCGCCGCTTCCTGCGGGTCTAGCCCCGCCCGGTGGGCCGGGCCCGCGACGCCGCTCACTACCCTCACTCGTTGCCGTGAGATCCCGCCCCGTAGTCCTCATCGCCGCCTTCCTCGCCGTCCTGACGGGGGGAATCTGGCTGGGCGGTCACCCCGAGCACCTCCCCGGGCCGATCCGCGACACGTTGGTGAAGGACGACCGCGCGCTGCGGGCCGAGGTCACGTCCTCGATCGAGGACAACTTCTACAAGAAGGTGGACCGGAAGAAGCTGGAGGCCGGGTCGCTGAATGGGATGGTGGAGTCGCTTGGGGATCAGTTCTCGCACTACCTCACGCCGGAGCAGGCCGCGCGCTTCCAGGAGGACGTGCACGGAGAGTTCGAGGGCGTGGGCATGAACGTGGAGGAGGCGAAGCGCGGCCTGCGGGTGCTGCGCGTGTTTGGGTCCTCGCCCGCCCAGCGCGCGGGCATCATGAAGGACGACCTGATCGTCGCGGTGAACGGGCGCTCCATCTCCGGGCTCAGCAGCGACGTGGCGGTGGCGCGCATCAAGGGTCCCTCTGGCACCTCGGTGAGGCTCGGGGTGGTCTCAGGCGATCACGACCCGCGCACGCTGAAGGTGCGGCGCGAGCGCATCGACATCCCTGTGGCCGCGGGACGCATCGTCACGCACAACGGCAAGAAGGTCGGCGTCGTGCGCCTCACCGGCTTCAGCTCGGGGGCCCACGGCTTCCTGCGCCGTCAGGTGGACAAGGTGCTGAAGAAGGGCGCGCAGGGGATCGTGCTCGACCTGCGCGGAAACGGCGGGGGACTGCTCACCGAGGGCGTGCTGGTGGCCAGCATCTTCATCGAGCACGGCAAGATCGTGTCCGTCCGGGGACGCTCGCGCAGCGAGCGCACCGAGGACGCGGCCGGAGGGGCCATCAGCCCGAAGATCCCGGTGGTGGTGCTGGTGGACAGCGGCAGCGCCAGCGCCTCGGAGATCGTGACCGGCGCGCTGCGCGACCGTAAGCGCGCCACGGTCGTGGGCACCACCACCTACGGCAAGGGACTGGTCCAGGAGATGATGGAGCTCTCCAACGGGGGCCTGCTGGACCTCACCGTGGCCAACTACTACCTGCCGAATGGCGAGACCATCACGACGAAGGGGATCAAGCCCGCGGTGAAGGCCAGGGACAACCCCCGCACCGCCCGGGACGAGGCCCTTCCCGCCGCGCTCGACGCCGTGCTCGCGAAGCAGCGGTGAGCGCGGCCCGGGCGGGGCGGCCCGCGCGTCAGTCCGACCGGCGCCCGCAGGACCAGCCGCTGGTGGCCGTGCTGGAGAAGCGCGGCCGGTTCCTGGTGGCCGAGCCGCTGTTCGGCCGCGGGCCGCGCACCGCGGTGGAGCGGGGGCCGGCCGGTCCCGGAGACCTGGTGGTGGTGGGCTCGGGCAAGCGCGGGGCGAAGGTGGTGAGGGTGCTGGGGCGCCCCGATCGCGCGCGTGACGTGGTGGAGGGACTGATGCTCGACCGCGGCCTGCACCGCAACTACGGCCGCCGGCCGACGATGGAGGCGGAGGCGGCGGTGACCGAGCCCTACGCGGCGGACGCGCGCGTGGAGCTCACGGGGCTGCCCACCTTCACGATCGACCCCGACGACGCTCAGGACTTCGACGACGCCATCTCCGCCCGGCGTGAGGAGGGCCGGGTGCGGGTGTGGGTGCACATCGCCGACGTGACGGCCTACCTGCGCCCGGGCGGCGCCCTGGAGCGCGAGGCCCTGCGCCGGGCCACCAGCGTCTACGTGCCCGGAGCGGTGGAGCCGATGCTGCCGGAGGCGCTCTCGAACCGGGCCTCGTCGCTGAGGCCGGGGGAGGAGAAGCTGGCCGTGACGGTGGAGATGGAGATGGAGGGCGCGAAGGTGCTGAAGGTGGCCTTCCACCGCTCGCGCATCCGCAGCGACGCCCGGCTCACGTACGGGCAGGTGGACGACGTGTTCGCGGGTCGCGAACGAGCCACGGAGCCCTGGGCGGCCCCCCTCGAGGTCACGCGCGAGGTGGCCCGCGCCCTGCACGCCCGCCGGGACTCGCTCGCCATCTCGAACCCGGAGCCGACGTTCGAGTTCGACTCCGACGGCCACGTCACCGGCGTGCGCAACGAGGAGCAGACGGAGTCCCACGGGATGATTGAGGCGCTGATGGTACTGGCCAACGAGCAGGTGGCCGGATACCTGGAGGACCACCGCCTGCCCACCCTCTACCGGGTGCACGAGCGTCCCGAGCCGCGCTCGGTGGAGTTCCTGGCCGACCAGCTCGCGAGCCTCGACATCCCCACGCCTCCGCTGCCCAAGAACATGACCCCCCAGCAGGCCGCAGACGCGGCCTCGGAGATGTCGCGGATCGTGGCCCGGGACGCGCCCGACCGGCGGGCCATCGGCACGCTTGTCCTGCGTGCGCTCAAGCAGGCCTACTACTCGCCGCGCAACCTGGGGCACGCCGGCCTGGCCAGCGAGCGCTACACGCACTTCACCTCGCCGATCCGCCGCTACCCGGACGTGGTGGCCCACCGCGCGCTGCTTCAGGGGCTCGGGATCGACGACGCGGCCACCCCGGCCTCCGAGCTCGCGGAGCTCGGGGTGCACACCTCGGCGCTGGAGCGCGAGGCGATGAAGATCGAGCGCACGGCCGACGACGTGGTGCTGGCATTCCTGCTCGAGCGGCGGCTGGCGGAGGCCGGACCGGAGGAGCCTCCCGCGTTCGAGGGCGAGGTGGTGGGCCTGATCGAGAAGGGGGCCTTCATACGCTTCGGCGAGGAGGGCTTCGAGGGCTTTCTCGGCGTGCGCCAGATGCGCGACTGGTGGACGCTGAACGAGCAGGGCACGGCGCTGGTGTCGCAGGGAGCGGGCCGCGCACTGCGGCTCGGCGATCCGATCCAGGTGGGCGTGGAGCGCGTGGATGCGCCTCGCGGCCGTGTGGATCTAGCGCCTATAGTCGCCGCGTGATCCGCTTCGCAGGAGCCATCGTCACCGCCCTCGTGCTCGCCGCGCCCGCGGCGGCGGCGCCCGTGACCGAGACCGCCACGTCGGGCACGGTAACCGCTCATTTCACCTACGAGCGCACCGGCAGGGACTACTCCAAGTTCCACCTGACGATCGAGCGCGACGGCAGGAAGCTCTTCGACCGTCCCCTGCCCTCGGGCTGCAGGTCCGGCCCCTGCGGGGTGGTGCCGGCCAACCGCACGGCGGGGACCGACTCCGTGGCGGTCAGGGACGTGAACGGCGACCGCGAGCCGGACGTGATCGTGGACCTCTTCACCGGCGGCGCGCACTGCTGCGAGGTGTCCACGGTCTACTCGTTCGTGGAGGGGTCAGGCACGTACTCCGTGCGTCGCCACGACTGGGCCGACGCCGGCTACCGGCTGCGCGACCTCGGCAAGGACGGCCAGTTCGAGTTCTACAGCGCCGACGCCCGCTTCGGATATCGCTACTCGTCGTACGCCGAGTCCTACCTCCCGGTGCGGATCTTCCGCCTGCGCGAGGGCAAGCTCGTGGACGTGACCACGTCGTTCCGGGGTGTCCTGCGCGCCGACGCCCGCAGCGCGCTGCGCCTGTACCGCAAGCAGCGGAGCCGCCGCGACGTGAACGTGCGCGGCATGCTGGCCGCCTACGCCGCCGACCGCTACCGCCTCGGCGAGCGCAAGGGGGCACGCCAGACGCTCTTCCGCGCGCTCGGCCGCGGCGATCTCAACCCGGCGCATGCGTTGGACGCCGGTCCGTTCGCCCGCTCCTACATCGCCCGCGTGGACCGCTTTCTGCGGAAGATCGGGTACACGCAGAAGAAGAATTAGCCGTGGCGAAGAAGGGCAAGCGCAAGGCGGCCCCGGGTGACGTGGCCACGAACCGCCAGGCCGCCTTCCGCTATCACCTGGACGAGCGGATCGAGGCCGGCATCGAGCTTCAGGGCTCGGAGGTGAAGTCGATGCGAAACGGCGGCGTGCAGCTGAAGGACGCCTACGCCGAGGTGCGCGACGGCGAGGTGTGGATCCAGAACATGCACGTGGCGCCGTACAAGCACGCGGGCAGGGAGAACCACGAGCCGGAGCGCCCGCGCAAGCTCCTGCTCCACCGCAAGGAGATCGAGCGCCTTATCGGCAGCACCTCAGAGCGCGGGCTCACCATCGTGCCCACGCGCGTCTACTTCTCCGGCTCGCGCGCGAAGGTGGAGATCGCCGTGGCACGCGGCAAGGACGCCTTCGACAAGCGGCACAGCATCAAGGACCGCGATCAGCGCCGGGAGATCGACCGGGCGCTGGCCGACCGCGACTAGTGTCCTGAGTCGGAAGTTCGGCAACAGCTTGCCGAGTGGCCCACCCAGGTCCAGACGCCGGGAAGGTGCGCTCGAACTAACGACTCAGGGCACTACCGGCTCGTCAGGAGGAGGCGGTCTCGAGCATGGCCCGGCGCAGCGCCACCGACACGCGGGCGGTCACGGGACCGGGGTCCCACTCGCGCACGCCTGCGCATGCGCGCACGGGCTCCACGCCCCGCACCGCGCCGGTCACGAATACCTCGTCGGCAGCCGCGAGGAGGCCGGGGGGGACGTTTTCCTCACGCACCTCGAGGCCGAGCGATCGGGCCACCTCGATCAGCCGGCCGCGGGTCACGCCGGGCAGGATCCGCCCGTCGGCCGCGGGGGTAACGAGGGCTTTCCCCACGACGAGGAACACGCAGGCCCGGGACGCCTCGAGCACGCTGCCGTCGCTGTCCACGAGGAGTGGAAGGGCCGGGGCGCACTCGGCGTCGGCCTGCTCGAGCAGCCGCCGGTCGGACCACTTGTGCGCCCCGATCCCGCCCGGCACCTCGAAGAGCGCCAGCTCGATCGCCTTGTCCCAGCCCGGGAACACGAGCGCGGGCTCCACCTCGGCGGTCCGCACGCGCGTGGACAGGCCCTCGCCGTCCGGGATCACGTCCAGGCGCAGCCGCCCCAGAGAGAGCTCGGCGGCCCCTTCGGCCACCAGATCCGCCGCGTCGCCCGGCAGCTCCCGGCCATAGAGCGCCTCCAGGCTCGAGGCCAGCCGGGCCAGGTGGGCCTCCAGCTCGAACGCGCGCCCATCGTCCACGAGGACGGTCTCGAACACCCCGGCCGCCGGATCGGGCCATGTTCGGACGAGTTCGCCGTGTCGATGATCCGAGCTGTCGCCATTCACGTTCACGCTTGATAACCCCGATTGAGAGTATTGACAACCCCTTCAGGCCGTCCCCGAAGCGCCATTCCCCGTACTACAGTGGACACAGGGTCCAGGCCGGCGGGTCACGGATGCGGACCCAGCCCCCTTCCCGCTCGACCGGAACCATCGTGTCCAGGTCCATGACTCAGCAGACCCTGCCCCAACCCCAGCCCGGCGGTTCCGCCGCCCTCGTGTCTGATCTGCGCTGCCTGTACCGGCGCCACGGCCTGCGCGCGCTGTTGGGCAAGCTCTACGCCCGAGTGCGCGCATCCCTGTACTCGCACGAGGAGTTCGTGGTCCTGGCCAAGGATCTCTCGGACACCAGCGAGATGTCGTTCGCCGGGTCGCTGAGGATCGAGGAGCTCGAGCCGAGGCACCTCCCGGCGCTCTACCGCTTCAACCGCCGGCGCTGCGACTCCAAGGCGAATGCCCGCGCGCTGGGCGACGTCGAGCAGGGCTACCGAGGCTACGTCGGCTATGTCGGCGCCGAGCTCGTGGGCTACTACTGGTGGGTGGACCGGGCGATCGAGCCCCGGCACCGCGACATCGCCGCCTACGGTCTCGAGATCGAGCTGGGCGAGCAAGATGTCTACGGCTTCGACTTCTTCCTGCTCGAGGAGCACAGGGGCGGGGGGAACTCGGTCGAGTTCCTGCACACGGTCGAGACGCTGCTCAGGGACCGCGGGTACCGGACCCTGTGGGGCTACGTGGTGGCCGGCAACAAGCCGGCGCGCTGGCTCTACAGCATGCGCGGGTACCGGCCGGTGCGGAAGATCGAGGCCAGAAGGGTGCTCACCAGGCGGACGCCGGTGGGCGCGGCCGGCCTCGGCCCGGACGGCTCGGGCGCCGAGGCCAAGCCCTCCGTGGCCGCTCGCTGACGCGGTTCGGAGGGCGATCCGTCCAACACGTCGCTTTTGGCGTTACTTTGTAGCGGTCGGACGGCGATCACCCGATCAGGGCCGATCGGGCCGCAAACAGCGAGCAGGACAGGAGCACGAGTTTGAGCGTTACGGCCGAAGTCGAGCAGTTCATAGTCAGCGAGCTCTCGCAGGGACGCGGGATCAGCTCGGTGGACGCGGACGACAACCTGCTCGCCAAGGGGATCATCGATTCGCACGGGGTCATGGAGCTCGTGGCGTTCCTGGAGCAGCAGTACGGGATCACCGTCGGGGACGAGGACCTGACGCCCGAGAACTTCGAGAGCGTGACCCGCATCCAGGAATTCGTGACGCGCAAGCAAAACGGGCAGTCGTAGGCGCCTTGCCACGGCGAACGAGGTACCGCTCATGCTGATGGAACTGCTCCGCGAGAACGCGTCCACGCGCCCGGACGACGTGGCGCTCGTGTACCGCGACGAGCGCGTGACCCACGCCGAGCTGGCGGACCGGGCCAGCCGGCTGGCCGCGGGCCTCACGGCCGAGGGCATCGGCCCCGGCGACGCCGTGGGCCTGCTGCTGCCCAACGACCCGTCCTTCGTGGCCAGCTACTTTGCGATCTCGTCACTCGGCGCGGTGGTGGCCCCGTTCAACCCCGCCTTCAAGCAGGACGAGCTCGACTTCCACTTCCGCACCTGCGAGCTCCGTGCCGTGATCAGCGACGACCGCAGCGCCGGCGTGTGCGAACGGATCGTGTCGGGCTGGGAGCGCCCGGCCCAGGTGATCACCACCAGCGCGGCGCACGGCCAGGCGCTGACGCTCGACATGCTCATGGACCACGAGCCGGCCGATCTCCCGCCTCGAGGGCCGGACGAGCCCCTCGTGTACATGTTCTCCTCCGGCTCCACGGGCCGGCCCAAGCGCGTGGCCCGCACCCACGCCCAGTGCCGGGGCGAGTCCGAGTACTACCCGGGCATCGGCTACGGGGCGGACGACAAGATCTTCTGCGCCATCCCGCTGTTCCACACCTACGGCATGGGCTGCTGCATGTTCGCCGCGGCCCGCA
Organism: Solirubrobacterales bacterium; assembly: GCA_038323835.1. Lineage (GTDB taxonomy): Bacteria > Actinomycetota > Thermoleophilia > Solirubrobacterales > Thermoleophilaceae > JACVRW01. Next base: position 38,755 of record JBBQHI010000016.1, read on the forward strand.
CCGGCGCCACCATGGTGATCCTCGAGGACCCGAACCCGTTCCTGCTGCGCCGCCAGCGAGCCCTCGAGCTGCTGGAGCAGGAGCGGATCACGATCTTCCCGGGCGTTCCCTTCAACTTCCGGCTGATGGCCGAGGCGCCCGCGACGGCGGAGCTGTCCGCGGTGCGGCTCTGCTTCTCCGCCGGCACGGCGCTCCCGCGCCCGTTCTTCGACGCCTTCCTGGACAAGTTCGGCGTTCCCGTCCGCCAGCTCTACGGCTGCACCGAGGCCGGGACCCTGACCGCAAACCTCGACGAGGACCCGGTGGCATCGTTCGAGTCGGTGGGCCGCCCCGTGGACAGCGTGGAGGTGCGGATCGAGGACGACGAGGGGGACGAGGCCCCGCTGGGCTCGGAGGGCGAGGTGGCCGTGAAGGCGCCCGGCCTCACCAGCGGCTACACCGATATGTCAGACCTGAACGAGCAGGTCTTCCGCGACGGGTACTTCATCACCGGAGACCTCGGGCGCCTGGACGAGGAGGGCCGCCTCACCATCACGGGGCGCAAGAAGCTGCTCATCGAGGTCGGCGGCTACAAGGTCGATCCGATCGAGGTGGAGGACGTTGTGGTGGCGCACCCCAAGGTGGGCGAGGCCGTGGTGGTGGGAGTCCAGGGCAAGGTGGCCGGCGAGGAGCTGGTCAAGGCCGTGGTGGTTCCCACCGAGGAGGTGGGCGAGCGCGAGCTCATCACCTTCTGCCAGGAGCGCCTGGCCAACTACAAGGTTCCCCAGGTGGTGGAGTTCCGGGAGGAGATCCCGAAGAGCCCGCTGGGCAAGATTCTCCGCAAGTACTTGATTTGAGGACATGGTCCGGTGCTCGCCCGATCACCGATCGGGCTGCGCTCCTCCCGGGTCGCCGGTGCTGCGCACCGGCTGTTTTTGCCGGGTTGGGGAAACCGGGCTACTCTGAAGTTCTCCGGACCTGCCGCCACTCGTCCGGGATACCTATCGTCGATGCAGGGAGATCGATGCAGTGAAGACACTGCTGATCGACAACTACGACTCGTTCACCTACAACCTCTTCCAGCTGCTGGCGGAGGCGAACGGTGAGGAGCCACAGGTCGTCCGCAACGACGGGGCCACCTGGGCCGAGCTCGAGGGCGGCGACTACGACAACATCGTCATCTCCCCGGGACCGGGACGCCCGGACAACCCGAGCGACTTCGGCGTCTGCGCCGACGCCATCCGCGATGCCAAGGTGCCGCTGCTGGGCGTCTGCCTGGGCCACCAGGGCGTGGGGCACATGGCGGGCGCTGAGGTGGTGCACGCCCCCGAGGTCATGCACGGGCGCCTGAGCGCCGTCTACCACAACGACTCGTCGCTCTTCGCCGGCATCCCCCAGGGCTTCCAGGTCGTCCGCTACCACTCGCTCTGCATCACCGAGCCGCTGCCCGCCGACCTCGAGGCCACCGCCTGGACGGGCGACGGCGTGGTGATGGGCGCCGCGCACCGCACCCGCCCGGTATGGGGCGTGCAGTTCCACCCCGAGTCGATCTCCACCGAGTGGGGCCGCCGCCTGCTCGCCAACTTCCGCGATCTCACGGCCGGGGTGCACCAGAAGGCTGGCGGCCGCGGTCGTCCCCTCACCAGCCCGGCCCCGAACTCGGCCAAGAACTGGTCGCCCCCGCAGCGCCCCAAGCTCCGGCTCCAGGTCAAGCGGCTGGACCGCCTGTACGACTCCGAGCAGGTCTTCGTGAACCTCTACGGGGACCACCGCTACGCATTCTGGCTCGACAGCAGCAAGGTGGACGAGCGCTCGCGCTTCTCGTTCATGGGCGCCGGCGGCGGACCGCTCAGCTCGGTGATCACTTACGACGTGGCCGAGGGCGAGGTGCACGTCGGGCGCGGCGTGGCCAACGAGGTCCACCAGGAGTCGATCTTCGACTACCTGAGCCGGGAGATGAAGCGCCTGCGCTTCCTCTCCGACGACCTGCCCTTCGACTTCAACTGCGGCTTCGTGGGCTACTTCGGCTACGAGCTGAAGGGCGACTGCGAGGGCGACGTGCCCCACCACTCCTCGATGCCCGACGCCGCGTTCATCTTCGCCGACAGGCTGATCGCCTTCGACCACTACGAGAAGTGCACCTACCTGGTCTGCGTCACCGCCCCCACGAGCGAGGACGAGGGCGAGCGCTGGATCCGCGAGACCTCCGAGCGCCTGGACTCGCTGCCGCCGCTGGAGCCGGTGGACCTGGCGACGATCACCGCCGACGGCGAGCCGGCCGAGTTCTACATGAGCCGCTCGCACCAGCAGTACCTGGACGACATCCAGAGCATCAAGGACTACCTCACCGAGGGCGAGACCTACGAGGTGTGCCTCACCAACAAGGTGCGCACGGACATCGCCCCCGACCCGCTGCCGCTCTACCGCACGCTGCGCTCGATCAACCCGGCGCCCTTCTCGTCCTACCTGCGCTTCGGCGAGGCCACGGTGCTCAGCTCATCGCCCGAGCGCTTCCTGAGCGTCGGGCGGGACCGCTGGGTTGAGGCCAAGCCGATCAAGGGCACCTGCCCGCGGGGCAAGGACCGGGCCGAGGACCTGCGCCTGGCGGAGGAGCTGCGCACGAGCGAGAAGAACCAGGCCGAGAACCTGATGATCACCGACCTGCTGCGCAACGACCTCGGCGTGGTGTGCGATATCGGCACGGTGCACGTGCCTCACCTGATGGCGATCGAGTCCTACGAGACGGTCCACCAGATGGTGTCCACGGTCCGCGGCCAGCTGCGCGAGGACGTGGAGCCGCCGGACGGGATCCGGGCCTGCTTCCCCGGAGGCTCGATGACCGGAGCGCCCAAGAAGCGCACCATGGAGATCATCGACGAGCTGGAGCACGAGCCGCGCGGCGTGTACTCGGGCGCGATCGGCTACCTGGGCCTGAGCGGCGGCTGCGACCTGAACATCGTGATCCGCACGATCGTGATGGACGGCGAGACCACCACGATCGGCGCCGGCGGCGCGATCGTGATGCAGTCCGACGCCGAGGAGGAGTACCAGGAGATCATGCTCAAGGCGCGAGCCCTGATGCGCGCCCTGGCGATGCACGCCGACCCGAACGGCGAGTTCCACGTGCATGAGGGCGACGCCCGCCTGGCGGCGGCCGCCTCCGACGACTGACCCGAGCCTGCGGACCCGCAGGGTTCCTCAGCGGTCCTTCGCGAGCCAACCTCCGGTCTGACCCCGCCTCGCCGCCGGTGAGGGGGCGACCGGCGAGGCCGTGTGGCCGACCACTGCGAAGACACGAAGGGGTGAGGTCCCGCTGCGCACCGACGCCGGAATGGACGGGTCGGCGACGGAGAACCCGGAGAGGAGGGCTGGGGCACCGTGGTCCTTCGCCACGTCGAACCGGGGCACCCTCCGGTAGGTGGCGGCCACCAGGCGCCTTCCGGCAAAGAGAAGCAGCGAGTCGACCGGCCGCTCCGACTCGTCGAGGGCCCAACCGCTGACCGACACGTTTTTGCCGGAGCTCGCGACCTCATCGATGACGCCGGCGGTCCGCGCATTCGCGACGACGATCCCCTTGCCGAGTGACCAGTTGATCACCTCCTGGTTGCCCCGGCGCTCGAGGCTGCCGGCCACATGTCCCTGGTAGCGGCCCACCAGCAGTGGAACCAAGCCCGCATAGACGCGTTTCTGGCGGAGCACCACCTGCTGGTCGGGGCCCGCTAGGGGTGGCATGCCCCGGTAGAGCCCTGCGTCGAGCCGTACGAAGAACACCCGTCCCCCGCGAGCTGCCCGCTCCCATGCCGGCGCGTCATCCTGGTTCGCCGTCAGGACGCGAGGCACGTGGTTTAGGTAGACGTTGAGCGGACCCAGGTTCACGCTTTGCGGACCCCCGAGGAGCTCACTACGGGATTGGTCCACCACCTGGTCCCCGGGGCCGGTGGCATCGTCCAAAAATTGTGCGGCCTCCCGGAAGGCCGGACGCTGGTTATCGCGGTCGAAGGTCTTCACGGCGCCTATCGCAAAGCCGGCGAGCAAGAGCGTGGCGGTGACCGCCGCGAGCCGAGGGCCGCCCGAGCTCAGGAACGCCCCGACGGCAATGGCGAGGGCCGGAATAGAGGCGCTCATGTTCCTGGGGGTGTAGAGGTCGTCTCCCACTGCCGCGTACAGCAGCAATCCCACCGGGGTGGCCAGCGCCAAGATCACGATCAGCACCGTTCGCCGGTCGGCGGCCACCCACCGTTTCGGAGGCCGGGTCCGAAGCCGCACCAGCCCGGCAACGATCGTCGCAGCCACAGCGAACACGATGAAGGCGAGGCCGATCCGCCCGGGCATGGTCTCTAGCCCGAGAAAGGGATGCCCTGGCAACAGCCGCGCCACGGACTCGAAGACGCCGCCCGCGGTCACGTGGTGCGGATCCAGGTCGCCTCCCACCCTGTTCAGGCCGATGGCGCCGATCGTTTCGATGGCATTGGTCTTCCCCCGCTGCTCAAGGAACCCGGGCATCCAGGGGAGATAGCCGATGACGATCGCCACGTGGACGATCAGGAGAACGCGAAGCTGGTCACGGTACGTCCAGAACGCCCAGAGGCCCTGGGCGGCCAGCACGAAGACCGCGGTGTAATGGGTGTAGAGGGCGGCGCAAACGGCGACGCCGTAGACGATCCACCAGCCTCGGCGCCCGTCCTCCAGCGCGTGCAGGAGGGCGAGGGTGGACAGCGCAACCAGAAAGACCATCGGGCCGTAGGCGCGGGCCTCGGTGGAGTAGAAGATCGCGAAGGGGCTCAGCGCCATGATCCCGGCGGCGATGAGACCCGCGGTGTTCCCGGCGATGCGCCTGGCCAGCAGGTAGGTGACCGGCACCGTGGCCGTACCCAGGATCAGGGACGGGACCCGGATCCAGACTTTCGGATCTCCCAGCTGGGCCGTCAGCCAGGCGAGCACCGAGAACAGCGGCGGGGTGATCTCGTTGTTGTGGGCGACGTCCGACACCACGCCGGTGAGGCTGTTCGTGGTTACGACGCCGTAGGTCCAGTACTCATCCTGAAAGAGGCTCTGGTCCAGGTTGGCAACCCGCAGGCCGAACGCCACCGCGGTAAAAGCGCATACGGCGGCCACGTTCCCTCTGCCCATGCAGGGCAGGCTAAACGTTCCTGAACCCCAGAATGGTCTAACCGGATCTACTTTTAGGGGTCCACCAATCGGCGTTCGGCCGCCCAGCGCGACAGCTCGTGGCGGCTCGAGAGCTGGAGCTTGCGGAGCTCCGAGGACACGTGGGCCTCCACGGTCTTGGGCGAGATGTCGAGCCGCAGCCCGATCTCCTTGTACATGTAGCCGCGGGCGATGTGCTGAAGCACCTCGTGCTCGCGCGGTGTGAGCGCGTCGAGCTCGCTCTCCGCGTGGGGCGCGGGTCCGGCGAAGGCGTCGAGCACGAAGCCCGCCAGCCGGGGGGAGAACACCGCGTCGCCGGCATGCACGCGGCGCACCGCGTCGGCCAGGTCGGGGCCGGAGATGCTCTTGGTCACGTATCCGCGCGCCCCCGCGCGCACCACGGCGATCACGTCGACCGGGTCGTCGGACACCGACAGGGCGAGGAAGACGGGGACCGGGGTGGCCTGGGCGGCGCGGCGGATCACCTCCACGCCGCCGCCGTCCGGCATGTGCACGTCGAGCAGGACCACGTCAGGGCGGAGGCGGGCGATGGCCTCCGCGGCCGTCGTCACGCCGTCCGCCTCACCCGCGATCTCGAGCAGCGGCTCGAGCTCCGCCCGGACTCCGGAGCGGAAGAGCTGGTGGTCGTCCACGATCAGGACGCTCGGGCCGGTCACGAGGCCCCGTCGCGATCCATGACGAGCTCCACCTCGGTGCCCGAGCCGGCTCCGCTCGTGATCCGGGCGCGGCCTCCGTGGCGGTCCATGCGGCCCACTATGGACTCCCGCACCCCTCGGCGGTCCGCGGGCACGGCCGCCGGGTCGAAGCCGGGCCCGCGGTCACGCACGAACACGTGGATCCGCTCGCCCGTGGACTCCGCGTACACGTCCACCGTGGACCCGCCGCCGAACTTGGCCGCGTTGGTCATGGCCTCGCGTGCGGCGGCCACCACCGCCTCGGCACGCGGGTCGAGCGGTGTGTCCCCGACCGACACCACCTCCACGGGCACGCCGTGGCGCTCCTCCACCTCGGCCGCCGCTCCCTCCAGCGCCGCGGCCAGCCGGGCGGACTGGCCGGGGGCGGGGCGGCCGGCCAGCCAGGCGCGCAGCTCTCGCTCCTGGCTGCGGGCCAGGGCGGCCACCTCCTGGGGCTCGGCCGCCCGGCGTTGAACCAAGGCCAGCGTCTGGAGCACCGAGTCGTGGAGGTGCGCGGCCATCTCGGCCCGCTCCTGAGAGCGGATCCGCTCGGCGCGCTCCTCGGCCAGCGAGCGGGCGAGGCGCACGATCCAGGGCGCGAAGATCACGCCGAGCACCACGATCACCGCAATCGCGGCCAGCAGCACGTCCCGGGCCGCGCCCAGGGCGCCAGTGGCGTGGAGGAAGGCGAACCCGGCCGCGATCACGAGGGCCGCGCCCACGCCGGTGCGGGAGACCGCGACGGCCGCCGTGCGGGCGGTCTCGCGCTGATCGCGCGCCACCGGCGGCGCCGTGGGCGGGCGGGGCCGCGTGCCGGGCGCCTTGGCCTCCCCGTGATCGCCGAGCGACTGGCGCCAGATCAGCACGCCGCCGGTGGCGATCAGCACCACCGGCCAGACGATCGCGTCGGAGAACCACAGGCCGAGGCCGCGGAAGGCGAGCAGGACGCTCAGGAGCAGCAGGCCCGTGCCCAGCGCAACCTCCACGGCGGCTCGGCCGCGTGGTGAGCGGACGCGCTCACGGGGCGCGGCGTCGCCCGCCGGCACCACGAGCCACGCCAGGGCGTAGATCGCGACGCCGGCCCCGCCGGCCGCGGTGGCCACCACGAAGGCGAGCCTCACCAGAGCGGGGTCGAGGCCGAAGCGGCCGGCAATCCCCGCGGCCACGCCCGCCAGCCAGCGGTGCTCGCGATCACGCCGCAGCCGGGGACGGGCGGCACCCGCCGCGGCGGTCACCGGTCCCGGCTCATTCCGCGGGCCAGGAGGATCGCCCCCGTGGCCGCGCAGGCCACGGGGGCGAAGAGGGCGAAGCCCATGTCGATCGAGCCCTCGGCGTCGAGCAGCAGGAGCACCCCGAGGGCGATCACCGCCAGGCCCGCGACCAGAGAGGCGAGGTCGGGCCTAGCCCGCACGCGCGTGACTCCGGCACGCCTTGTTTCCATGCGGGGTGTTCTCGGTGCTCTCGTTCGAGTTGCGCCCGAAGTCCTTGAAGTCGAAGGGCGGGTCGTTGGTGTCGCGCACGCGGAGCGCGCCCACGCCCACGTCGGCGTTCAGCACCAGGCGCTTGGCGGCCGGAGGGGCCTCGCGACGGTCCACGACCTGTACGTCCACGCCCTCGTTGGCCTCACCGAGCACGCGGGCCTGGCCGACGCCCACATCGGCCTCAGTGGCCACGCAGACGTCCGCCGGCACCGTCAGGCGCACCTCGCCGATGCCGAGGTTCACCTCCAGCGGCGTGTCACCCGGGGGCAGGTCCACCTTGCTCAGGTTCACGTCCATCTGGCCGACGCCCAGCTCGTACTTGTCGCGCAGGTCGGCCCGGGTGTCGGGTGTGTAGTTGCGATCGCCGAACCCGCCGTCGAAAGCCACGCCCGCCGCGCCCACCGCGCCGGCGGACAGGCCCACGAGCACCGCGGGGAGGATGAGCCAGCGCACGGGCCGCACGAAGGCGCCGGCCACCAGCGCCACACCCGCCACGATCAGCAGGATGGCGACCACGGTGCCGCCCCCGAACGCGGCGGCGAATGCGGCTCCCACGGCGAGGATGCCGCACAGGACGAGGACCCCGACGCCGAGTGCCGCACGCCGGGCGATGTCCCGGGCCTCTCCGCTCGGTCCTTCGCCGGAGACGAGCCACCATACGAGAACGCCTGCGATAACCAGGGTCGCGACAGGAACGAGGACTGCTGCAGCGATGAGGCCGCCGCCGAGAAGAAAGGGCCACCCGATCAGCAGGAGCACGATCACGCCCACCACCAGCCCGATGGATCGCCCGCCCGCCGCCGTGGGCGTCCCGGCGCCCTCGGATTCGGCCGGAATCAGGATCAGCGCTGCGAGGTAGAGCAGCGCCCCGGCGCCGCCCAGCAGCGCCAGCGCCACCGCGCCGACGCGGAAGAGGATCGGATCCACGTTGAAGTAGCGCCCCAGGCCGGCACAGACGCCTCCGAGCACCCGGCCCTCCCGGGCGCGGACGAGCTTCCGCGGCGCGGGCGGGCCGTACCCGCCCTGTGCGCCCATCGGCTGCGTGGGGTCCTCCGGGCCCGTGTGCTCGCGCCCCTCGTCCTGTCCGTCGTCTGCGTCCATTTCCATCTCCGGTGCCGAGGTTTGTATCTCGCCACCGAGCTTGCCGCCCCGCGGGCCGCATGCCAATTGGGAATGGCCCCTAGGGGATCGGCCTAGCCGGGGTGCTAGACGTCGCTGAAGCTGCGCTGGATGTGGGTCGCGTCCACGCCCAGCGCCAGGGCCAGCGCAAGGCCGATGTACACCCCGGCCACGATCAGCCGGGTGCGCCGCGGGACGCGGTGGAACTCGCGCGACTCGGGCGACTTGCGGGCCTTCCACCGGCGCCACGTCTCCATGCCGCCGAGCAGCAGGATCAGCAGCATCACCGGGTTGGGGAAGGCAACCGTGGCGGCCACCAGCAGGCCGTAGCCCAGGAACCACATCCAGGGGGAGAGCGCGGCCATGGCCCGGCCGCCGTCGAGCGGCAGCACGGGGAGCAGGTTGAACAGGTTCAGCAGGAAGCCCACGTAGGCGAGCGCGAGGAAGAGGTCGCTTCCGCCGGCCGCGTGGATGGCCAGCGGCACGAGCGACGCGAGCGAGCCGAGCACCGGACCGGCCAGGCCGACCCGCGCCTCGGCGGCGGCGTCCTTCGGCATCTCCTTCATGGCCACCACGGCGCCGAGGAACGGGATGAACATGGGCGCCCCGGCGTCGATGCCCTCGCGCCGGAGCTGAATCACGTGGCCCATCTCGTGCACCAGCAGGAGCAGTACGAAGCCGACGGCGAACCTCCAGCCCCAGATCAGGGCGTAGGCACCGATCGACACCAGCATCGTCCCCGACGTGGTGAGGATCTTGATCTTCGGAAGCAGCAGCAGCAGCACCTTGAGCTTCGCGCCGAGCTTGAGCAGCACCAGGCTGGCGGCCACGGTGGTGCCCCAGGCGCGGCGCCAGACCGACTTCGGCTCGGGCGCGGGCGGCGCCGGCGCCTGCGGCGCGGGCATCGGCTGCCTGTAGAGGGATGACTCCATGCCACTGATTGTGGCAACGCGCGACCGGGAAAGGACGGCGTCGGCTCAGGCGCCGGAAACGCCTGCGGCGATGCTCGTGCTCAGGACCGCCGGGGAGGCCAGCGACTGGTACACCACGCAGTAGCGCTCGGTGAGCTCGCGCAGCCGTTCCAGCTCCTCGCTCCCGGCGTCGGTGTCGAGCTCGAAGGCGAGCCGGATCGCGGCGAAGCCCACCGGGGCGTCGCGATCCACGGCCATGGTGCCGCGGAAGTCGAGGTCCCCCTCGACACGCACGGTGCCGCCGCGGATGTCGATCTCGAGCGAGGTGGCCACCGAGCGAAGCGTCACGCCGGCGCAGGCGGCCAGCGCCTCCAGCAGCATGTCCCCCGAGCAGAGGAGGCTCCCGTCGCCCCCTGAGGCGGGATGGAGCCCGGCCTCGGCCAGCGCCCGACCGGTGTTCACGGAGCATGAGATGCCCTCGCCCAGGCTCCCCTCGGCGCTGAGGGTCACGATCGCGCTCGTGGGCTCCTCGCGGTAGCGCTCCTTGAGCGGGGCCTGCAGCGCGCGCAGCTCGGTGCGGTCCATGGGCCCCAGCTTAGAACGGCGCTCGCTGGCGGCCACACCGCACCTCGACTACCCTTGAAGAGCTTCCAGGGGACGACAGGCTTCGACGTGGACGTTCTGTGGGGGCAGTTGCGAGTCGAGGTCCCCGGTAGGCCTCGTTAAACCACCGGGAAAACCATAAGTGCGGATCGTAATCACGAATTCGCGCTCGCGGCCTAACTAAACCTAGGCTGATGAGCTGTCGGCCTCCGCTCGGCTCCGTGGCGGAGGACCCGGCATAAGAAACGGGCTCACCTGTCGCGCTTGCCCTTGTCGGGGCGGGGACACTCAAGAGGGCTGGCCTCCCACAACCCCGCCGGCACGGCGAGTGGGAGGTGAGATCAGAGAGCCGGATACGCTCGTAGAAGCTGCCTCTTACGCGCCCGCGGACGTGGGTTCAATTCCCACCGTCTCCACTATTTGACCGGCCGGGCGTTACGCCCAGCCGCTTCTCGAACCAGTGGTGGGCGAAGGCCTCGTCGTTGAAGGCCGGGATCTCCACGTAGCCCCTCGACCGGTACATCGCGATTGCCTCCAGGAGGGTGCGGTTGGTGTCCAGCCGGATGTGTGAGGCGCCGCTTCGCGCGGCGAGCCCCTCGAGCTTGTCCATCACGCGGCGGCCGATGCCCAGCCCGCGCACCTGCTCCGACACCCACAGCCGCTTCAGCTCCGACGGTTCGCCCGGGTGGTACTTGACGCCGCCGCACCCCACGGGCTCGTCCCGGAGGTAGGCGATCAGGAAGCACCCGGCCGGCGGCGTGAGCTGATGCGGTTCGGCCGGGATGCTCTCGCCGGGGTCGAAGCCCGACTCGGATCGGCGGTCGAGCTCGGCGAAGTAGGCGCGGATGCACTGCCGGGCGTTGGGATTGCGAGGATCGACCGCCCGGATCTCCACCGCGGAGAAAGCGAGCAGGCGCTCCACCGTGCGCATCGCCGCTCCAAGCCGTTCTCGCTGATCGGCGTCGAGAGGGGCGAGGATCGACTCCGCGAGATCGTCGCTGCGCCGGTCGACGAGCGCACGCTCGCGCCGTCCCGCGGCCGTGAGGCGGGCCACGCGGATGCGCCGGTCGGACGGGCTCGGGGCCACCACCACGAGCCCCGCGGCCTCGAGCGCACGCAACGCCCGGCTGGCCTGCCCGGAGTCGAGATCGAGACGGGTGCGCAGGGCGCGCACCTCGCACCCCTCGGTGCCGATCTCCCACAGCAGCCGCGCCTCGCCGAGCGGACGGTCGCGGGCGAGGAACCTGGCGTTGAGCGCCCCGGCCCGCTGGGTCACCGTCCTGTTGAAGCTGCGGACCTGCTCCACCAGCTGATCCGGCATTCTCTGATGTTAGTCAGAGATCCGGGCGAGGCTGCTCGCCGAAGCGCCCAACCCACCTCCCGTAGCATCGGGCCCATGAGCGGCAACGGCAGCATCCCCAGCGGCGTGGACTTCGTAACGATCCCGACGGGTGACCTCGAGCGGTCCGTGGAGTTCTACGGCTCCACGCTCGGGCTCCGGCGCACGGCCTACCGGCCGGATCGCAACTTCGCCGAGTTCGAGCCCGGGAACGTCACGCTCAACGTGATGGATCCGGTGAAGATGGGTATCGGCGAGCTGAATCCGAATGCCAATCCGATCGCCCTTCACGTGGAAGACGTGAAGGAGGCACGGGCGGAGCTGGAGGAGCGGGGCGTGAGCTTCATGGGGGACATCTTCGACACCGGCGTCTGCCACATGGCGTTCTTCAGGGACCCGGATGGGAACTCGCTGATGCTCCACCACCGCTACGCCCCGCGCACGGCGGAGGCCTGAGCGGTGGCGAGCCTACCCGCCGCCGCTGAGCCGGGCGGCCAGCCGCTCCATGCCCCGGGCCCGCGCGGCCTCGGCCGCCCCGGCCAGGTCGGTCTCGCCGTCCGGCGGGCGCTTCACCCCGGCGTCCTGAAGCGTTGCGATCTCCTTGAAGCGCAGCAGCTCGTCCCTCTGCTCCAGCAGCGCCGTGCGCACCCGCGGCCGGGTCTCCCGCATCGCGGCGTCGAGCGCCGCCTCCAGCGAGCCGTGGCGCCCGAGCAGGTCGGCCGCCGTCTTCTCGCCGATGCCCTTGGCGCCCGGGATGCCGTCCGAGGGGTCGCCGCGCAGGGCGATGAAGTCGGGCACCAGCTCCGGCGGCACCCCGTAGCGCTTGCGCACCTCGGGCGGGTCCACCACCTCGGCGCCGCGCGCCCCGGTGCGGACATAGAGGATCGTGACCCGGTCGGTGGCGCACTGGAACATGTCCCGGTCCCCGGTCATCACGAGCGCGCGCCCGCCGGCCTCGCTCTCGGCCTCCGCGAACGAGCCGAGCAGGTCATCCGCCTCCAGGTTCTCGCTGGCCGCCACGATCCAGCCGAAGGCCTCGAAGAAGTCCCGGGAGTCCGCGAACTGAGGCGCCAGCGTGTCCGGTACCTCGGGGCGCTGGGCGTGGTATCCGTCGAACAGCTCCACCCGGTAGTCGGCGGCGTCGGGACCGAAGCACAGCACCACAGCCCGCGGCGAGTGCTCCTCCACCTCGCGCAGCACCAGGTTCGCCGTGCCCAGCAGCGCGTTCACCGGGTGCCCGTCGCTTCCGGTGATCGAGTCGGGCAGCGCGTAGAAGGCGCGGAACAGCATCGAGGGCGCATCCACAACGAGCAGCGGTCCGGACATGCCCGCCACGCTATCGCCGGACTAGGCATGGTGCGGTGCTAGGCCCGATCACCGATCGGGCCTGCGCTCCTCCCTAGGCGCGCAGCGCCCGTGACCGGGCGGCCACCGGCTGGAGGAAGTCCGGCAGCGGGCGCACCAGCCCACGGCCCGTCTCCAGCTCCCAGATCTGCTCGAGCTGCGCGAGGTGCTCGTCCATCACCTCGTCGATGGCGGCGAAGTCGGCGCTGCGGATCGCCGCGAGCGTCCGCTCGTGCACGTCGATCACCCAGTCGGGCACGGGCGGCGCGTGAAGGGCCATGTCGCGCGCGATCTCGAGCCGCTTGAACAGGCTGCGCATGAGCGACACGACGGTGGAGTTGCGCGTGGCCCGGGCCATCGCCAGGTGGAACTTCAGGTCGAGCTGGAGGAAGAGGTCCTCGTGGCGCAGCACGTCGTCGCGCGCGGCCAGCTCCCGCTTGCGCGCGATCAGCGCGGCCATGGCCGCGAAGTCCTCCTCGCTGGCGTGCACCGCGGCCAGCTGCGCAACACGGGGCTCGAGCAGCCTGCGGGCCTCCAGCACGCCGGAGACCTCGCCCACGCGGATCTCCTGGCGGCTCTGGAGCAGCTCCCGCGGCACCAGCTCGGCGGCCACGAAGATTCCGCCCGCCTGCCCGCGGCGCACCTCGAGGACGCCGGCCTCGGCCAGCACCTTCACCGCCTCGCGGAGCGTGGGGCGGCTGATCTGCATCCGCGCCGCGAGCTCGCGCTCGGAGGGGAGACGGTCACCCACGTGCAGGTCGCCGGCCTTGACCTTCTCGGCGATCTGCTCCACCGCCTCCTGAAAGGTCCGGCGGGTGGCGACCGGTTCAAAGTCGCGCTGCAAACCGGTTCGAGTATATGGGCGCTCCCCGGCCAGGAGCCCGGAGCTCACGCTCGCCCCGCCTCGACCCGTTCGAGGGCCTGGCGCTCGGCCACCTCCAGCGGTGTGGAACCCTCGGCCTCGGCCGTGGCGATCGCCCGCTCGATGCTCTCCTCGGCGCGGTCCACCAGCACGGACTCGGCGGGCCCCTCGCCGCCGTACCACTCGGTGGCCACATGGATGAGCCCACCGCAGTTGGCGAGGAAGTCGGGCACGTAGAGGATCCCCCGGCGCGCCAGCGTGCCGGCGAGCTCGCGGCTCGTGAGCGGGTTGTTGGCCGCGCCCGCCACCACCCGGCAGTCGATCGAACGCGCCATCGCGTCGTCGATCATCCCGCCGGCGGCACAGGGGGCGAGCACGTCGAGCTCCAGCCCGAGCACGGCCTCGGCCGACGGCGCGGCCTGTCCACCGTGCTCCTGCACGAAGCGCTCGACCCGCTCGGGATCCAGGTCGCAGGCGGTCACCTGCGCACCCCCGGCGGCGAGCTTGGCGCCCAGCTCGTAGCCCACCTTGCCGAGGCCCACGATGCCCACCCGGCGTCCGTCGAGGTCCGCGGATCCGGTGGCGGCGCGCAGCCCGCAGCCCACCGAGCGGAACACGGTCTCGGCCGTGACCGGGGATGGGTCGCCGCCTCCGCCGGCGGCCGGCGAGCGGCCCACCACGTAGGGGGTGTGGCGCGACATCAGGTCCATGTCCGCCGTGGTGGTGCCTATGTCCTCGGCGGTCACGTAGTCGCCGCCCAGCTCGTCCACGGTGCGGGCGGCCACCTCGAGCCGGGCGTTGCGCATGTGCTGCGCGCCGTCGTCGATCATCACGGCCTTGCCGCCCCCGAGCGCGAGGCCGGCGGCCGAGGCCTTGAGCGTCATCGTGCGGGCCAGGCCCACGGCGTCAGCCATCGCCTCGCCGAGGCCGCCGGGGTAGCGCTTCAGGCGAAGCCCGCCGAGGGCGGGGCCGAGAACCGTGGAGTGCACGGCCACCACCAGCCGCGTGCCGGTGGCGCGGTCCTGGCGGACGACGATGCGTTCGTGATCGTCGTCGGCGACGGCCGAGGTGGAAAGAATCGGAGACCGGGCAGAAATGGTCATTTCAATTGACCATAGAGGGGAAAAGCGTTGACATCAACCGGAACCGTGCCAATACTGGTGGACAAGATTTAGAGGAGCATCCGCCATCCGGGTAGGGTGCTCCGTGTGCCGCCAATGGTAAGTTGTCTTTGCCATAGGGCTGCCGACCGGTTGTACCCGAGGAGAGACGAGTGAACCCCACCGCGCTGCGTGAACGTCCGGAACGCCGCAGGCCACGCGCCCAGGAGCGACGCCCCTCGGCCTCCCGCGGGGACCGCCGCCGGGCTCCGGCCCGCGAGGTCACGCTCGCGGACAGGTACCGCCTGGAGGAGGGCCGGATCCTGCTCACCGGCGTTCAGGCCCTGGTCCGGCTGCCCCTGGACCAGCACAGGGCCGACCGCCGCCTCGGGCTCCACACGGGCACGCTCGTGTCCGGCTACCAGGGCTCGCCGCTCGCCGGCCTCGACCAGGAGCTTCAGCGCCAGGCCGAGCTCTGCGCCGAGCATCACGTGCGCCATGTGCCGGGCCTGAACGAGGAGCTGGGCGCCACCTCCGCGTGGGGGAGCCAGCTGGCCGCGGCCCTTCCCGGCTCGCGCTACGACGGCGTGCTCGGCCTTTGGTACGGCAAGGCGCCCGGGCTCGACCGCGCGGCCGACTCCCTGCGGCACGGCAACTTTGTCGGCGTCTCGCGCACCGGCGGCGCGATCGCCGTGGTGGGGGACGACCCCGCCAGCAAGTCGTCCACGCTGCCGAGCGCGTCCGAGTCGCTGCTCGCGGGCCTGCACATGCCGGTGTTCTTCCCGGCCGACGTGCAGGACGTGCTCGACCTCGGCCTCCACGCCTGGGCCTGCTCGCGGGCCTCAGGGCTCTGGAGCTCGATGAAGATCGTGACCAGCGTGGCCGACGCGCTCGGCACCGCCGACGTGGCCCCCGGCCGCGTGACCCCGGTGCTGCCCGAGATCGAGTGGCGCGGGCGCCCGTACTCCCACGTGCCCAACGGCAACCTGCTGGCTCCCGCCTCGCTCGAGATGGAGGAGACGCTTCGCGGGATCCGCACGGACCTGGCCCTGGCCTACGCCCGTGAGAACGGCGTGAACCGGATCGAGGGAGCGCGCGACGCCTGGCTCGGGATCGTGGCCGCCGGCAAGCCCTATTACGACCTTCTGCACGCCCTCCGTGCGCTCGGCCTCGACGAGCGCGCGCTGGAGCGCGCCGGGATCCGGCTGCTCAAGCTGGGGATGATCTGGCCGCTCGAGCCCACGGTGGTGCGCGAGTTCGCCCACGGGCTCGACGAGATCCTCGTGGCCGAGGAGAAGGGTCCCTTCATCGAGACCCACCTCAAGGAGGCCCTGTACGGCACCTCCGGCGCTCCCCGGATCGTGGGCAAGCGCGACGAGCACGGCACGCCGCTGCTGCCCTCCACGCTCGACCTGGACGCAGACATGGTGGCCCGGGCCGTGGCCGCCCGGCTCCAGGGCCGGGTGGAGATTCCCTCGGTTGGCGCCCGTATCGCCGACCTGGACGCGATCGCGGGCCGTCCGCGGCCGCTGCCGATGGCCGCCCGCTCTCCGTTCTTCTGCTCCGGCTGTCCTCACAACAGCTCGACCAAGGCGCCCGAGGGCACGCTGGTGGGCGCGGGCATCGGCTGCCACACGATGGTGCTGCTCAACCCCGAGGGCAAGGGCGAGATCACCGGCATCACCCAGATGGGAGGGGAGGGCGCGCAGTGGATCGGCATGGCGCCGTTTACCGATGACCGCCACCTGGTCCAGAACATCGGCGACGGCACCTTCCATCACTCCGGCTCGCTCGCCGTACGCGCCGCGGTGGCCTCCGGGGTGAACATCACCTACAAGCTGCTCTTCAACGAGGCCGTGGCCATGACCGGCGGTCAGCGCGTGGAGGGCGGGATGGACGTGCCCGAGCTCACGCGCTGGCTCGAGCTCGAGGGCGTCCGGCGCATCGTGGTGACCACCGAGGATCCCTTGCGCTACCGCGGCGTGAAGCTGGCGCCGATCGCCGAGGTGCGGGATCGGTCCGAGCTGATCCCGGTGCAGCAGGAGCTGGCCGCGGTGCCGGGCGTCACGGTGCTGATCCACGATCAGGAGTGCGCGGCCGAGCTGAGGCGCAAGCGCAAGCGCGGCAAGGCGGTGGAGCCGGCAGAGCGGATCTGGATCAACGAGCGCGTGTGCGAGGGCTGCGGCGACTGCGGGAAGAAGTCGAGCTGCCTCTCCGTGGTGCCCACGGAGACCGAGTTCGGGCGCAAGACGCAGATCCACCAGGCCTCATGCAACAAGGACTACTCGTGCGTCGAGGGGGATTGCCCGTCCTTCCTCACCGTCGTGCCCGGGAAGCGGGCCAAGCACGTGGTGCCGAAGCCACCTGCCGGCCTGTCCCGGCCGGAGCTGCTGATGAGCGACACCGAGTGCGCCGTGCGCATGATGGGCATCGGCGGCACCGGAGTGGTCACCGTCAGCCAGGTGCTCGGCATGGCCGCGCTGATCGACGGCCTGCACGTCCGGGGCCTGGACCAAACCGGCCTGTCCCAGAAAGGCGGCCCCGTGGTTTCCGACCTGCGGATCTCGCGCGGCCCGCTGGCCTCGGCGAGCAAGTCGCCCGCGGGCAGCGTGGACACCTATCTCGGCTTCGACCTCCTTGGCGCCACCACCGACGCGAACCTGGCAACGGCCGAGCCGGGACGCACGGTGGCCGTGGTGTCCACCGGCGCCGTGCCCACGGGGCGCATGGTCCTGGACCCCGATGAGCGCTTTCCCGAGCTCTCGCCCCAGCTCGACCGCATCGCCGCCGTCACTCGCAGCGAGCACAACCTGTACCTCGATGCCCAGGAGCTCTCCGAGCGCCTTTTCGGCGACCACATGATGACCAACACGCTGATGCTCGGCGCGGCCTACCAGCGTGGCCTGCTGCCCGTGTCCGCCGAGGCGCTCGAGCAGGCCATCACGCTGAACGGCGCGGCCGTGGACAAGAACCTGAGCGCGTTCGCCTGGGGACGCGCGGCGGTGGCCGACCCCGAGGCCCTGGAGCGTGCGCTGTCCGGCCCCGGTGACACGCCGGAGCCGCGTGGGCTCTCCGAGCGGGAGTCCGCTCTGGTGGACGAGGCGGTGGACGGCAACCGCGGCGAGCTTCGGCGCCTGGTGGAGGTGCGGATACCGGAGCTCGTGGCCTACCAGGGCCGCTCCTACGCGGCGCGCTACGCCCAGGCGGTGCGCCGGGTCCAGGTGGCGGAGCAGGAGCTGGCGCCCGGACACGACGAGCTGGCCTGCGCAGTGGCGCGGAACCTCCACAAGCTGATGGCCTACAAGGACGAGTACGAGGTGGCCCGGCTCCATCTCGACGGGTTCGAGCGTGCGCGGATGCGGCGGGAGCTGGGCGAGGACGCACGGATCTGGTTCAACCTCCATCCGCCGTTCCTGCGCGCGCTGGGAATGAAGCGCAAGCTGAAGCTGGGCCGCTGGTTCGTGCCCGCCCTCCGCATGCTGCGCGCCGCGCGCCGGCTGCGCGGCACGCCTCTTGACCCGTTCGGGCATGCGCGCGTGCGCCGGCTGGAGCGGGGCCTGATCGGCGAGTACGAGCAGATGGTGGCGGGCGCCGTGGCCGCGCTCACGCCTGAGTCGCACGGCACCGCCGTGGAGCTGGCCGAGCTCCCGGACGTGATCCGGGGCTACGAGGAGGTCAAGCTGAAGAGCGTCGAGCGCTTTCGCAAGCGCGCGGAGGTCCTGACGGAGCGCCTCGAGGTGTGAGCGGGGCCGGGCGGTGGTAGAAGCCCGGCATGGATACCTTCAAGATCGGCGGCGACCTCGAGGTCGGCCGTCTCGGGTTCGGCGCTATGCGCATCACCGGCGACGGCATCTGGGGCCCGCCCGAGGATCCGAGCGAGGCCAGGGCCGTCCTGCGCCGGGTGCCCGAGCTCGGCCTGAACCTGATCGACACCGCGGACTCCTACGGCCCCGACGTGAGCGAGGAGCTGATCGCCGAGACCCTGCACCCCTACCCGGATGGGCTCGTGATCGCCACCAAGGGCGGGCTGCGGCGCACTGGACCGGGAGAGTGGCCCCGCGATGCCCGGCCCGAGCGCCTCAAGGAGTGCTGCGAGGGCAGCCTGCGGCGGCTGCGGGTTGACCGTATCGACCTCTACCAGCTGCACTCGCCCGACCCCGAGGTTCCCTACGCGGACTCGGTGGGCGCGCTCGGGGAGCTACAGGACGAGGGCAAGATCCGGCATATCGGCGTTTCGAACGTGTCCACCGACGAGCTCGCCGAGGCACGCGCGATCGTGGAGGTCGTGACCGTTCAGAACCGCTTCAACCTCGAGGACCGGTCCTCCGAGGACGTGCTCGAGGTATGCGCGGCCGAGGGCATCGGGTTCATCCCCTGGTTTCCCCTCGCCACCGGCCGGCTCGCCCGGCCGGGCGGACCCCTGGACGAGGTGGCCGGCGCCCACGACGCGTCTCCCGGCCAGGTCGCGCTGGCGTGGCTGCTCGCCCGCGCGGATGTGATACTCCCAATCCCCGGCACCTCCTCGGTGGAGCACCTCGAGGAGAACGTGGCCGCGGCCGACCTGCGGCTGGAGCCGGACGAGCTGGAGCGCATCGCGGCGGCCGCTGCCTGAGGCGGTGGGCCGCGCGCGGCGGCCCGGCCTGATACGAACCGCGCCCCGGTGACCCGCCTCGGCCCGATCAACCATGCCTTCGGGCGAGGTACCCCCTTCAGCGTGGGGCTGGAGGAAGAGCTGCTGCTGGTGAATGCCGGCGACCTGGCCCTGTCACACACCGCGGCCGAGGTGGTGCCGCGGCTCGGCCTCCCGCCGGAGCGGGCCGGGCACGAGGCTTTCCTGGCCGAGCTGGAGCTGCGCTCGGAGCCGGCGGAGACGCCCGGCCGGGCGGCGGGGCAGCTGGACGAGGGCCGGGCCGCGGCGCGCGGCACCGGGGCCACGCTGCTCGCCGTGGGCCTGCACCCGTCGGGCCGGTTCGGGGACGTGGAGCTCACCGACGCGCCGCGCTACGAGCGCGTGGGCGAGGAGATGCGAGGCCTTATCCGGCGCACGCCCGAGTGCGCCCTCCACGTGCACGTGGGCATCCCGGGCGCCGACGAGGCGTGCGCGGCCCTCACCGCCCTGCGCGAGCGCCTGCCGCTGCTCGAGGGGCTGGCCGCGTCCTCGCCCTTCTGGTTCGGCCTGGACTCGGGTCTGGCCAGCGCCCGCTCGGCGCTGGTGCGCGGGTATCCCGGGCGCGGCGCGCCACCGCCGCTGCGCGTGTGGGCCGAGTACGTCGAAGAGCTGGAGGCCGTGGCGCGGGGCGGAGGGCCCAGCGACGCCGACGGGACGATGGTCTGGTGGGACGTGCGGCTCCAGCCGCGGCTGGGCACGGTGGAGATGCGCGAGCTGGACGTTCAGTCGCGGCTCGACGACGCTGCGGGGATCGCTGCACTCGTCAGCGCCATCGTGCGGCGCGGGGTGGAGGAGCCGCTCGAGCACCCGGCGGCCGGCCAGGCCGTGGCCTGGTCCTGGTTCAGCGCCTCACGCGACGGGCTGGACGCCCGGATCCTTCACGGCGACCGGCTGATGCCGTTGCGTGAAGCCACGCGGCAGCTCCTGGACGACTTGGAAAGCCAGGCCCCGGAGCTGGAGGCGGTGGAGCGGATACTGCGGGAGGGCAACGGGGCCATGCGCCAGCGCGCAGCCTTCGCGCGCGGGGGCATGACCGGGTTGCTGGAGTCGATTGCGGACGAGACGGCACGCCCGCTGGGCGCCTGATTGCATGGCTGCGGTGCTCGCCCGATCACCTATCGGGCTCCGCTCCTAGCCGCCCAGGCGGGATTACGCCGCGTCGCGCAGGGCGGCCACGGCCTCTTCGCGCGCAAGGCGCTTGAGGGCGCGGCCCTCGAGCTGGCGCACGCGCTCGCTCGAGAGCCCGAGGCGCCGACCGGTCTCGCGTAGCGCGACCGGCTGCTCCTCATTCAGTCCGAACCGGAGCGCGATCACGTTGCGCTCCACCTCGGGGAGGGTGTCCACGGCCGCACGGAGGCTCTCGTTCGCCATCTCGTTGGCCACCTCGTCGTCGACGCTGGGACCGTCACCGGCCACCAGATCTCCTAGGGCGGTGTCGCCGTCCTCGCCGACGCCCTGATCGAGGCTCGCCGGCCCGCGGTCCGCGCGCCGGATGTCAGCCACCTCGTCGAGCGGAAGCTCGACGTGCGCGGCGATCTCTTCCTCGGTGGGCGAGCGGCCCAGATCGGCCGCCAGCTTGCGCTCGGCGTCCGCGATCTTGCGGGCTCGGGCCACGATGTGAACCGGAAGGCGCACGGTTCGGCCGGAGTTGGCCAGGCCGCGGCCGATCGCCTGGCGGATCCAGAGCGTGCCGTATGTGGAGAACTTGAAGCCCTTGCGCCAGTCGAACTTCTCGACCGCGCGGATCAGGCCCAGCATGCCCTCCTGAATCAGGTCGGTGAGGGGCAGACCCTGCCCCTGGTACTTGCGTGCCACGGAGATGACCAGCCGCAGGTTTGCGTTGACCATGCGGTCCTTGGCGGCGAGATCGCCCTTTTCAATGCGCTTGGCCAGCTCGATCTCCTCCGCTGCTGTGAGCAGCGGATAGCGACGCGCTTCGTTGAAAAAGAGCTGCAGAGAGTCCTCAAGCAGCTCAGGTGGAGTGGGTGCACTCCGGGTAACAGTTGCTTCAGCCATTAACCACGCTTCGGTTAGATAGTTCGATTGCTATCGAAAGTATAGCGACTCTGTTCGACGCCCGTCTTGCGCCCTCCTGCCCGGGAGCGCAGAGAAATATTTGCGTGCGCAACGACCTCGGTAAACTTAGCATCAGCTGGTTACCAATCGTAAGGAGGTGGCGCGGTGGCCATCGGTCTACTTGCTCTACATGTATTCGTCGGACTGCTCTTCGTGGGTCACGGCGCGCAGAAACTTTTCGGCCTCTTTGGCGGCCATGGGATCGAGGGGACTGCCGGTTTCATGGATTCCATGGGCCTGCGGCCGGGTCGCGTGCACGCGATTCTTGGCGGATCCGCGGAGTTCTTCGGCGGCCTTCTGCTGGCGCTGGGGCTCCTGGTGCCGGTGGCAGCTGCCCTCCTGATCGCCACGATGGTCACGGCCGCGCTGACCGCGCATCGCGGACAGGGGATCTGGGCGACCGGTAACGGCATCGAACTGCCCCTGGTCTACGGCCTGATCGCATTTGCGCTCGCCGGAGTGGGCGCCGGAGACGTGTCGCTCGACTCCGCGCTCGGACTCGACCTAACCGGAACCGGTTGGGCGCTGGCCGCTCTCGGCGCC
Source organism: Solirubrobacterales bacterium (assembly GCA_038323835.1). Classification (GTDB taxonomy): domain Bacteria; phylum Actinomycetota; class Thermoleophilia; order Solirubrobacterales; family Thermoleophilaceae; genus JACVRW01. The sequence continues at coordinate 60,624 of JBBQHI010000016.1, forward strand.
GGTGTGGTGGGCGGTCTCGGGGCGATCGCCTCGGGCCGGCTCGTGGGCCACGGCTCGGGCGTGCATGCCCAGGGCGCCTAGGCAGACTCTGCGGGCCTCCGGCTTCGGCCGGGGCCCGTGCCGTTTCGGGGGCAGCGCGCTACGGTCAGGCGCCATGAGCGATACGCCCGCCATCGAGACGTCCGGCCTCGTCAGAGAGTTCAAGAAGGGCCCCCGAGCGGTGGATGGAATCGACATTCAGGTCGCGCCCGGCGAGGTGTACGGGTTCCTCGGGCCGAACGGGGCGGGGAAGTCCACCACCGTGCACATGCTCACCACGCTGCTGCCGCCCACGGCGGGGACCGCGCGGGTGGCGGGACACGACGTGGTGGAGGACGGCCCGGCGGTTCGCGCGGCGATCGGCGCCGCACTCCAGGAGGCCGCCCTCGACCCCTTCCTGACCGGACGGGACCACATGAAGCTCCAGACCGCACTGCACGGCCTGCCCCGGGCGGAACGGGTGAGCCGCTCCAACGAGCTGCTCGAGCGCGTGGGGTTGATGGAGGCCGCCGACCGCAAGGTGCGTGGTTACTCCGGTGGCATGAAGCGTCGCCTGGACCTCGCCCTGGCGCTCGTTCACGGACCGCGGATCCTGTTCCTGGACGAGCCCACCACGGGCCTCGACCCGCAGAGCCGCTCGGCGCTGTGGAACGAGGTTCAGCGCCTGGCCACCGACGACGGGGTCACGGTCTTCCTCACCACCCAGTACCTGGAGGAGGCCGACGTGCTGGCGGACCGGATCGGCATCATCGACCAGGGACGGATCGTGGCCGAGGGCACGCCGGAGGAGCTCAAGGCGGAGATCGGGCGCCCGAGCCTCGAGGTGATCCCGGCGGAGCCCGGTGACCTCTCCCGGATGCGCGAGGTGCTGGCCCGCTTCGGCGAGTCCGTGCCCGCCTCGCCCAAGGGCGCGGGGGTGAGGCTCTCGGGCGGTGACGCTCAGCTGGCCGACGTGGTCCGGGCCCTCGACGCCGAGGACGTGCGCATGGGTCACCTCCAGCTCCACTCGCCCACCCTCGACGACGTGTTCCTGGCCAAGACCGGCCGCCACCTCGAGGGTGCCGGCGACGGGGACGACTCGGCGGAGCCGGAGACGGCTGACCCGGTGGCCGCGTGAAGTCCGACCTGGTTCTCCAGGTAGGGACGCTTGCCCGGCGCTCGGTGCTTCGCACCCTGCGCCAGCCGGCGATGGTGGTGCCCGCTCTCTTCTTCCCGCTTCTGCTCCTGGCCGTGAACAGCGGCGGTCTCCAGAACGCCACCAAGATCCCCGGCTTCCCCGCGCCCCGCTATCTCGACTTCGTGCTCGCCGTGTGCTTCGTGCAGGGCGGCCTCTTCGCGGCCAACAGCGCGGGCACCAACGTGGCCAGCGACGTGGAGACGGGCTTCCTCAACCGCCTGTCCCTCACGCCGCTTCGGCGCACGGCGCTGCTCGTTGGCCAGCTCGCGGGGGTGCTGGCGCTCGGCGCCATCCAGGCCACCACCTTCCTGGTGGTGGGGCTGATCGCCGGGGCGAGCATCCAGTCGGGCGTGGCCGGCGCGTTCGTGATCGCGGCGCTGGCGCTTCTCATCTCGCTCGGCTTCGGCAGCATCGGCGCCTTCGTCGCCCTCCGGACCGGCTCCGGAGAGGCGGTGCAGGGCATCTTCCCGCTGATGTTCGCCGCGCTGTTCCTGTCCTCGATGGCGCTTCCGCGGAACCTGATCCAGCAGGACTGGTTCCGCACCGTGGCCACGTGGAACCCGGTCTCGTACATCCTCGAGGGCATCCGCTCGCTGGTGATCACCGGCTGGGACGGGAAGGCCCTGGCCTACGGGTTCGGCTCGGCCGCGGCGATCGCGGTGGTCGCCCTCGTGGCGGCGTCCTCGGCGCTGCGCACCCAGATGGCGCGCACATGAGGCTCGGCGGCCTCATTCAGGTGGGGCGTGCCGTGGGCTGGCGCTCCGTGCACAACTACTTCACCAACCCGGCCATCCTCCTCCCCGGCCTGCTCTTCCCGCTCTTCTTCTTCACCGCCTTCGCCGGCGGGCTCTCGCGCGTGGGCTCGATTCCCGGGTTCGAGTACGGGTCGAACTACACCGCCTTCGTCTACGGCTTCGTGCTGCTCCAGGCGTCGGCCTTCGGAGGCGTGTTCACCGGCTTCTCGATCGCCCGCGACTTCGAGTCCGGCTTCGCGCGCCGGCTGCTGCTGGCCGCGCCCCGGCACGGCGGCATCGTGGCCGGCTACTGGGTGGCCGCCGTCGCCCGAGCCGTGACCACGATCGTGGTGATCACCGCCGTGGCGCTGATCACGGGGATGACGGTGGTGGGTGGAGGATTGGACCTGCTCGGCCTCTACACGCTGGCACTGCTCGTGAACCTGGGGGCGATGCTCTTCGGCAGCGGCGTGGCCATGCGGCTGCGCACCATGCAGGCCGCTCCCGCGATGCAGGTGCCGGTGTTCCTGCTGCTCTTCCTGGCCCCGGTCTGGCTGCCCTACGAACTGCTCACCGGCTGGGTGCACGCGGCGGCCTCACTGAACCCGGTGACCCGCTTCCTCGAGACCGAGCGCAGCTTCCTGGCCGGCGATCCGACGCAGGTCCTGCTGGCCTTCGCCGTCGCGATCGGTCTGGCTCTCGTGGCCCTGCTCTGGGCACGCGGGGGCCTGCGCAGCGCCGAACGCGCAGCCTGATCTCAGGGATGTAGTCTGGGGCCATGGCCGACGAGGTAAATGAAGTCGTGGAGGGCGAGGGCTACGCCGTCGCGAACGTGGACGGCCTGGGCGACGGTCCGGGCTTTCGCAAGGTGCGCCGCGAGCTGGGGGTGACCGCCTTCGGCGTCAACGCCATCGAGATCCCGGTGGGGATCGAGACCGGCCGCCACTTCCACGACGAGCAGGAGGAGCTCTACTTCGTGCACCGCGGCACGCTGGAGTTCATGTTCGGGGACGGCACGAGCCGGGTGCTCGGTCCCGGCGGCCTGGCCCGGGTGGATGCCGCCACCGTGCGGAAGATCAAGAACGTGGGCGACGAGCCCGCGCTCTACCTGATCACCGGCGGCAAGGACGGCTACGTCGGTCGCGACGGACGCGTGCCCGAGGGCGACGAGTCCGCCCGCGTGCAGGTCTCCGACCCGCAGGGCTGAGCCGGTGACCCGGACCACGGGGTAGCGATGGCGGCGGGCGGGTAAGGGACTCCCGAGAGCGTGGACCGGGACCGGAAGCGCAGTACCGGATGGACCGAGCGACTACCGCCGCTGGTCCGGCAGCTGCGCGACCCGCTAGGACTCGGCAAGGCGTCGCGCTCGCGCCGATCGAGCACGCTCCGGCCCCGGATTGCCGACGCGGACACCGAGGTCCGCTCCGTCTGCCCGTACTGCGCCGTGGGCTGCGGCCAGCGGGTGTTCGCCAAGGACGGGCGGGTGATCCAGATCGAGGGCGACCCGGACAGCCCGATCTCACGGGGGCGGCTGTGCCCCAAGGGCTCGGCCTCCGAGGGCCTCGTGAACAGCCTCTCGCGCGAGTACCGGGTCAAGTACCGCCGTCCGCACGGCACGGAGTGGGAAGAGCTGGACCTCGAGACGGCCACGGACATGATCGCCGACCGGGTGATGGCCGCCCGCGCCGAGACCTGGGAGGAGCACGCGGAGGGGGACCCGCGCACCCGCCTCGCCCGGACACGCGGCTTCGCCTTCTACGGCGGGGCCACGCTGGACAGCGAGGAGAACTACCTGATCAAGAAGCTCTTCACCGCGCTCGGCGCGGTGCAGATCGAGAACCAGGCCCGCATATGACACTCCTCCACGGTCCCCGGTCTGGGGACCTCGTTCGGTAGAGGCGGCGCCACCACCTTCCAGCAGGACCTCCAGAACTCGGACTGCATCGTGATCCAGGGGTCCAACATGGCCGAGTGCCACCCGGTCGGCTTCCAGTGGGTGATGGAGGCCAAGGCCCGGGGGGCGAAGGTGATCCACGTGGACCCGCGCTTCACGCGCACGAGCGCCATGGCCGACCTCCACGTGCCCATCCGCGCGGGCTCCGACATCGCCTTCCTCGGCGGGCTGGTGCGCTACGTGCTGGAGAACGGCCTCGAGTTCCGCGAGTACGTGCGCCACTACACCAACGCCCCGGTGATCGTGAAGCCCGGCTTCGAGGACACCGAGGACCTGGACGGGCTGTTCTCGGGCTGGGATCCGGAGAGGGGGGTGTACGACAACTCCACGTGGAGCTACGCCGGGGTGGACCACGAGGCCGACGTGTCCGGTGAGCAGGCGCATGGCGCCCACGGCATCCCGCTCGAGAAGGGGTTGCCGCCGCAGATGGACTTCGACCTCAAGCACCCGCGCTGTGTGTTCCAGATCCTGAAACGTCACTTCAACCGCTACACCCCGGAGGTGGTGGAGCGGATCTGCGGCGTCTCACGGGCGGACTTCCGGCGCGTGGCGGAGGCGCTGTGCGCCAACTCGGGGCCCGATCGCACCTCCGCGCTCGTCTACGCGGTGGGCTGGACGCAGCACACCGTGGGCGTGCAGTACATCCGCACCGCGGCCATCCTCCAGCTGCTCCTGGGCAACATCGGGCGCCCAGGCGGCGGGATCCTGGCCCTGCGCGGCCACGCGAACATCCAGGGCTCCACCGATATCCCGACGCTGTACAACATTTTGCCCGGCTACATACCGATGCCGAGCCCCCAGCCGGAGCCCGGGCTCCACAGTTTCGTGGAGGCCAACGCTCCGCAGACCGGGGCCTGGGGCGACCTCGACGCCTACCTGGTGAGCATGCTGAAGGCGTGGTGGGGGGACGCGGCCACGGCCGAGAACGACTTCTGCTTCGGGCATCTGCCGCGGATCGACGGCGACCACTCGATCTACTCCACCTTCGACCGCATGCTCGACGGCAAGGTGAGGGGGTTCTTTGCCGTGGGCCAGAACCCGGCCGTGGGCAACGCCAACTCGAAGCTCCACCGGCTTGCCATGACGAAGCTCGACTGGCTGGTGGTGCGCGACCTGATGGAGATCGAGACCGCGTCGTTCTGGAAGGACGGGCCGGAGATCGAGACCGGAGAGCTGGTCACCGAGGACATCGCCACCGAGGTGTTCTTCATGCCGGCGGCGGCGCACACGGAGAAGGACGGCTGCTTCACCAACACCCAGCGCCTGCTCCAGTGGCACGAGAAGGCGGTGGAGCCGTCCGGAGACTGCCGCTCCGATCTCCACTTCTTCTTCCACCTGGGACGCAAGATCCGCGAGCGGCTGGCCGGGTCGGCCGAGGCGCGCGACCGCCCGCTGCTCGACCTCACCTGGGACTACCCGGTGAAGGGCCCCACCGACGAGCCGGATGCGGCCGAGGTGCTGCGCGAGATCGGAGGCCGCGGGGCGGAGGGCGGGCACATCCCCCGCTACGGCGAGCTGCGGGCCGACGGCTCCACCAGCTGCGGCTCGTGGATTCATGCGGGTGTGTTCGCGGATGGCGTGAACCAGGCCGCGCGCCGCCGCCCCGGGCGTGAGCAGAACTGGGTGGCGAGCGAGTGGGGCTGGGCCTGGCCCGCGAACACCCGCATCCTCTACAACCGCGCGTCGGCCGACCCGGAGGGCAGGCCGTGGTCGGAGCGCAAGCGCTACGTGTGGTGGGACGAGGAGGCCGGGCGATGGACCGGCGTGGACCATCCAGACATCGGCCCGCCGGACAAGCGTCCGGACTTCGAGCCGGGCGAGGACGACGTACGCGGGCTTGCCGCCCTGCGCGGCACCGCCCCGTTCATCACGCAGGCCGACGGCCTGGGCTGGCTGTTCGCGCCCACCGGCGTGGTGGACGGGCCGCTGCCCACGCACTACGAACCTCAGGAGTCGCCCGCGCGCAACCCGCTCTACGGGCAGGAGCGCAATCCGATGCGCGAGCGCTACCAGCGGCCGGAGAACCCCTACCACCCGGTGGCGGGCGACCCCGGCAGCGAGGTCTTCCCCCACGTGGTGACGACCTACCGGATCACCGAGCACCACACCGCCGGCGGCATGTCGCGCACGATTCCTTACCTGAACGAGCTCCAGCCCGAGCTGTTCTGCGAGCTGTCCCCGGAGCTGGCGGGGGAGCGCGGGCTCGAGCACGGGGGCTGGGCCACGATCGTCACGGCCCGCTCGGCCATCGAGGCGCGTGTGCTGGTAACCGAGCGGATGCGGCCCGTGACGGTGGACGGGCGGACGATCCACCAGATTGGCGTGCCCTTCCACTGGGGTTCGAAGGGCCTCGTGACCGGCGACACGGTGAACGACCTCTTCCCGATCGTGCTCGACCCCAACGTGCACATCCAGGAGGTGAAGGCGGCCACCTGCGACGTGCGGCCCGGCCGCCGTCCGCGGGGCCCCGCCCTGCTCGGGCTCGTGGAGGAGTACCGCAGCCGGGCCGGGATGCGGGAGCGGACGTGACCACACCGGGGCTGGGCTCATACGGGGATGAGGCCCACCCGCGCATGGGCTTCTTCACCGACACGTCGGTGTGCATCGGCTGCAAGGCGTGCGAGGTGGCCTGCAAGGAGTGGAACCGCGTGCCCGACTCGAGCGACGGGCTCACGGGCATGTCGTACGACAACACGGTCGCGCTGGGGTCCGACACCTGGCGCCACGTGGCCTTCATCGAGCAGAAGCGCCCGCTGGGGGAGGACGCCGCCGCGCGCTCGCTGGTGGAGGCGGCGGAACTGAACCTGCTGGCCGAGCGGGAGGGGGGCCCGGCCGCGCACGACGTTGACGGCTTCCGCTGGCTGATGGCCTCCGACGTGTGCAAGCACTGCACACACGCCGCCTGCCTCGAGGTGTGCCCCACCGGCGCGCTGTTCCGCACCGAGTTCGGCACGGTCGTGGTGCAGCCCGACGTGTGCAACGGCTGCGGCTACTGCATCCCGGCCTGCCCGTTTGGCGTGATCGACCGGCGCGAGGAGGACGGGCGAGCCTGGAAGTGCACCCTCTGTTACGACCGCCTGAAGGACGACCTGACGCCGGCCTGCGCTCAGGCCTGCCCGACCCAGTCGATCCAGTTCGGCGAGCTCGGCGAGTTGCGCGAGCGTGCTCAGGAGCGACTTGAGCTGTTCGTGGAGGCGGGGGTGGAGGGGGCGCAGCTCTACGGGGCGGATCCGGACGACGGGGTCGGCGGCTTTGGCGCCTTCTTCCTCCTCCTCGACGATCCGGAGGTCTACGGCCTGCCACCGGACCCGCGCGACGCCACGCGCGAGCTCCACAGGACGTGGGCGGGCGCCGCGCTGGGCGCGGCGGCGCTGGCCGCCGGCGTGGCCGCTGCGGTGTTCGGCGGCCGGAGGTGAGTGCGGGCGAGCGGGAGCGGCCGGTGGTGCCGCGGGCCGAGCCGCGCTCCTACTACGGGCGGCCTGTGATCAAGTCACCGGTGTGGACCTGGGAGATCCCGGTGTATTTCTTCGTGGGCGGCATGGCCGGGGCCTCCGCGGTGCTGGCGGAGCTGGCCGAGCTCCGCGGGGAGCGGGAGCTGGCCCGGCGGGCGCGGATGGTGGCGCTGGGGGGAGCGGCGGTGAGCCCGGCGCTGCTCGTGTCCGATCTCGGGCGACCGTCGCGCTTCCTGAACATGCTCCGGGTGCTGAAGGTGACCTCGCCCATGAGCGTCGGCTCGTGGACGCTCGCGGCGTTCGGCCCGGCGGCCGCGGTGGCGGCGGCGAACGCTGAGCTGGGGCTGTTCCCCCGCCTCTCACGGGCGGCGCGGCCGGTGGCCGCGCTCTCGGGTCTCGTCCTCGCCACCTACACCTCGGCACTGGTGGCGAACACGGCGGTGCCCGTGTGGTCGGAGGCGCGGCTCACCCTGCCGCTCGTGTTCTCCGCCGGGGCGGCGGCCAGCGCGGGCGCCGCGGCCACGATCCTCACGCCGGAGCGTCACGCCGGCGCGGCGCGGCGACTGGCGGTGGGCGGCGCGGTGGCCGAGGTGTGCGCGGCTCGGCTGATGGAGCGGCGCCTCGGCCAGCTGGGCGAGCCCTACAGGCAGGGCCACGCCGGAGCGTTCGGCCGCGCCGCGGGGGCACTGGCCGCCGCGGGCGCCGGGGTGCTGGCGGCGAGTCGCGGACGGCGTCGGGGCGCCACGATCGCGGGCGCCGGGATGGTGCTGGGTGGGGCCATGCTCGAGCGCTGGGCCGTGTACCGGGCCGGGTTCCAGTCCGCCGCCGACCCGAGCTACACGGTCGGCCCTCAACGCGAGCGCGTTGCGCGGGCGGCAGCGTCCGCGGCTAGTACATCCGCCTAGTGGGCCGAATCGGGCCGTGCGCGGGCCTACCCTCCAGCGAGTGAGGAGCCGTGCATTCGTGGGGGCGCTCGGCCTATTGGCGGCGCTCGGACTGGCCGCGGGTGCGGGCGCTGGTGCGGGCGGCGCGCCGAAGGTGCGCTCGTGCCCGGTGTTCCCGGCCAGCAGCCAGTGGAACGCGCGCGTGGACCGCCTGCCCGTGCAGTCGCGCTCGGCGCAGATCGTCCGGAGCATCGGGCTCGACGCCCACATGCACGCCGACTTCGGCTCAGGCCTCTACGACGGGGGACCGATCGGCATCCCCTACGTGACCGTGCCCGCCGGCCAGCGCCGCGTGCCCGTGAGCTTCGACTACGCGGACGAGTCGAACCGCGGGCCCTATCCCGTGCCCGCGAACGCGCCCGTGGAGGGGGGTCGCGGCGCGGACGGGGACCGGCACGTGATCGTGGTGGACCGCTCCCGCTGCCGCCTCTACGAGCTCTACGCCGCCTACCCGGAGAACGGCGGTGCGCGCTGGCGGGCCGGCTCCGGCGCGGTGTGGAACCTTCGATCGAACCGGCTGCGGCCCAAGGGCTGGACGTCGGCCGACGCCGCCGGCCTGCCGATCCTTCCCGGGCTCGCGCGCTACGGGGAGGTGAGGGCGGGGGCGATCCGACACGCTCTGCGCTTCACTGCGCCTCGCACCCGGCGGGCCTTCATCTATCCCGCGCGTCACCTCGCATCGTCTCTGACCGATCCGTCACTGCCGGCGATGGGCCAGCGCCTGCGGCTGAAGAAGAGCTTCCCAATTGCCCGCTTTCCGCGCCAGGCGCGAGTGGTGCTGCGTGCCCTGAAGCGCTACGGGATGATCCTGGCCGACAACGGCTCGCCCTGGTACGTCTCCGGGGCCCCGGCCAAGGGCTGGGACAACGATGACCTCCGCTCCCTCAGCAACGTGCCCGGAAGCGCGTTCCAGGTGGTGGACACGGCGAGCCTTCCCCGCGCGCGTCGCTGAAGCCGTGGAGAACGCCCGCGCGCTCAGGCGGCTTCCGCAGCGTGCTCCAGCTGGGTGAGGGCCCGGCGCAGCAGGCGCGACACATGCATCTGCGAGTACCCGATGCGCTCGCCGATCTCGCGCTGCGTCAGGTCGTGCATGAACCGCAGCTCCACAACCTGCCGCTCCACGTCGGGCAGCGTGCGCCAGGTGCTCGCGATCGCGTCCCGGCTCTCCACGAGCTCGTAGGACGAGTCCTCGCCTCCGAGCATGTCCACCAGTGAGGCACCGTCGTCGTCCTCGCGGGAGGTGGGAGCGTCGAGCGAGGCCGCCTCGTAGCTGGCCGCGGCCTCGCTGGCCTCCAGCACCTGCTCAGTCGTGTAGCCGAGGTGGTGCGCCACCTCCCTGACCTTGGGCGAGCGCCCAAGCTCCTTGGACAGGGCCTCGGTGCCGCGGCTCACGGCCAGCGCGCGCTCCTGGAGGTCGCGCGGGACGTGCAGGGACCAGCCCTTGTCGCGGAAGTGGCGCTTGAGCTCCCCGAGGATGGTGGGGGCGGCGTAGCTCGTGAACTTGGTGCCCCGGCCGGGCTCGAAGCGGTCGATGGCCTTGATCAGGCCCAGCGTGGCGACCTGGATCAGGTCGTCCACCGGCTCGTCGGTGTACGAGTAGCGCAGGGCGAGATCCCGAGCCAGGGGAAGGAGACGGGTTACGAGCTCGTCGCGGGCGTGGACATCGCCCTCGCGGTGGTAGAGCTCGAGCAGTCGGCGCTCGGTTTCGCGGGAGCGCTCCCGCTCGAATTCATCGGGCCTGCGAAAGCGGACATTCGCCCGCGTAAGAGGGGGTGCGGCGACCAAGGGGGGACCTCCATGCAGTTAGCGAGACCTTTTGGTCCGGCTCGCAACCGCTCGGCGATCGCAGGTCGTCCCTCTTTTTCCTGTTGGCACCGAGCGAGCCAGTGTCCCGCGTCGGCTACCTGTGTACGAAGGATCTCCCCTTTTCGGATGAACCAAACCTCGATTGGGTTAAAGATGGCGCGATTCAGCCATCCGGGCGCGTTCGATCTCGGCGTTCATCACCGCGCCCAGCAACACCGCCATGTTGGAGATCCACAGCCACACCAGGAAGACGATCACTCCGCCGATCGACCCGTAGGTCTCGTTGTACGAGCCGAAGCTCGACACGTAGAAGGCGAACCCGGCCGAGGCCGCGACCCAGACGAGCACTGCCACGAGTCCGCCCGCGGTAACGAGACGAAACCCGCCCGCCTGCCTGACGCCGGGCGCCGCCCAGTACAGCAGCGCGAACAGGAACGAGACGAGCACCAGCAGCACCGGCCACTTCGCCACGTCCCACACGTCGAGAGCGGTCGAGCCGAGCCCCACCAGGTTCCCGGCCTGCTCCGCCAGGCCGCCGGTGAGCACCACCGCGGTGCCGCACACGGCCACGAGGATCAGGAGCACCAGCGTGAGTCCCAGCCGCATCGGCAGCGCCTTCCACATCGGGGGGCGCTCGCTCACATCGTTTATGACGTGGGACGCGCGCATGAAGGCCGCCACGTAGCCCGATGCCGTCCACAGGGCCACGGCCAGCCCGGCCACGAGCAGGAGGCCCGCGGCCCCGCGCCCGTCCTGCACGTTCTTGATCCCGCCGTCCACGATCTCGTGCGCGGGACCGGGCCCGACCTTGTCGAGGTTCTCAAGGATCGGCCTGGTGGCCGAGTCGCCCACGATGCCCAGGATCGAGAGCAGCACCAGCATCGCGGGAAAGATGGAGAGCACGCTGTAGTAGGTGAGCGCGGCGGCCCAATCCTGCATGCCCAGCTCGCGGAAGCCGGCCAGTGTCCGCTTGAGGAGATCCCAGGCCGCGCGTGCGCTCAACCGCGGCCCCTGGGCGCCAGCGGCGCGATGGCGAGCGGGCCGCCGTGCCGCTCCTCCACCTGCAGCGTTGTGTGCTCGATGCCGAACCGCTGCCCGAGCATCAGCGCCAGGTCGCGGCGGTGGGACTGCGTGTCACAGCCCGAGCGGACGGTGATGTGAGCGGAGAGTGCCGGGAAGCCCGAGCTCACCTCCCAGACATGCAGGTCGTGCACCTCCACCACGTGGGGCTGGGACGCGAGCGTGCGGCCGATCTCGTCCGGGTCGAGGTCGCGTGGTGACGCTTCCAGGAGCACTCGTCCGGAGTCCACGAGGAGCCCCCAGCCCGAGTGGAGCATGAGCGCCGCCACGAGCAGCGCGGCGATGCCGTCCGCGCGGGAGAAGCCGGTGATCAGGATCACGGCCCCGGCCACCGCGGTGGCGATGAAGGCGAAGAGGTCGGTGAGCACGTGCTGGAAGGCGCCCTCCACGTTGAGGCTCCGGCGGTCCGCTCCGGCCAGCACCGTGGTGGCGGCGAGGTTCACCCCTATTCCCACCACCGCCACGATCAGAACCGTCGCGCCCTCCACCGCGGGCGGGTCGATCAGGCGCTGCACGCCCGCGTAGAGCACCAGCACGGCCAGGGCCACCAGCGTGGCGCCGTTCACCTGAGCGGACAGGATCTCGGCGCGGCGCAGTCCGAAGGTGAAGCCTCCGCCCGCCGGGCGGCGCGCCAGCCGCGCGGCCAGGAGGGCGAGCGCGATCGCACCGGCGTCGGTGAGCATGTGGGCCGCGTCCGAGAGCAGCGCGAGCGACGAGGCCAGGATCCCCGCCACCACCTCCAGGACCATGAAGGAGGTGATGAGCGCCAGCGCCACGGACAGCCGGCGGGTGTTGCCCCCGGCGTCGTGCGCGTGCGCGTGGTGATGGCCCATCGTCTGAGATGGTGGCACGCGGCCGGGCGGTTTCGGCCTGGGTGCGCGAGCGGTGTTGGCGCCCCGACCGGCCGAGGTCAGGGAGTGGTGCGGGGCGCGAGGCTCGTGCCCGGCGCGGTGGTGGTGGGAGTCGTGGTGGTCGGGGTGGTCCTGGGGGTGGTGGACTGATCGGTGCCGGTGGTGCCCGTGTTCGTGCCCGTCGTGTCGGTGGGCGTGGTGGCCTGGGTGTCCGTGCCCGTAGTGGTCTGGCCGGAGGTCGAGCTCGAGCTCTTGTGGCGGGCCTTCCCTCCCGCGAACGTGGTGGCGCCGTTCCCCTTCCCCAGCGACTGCCCCAGGATCAGCTCGGGCACGGTGATCACCACCACGGCCACCAGCAGCGCGATCAGCGCCGTGGCCAGGACGATCCCCACGGCCACGCGCGGCCGTTTGGGGGTCCGCGCGGGCTGGCGGTAGACCCGCACCGGGCCGGCGGGGGGCGGAGCCCCTGGATCGGGGCGGGGGGCGTCGAGGTCCGGGCGCACCGCATCGGCGGGCGGCTCGGGTCCTTCGTCGAGCACGAGCTCCGGCTGGTCGCTCGTCAGGGCGCGGGCGATGCGCTCGCTCGGCCGGTTCAGCAGCTCACTCACCAGCGCGACAATCACAGGGGTGATCGCCGCGGCGATCCAGGTGCCGTGGATCCAGAGCTGCGAGGTCACGGCTGCTGCCGATGCGGAGGCCGCGCTCGCGATCACGAGCGTGCGGGCGTTCAGCCGGCGCTGGCGCTCCCCCTCGCTCTCACGCGTGCGCGGAGGCGAAGCCATCGCACGAACATAGCGCCGGATGGCATGGCTGCGGTGCTCGCCTGATCACCCCTCAGGCTCCGCGCCGCGCCGGCATGGGGGGGGGGGGGGCCGGGGCGCCCCCCCCGCCGCCCCCCCCCCCCGCCCGGGGGGGGGGGGGGGCCGGGG